>NZ_JBODRZ010000003.1:649082-1298165 GCF_050632895.1 Leifsonia sp. L25 | reverse complement strand
ACATCCTCGAGTTCGGCTGGATGGACCCGGTCGCCGCGCAGCAGGGCCCCGAGGCCTACCTGAACCAGCAGGCCTGAGGTCCGATGGTCGCGCGCGACTACGGGCAGTACGACGGGATCACCCAGGCCCTGGAGCTCGTGGGGGAGCGCTGGGCGCTGCTGATCGTCCGCGACCTGCTCGTCGGGCCGCGTCGCTACGGCGAGCTCGCCGTGGGTCTTCCCCGCATCCCGAGCAACATCCTGGCGGCGCGGCTCAAGGAGCTGCAGGCGGCCGGCATCATCCGCCGGGCACCGCGCTCGCGCATCGTCCTCTACGAGCTCACCCCGTACGGGCGGGAGCTCGAGCCGGTCGTGCTCGCGTTCGGGGCCTGGGGGTTCAAGGCGCTGGGGGAGCCGCGCGCCGAGCAGATCATCACGCCGGACTCCATGACCATCTCGTTGCGCACCGCCTTCCAGCCGCAGGTCGCCGCCGAGCTGCCGGCGACGGCCTACGGCGCGCGGTTCGGTGACGACGGCCTCCTCATCCAGGTGGAGGGGCCGCGCCTGGCCGTGAGCCGCGGGGACGGGCCGGCCGACCTGGCATTCGCGAGCGGGCCGGACATCCGGCGGCTCATCTCCGGAGAGCTCACGCCGGAGGCGGCCCTCGACGCCGGGGTGGTGGAGGTCCTCCAGGGCCCCCGCACGCTCCTCACCCGCTTCGCGACCACCTTCCACCTCGCCGCGTAGCGGTCGACGCCGGCCGATTCGTGCCGAATGTGCTGATTCACGTCGCCGCAGGCGACATTCGGCACGAATGTGTCAGGCCAGGACCCGGTAACCGACCATCAGATACCCGGTGGACGACATCGACGAGGAGAGCGTCTCGAAGCGCATCGCGTGCAGACCCTCCAGCAACCGCCGTCCACCCTCCGCCACACCGGGCGCGATCACGAGTCTCAGTTCGTCCACGACCCCGCCGGCCAGGAGCGCCTGCGCGACCGTGATGCTGGCGTGCACGCCGATGTCGCCGCCGTCGCCCTCCTTCAGTCGCCTGGCGAACTCCACGACATCCCCTCGATCGCCGTCGCCCCCGACCATTCGGGGTCGAGCGGCGCCGACGTCGCGACGTGCTTCGTCACCCCGTTGATGAAGTCCGAGAACGGCTGGATATCGCTGCCCGGCCAGTACCGCGCCCATTCGTCGTAGCTGCGCCGGCCCAGGATGACGGCGTCCTGCGTCGCGATCACGGCGCCGAGGTCGGCGTCCATGTCTTCGTCCCAGTCCGGGATGAAGGCGTCCGGATCCTCCGCGACACCGTCGAGCGACACCAGCTCGTAGACCACGATCTTCCGCATGCGACGAACGTAGCCGGTCGGGCGGGTGCGCGGAAGCTGCGCAGCGGACGGGCGAGCGAACCCGTTCAGGCCGCGCGGCGGGTGCGCCGTCGTGCCCGTCGCTCGGTCCGACGTCGCTCGGTCCGACCTCGCGCGGCGGCCAGGTCGGTGACCGCAGCGCCCGCAGCGGGCGTCTCGACCCGGACCAACGGCAGGCACGTGCGTTCGCGCATCCAGACGGCGGTGCGGGTCACGGGCTGACGGCTCACGACGTGAGACGTTATCCGGAGAGAGCCGGCGGGTCAACCGGTTCGGGCGCGATTCACCTGTCTCGTCACCCGCTTGTCCCGTTCAGTTCACGCGAGGAACGCCTCCACCCGGTCCGGCCAGGTGTCCGCGTCGGCGGCGTCCTCGGCGAGGAACAGCTCCGAGGCCGGGATGAGTTCGTGCAGCCGTTCGGCGGTCGAGAGCGGGTGACCCGCGTCGCCGGCCCAGGGGAGCAGGAGCACCGGCATCCGCAGCGTCGCGACCTGCTCCGGGCTCGGCAGGTCGGAGAGCGCCGCGCCGCGCAGCACGGCAGGAGCCGTCGCGGGCCGCAGCTGCGGCTCCGGTGTGACACCGCGCTCGGCGAGCACGGGCGGCAGCGCCAGAGCGGATGCCGCCATCAGCTTCATGAGCGCGTCCCAGCCCTGTGTCTCCAGCAGGTCGGCCATCTGACCGTAGACCGCGGCCTGGGCGGGGCGCGTCTCCCACGCGGTCGGGGGAGGCCGAGCACGAGTCGGCGGAAGCGCTCCGGATGCCGGACGGCGGCGGTGAGAATCGTGCCGGTCCCCATCGAGAGCCCGGCCTGCGTGCGCCGGGGAGCGCGCGATTCGGAGGTCATCGTAATCGCGGGGTCCGACGGCGCAACGCTCGTGCCGCAGCCACGCCGCCCGCCGCACAATGGACGCATGCAGCAGCGGATCAGCAGGCTGACGACCGAGGGCGGCACCGAGCTGGCGTTCGCGACGACCGGGTCCGGCCGCCCGCTGCTGTACGTGTCGGGGTGGGTGAGCCACCTCCAGCTGAGCTGGGAGATCCCGGAGGAGCGCGCCTATTTGGAGAGTCTCGCGCAGGGCTGCCTGCTGGTCCGGTACGACCGCGCCGGGTGCGGGCTGTCGGCGCCGTCGGGGCGCGAGCCGTCGCTGGAGTTCGAGCTGGAGCAGCTGGACGCCGTGGCCGTGAGCGCCGGACCCGCGCCGTTCGACCTGATGGGGTCCTCGATGGGCGCGCCGATCGCCGCGGCGTGGGCGGCAGCGCATCCGGAACGGGTGCGGAGGCTGGTGCTCTACGGCGGCTGGCGGTCCGGAGCCCGGCTGTCGCCGCCGAGCGCGCGCGACCATGTCCTCGCGCTCGTCGAGTCGCACTGGGGACTCGGTTCGGATGTCCTCACCGACATCTTCGCGCCGGACGCGCACGCGACGACGCGCGAGGAGTTCGGCCGCTACCAGCGCGCCTCCTCGGACGCGGCGACCGCCCGCGCGCTCCTTGAGCTCAGCTACCGGATCGACATCGGCGACGTCCTCGGCGGGGTGCGCGCGCCGACGCTCGTCGTCCACCGCGACCGGGACCGCGCGGCGCCGCTCGCGCAGGCCCGGGAGCTCGCCGCCGGCATCCCGGGCGCAGAGCTCGTGGTGCTCCCCGGCCGGTCGCACCTGCCGTACGCGGGCGACGCCCACGCACTGGTGGCGACGGTGCGCCGCTTCCTCGGCCTCCGCGCGTCGCGCCGCGGAGCCGGGAGCCTCACCGAACGGCAGACGGAGGTCGCGGCCCTCATCGCGGACGGCCGCACGAACCACGAGATCGCGGACCGCCTCGGAATCGACGAGCGCTCGGCGGAGGGTCACGTCGAGCGCATCCGGCTGCGGCTGGGGTTCCACTCCCGGGCACAGGTCGCGGCGTGGTACGCGGCGCAGCGCGAGGACGCGCGCTAAGTGGGGTAGTTCCCCGCCTGACTCGCTGACCGCGGTCCGGGAGGCTGTCTCCATGACCCGAGTCACCCTCCGCACGTCCGCGCCCGCCTTCGAGCAGCACCCCTCCGGGGCCCCTTCAACGCCGCCTTCTTCCGCGTCATGGACCCGTACATCGAGCACCACCTCCGCCTGCACAAGCAGCGCGCCTTCGCCGAGCTGCCGCCGGAGGTCGTCGAGCTCGGCTCCGGGGTCGGCGCGAACCTCCGCTACCTCCCGGCCGGCGCGACTCTGATCGCCGTCGAGCCGAACCGCCACATGCACGCGCGCCTCCGGTCCGCGGCCGCTCGCGCCGGCGTGCGCCTCGACCTTCGTGAGCGCCTTGCCGAGAGCACCGGCCTCCCGGACCACAGCGTCGACACGGTCATCTCGTCGCTCGTGCTCTGCACGGTCCACGATCCGGACGCCGTGCTCGCCGAGGTCCGGCGCATCCTGCGGCCGGGCGGCGCCTTCCGCTTCGTGGAGCACGTGGCAGCGCCGGACGGGACGCCGACCCGGCTGGCGCAAAGGCTGGTCCGCCGGCCCTGGGCGTGGACATTCGAAGGCTGCTCCTGCGAGCGCGACCTGGAGGGCGCCCTCCGCGCCGCGGCCTTCGCGAGCGTGGAGGTGGAGCGCTACCGCGTCCGGACGGCGTTCCTGCCGTTCAACACGCAGATCGCGGGGGTGGCCGTCACGCCACGCGCGTCCTCCTGAACGCGGCGCCCGAGGTGATCGCCAGCACGACGATCCCGATCGCCTCGATGATGACGGTCTCCGGGACGAGGGTGAACGTCCACACCTCCCTGATGCCGAACAGGCCGACCGTGAGGGCGAGCAGGAGCGCGGCCAGGCTGGCGATGAGGAACAGCAGACTGAGGAGGGTGGCGAGGCGCAGCCAGGCGCCGCGCAGCACCAGCATCCCGATCGCCAGGACGATGGCGGCGATCGCGTTGAGGACGAACAGGACGCCGAGCAGGCCGCCGACACCGTCGAAGATCAGGAACAGATGGATCCCGGCGACCAGCACGAGCACGATTGCGCTCAGGATCCGCATGAGCCGCATCGGCCCCTGGCTGCTCCGGCTGCTCTGACTGCTCTGGATGCTCTGGGTCATGGCTCTACCCGCTTCCTTCCCCGGGCCTCCACCGCTGAAGGCCTCATGGGGAACACGAACGAGGCTCGGTATCGGTTCAATCGGCGCGGCGGGGTTAGCATCGCAACCATGCCTCACGCGTCGGACTGGAGCGCGGGCACCGTGCGCGAGGCGGCGGGCGGACTCGTCGCGCTGACGGTGGCGACCTTCCTCGCGGTGACGACGGAGATGCTGCCGGTCGGGCTGCTGCCGGCGATCGGGAACGACATGCGGGTGTCCGACTCGGTGACCGGGCTGCTGGTCACGGTCTATGCGTTCATGGTCGCCGTTCTCGCGGTGCCGCTGACGCTGTCGACGTCCCGGTTCTCGCGCAAAGGCCTGCTGCAGGCGACGCTCGTGGCGTACACGGTGAGCAACCTCGTGGTCGCGGTCGCGCCGGACTTCGGCGTGCTGGCGGCGGGGCGCGCCTTCGGTGGGATCGCGCACGCGCTGTTCTTCTCGGTCAGCATCGGGTACGCGTCCCGGCTGGTGACCTCCGCGTTCACCGGGCGCGCGCTGGCGCTGGTCACCGCGGGAGCCTCGGCCGGGTTCGTGCTCGGGGTGCCGCTGTCGACCTCCCTCGGCACGGCGCTCGGCTGGCGCGCGGCGTTCGGCGTGCTGGCCGGGGTGTGCGCGGTCACGGTCGTCATCGTCGCGGTGCTGCTGCCGGCGGTCCCGGGAGGCGGGACCGGGCACACCGGGGAGGGCGCGGGCGCTCGCCGGGTGCGGCTGGGGATCGTCTCCACAGCGAACGCGATCGTGTACCTGGGGCAGTTCACGGTCTACACCTTCGTCTCGGTGATCCTCCTCGCCACCGGGCTGCCGGTGCAGGGGGTCGGTCCGGTGCTGCTCGGGATCGGCGCGGTCGGGCTGGTCGGGACCTGGTTCGCGGCGGCGACGCTCGACCGGCGACCGCGCTCGACCGTACTGGCGCTGCTCGGCGCGGTCACGGTCGGGCTGGTGGGGGTGGGGATCGCCTTCCCGGCGCTCGCCGGCGTGCTCGCGGCCGCGGTGCTGTGGGGCGCGGGCTTCGGCGGGGTGGCGTCGGTGTTCCAGACCGCGGCGATCCGCACGCGCGGCGCGACCCCGGAGGTCATCGGGGCGCTCGTGAACTCGACGGCCAACATCGGGATCGGAGGAGGGGCGGCGGTCGGCGCGGCGGTGCTCGCCGGGCCCGGGCTGGGGTGGCTGCCGTTCGCGGGGGCCGCGCTGGTGGTCGTGGGACTCGTCGTCATCCTGGTGGCGCGCCGGTCGTTCCCGTCGTCGCCCGAGGCGTGACACTCGCCGGCGATTCGTGCCGAATGTCGCGAATGGCGACGCGAAACGCGACATTCGTGCCGAATCGCGCTGACTTCAGGGGCCGTAGGCCGTCAGGAAGCGGTCGCGGAAGGCGTCCATGCGCCAGACGGGGGCGCCGGCGGACGGCAGCAGCCCGGGCTGCCAGCCCCACGACGCGATCCGCTCGGTGACGGCCGGGTCCTTCGCGATGATGCTGATCGGCACGTCGTGGTTCGCGCCGGGCCCGCTGACGACCGTCGCCGGCTGGTGATCGCCGAGCACCAGGAGCACGAGGTTCGGGTCGTCGAAGGTGGTCAGGAACGAGGTCAGCGCGCCCATCGTGTACTCGATCGACTGGCCGTAGAGCTGCTGGACGTGGTGCGGGTCCTGCCAGACGACGCTCGGCGGGAGGCCCTCCGCCGGCTGGGGGTCGAAGACCGAGCCGTCGCCGAGCTGATCCCAGGGCAGCAGCTTCGGCAGCGGCGTCCACGGCGTGTGCGAGGAGACGAGGTCGATCTCCGCCATCAGCGGCGGGTGCGGCCCGGCGAGCTGGTGCTGCTGGAAGTAGGCCAGCGTGTACTGGTCGGGCACCTGCGCGTAGCTGAAGATCGGTCCCCGGTAGCCGACGTTCGTGGCGTTGAGCTCCTGCTCGTAGTGGTAGAACGTCGACCCGACCGGCCACGGCTTCGAGTCCGACGGGACGTCGCTGAGGGTCCGCCAGCCGGCTTTGCGGAAGGCGTCGCTGAGCGTGAAGCGGGTGCCGGCGGTCACCTGGTCGTAGCGCTGCTGCGAGTCGACCCACAGCCCGGTCTGCAGCGTGGAGTGCGCAAGCCAGCTGATCCCGCCGAACGTGGACGAGGTCAGGAACGCGCTGCGCTCGGTGTAGCCGTGGGCGGCGAGGGCGGCGTTCCCGCTGCGCAGGACCGCATCCACCCCCGGCGAGAAGGACGTGCCCTGCACGGCGACCTGCCCGTAGCTCTCCACGAAGACGATGACGACGTCCTTGCCCTTCAGCCCGGTCAGCAGGTCGGAGGCGGGCAGCGCCGCATACGGGTCGCTGGACGCCGCGCGGTCGAAGACCGCCTGGTCGCGCGCGGCGACCTGCACCTGGTCCACCGTCGAGGCCGCCGCGGAGAGCCCGTCGGCCGCGGCGACCGGCTCGCCGGGCACGAGCTGAACGCCGACGATCGCGAGGACCAGCCACCCGGCCGTGACGGCGGACGCCGCGATCAGGCTCGGCCGGCGCCGACGGGTGAGGACGCGCGCGACGCGCAGCAGGGAGGCGGCGACCGCGACCACGGCGCCGACCGCCACCAGCGCCACGAGCGCCAGGAGGCCGATCGCCCCCGCCGTCCCGGTGGAGTCGCGGACCACTCCGTAGCCGTCCACCAGCTCGGACCATCCCGACACCACGTCGAACGGCCGGCCGACCGTCGCCTCGAACACGCGGTCGAGTGCAGCGACCATCGTCGCGAGGACGAGCAGCAGGGCGACGAGGATCGCGAGGGTGCGGCGCGCCCACCGCCACGGGAGCAGGATGAGCGTGGCCAGAGCGAGGACGCACTCCAGCGGGACGCGCACGAGGGCGAGCGTCGAGTCGGAGGCGACCAGGCCGGGGGCGAGCGAGGCGACGAAGAGGATGACGACGGCCAGGGTGGTGGCGACGGCGGCCAGGGTGGTGGCGACGACGGCCAGGGTGGTGGCGACGGCGGCCAGGGTGGTGGCGACGGCGCTCCGGACCCGGCGGTCCCTGCGCTGCCGGCTCACGGGAAGCCCCCGAACCGGTCGGACAGGGCGTAGCGCAGCAGCACGACATCCCCGATCGGCCGGGCCTCCACGAGCGCGGCACGGCGGTCGCTCGTCCACGGGTACGCGCCCTCGCCGACGAAGCGGGGCGCGTCCCGGTCTCCGACGAAGAACGGGGCCACCGCGAGGTGCAGCTCGTCGGCCAGCCCCTCCGAGAGGAACTGGGTCAGCGTCCTCCCGCCGCCCTCCACCATCAGCCGCCGCACGCCGCGCTCGCCGAGGTCCGCGAGGAGGTCGGTCATCCGCACGTCGTCGCCGAGCGGCACGACGGTCGCGGCGTCGCCGAGCCGGTCGGCGAGGAGGCCGTGCCGGTCGCGCGGGCAGTACACGAGTTTCCGGGTGTCGCCGAGGGTGAAGAAGTTCGCGCGGGGATCGAGGTCGCCGGTCGAGGTCACGGTCGCCTTCCAGGGCGTGCGGCACTTCCCGGAGGCCTCCCGCCGGTCCTGGCGCTCGGCACTGCGGACGAGCAGCCGCGGGTTGTCCCGCCGAACCGTGCGGGCGCCGACGAGGATCACGTCGTGCCGCGCACGGACCTCGTCCACCCGGTCGAAGTCGGCGGCGTTCGAGAGCGCGAGCTTCGGCGGGCGCGCGGTGTCGAGGTAGCCGTCGAGGGAGATGGCGCAGCTCACGGTCACATACGGTCGCTCGGTCATGCCCGCATCCTCCTCCTGCGCCGAACGGCCGCGTACTGCACGATCAGCGCAGCCGGGGCGAAGCACACGAAGGCCAGCACGCCGTACAGCGTGGCGGCGGAGACGCCGCCCGCAGCGCCGAAGCCCGCCATTGCGAACGCCCACCCGGCCGCGCCCTCCCGCGGACCCCAGCCGCCGAGGTTGAACGGGATGGATGCCGCGAGCAGCACCACCATCCCGAGTGCGAGGAGACGCAGCGGCGGCACGTCCGCGCCGACGGCGATCGCCGCGATCGCGAACGTGCCGAGGTGGCACGCGCAGACGATCACCGACGCGACGACCGCCTGGAGGCAGACCGACGCCGAGCCGAGGCCCTCCCGGAGCTCCCGCCATTCGTGCGCCAGCGCCCGTCGGACGCGTCGGCTCGCGGAGGCCGTGACGGCGCCGCCGACGATCACGGCCGCGAGCGCGACGCCGAGCACCGGCAGCAGGACGCCCTCGAACTCCATCCCGACGATCGCCAGCACACCCACCGCGAGGACGAGCTGCACCACCTGGCCGAGCAGCCGCTCCACGGCGACGGACCGGGCCGCAGCGCCCATCCTGTCGGCGCTGCGGCCGTGATCGACCGCGCGCTGGATGTCGCCGACCACGCCGCCCGGCAGCACGGTGTTCACGAACTGCGAGCGGTAGTACGCCCCGATCGCCGTGGACCAGCGGAGGCCGACGCCGAGCCGTCCGGCGATCAGGCGCCACCGCCACGCGGCCGCGACCGTCGCGAGCGCGGTGAGGGCGAACGCGGCGAGAACCGTGGGCCCGTCGAGGCTGAGGAGGCCGTGGAGGAAGGGGCCGGTTCCGACGCGTGCGACGATCGCGATGAGGATGGCGAGGGGGACGAGGACGCGGAGGGTGATCCGGAGCCCAGGGCGTGCGAGGAGGCGGCGGCGCGGCGCTGCCCTCGTCGTCTCTGTCCGCTGCGCTCAGCCGGACGGTCATCGCGGCCACGCCAGCACGTCGAGGTGGTACACGACGGCGGACAGCACGCCGCGGCGCTGCTGCTCGCGGCGCAGCTCCCGGTAGCCTGCGGCCCGATCGAGCAGCGCCCGATCGCGGTCGACCTCCGCCTGCTCCACCGCCGCGTCGACCCAGCCGTCGAACCACGCGCCCAGCAGCAGGTCGCGTCGGTCGAGCCGCCACGTCGTGAGCGCCGTGCGGACGTGCCAGCCGGCGCGCGCGAAGAGCCCGCGCACGATCGGCGCGCCGTACCGCCCGAGCAGGCGGCGGCCGTCCACCTCCCGGCGCTGGTGCTCGTTGAAGGCGCGGGCGAAGCGGATGTCGCGCGGATCCCAGGGCCGCACCTCCACGTCACCGGTCACGCTGAGCGGCAGGAACGCGGGTGCGCCGGCGGCGAGGCACGCGTCCACGATCGCGTGCGCCTCCCGCGCGGTCACGACATCGAGCAGCGCAGAGGCCGTCACCAGATCCGCGCCGGCGACGTCGGCGGGCGCGAGCCGCTCGAGCGGGGTCACGCGGGAGTCGATCGCGATCGGGCGGCCGGTGCGGTCGCGGGGAGGCGCTGTCCGCGTCGCGTGCGCGGTGAGGTCGGCGTTCCAGTCGTGGAGGACCCAGCTCTGCGACCCGGGGAGCTGCGGCGCGAGCCAGCGCATCATCGAGCCGGTGCCGCTGCCGAGGTCGTGCACGGTGATCGGGCGGCCGGGCGCCGGAGAGTCGGCTCCGACGAGTCCCGCCGCCAGGCGCGCGAGGCGCCGCGACCGTGCGCGACCGTCCTCCGCCTCCCGCAGCGCGAGCCAGTCGGCACCGACCTCCAGCACCCCGCTCATGACGGCACCGCCTCCGTCCGCAGTCCTTCCACGGCGGCCGCTCGCAGCGCGGAGGCGACGACCGCGACCGTGTCCTCCCAGCGCCGGCCGGCCTCCCGCGCCTCCAGCGCCGCCTTCTTCAGCGCGTCCCGGCGCGCCGCGCTCGCCCACCACTGCTGCAGCACCACGCGCAACGCCCAGGCGTCGTCCGGCGGCACGATCATCGCGGCGTCCGCGCGCGCGATCGCTTCGGGGATGCCGCCCACGCCGGTCGCGAGCACCGGCACCCCGTGCGCGAGCGCCTCGGCGACGGCCATCCCGTAGCTCTCGCTGCGCGACGGCAGCACGACGAGGTCGGCCTCCGCGTACGCCTCCGAGAGGGCGACCGGGTCGAGGACGCCCGCGAAACGGATCCGGCCGGAGAGGCCGGCGGCGTCGATCACGGCCGTCAGCGCTGCGACGAAGTCGGGGTCGACCTCCCGCGAGCCGACGAGCGCGCAGGTCCAGTCGTCGCGGTCGGCGAAGCCGGCGAGCGCGCGCAGCAGGAGGTCCTGGCCCTTGTGCGGCGCGATCGCGGCGACGCACAGCAGACGGCCGCCGCCCGCGGAGGCCGTGGTCGCGGGCGCTGGGTCGACGCCCGGATGGGCGACCACGATCCGGTGCGGGTCGGCGGCGTCCTGTTCGAGGAGCTGGGAGCGGGTCCATGCGCTCGTCGCGATGATCCGTCGCGCGGAGCGCAGGGCGCCGAGGTCGCGGTCGTCGAGCATCGCGCCGCCGGGCATCCCGTCGCCCGGGGTCGCCGGCGCCGCGACCATGTGCGCCAGCACCACGATCCGCAGCCGCGACCGGTGCGCCACCAGCGCCTCCGGCTCCCGGGACACCAGCAGGCCGTCCACCAGCGCGAGCGCGCCCTCCGGCAGCGCCGCCAGCGCACGGGCCGTCCAGCCCGGGCCGCGGCCGGTGACCAGGAGCATGTGCACCGTCCACCCCGCGCCGCGGAGGCCGTCGCGGACGCGCTGGTCGTAGCGGTTCCCGCCGCTCACCCGGGGCGGGTCGTCGATGGTGTCCGGCACCACGAAGTACACAGCGGTCACAGCGGCCTCGAGTAGCTCGCCCACGCGATGTGGGACTCATGAAGGGTGACGGCGATGGAGGTCAGCCCGGTCGCACGACCGAGCGCCCCGTCGGCCGCGGCGTCTGCCAGCCGGTCGGCGATCGCCCGGCACAGCACCTCCGTGGTGGTGTTCATCCCGGAGAAGGCGGGCTCGTCGTCCAGGTTGCGGTACGTGAGCGAGCCGGTGATGTCGGCGAGCACGGCCGTGGCGCGGCCGATGTCGACCACGACACCGTCGGCGTCGAGCTCGTCGGCGCCGAAGGTCGCGTCCACGACGAAGGTCGCGCCGTGCAGTCGCTGCGCGGGCCCGAACGCCTCGCCGGTGAAGCTGTGGGCGACCATGAGGTGATCGCGGACCGTGACCGTGTACGGCATCAGGCGTCCTCCCAATCGATGCTGTGGCAGAGCTCGGAGCCGGGGCCGGCCGCCAGTCGCGCGAGGACCTCCGGCAGTTCCCGCCACGACGACGAGCCGGTCAGGAGGGCGTCGAACGCGGGGTCCCGCAGCAGGTCGAGCGCGAGTGCCAGCCGGTCGGCGGTGCTGCGCCGGTCGCGGCGCCGCGGGGACACCTCGCCCACCTGGCTCGACCGGAGGGTGAGCCGGCGGGAGTGGAAGTCCTCCCCGAGCATGAGCGTCACCGGCCGGTCGCCGAACCAGCTCGCCTCGATCACCTCGCCGTCGGCGACGATGGTCTCGAGCGCGAGCCGCAGCCCGGCCTCCGATCCGCTCGTGTGGACGACGAGGTCGCGGTCGTGCGGGGCGGCGGCGGGCTCGGCGAAGTCCACGCCCAGCCGCTCGGCGACCGCGCGCCGAGACGGGTCGACGTCGACCAGCGTGACCTCCGCGCCCGGGATGCCGTGCGCCAGCCGTGCGACGCAGCAGCCGATCATCCCGGCCCCGATCACCGCGATCCGGTCGCCGAGCAGCGGGGCGGCATCCCACAGCACGTTGACCGCGGTCTCCACTGCCCCCGCGAGCACCGCGCGCTCGGCGGGCACGCCCTCAGGGACCGGGATCACCGCGCCGGCCGGGACGACGAAGGCCGACTGGTGCGGGAAGAGCGTGAAGACGGTGCACCCGGCCAGTTCGGGCGGCCCCTGCTCGACCACGCCGACGTTGAGGTAGCCGTACTTGACCGGCGCGGGGAAGTCGCCCTCCTGGAACGGCGCGCGCATCAGCGCGCGCTGGCTGGGCGGCACCCGGCCGCCGAACACGGTCGCCTCGGTGCCGCGGCTCACGCCCGTGCGCAGCGTGCGGACCAGCACCTCCCCATCGCGGGGCACCCGCAGCGGCTCGGACCGCAGGGCGCCGACGCCGGGCTCCTCGACCCAGAACGCGGTGGCTTCGAGCACGTGGAGCTCCTCTCGCGGCGGCCTCCGATGGGACCGAGCCGTTGTGAACCATCCGTGCACACGCTGCGTGTTAAGGCAAGATGCGGCAGCGCACGGTGCCGTTCCCCAGAGACACGAGGCTGACGTGAAAAGGGTTCAACTCGCAGCGGTCGGCTGGGCCGGCGCGGGTCTCGCGCTCGTCCTCCTGATCGGGCTGCTCTCGGTCGAGTGGTGGATGACGCCGCTGCCGGCCTCGGGCTGGGCGGCGGCCGTGGCCTACCTCCTGGTGTCGAACGTGCTGCTGGTCCGCGGCCTCCAGCGCCGCCGGTCGGAACGCTTCGGGCCCGCGAACATCGTCACCTCGATGCGCTCGACGGTGGTCGGGGTGATCACGGGACTGGTGGTGGCGTCGTTCGGTTCGGCGGTGCCCGTCCCGCTGCTGGTCGGGCTGGTGATCCCGGCCCTGGCGCTCGACGCGGTCGACGGCTGGGTCGCGCGACGCACCGGCAGCACGAGCGAGCTGGGGGCGCGGTTCGACATGGAGGTGGACGCGTTCCTGCTGCTGGTGCTGAGCGTCTTCGTCGCACCGACGCTCGGGTTGTGGGTGCTGGCGATCGGCGCGCTGCGCTACGCGTTCGTGGTCGCTGGATGGGTGCTGCCGTGGCTGCGGGCGCCGCTGCCGTACCGGTACTGGCGGAAGGTGGTGACGGCGTACGCGGGGGTGGCGCTCGCCGTGGCGTGCACGGGGGTGCTTCCCGGGGTGAGCGCTGTGCTGGTCGCGGGGGCGCTGGCGCTGCTGGGGGAGTCCTTCGGGCGGGATGTGGTGTGGCTGGTGCGGGAGCGGGAGCGGGAGCGGGAGCGGGTCGGAGTGTAGCGCCGGCACGGCCATTTCTACGATGGAGACGTGACCACTCCTCCCCGCATCCTCTCCCTCGGCGGCCCCAGCCTCCTCGTCGAATTCGGCGGCGCTCGCTTCGCCGTCGACCCGACGTTCGATCGCGCGGGTGAGTACCCGATCGGCTCCCGGGTGCTCACCAAGACCACGGATGCGCGCCTCCAGCCCGCTGACCTCGGGCGCGTCGACGCGGTGCTGCTCTCGCACGACCAGCACCCGGACAACCTGGACCACGGTGGCCGGGCGTATCTGACGACCGCGCCCCTCGTCGTGACCACGCCACTCGCCTCCGGACGCCTCGACGCGTCGTGCCGCGGGCTCGAACCGTGGGACTCCGTCGTCGTCGGCGGGGTCACCGTCACCGCCGTCCCCGCCCAGCACGGGCCGGACGGGACGGAGGCCGCCACCGGCCCCGTGACCGGATTCGTCCTGGAGTCGACGAACTCGCCCACGGTCTACATCTCCGGCGACAACGCCTCGCTCGACCTCGTGGCCGAGATCGCCGGACGCTTCCCGGCGATCGAACTCGCGGTCCTGTTCGCGGGAGCGGCGAGGACGCCGCTGGTCGACGGCTGCCTCACGCTCACGAGCGCCGAGGCCGCGGAGGCCGCGCGCATCCTGGGCCGGCCGCGCGTGCTCCCCGCGCACACCGAGGGCTGGGCGCACTTCACCGAGAGCACCGAGGACTTCGTCTCCGCCTTCGCCGCGGCCGGGCTCGGCGAGCTGCTCCTCGACAGCACGCCCGGGAGCTGGGCGGTGATCTGATGGGCGTCATCTAGGCTGGCCCTCGCACCCACCCCACCCGGAAAGGCCCCACCATGCCGAACCCCATCGGACGGGCGCTGCGCGATCGGCGTGCCGGGCACGACAAGATCGTCTGGCTGCGGGACGGACTGCAGGGGCCCGAGTCGTTCGTGCTCACCAGCCCGGCGTTCGCCGATGGCGCGCCAATCCCGGCGCAGTATCGCGGTCGGCTCTTCGGGCAGGACCTCTCGCCCGCGCTCGAGTGGACGGCGCCGCCTGTCGCCACCGAGGAGCTGGTGCTCGTCGTGGAGGACCCTGACGCCCCGCGCGCCGAGCCCGCCCTCCACACGCTCGCGCGCGGCATCGACCCGGCGCTCGGCGGTCTGCCGGAGGGCGCGCTGGCCCGGAAGGGCGCACCGGAGGGGATCGCCTACGGCCGCGGGTCACTCGCCTCCCGCGGCTGGCACGGGCCGATGCCGGTGCCGTCGCACGGGCCGCACTTCTACGTCTTCCAGCTCTTCGCAGTGGACCGCCGGCTCGACCTCCCCGCCTCGTTCGGGCTGGAGGACGCCGTGCGCGCGATGCGCGGTCACGTCATCGGGCGGGCGCGCCTCGACGGGACGTACGAGAACCCGTGAGCGCGCACAACCCCTGAATGCCCGCAACCCTGAATGCCCACAACCCGTGAACGCACGAACGCCCCCACCCGCGAAGGATGGGGGCGTCCGCGTCTGCGACGGCTACTGGTCGTCGTGGTTCGTCGACCCCGGGGCGATGCCCGGCACGTCGTTCGGCCCGTAGATCTTCGCGTCTCCCGGGTAGGGCGACGTCCAGTGCTTGGTCTGGTACCAGGTGTAGCGGTTCATCAGCAGCGGGTTGTCGTAGTCCGGGATGGCCGGGTGGCCGGCCGTTCCGGTGAAGTGCTGCTTTCCGGCCCATTTCTGCCATTCGGCGGCGACCGGCTGCTCGGCCGCCGGCACAGCGGCGTCCTTCTCGGCCTGGGCGTTCACGGCGTCGGCCGCGGCTCCGGTCTTCCCGAGGGTGTCGTAGCCGCAGGCGGGCTTGGTCGCGACACCTTCGGTCAGCGGGACCTGGTTGGCGACCGCGGTGTACGGCGTCAGGTCGGGCTTGTTCGTGAACGCGTCCGCCATCGGCGTCGCCGCGGCGATCTTCTGGTTCAGCGGCTGCGCGCCGAGGATCTGCTCGATCGTGCGGACCATGCTGATCTGGGAGTAGTACGTGCTCACGGTCTTCCCGTGCACGGCGTACGGGCTGATCACCTGGATGGGAGCACGGTGGCCGTCGACGTGGTCGGCGGAGTCCTGGCTGTCGTCCTCGGCGACGAAGATCGCGGAGTCCTTCCAGTAGGGCGAGTGCGAGATCTCGTCGACGATCTTGCCGAGCGCGAGGTCGTTGTCGGCGACCATGGCCTTCGGGTCGGCGGTGCCTCCGGTGTGGTCGCTGGAGAGCCACACCATGTTGAAGTTGGACGGCCCGTTCTTCTCGAAGTCCTGCTTCCAGGTCTCGTACCGGTAGATGTCCGGCACGGCGAGGTCGAACGGCGCCGCGTTCGGGTCGGAGATCGCGTTCAGCGACGGGATGACCGAGCCCGCGTTCCACTTGATGGACGGGTCGAACAGCTGCGCGGGCGAACCGCCGCCCATCGTGCTCGTCGCCGCGCAGTAGTACTGCTGCCAGGTCGCGCCGGCCGGCTTGCCCTCGCCGTACTCGAACTCGCCGTAGTTCTTCGCGCTCTTGCCGGCCGACTGCACGGAGTTCCACAGGAAGCCGCTGCGCTGGTGACCCAGCACGTCCTCTTCCGTGTCGTAGGAGCGGGTGTACTCTCCCGCGCTGGTCTGGGTGTAGGCGGTGTTGTCGCCCTGCATCAGCCAGTTGTGACCCTCGGCCGAGTTCGTCCCGATGTCGTACGTGTTGTCGTACAGGCCGAACTGGGAGGCGAGGGCGTGCTGGTTCGGCGTCACCGTCTGGCCGAACTGGGTCAGCGACGGGTCGCCGTTGCCCTGCTTCATGTCGCCGTAGAGCTGGTCGTAGCCGCGGTTCTCCTTGACCACGAGGAACACGTGCTTGATCGGCGAGGGGTCCCCCAGACGCTTCGGGATGACCGCCGCAGCGTTCTCGCTCTGGTCGCCCTGGGCCTGCTTGAGGGAGTTCTCGGTCCAGCCGTTCTGAGCGAACACCTGAGCCGTGGCTTTCTGGATCTGCTGGTCGCTCGGCAGCGCGAACTTCGTGAGCGAGGCCGTGGTCGAGTGCGTGCCGTGCCCGGTCACCACCGGGACGCCCGCCCCCTTGTTGACAGTGATCCCGGGCCCGCGAGCGTCGATCCCGCGCGTGTTCGTGACGACGATCGAGCCGTTCACGGCGGCGACGTTCTCGGGGTAGTAGTCGGTCGGCAGGAGCCCGATGAGCGCGGCGGGGTCACGCGGGTCCTTCGGGTTGATCTTGTAGACGGCGATCGCGTTCGCGTTGCCGAGGGACACCAGCAGGTGGTCGCCCTGCAGCGTGACGGCGGTCGGCTGGTACCCGGTCTTCGACGACGCCCACGGCTGGGTCGCGATCGTCTGGACGACGACCCCGGAGCGTGTGTCGATCACCGAGACGGAGTCGCTGTTCGTGTTGACGACGTACAGGGTGTTCCCGCTGACGTGCATGGCCGTCGGGTGCAGCTCGACCGGGATGGAGCCGACAGCGGCCGACGGGTTCGCCGTGTCGATGACGCTGACCGTGCCGGTCGTCGACGTTCCGAGGGTGGTGTTTGCGGGGACCTGCGTGCCGTACGAACCCATCGTGGTCTCACCGGGGAGCGCGTAGCGGCCGCCCTCGTTGGCCACGTAGAGCTTGCTCCCGACGAACGTCAGCTGACGGGGGGCGATCCCGACCGGGAGGGTCTGCTTGATCGTGCCGGCGGCCGGATCGATGGCGACGACCGTGTTCTGGCCGTTGACCGCTGCGTACAGGGTCGAGCCGTCGGGCGAGAAGGTCATCCCGGCGGTCAGCGCCTCCTGGCCGGCGGCGGAGTTCGGGATGCTGATCTTCGTGCCGGCGCCGAGCGAGCCGTCGGCGTTGAAGGGGTAGCGGACGATGCCGGTCGCGACCGGCTCGTACAGGAACTTGCCGTCGGGCGAGAAGACCGGGCCCTCCTGGCCGACCGTGCCGTCCGAGATCTTGAGGTAGTTC
Source organism: Leifsonia sp. L25 (assembly GCF_050632895.1). The sequence continues at coordinate 1,280,918 of NZ_JBODRZ010000003.1, read as the reverse complement.
ATCGACCCGTAGCCGGCGTTGGCGGCGGCGGTCGCGAACGAGGACGCTGCGAGCGTGCCCGCCGCCGCGACCGGCTTGTACGTCGAGAGGTCGAAGACCTGGAGGTCCACGGAGCGGTCGGCGCTGGTGCCGACGAGGAATCGGCCGTCGGGGCTGACGGTCGATCCCATGAGCTTGCCGAACGGCGTCATCAGGCGGGTCCCGGCCGGCTGGAGCACCTGGTCGGACGAGATCTGCTCGCCGTCGGCGTAGTTCACGCCGACCTGCTGGTTTCCGAAGGCGAGGGTGGAGGCGGTGGCGATGCCGCCGCCGAGGACGACGAGCGCGCAGGTGGCCGCGGTGACCGCGAGGACGCGCTGCCGCGGTGTGAGGGCGGCGAAACGGCGTCTGCCGGATTTCTGGCGCCGGGGGTGTTGCGAGGCATGGGTCGAGACCTTTCCCGAGAGTGGTGGAGCTGAGAAGGCGAGAGACCTCGGAGGGAGGTCACAGAGAAGACACTGGTGCGGCCCTCATCGGGGGGTCAACCAAACGGTTCATGAATGCGGGGTTACGGCGGTCGCGCGCGCTCGGGCGTGTCGACGGCGGCATCCCTGGCGGGACGCGGGATGCGCAGGTGAACGCGGGCGGGGCGGTGGGCGCGTCGTCTGTCAGGACTCTCAGGGTGTCCGCACGCCCTTCAGCCATCCCTTCCTCACTTTCTCCCGCGACACGCCGGCGTTGACCGGGAGAAAGTGAGGAAGGGATGGCTAGCCGCCGAGCGCGGCGACGACGGTCTGCGCGTCGGCCCAGTACTGCGCGTAGTAGCCGGGGTCCGCGTTGACCTGCACGGCGTGCGCGGCCTCGGTCGGCGTCATCGACTGCCAGCCGGGCACGCGCACGAGCTTGCGGAAGAAGTGCGTCGCCGCCGTGTACGGGTCCATCCGGTCCGCGAGCGTGCCCCACGCGCCGTTGTCCCGCTGCTGGAAGAGGCCGCGACTGTCGGGGCCCGCCGCGTCGCCGTAGTCGAGGTTGCGGAGGCCGGACTCGCCGATCGCGGTCATGACCCCGATGGTCTCGCCGTACTGCCCGACGCCCTGGTCTCGGGCGGCTGCGAGGATCGTGGCGGCCATGGCGAGCTCGGGTGCGCAGAATCCGGCGACCGGCCCCTTCGGCACCGCGCGGCCCTCCACCGTGGTCGCCGTGGCGTCGGCGCACGGCGGGGGCGGGGCGGCGATGGTCGCCGGTACTGTCACGAGCCGGGAGGCCGCGAACAGGCCGCCGGCGACGACGAGGGGCGCCACGAGGAGGGCGACGACCGCCTTGCGCATCCCGCACCTCCCGCCCGCTCGGCTCGCGCGGACCTCCCACGCGAAAGCACCACCCTAGGAGGTCGCACTATGCACCTCCTGAAGGCCTCCTGACCAACCTCTGGGCGCGGCACGGGGGCCGCAACACGCCGCTACGCGCGGGCGATCACGGGGTGTTGCGGCCCCTGTGGAGCGGGCGGCGCGGTCAGCGGCGGCGGGAGGCCGCGCTCCCCGCGGTGAGGAGGGCCGCCCCCGCGAGGGCGGCGCCGACGGCCCCGAGTGCGCGGCGGTTCCGCGAGGCCCAGGCCTGCACGCTCGTCCCCTTCGCCCGGTCGTCGAACGGGCCGTGCGTGCCGTGGTCCACCTCCCGGTCGGCCGGCTCCCACAGGTTGGCGGGCTGGTCGGCGGGCCGCGGCTCGTCGGTCTGCTGGGACGCGTATCCGGTCTTGCCCAGATAGCGGTCGAGCAGGCCCGGGATCACCCGGTTGCCGAGGATGGTCTCCACCGTGGACACGCCCACCCAGTAGGCCCGACGCGGGTGCACGGCGGCGCGGACGATCGAGCGCGCGGCGACCTCCGGCTGGTAGATCGGCGGCACCGGCTGCGCCTGCTTCGGGAGGCGGGAGAGCAGCCAGCGGAATTGCGGCGTGTTCATCGCCGGCAGGTGCACCATCGTGATGGCGACCTCGCTGTGGTCGTGCATGAGCTCGGTGCGCACCGACTCGGTGAACCCGACGATCGCGTGCTTCGCGCCGCAGTACGCGGACTGCAGCGGGATGCCGCGGTAGGCGAGCGCGGAGCCGATCTGCACGATGGTCCCTCCGCCGGCTGGGCGCATCCGGCGCAGCGCCGCCATCGTGCCGTACACGAAACCGAGGTAGCTCACCTCGGTGGTCCGGCGGAACTCCTCCGGCGAGATCCGGCCGACCTCCGCGAAGACCGACGAGAACGCGCAGTTCACCCACACGTCGATTCGGCCCCACTCGTTCACGACTCGCTCGGCCGCGGCCTCCACGGCGTCGGCGTCGGCGACGTCGACCGGGACGGTGATCGCCCGGCCGCCGGCGTCGCGCACCTCGGCGGCCGCGGCCTCCAGCCCCGCCTCGCCGCGGGCCAGCAGTGCGACGCGCGCGCCGTTGCGCCCGAACTCGACGGCGGTGGCCCGGCCGACCCCTCCGCTGGCGCCCGTCACGACGACGACGGCGCCCTCCAGTGTCTCGATGCGGCTCACGCGTGCTCCTCTCGCTCGGCGGCGGTGACCCCTTCCGATGCTCCGCCGCCTCCGAATCCGTTCAACCCCTTGCGCTCGGCGGCCGGAGGGCATTCCATCCGAGAGGAGGCGTCGGCACGCCAAGGAAGGCACGCCAAGGAAGGCACGACAGGAAGGCACGCCAATGACCGTCAAGCTCAACCGGAAAGCCCTCGACCACGCCCGCTCGCTCGTCGAGAAGGGCACGGTGGTCCGCGACGAGCGCGACGACTGGAGCGAGCACGCGCCGAGCGCGGACCAGGAGAACGCGTTCATCGAGAAGCACGGTTGGGAGCAGTACGCGCTCTGGCACCTCGGCGAGGACGCCGAGAAGAGCGAGGAGACGAAGGGCCGTTACAGCTTCCCGTACGGCGACTTCGCCAAGGTCCACCGCTGCGGGGTCATCTCGCTGGAGAGCCGCGCGGCGCAGAACGACCACGACGACATCGCGCGGGCCTCCAAGAAGCTGCTCGAACAGATCGACGAGTGATGTCGAGCGTGATCACCTCCGGCGGCGTGGACGTCCGCATGCTGGCCGGCGCGCTGGCGGATCGCGTGGACGGGGAGGTGCGTTTCGACGACGGCAGCCGCGCGGCCTACTCGACCGATGCCTCCAACTACCGGCAGGTGCCGATCGGCGTCGTCATCCCGCACACCGTGGAGGCCGCAGTGGAGGCCATCGCCGCCTGCCGAGAGTTCTCCGCGCCGGTGTTCAGCCGCGGCGGCGGCACGAGCCTCGCCGGGGAATGCACCAACCACGGGGTCGTCATCGACTGGAGCAAGTACTGCAACCGGGTGCTCTCCGTCGACCCCGACGCGCGCGTGGCCGTGGTCGAGCCCGGCATCGTGCTGGACGACCTCAACGCGGTGCTCGCCCCGCACGGCCTCCAGTTCGGGCCGAAGCCGGCGACGCACTCGCACTGCACGCTCGGCGGGATGATCGGCAACAACTCGTGCGGCTCCAGCGCGCAGGCCTACGGCAAGACCGTCGACAACGTGCGCCGGATGGAGGTGCTGACCTATCAGGGCGACCGGTTCTGGGCGGGCCCGACCTCCCCGGGGAGTTCGAGCGCATCCAGCGGGCCGGCGGCCGCGTCGCCGAGCTCTACGCCGCGATGCGCGAGCTCGCCGACGAGGACGGGGACCTCATCCGGGAACGCTACCCGCGCATCCCGCGCCGGGTCTCCGGGTACAACCTCGACTCGCTGCTGCCCGAGGCCGGCTTCGACGTGGGCAAGGCGCTGGTCGGCTCCGAGTCCACCCTCGTCACCGTGCTGCACGCCGAACTCGACCTGGTGCCGGTGCCCCCCGCCCGCACCTTCCTGGTACTCGGCTTCCCGAGCATCGAGGACGCCGCCGACGCCGCCCCGGCGATCGCCGAGCACGACCCGCTGACGATCGAGGGGATCGACGAGGTGCTGGTGGAGGACCAGAAGACCAAGCGCCAGAACGTGGAGGCGCTGCACCTGCTGCCCGACGGTGAGGGCTGGCTCGTCTGCGAGTTCGGCGGCGACACCAAGGACGAGTCCGACGCCAAGGCGCGGCGGATGGTGGAGGCGCTCAAACAGCGGGAGATCGTCCCGGCCGACCGCGAGTTCGACGACGCCGAGCACCAGAAGGAGATCCTGGAGGTGCGGGAGGCCGGTCTCGGCGCCACCGCCTGGATCCCCGACCGGCCCGACACCTGGGAGGGCTGGGAGGACGCCGCCGTCCCCCCGGAGCGGCTGGGCGACTACCTGCGCGACTTCGGCCGGCTCCTCCAGGAGTTCGGCTACGAGAACGTCTCCCGCTACGGCCACTTCGGCCAGGGCTGTGTGCACTGCCGGATCCCGTTCGACCTCGTCACAGAGGAGGGGATCGCGCACTACCGCGCGTTCATCGGCCGGGGCGCCGAGCTGGTCGCCCAGTACGGCGGCTCGCTCTCCGGCGAGCACGGCGACGGGCAGTCGCGCGGCGCGCTGCTGCCGATCATGTTCGGCGACGCGGTCGTGCGGCTGTTCGAGCGGTTCAAGGCGCTGTTCGATCCGCAGGACCGGATGAACCCCGGCAAGGTCGTTCGTCCCTATCTGCCGACCGAGAACCTCCGGCTCGGCGCCGGTTACGGCCCGAAGGTCGACGTGGAGCTGCACTTCTCGTACCCGAAGGACCGCGGGCGGTTCGACCGCGCGGCCCTGCGCTGCGTCGGCGTCGGCAACTGCCGCAGCCACAGCGGCAACGTCATGTGCCCGTCGTTCCGCGCCACGAACGAGGAGGAGCACTCCACCCGCGGCCGGTCGCGGCTGCTGTTCGAGATGCTGGAGGGGCAGTACCGGCAGAGTCCGATCACCGACGGTTGGCGCTCCACCGAAGTGAGGGACGCGCTCGACCTGTGCCTGTCGTGCAAGGGCTGCAAGACGGATTGCCCCGTGAACGTCGACATGGCGACCTACAAGGCCGAGTTCTTGTCGCACCACTACGCGGGGAGGCTGCAGGCCTGCGGCCCACTACACGATGGGCTGGCTGCCGATCTGGGCGCGGATGGCGAGCGTCGCCCCGGCGCTCGTGAATCGACTCGCGCGCATTCCCGGCCTCTCCCGCGTCGCCAAGCGCCTCGGCGGCGTGGAGCCCGACCGGCCGGTGCCGCGGTTCGCGCCGCAGCGCTTCACCGACTGGTTCGCCGCCCGGCCTCCCGCGCCTCCCGCGCCGCTCGGCGACGTGATGATCTGGCCGGACACCTTCACCGACAACTTCCACCCGTCCATCGGGCGCGCGGCTGTCACCGTGCTGGAGGACGCCGGCTACCGCGTCGTCCTGCCGCCCGGGCACCTGTGCTGCGGGCTGACCTGGATCTCGACCGGCCAGCTCGCGACCGCGGCCAGGATGCTCGCGCACACGGCCGCGGCGCTCGCCGAAGCGCTGGGAGATGACGTGCCGCTGGTCGGGCTGGAGCCGAGCTGCCTCGCGGTGTTCCGCTCCGACGCTCCCGAGCTGCTCCCGGACGACCCGAACGTCGCCGTCGTCGCCGAGCGCGCGACCTCGTTCGCCGAGCTGCTGCAGCGGACCCCCGAGTGGTCGCCACCGCACGTCGGCGGCTGCGCGGTCGTCCAGCCGCACTGCCACCAGCATGCGGTCGGCGGCTTCGGCGCCGACCAGGCCATCCTCGACGCCGCCGGCATCGAGACCACGACCGTGGAGGGCTGCTGCGGCCTCGCCGGCAACTTCGGCTTCGAGGCGGGCCACTTGGACGTGTCGGCGGCTGCCGCGGAGCACGCGCTGCTGCCGGCGCTCCGCGAGGCGGGCGCCGAGGCGCGCGTGATCGCGGACGGCTTCAGCTGCCGCACGCAGGTGGAGCAGCTCGGCGACGCACTCGACCCGGATCAGCGGCCGCTTCACCTCGCCGAGGTGCTTGCGCTGCAACTCGGTGCGCGTCGCGGCGTCCCCGTGCGCGTCGACCGTCCCGGCCGCACCGCCGAGCGCATCCCGGCAGCGGCGGTCGAACGGGCGCTGTCCTCCGACCGGGTGAGGCAACGCTCATGAGCGGGCAGCTCGACGGGATGCTCCCGGTGATCGACGCGGTCGAGACCCGCGTCTTCCGCATCCCCACCGATGCCCCGGAGGCGGACGGGACGGCCACCTGGGACGCGACCACGCTCACCGTGGTGCTGCTGCACGCGGGCGACGTGACCGGCCTCGGCTACACCTACAGCTCGGCCGCCGCCGCGACCGTGGTCGACGACGAGCTCGCGCCGCTGCTGCGCGGAAGGTCGCTGACCGACCTCGGCGCGATCGTCGCCGACCTGGAGCACGCGCTCCGGAACCCGGGGCGCCCGGGGATCGGCGCGTGCGCGCTGTCGGCCGTCGATGTGGCGCTCTGGGACGCACGGGCCCGCGCGCACGGGATGCCGCTGGCCGACCTCCTCGGCCGGGTCCGCGCCTCCGCGCCCGCGTACGGCAGCGGCGGCTTCACGACCTACGACGACGAGCGGCTGCACGACCAGCTCGCCGGCTGGGCGCGGGACGGCTGCCGGTGGGTGAAGCTGAAGATCGGCGAATCGTGGGGCACCCGTGTCGACCGCGACCTGCACCGCGTGGAGGTCGCGCGGCGCGCGATCGGACCCGACGTCGGCCTGTTCGTGGACGCCAACGGCGCGTACGGCGTCGGCCAGGCGCTGCGCGTCGAGCGCGCCCTGCGCGAATTCGACGTGACCTGGTTCGAGGAGCCGGTGAGCTCCGACTACCCCGACCAGCTCGCTGCCGTGCGCGCGGGAGCGTCCGCCGACATCGCGGCGGGGAGTACGTGTACCGCCCGTCCGACGCGGTCGCCCTGCTCGGGTCGGTGGACTGCCTCCAGCTCGACGTCACCCGCTGCGGCGGCTACACCGGCTGGCTCCAGCTCAGCGGACTCGCGGCCGCCCACGGCGTCCCGGTCTCGGCGCACTGCGCGCCGCAGCTCGCCGCGCACGCGGGCTGCGCGACCCGGAACTTCCGCCACCTGGAGTACTTCCACGACCACGCTCGGCTCGAGCCGATGGTGTTCACCGGCGCGCTGCCGCTGGTCGACGGAGCGCTCACGCCCGACCGGCGCCCGGGGCACGGGCTCGCGCTGCGCGAGTAGCGCCGGAGACGGACGACGCACGACGCACGACGCACGAATGTCGATGGCTCGGTGCTGCGCGCCCCATCTCACGCGCGGCATGATTACCCCATGAGTTCACGTCCTCCTGCCGTGGTCGTGCGCGGCCTCCGCAAGTCGTACGGGTCGTTCGAGGCCCTGCGCGGCGTCGACTTCGAGATCGCCGAAGGGGAGACCTTCGCACTGCTCGGGCCGAACGGCGCGGGGAAGAGCACGACCATCGAGATCCTGGAGGGCTACCGCGACCGGTCCGGCGGTGAGGCGAGCGTGCTCGGCACCGATCCCGGCAAGGCGGGCACCGTGTGGAAGGCCCGGCTGGGGATCGTGCTGCAGTCCGGCGCCGAAGCCGCGAACGTGACCGTGCGCGAGCAGCTCACGCAGTTCGCGCGGTACTACCCGCGCAGCCGCGATGTCGAGGAGGTCATCGCCGCCGTCGGGCTGGAGGAGAAGGCGAAGGTCCGCATCCGCAATCTGTCCGGCGGCCAGCGCCGGCGGCTGGATGTCGCGCTCGGCGTGATCGGGCGTCCCGAGCTGCTGTTCCTCGACGAGCCGACGACCGGGTTCGACCCGGAGGCGCGGCGACAGTTCTGGGAGCTGGTCCGCACGCTCAAGCGCGAGGGCACGACCATCCTGCTCACCACCCACTACCTGGACGAGGCCGCGCAGCTCAGCGACAGGGCCGCGGTGATCGCCCACGGTGCGCTGCTCGACATCGGCGCGGTGGACGCGCTCGGCGGGTCTTCCGCCCGTGTGCCGATCGTCCGCTGGCGGGACGCGGCGGGCGCGCCCCACGAGGAGCGCACCGACGCCCCCGGCGCGCTCGTCGCCCGGCTCGCCGCCGAGGCGGAGGGGAGCCGCGCGACCTGGAGGTCATCCGGCCGAGCCTGGAGGACATCTACCTCGGGCTGGTGCGGGAGGCCGACGAGCGGGCGGCCACGGCGAACGACGGTCGCGCCCGGGGTGCGGCGTCCGGCGAGGAGGTGGCCGCATGACCTCGGTCGCGCTGGGGTGGACCCGGATCCGCTACGAGGTGCTCATGTACTTCCGCCAGGCGGACACCATCTTCTTCACGTTCCTCTTCCCGGTCGTCATGCTCGGGATCTTCTCGGTCGCGTTCCAGGGCCTCGGCAAGGTCGGGGCCGCGCCCGACGGCAGCGGCGGCATCACGCAGGCCGCCTACTACCTGCCGGGGATGATCGCCGCGGGCATCCTGCTGAGCGGTGTGCAGAACCTCGCCGTCGACATCGCCGTGGAGAAGAGCGACGGGACGCTGAAGCGCCTGGGCGGCACCCCGCTGCCGGTCGTCTCCTACTTCCTCGGCAAGATGGGGCAGGTCATCGCGACCAGTGTCCTGCAGATCGCACTGCTGCTGCTCGTGGCCCGGGTGCTGTTCGGAGTGGCGTTGCCGACCGAGCCGCAGGCCTGGCTGCGCTTCGCGTGGATCTACGCGCTCGGCATCGTCACCTCCGCAGTCCTCGGCATCGCGCTCTCCGCAGTGCCGCGCACGGGCAAGAGCGCGACGGCCGTCATCATCCCGATCGTGCTGGTGCTGCAGTTCATCTCAGGTGTCTACCTGGCGTTCAACCTGCTGCCGACCTGGCTGCAGAACATCGCCAGCCTGTTCCCGCTCAAGTGGATCGCGCAGGGGATGCGGAGCGTGTTCCTCCCGGCGAGCTTCGAGTCGGCCGAGCCGAGCGGAAGCTGGCAGCTCGGCTGGATCGCGGTGGTGCTGCTGATCTGGCTGGTGGCGGGGCTGATCGCGTGCCGGCTGTCCTTCCGGTGGATCCGGAAGGACGGCTAGCTAGCCCGCCCGGTCACGCGATCGGCGTGTCCGGGTCGTGCCCCCACTCCGCCCACGAGCCGTCGTAGACGCGCGCGGCCTCGTGCCCCAGCAGGTAGCGCAGCGCGAACCATTCCGCCGAGCCGCGGTTGCCGATCGTGCAGTAGGTGATGACGTCCGCGGCGGGGTCGATCGCGGCGAACATGCCCGCCAGGGTGTCGCGGTCGCGGAACCGGCCACGCTCGTCGAAGACGCCTGCGGCGTCCACGTTCACCGCCGACGGGACGTGACCGGCGCGGCCGCGGGGCTCCGGGGTGCCGGACGGCCAGAAGCGCTCGCCGGTGTACTCGGCGGCGCTGCGGGCGTCCACGATCGCGGTGCCGGGGAGCCCGATCGCCGCGAGCACGTCGGCTGCGGTGGCCCGGATCGAGCCGGCCGGAGCGGGCAGCGGATAGACGGTGGGCGTCACCTCGGACGCCTCGGTCGTCCAGGGCCGGCCGGCCTCCTGCCAGACCGCGCGGGAGGTGTCGAGGACGCGTACGTCCGCGTGCCGGTAGAGCTTCATCAGCCAGAACCCGAGCGACGGCGCGTAGCCGTAGAGGACGACGGTCGTGTCCGGGGTCATCCCGGAGCGTTCGAAGAGCGTGCGGATCGCGTTATCGCCGACCGGCCGGTAGTCGGGCCCCTTGAGGTCGGCGTACGGGTTCCAGAGCACCGCGCCGGGGAGGTGGCCCGACGTGTAGGCGGTGGCGTTCACGTCCACCTCGACGACCCGGACGCCGGGGTCCGCGAGGTGGGATTCGAGCCAGTCCGGCTCGACGAGGGGAGCCCCGGCGCGCACGTCGCGTGCATCGGCTCGGGTGGTGGTGGAGCTCATGGTGGGCTCCTTGCGGCTCACTCCAACTGGATCCAGCCGAGCAGGTCCTCCCGCGCGACTGCCTGGAAGAGGGCAGGATGGTCGGACCGCATGTGAGCGCTGATGTCGTCCACCACCTCGGCGTCCGTCTCGCCGCGGGCGATGTAGCCGCATTCGCACCGGATGATCCTGGTCATCTCGTCCTCCCTCATAGTTCTACGCAGGGGCCGTTGGCAGAATGTTGTCATGACCTTGGCGTCCGGTGGGGTCCGGGTGCAGCTCTGCGGGACCCTGCACCTCGAGCGTGCTGGTGAGCGGCTGGAGGCCGGCCTCCCCGGCCGGCAGGGTCGGCTGCTGTTCGTGTACCTCGTGCTCAACCGGCATCGGCCGTGCACACGCGAGGAGCTGGCCGAGGCCGTCTGGCCGGGCGCGCTCGAACAGCACGGCGCGGGGCTGAACCCGCTGGTGTCCAAGCTGCGGCGGCTGCTCGGCCCGGACGCGCTGGAGGGCCGCTCGGCGCTGCGGCTGGCGCTGGGGGAGGACGCCCACGTGGACGTCGAGTGGGCCGAGCAGGCCGTCCACCGCGCCGAGTCGCAGGTCGCGCTCGGGCACTGGGCCGCAGCCTGGGGGCCCGCGATCGGCGCGATGCTCGTGGCGCAGCGGGAGTTCCTGCCTGGCGAGGACGCCGGCTGGATCGAGGAGGAGCGTGGCGTGCTCGCGGACATCCTGGTGCGCGCGCTGGAGGCCTACGCCGTGGCGGCCCTGGAGATGGGCGGCACGGAGCTTCCGGCCGCGGTACGGGCGGGCCGCCGCCTGGTCGCGGTCGCGCCGCTGCGCGAGACCGGCTACCAGGTGCTGATGCGCGCCCTCCGCCGGCAGGGCGATGCCGGGGCTGCGGTCGCGGTCTACGGCGGACTGCGCTCGCTGCTCCGCGAGGAGCTCGGCATCTCGCCGAGCGCCGCGACGCAGCAGCTCTACGCCGCACTCCTCGCAGACCCGAGAACGCCGTAAGGCATGTAAACGCCCCTGAAACCGCGGGAAAAGGCCGTTGACGTCCTCCTTGACGTCAGGCCAGGCCTGTGGCGAGCATGCTTTCGGCCGCCGCGGTCACCGCCTCCTCCCATGGCCGAGGGCGGAACCCCAGCGCGCGCCGCGCCTTCTCGCTCGACACCTTCTTCCGGTACCCGAGCTCGGCCGCCAGCGGACGCATCCCCGGGTTCGCCTCCGCCGCCGAGCGCACCGCCGCGTCGGGGAGCAGCGCCGTCGCCGGAGGCACGCGGCTCGCGCGCTCGCCGAGTGCGTCCCGCAGCACGGCGCCGACCTCCGCCAGCGGTACCGCGTCCTCCTGCGACGCCAGCAGGAAGCGCTCGCCCGCTGCACCCTCCGCGGTGATCGCCGCGACGTGCGCCGCGGCGACATCGCGCACGTCCACGAACGGGACGGCGAAGTCCGGGTACGCGGGCAGCTCGCCCGTGAGCACGCGCCGGACCAGGTGGTTCGCCCCGGAGATGCCGGTGCCGATCAGCGGCCCGACGACCGCGACGGGGAGCAGCGTGACGAGTTCGGTGGGGCCGCCGGCGAGCAGCTCCCACGCCGCGCGCTCGGCGAGCACCTTGCTGCGCCCGTAGGCGTCCATCCCCGGCCCGTCGAGCGGCGACCAGTCGGCCTCGGTGAACGCGCGGCCGAGCGGGGGATGGCCGAACCCGACCGCGTGGAAGGCGGAGGTGAGCACGACGCGCGGCACCCTGGCGTTCTGAGCGGCGCCGAGCACCCGGAGCGTGCCCTCCCGCGCCGGCACGATCACCTCGTCCTCGTCCTCCACCGGCCCCACGTGCACAGGGGAGGCGACGTGCAGGACCGCGTCGACGCCGTCCATCGCGTCCGCCCACCCGGCGTCGTCCAGGAGGTCGGCCGCGACGAAGCGCAGCGCATCGCCGTCGGTCATCCCGGCCTCGGCCAGGGCGGCGCGCGCGGCGTCCTCGCGGCCGAGCGAGCGGATGGTGGCGCGGACCTCGTGGCCGCTGCCGAGGAGCTGGAGGATGATGTGCCCGGCGATGAAGCCGGAGCCGCCGGTGACGAGGATGCGCTGGTCGGCCATGCTCGGTCCTTTCGGTTGATCGGGTGCTGACCCTTCGATGGTTCCTCCACACGCTCGAGGCAGCCAGCCCCTAACCACACTGGTAGTGGGAGGGACAGCCTCGAAGGTCCGGGTCCGCGTAGCGTGGACCGCATGAACGTGGAGACCGACGTGCCGGGCAACCTGCTGGGGGAGTTCCTCCGCGCGCGCCGCGAGCTCGTCTCGCCCGAGAGCGTCGGCATCCCCGTGCTCGGCACGCGCCGGGTGGCGGGGCTCCGCCGCGAGGAGGTCGCGATGCTGTCCGGCATCAGCGCCGAGTACTACCTGCGGCTGGAGCAGGGCCGCGACCGCAACCCGTCCGGGCAGGTGCTGCGGTCGATCGCCCGCGTGCTTCAGCTTGACGACGAGGCGACCTCCTACCTGCTCGGGCTGCCGGACAGCGACCGCGCGCCGCGACGGCCACGCCGACCGCGGGCCGAGACCCTCCCCGAGAGCCTGGCCGCCCTCGTGCCGCAGCTTCCGTTCCCCGCGTTCGTGGAGGGCCGCTACCTCGACGTGCTCGCCGCGAACTCCCTCGCGTCCGCGCTCTCGCCGCGGCTGGTCCCCGGCCGCAACCGGATGCGCGACGTCTTCCTCGACCCCGCCGAGCAGGCCCTCTTCCCCGACTGGGAGGCCGCCTCGGCCGTGCTGATCGCGGGTTTCCGGCGCTCGGTCGGTGCCGACGCCGACGACGCGCGCGTGGTCGAGCTGGTCGGCGAGCTGTCGATCGCGAGCCCGGTGTTCCGGAGGCTGTGGAGCCGCCACGACGTCCGCGAGCGCCAGGGAGCGACCTTCGCGTTCCAGCATCCCCAGGTCGGGCCGCTCGCCGTGCACCGCGAGAAGCTGCAGGTAACCGGCACCGACGGCATCGTGCTCGTTCTCTACCACGCCGCCACCGAGGCCGACGCGGAGAAGCTGCGGCTGCTGGGCGCGCTGGCCGACACGGCGGAGGAGAGACCGCGGCCACGCGCTCGAGCGCGTAAGGTGTAGTAGTCCGCGGGGGACTCGCCTATCGGGGCGACTTGTCTGGTTCGATTTCCAGAGTCCTCCACCACACGGTCCTCACTCGCCCCCAGGGTCTGGCGTTCTCGCGCCGAACGCGCTGAGATGGACCATGACGAACCTGACCCTGATCCAGCGCTCGCCGGATCCGGAGGCCGTCGGCGCGTCCCGCGACCGCCGGCCCACCCTGGCCGAGCGGTTCCGGGCGATGGGGCGCAGCCGGATCGGCGCGCTCCTCCTGCTCCTCGCGACGCTCGTCGCCATCGTGTGGGCGAACATCTCATTCGCCGGCTACGAGCACTTCTGGGAGACGCACCTCACGCTCGGGGTGGGCGACCTCCACCTCGACTTCACGTTGCACGCGCTCGTCAACGACGCGCTCATGGCGATCTTCTTCTTCACCGTGGGCCTGGAGGTGCGGCGCGAGTTCGCGATCGGGGAGCTGACCAGCTGGTCGCGCGCCGTCGTCCCCGTCGTCGCCGCGATCTTCGGGCTGGCGGTGCCCGCGGTCATCTTCGTGCTGTTCGCGATGGGGACCGGGCATGCGAACGCCTGGGGCGTCGTGATCTCGACCGACACGGCGTTCCTGGTCGGCGGCCTCGCCCTGATCGGGCCGCGCGCGGTCGGCCGGTTGCGGGTGTTCCTGCTCGCGCTCGCCGTGGTGGACGACATCGGCGCGCTGAGCATCATCGCGCTGGTCTACACGAAGGACTTCAACCCGGTGCCGCTGATCGTCGCGGCGGTCGGGCTGGTGGGCGTCTACTTCACGCGCTACCTCCGCGGCGGCCGCGGGCCGGTCTATGCGACGCTGGCGGTCATCATCTGGCTGGCGTTCCTGGCCTCGGGCGTGCACCCCACCCTCGCCGGGGTCGCGATCGCGCTGCTCATCCCGGTGTACCGGCCCAACCGGAGGGACGTGGAGCACGCGCTCGACCTCGCCCGGACGTTCCGGCAGTCACCGAACACCGAGTACGCGCGTGCGGCGGCGAACAGCCTCCGGGAATCCATCTCGATCAACGAGCGGCTGCAGTCGGCGTGGTCGCCGTACGTCGCATACGTGGTGCTGCCGCTGTTCGCGCTCGCCAACGCGGGCGTGCGGCTGAACGGCGACATCCTGGTCGGCGCGGTCGTCTCGCCGCTGGCGTGGGGCGTGGTCGCCGGGCTCGTGGTCGGCAAGTTCGTGGGCGTGTTCGGCTCCACCGTGCTGCTGCGGGCGCTCCGCATCGGCGAGTTCGGCCCGGGCCTCACGGTGGACCGGCTGGCCGGGGGCGCCGCCCTGTGCGGGATCGGCTTCACCATCTCGCTCTTCATCGTGGACCTCGCCATCCCGGAGGAGGGCGCCCAGAACGCCGCTCGGGTCGGCGTCCTGGCGGCGACGGTGATCGCGTTCGTCGTCGCGACGATCGTCTTCCGCCTCTCGGACCTGCGCCGGCCCAAGGAGGAGATGGGCCTCACCCTCGTGCGCCCGGTCGACCCGAAACGCGACCACGTCTTCGGCGACGCCGACGCGCCGTTCACGATCGTGGAGTACGGCGACTTCCAGTGCGGGTTCTGCCTCAAGGCGACCGGATCGGTGGGCGAGGTGCGCGAGGTCCTCGGCGACGACCTCCGCTACGTGTGGCGGCACGCCCCGCTGACCCGGTTCCACCCCAACGCGCTCGCTGCGGCGGAGGCGTCGGAGGCCGCGGCCCGGCAGGGCGAGTTCTTCGAGTTCGAGCGGAGCCTGTTCGCCGACCAGGAGCACCAGCTCCCGTCGGACATCCTGCGCCGCGCCGCCGAGCTCGGACTCGACCTGGAGCGATTCGAGGCCGACCTGAGCTCGCCGGAGGTGGCGGCGCGCGTGCGAGACGACATGCTCGACGCGGAGGCGATGGACATCACCGCCGTGCCGACCTTCTTCATCAACGGCCGCCGTCACGTCGGCCCGTACGACGCGCAGTCGCTCATCCGGGCGCTGCAGGCGAGCGTCGCGACGCCCTGATCCGGCGCCGATGCTCGGCTCACGCGACCGCCGCGCTCGGCTCACGCCACCGCCGCGCTCGGCACGGCGAGCTCCCCGGTCAGGTACTGCGACCTCCCGAAGCCGAACGACCAGTCCTCCGGCCCGTTCTCCACGTAACCGATGAAGACGTCCTCCCCGGCGACCCCGACCGTCCCGAGTCGCCGCGCGATCTCGGCGAACAGGCTCTGCTTGGCCTCGGTCGTGCGGCCGCGCTGCGTGAAGATCTGGATGACGACCACGCCCTCGGTGCGGTCGAAGCCGAGCCCGGCGTCCTCTGCGATGATCGAGCCCGCCGGGCGCTCGCCGACGATCTGGAACCGGTCGCGCACGGGGATGCGGTACTCGCTCACGATGGCGCCGTGGACGGCGTCGGCGATGTCGCGGACGGCCGCTGCGGAGCGGCCTTCCTGCAGGTCGATGCGGACGAGGGGCATGGGGTCCTCCGATGGTTCAGGACGAGCGATTGCTTTCATACTGGCAGAAAGCTTGTCAGTTTGATAGAACATACGGTGTAGGCTGTCACCAGCGAACACAGCACGACCCCGGCGAAGGAGTTCCACGACATGGCAGAGCAGAGGGAGCCCTTCGACCTGATCACCATCGGGCGCATCGGGGTCGACATCTACCCGCTGCAAGACGGGGTGGGCCTGGAGGACGTCGAGACCTTCGGCAAGTTCCTCGGCGGCAGCGCGACCAACGTGTCGATCGCCGCCGCCCGCCACGGCCTGCACTCGGCCGTCGTCACCGCCACCGGCGACGACCCGTTCGGCCGCTACGCCCACCGCGAGCTGCGCCGGCTCGGCGTGGACGACCGGTTCGTCGGCACCGTCGGCACCCTCAAGACGCCGGTGACCTTCTGCGAGATCTTCCCGCCGGACGACTTCCCGCTGTACTTCTACCGCGACCCGCTCGCGCCGGATCTCGCCATCACGGCGAAGGACCTCGACCTCGACGCGATCAGCCGGGCGCGCATCTACTGGTCGACAGTGACGGGGCTCTCCCGCGACCCGAGCCGCACCGCGCACCATGTGGCGTGGGAGGCGCGGGGCCGCCGGCCGCTCACCGTCCTCGACCTCGACTACCGGCCGATGTTCTGGCCGAGCGGGGCGACGGCGACCGCCGAGGTGGAGCGCGCGCTCGGCCACGTCACGGTCGCCGTCGGCAACCGCGAGGAGTGCGAGATCGCGGTGGGCGAGACCGAGCCGATGCGCGCCGCCGACGCCCTCCTCGAGCGCGGCGTCGAGCTGGCCGTCGTCAAGCAGGGTCCGCGCGGTGTGCTCGCCAAGACGCGCGAAGAGACGGTGGAGGTGCCGCCCTACTTCGTGGAGGTCGTCAACGGCCTCGGCGCCGGCGACGGCTTCGGCGGCGCGCTCTGCTACGGCCTGCTGCAGGACTGGCCGCTCGAGCGGGTCATCCGCTTCGCCAACATCGCCGGAGCCATCGTCGCCACGCGCCGCGAGTGCTCCACCGCCATGCCGACGACCGCCGAGGTCGAATCGGTGCTGAAGGAGCTCCAGAATGTGCCCAGCTGACCTGATCGCCGGCCCCGCTCCGATCCTCGACGCGGCGGCCTTCGAGCGCCTCCGTGGCCGCCGGCACACCAGCCCTGACGATGTCGCCACCGTGCTCTCCGCCCGTACCCGCCGCCCGCTGGTCCGCGACGACGGCCGTCTCTTCATCGTCGCCGCCGACCACCCCGCGCGCGGCGCCCTCGGCGTCGGCGACGACCCGATCGCGATGGCCGACCGGTACGACCTGCTCCAGCGGCTCGCGCTCGCGCTGTCGCGTCCGGGGGTCGACGGCGTGCTCGGCACCCCCGACATCATCGAAGACCTGGCGCTGCTCGGCGCCCTCGACGACAAGATCGCCGTGGGCTCGATGAACCGCGGCGGCCTCCGTGGGGCCGTCTTCGAGATGGACGACCGCTACACCGGCTACGACGTCGACGCGATGGTGCGCGACGGCGTGGATGCGGCCAAGCTGCTCGTCCGCGTCAACCTGGAGGACGCCGGAACGGCGCGCACGTTGGAAGCGACCGCGAACGCGGTCACCGCGGCGGCCCGGGCGCGGCTCCCGATCCTCCTCGAGCCGTTCATGAGCCGGTCGAACGACGGCCGCGTCGTGAACGACCTCACCACGAACGCGGTCATCCAGTCGGTGGCCATCGCCGCGGGCCTCGGCGCCTCGTCTGCGTACACCTGGCTCAAGCTGCCGGTCGTCCCCGAGATGGAGCGCGTCATGGCGGCGACGACCCTGCCCACGCTTCTGCTCGGCGGCGACACCGACGCCGCGCCGGAGGAGACCTTCGCGTCGTGGGAGGCCGCGCTGGCGCTCCCGGGCGTGCACGGGCTCGTCGTCGGGCGTACCCTCCTCTATCCGAAGGACGGGGATGTCGGCCACGCGGTCGACATCGCCGCCTCCCTCGTCCACGGCCGCTGATCCGGCCCGCTCACCGCACGCAGTACCGCGAAGGAACACGATCATGACCAGCACCGACGCCACCACCGACACCACCACCACCACCGCCGCCGTCGCCGCGGGCGAGCTGCCGACGATCCCGCACTGGATCGACGGGGCCGAGCGGCCCTCCGCGAGCGGTCGCACCGCTCCGGTCTTCAACCCGGCCCTCGGCGTGGCGACGTCGAACGTCGCCCTGGCCGATCAGGCCGAGATCGACGAGGCGATCGCTTCGGCGCAGCGCGGCTTCGAGGTGTGGGGGCAGTACTCGATCGCCAAGCGGCAGTCGGTGCTCTTCGCGTTCCGCGAGCTGCTGAACGCACGCAAGGGCGAGCTGGCGTCGATCATCACGGCCGAGCACGGCAAGGTGCTCTCCGACGCGATGGGTGAGATCCTGCGCGGTCAGGAGGTCGTGGAGCTGGCGACCGGGTTCCCGCACCTCATCAAGGGCGCGTACTCCGAGAACGCCTCGACCGGCATCGACGTGTACTCGCTCAAGCAGCCGCTCGGCGTCGTGGGCATCATCTCGCCGTTCAACTTCCCGGCGATGGTGCCGATGTGGTTCTTCCCCGTTGCGATCGCGGCCGGCAACGCCGTGGTCCTCAAGCCGAGCGAGAAGGACCCGTCTGCGGCCCTCTGGCTGGCGCGGCTGTGGAAGGAGGCCGGCCTCCCGGACGGCGTGTTCACCGTGCTGCAGGGCGACAAGCTCGCCGTCGACGGCCTGCTGAACAGCCCGGTCGTCCAGTCCATCTCATTCGTCGGCTCGACCCCGATCGCGGAGTACATCTACGAGACGGCGTCCAAGAACGGCAAGCGCGTCCAGGCGCTCGGCGGTGCGAAGAACCACATGCTGGTGCTGCCCGACGCCGACCTCGACCTGGTCGCCGACCAGGCGGTCAACGCCGGGTACGGCGCGGCGGGGGAGCGCTGCATGGCCGTCTCGGTCGTGCTCGCGGTCGAGCCCGTCGCGGACGACCTCATCGAAAAGATCACCGAGCGCATCGGGCGGCTCCGCATCGGCAACGGCGCGGGCGACGGCCAGGGCGAACCCGACATGGGGCCGCTGATCACCGGTGTGCACCGCGACAAGGTGTCCGGCTACGTCGACATCGCCGAGGCCGACGGTGCGGACATCGTGGTCGACGGCCGCGGCTTCACGGTCGAGGGGCATGAGGACGGTTTCTTCTTCGGCCCGACCCTGATCGACAACATCCCGACGACCTCCGCCGCCTACCGCGAGGAGATCTTCGGGCCGGTGCTGTCCGTGGTGCGGGTGCAGACCTTCCAGGAGGGCCTGGACCTGATCAACTCGGGGCAGTTCGGCAACGGCACCGCGATCTTCACCAACGACGGCGGGGCGGCCCGGCGCTTCCAGAACGAGGTGCAGGTCGGCATGATCGGCATTAACGTGCCGATCCCCGTCCCGGTCGCGTACCACTCGTTCGGCGGCTGGAAGGCCTCCCTGTTCGGCGATGCCAAGGCGTACGGCGTGCACGGCTTCGACTTCTTCACCCGGGAGAAGGCGATCACCAGCCGCTGGCTCGACCCGGCGACGCGGCACCATGCGGACAACCGCGGCATCAACCTCGGCTTCCCGCAGAACAGCTGAGGACCCGGGCATGGCAGAGCAGAACGAATGGTTCTTCCCGCGCGGCGCGCTCAGCGACCGCTGGTGGGAGTCCGTGGTCGACGACTCGCTCGACGGCTGGCAGCACACCGGTCTCCGCGTCGCCGAACTCGCCGGCAACGCGGTCGAGCTGGAGGCCGGCGACGTCGAGCGCATCGTCGTCCCGCTGGCCGGGTCGTTCGCGGTGGAGCACGAGGGGGAGACGACCCACCTCGCCGGGCGGTCGAGCGTCTTCGACGGACCGACCGACGTGGTCTACGTGGGCGCCGGCAACGCGCTGACGATCAGCGGGTTCGGCCGGGTCGCCGTGGCGGAGGCGCCGACCAGCGTCCGCAAGCCGACGGCCTACATCGGCAGGAGCGAGGTTCCGGTCGAACTGCGCGGGGCCGGCCGGGACACCCGACAGGTGCATAATTTCGGCACTCCGGATGCTCTGGACGCCGCCGCCCTGATCGTCTGCGAGGTCATCACGCCCGCGGGCAACTGGTCGTCGCATCCCGCCCACAAGCACGACGAGGACGTGCCAGGGCACGAGTCCCGGCTGGAGGAGATCTACTACTTCGAGGCCGCTCCCGTCCGCGGCGCCGCGGCGCCGCCCACCGCGGACGCTTTCGGCAGCTTCGCCAGCTACCGCTCGGCGGCCGGCGACATCGAGACCAACGCGCTCGTCCGCACGGGGGACATCGCCCTCGTGCCGTTCGGGTACCACGGTCCCGCGGTCGCGGCTCCGGAGTACGACCTCTACTACCTCAACGTCATGGCGGGCCCAGGCGAGGAGCGCGCCTGGCTGATCAGCGACGACCCGCGCCAGACCTGGCTGCGGAGCACGTGGGAGGGCGCCGAGCAGGACCCGCGCCTCCCGTACGCGACGAGCACGGCGACCACAGTCACCGCCGCGACCGCCCCCGCCGCGACCGCCCCCGCCGCGACCGCCACCGCGAACGAAGGAGCCGCCCGATGACGACCCGCAGGATGACGGTGGCCCAGGCCCTCGTCGAGTTCCTCGCCAACCAGTGGACCGTCGACGGCGACACGCGCGAGCGGACCATCCCCGGCATGCTCGGCATCTTCGGGCACGGCAACGTCGCCGGCCTCGGCCAGGCGCTCAAGCAGGCGAACGTGCAGGACCCGACGCGGATGCCGTACTACCAGGCGCGCAACGAGCAGGCGATGGTCCACCAGGCGGTCGGCTACGCCCGCATCCACCGCCGCCGAGCCACGCTCGCGTCGGCCGCCTCGGTCGGGCCGGGCGCCGCGAACATGATCACCGGCGCCGCGCTCGCGACCGCCAACCGCCTCCCCGCCCTGCTGCTGCCGTCGGACACCTTCGCGACCCGCGTCGCCGACCCGGTGCTGCAGCAGCTGGAGCACCCGCACGACCTCGGCATCCAGGTGACGGACGCGTTCCGGCCGGTGTCGCGGTTCTTCGATCGCGTGCAGCGACCGGAGCAGCTCTTCTCGATCGCGCTCGCGGCGATGCGTGTGCTGACCGACCCGGCCGAGACGGGCGCGGTGACCATCGCGCTGCCGGAGGACGTGCAGGCCGAGGCGCTCGACGTGCCGGAGGAGTTCCTGGCCCCGCGCGAGTGGCACGTCCGCCGTCCGGCCGCTGAGGGCTGGGCGCTCCAGGCCGCGGTCGACGCGATCCGGAGCGCACAGCGCCCGGTGGTCGTCGCCGGCGGCGGCGTCCTCTACTCGGGCGCGGAGGATGTGCTGCGCGCGTTCGTGGAGGTCACAGGCATCCCGGTCGGCACCACTCAGGCCGGCGGCGGGTCGCTGAGCTGGGACCACCCGCAGTACCTCGGCGGCGTCGGTGCGACCGGCACAACCGCCGCCAACCGGATCACGGCGCAGGCCGACCTCGTCCTCGGGGTCGGCACCCGCTACAGCGACTTCACCACGGCCAGCCGTACGGTCTTCCAGAACCCGGACGTGCGGTTCGTGAACCTCAACATCGCGCCTTTCGACGCGTACAAGCACGGTTCGCAGCTCCCGCTGATCGCCGACGCGCGGGAGGGCCTCGCCGCGTTGATCGACGCGCTGGCGGGGTACTCCGTGCACGCCGGCTACGCGACCTGGATCGCTGAGGAGAAGACGGAATGGGACCGGGTGGCCGACCAGGCGCTGGCCCCGGCCGATCCGGACCCGACGGGCCGGCCCCCGCTCATCGGACAGCCGCAGATCGTCGGGGCTGTGCAACGCGCCTCCGACCCGCGCGACGTCGTCGTGCAGGCGGCCGGCTCCCTCCCCGGTGACCTCCACAAGCTGTGGCGGGTGCGTGACCCGCTCGGCTACCACGTCGAGTATGCCTTCTCGTGCATGGGCTACGAGATCGCCGGCGGCCTGGGCGTCAAGCGCGGGCTGGAGGCGGCCGGCGACGACCGCGACGTCATCGTCCTGGTGGGCGACGGCTCCTACCTGATGCTGCACACCGAGCTCGCTACCGCGGTCGCCGAGGGAATCAAGATCGTCGTCGTGCTCATCCAGAATCACGGCTACGCCTCGATCGGCCACCTCTCCGAGACCGTCGGCTCGCAGCGCTACGGCACCCGCTACCGGTACCGCGACGAGGCCGAGCTCAACTTCGAGCGCGGCGACTTCCTCCCCGTCGACCTGGCCGCCAACGCGCGCAGCTTCGGTATCGACGTGATCGAGCTCGCGCCCGGCCCGGACGCCGCCGCCCGGCTGGAGGAGGCCGTGAAGTCGGCCAAGGCGAGCCCGACCGCCACACTGATCCACATCGACTCCGACCCGTTCGTGTACGCACCGGACGGCGAGGGCTGGTGGGACGTCCCGGTTGCGGAGGTCTCCGAGCTGGAGAGCACGCAGACCGCCCGCACCGACTACCTCCGACAGCAGAAGCAGCAGCGGCCCCTGCTCGGCTGAGCGCGCCGCACCGAACCACGACGACCAGCGAAGGACGACGATGACCGACACCGCCACCGACCGCCGCCCTGCAGAGGCCCACACCTCCGGCCTCCGCATCGGCACCGCGCCCGACTCGTGGGGCGTGTGGTTCCCGGACGACCCGCGGCAGACGCCGTGGGACCGCTTCCTGGACGAAGCGCAGGCCGCGGGCTACAACTGGATCGAGCTCGGCCCGTACGGCTACCTCCCGACCGACCCGGCGCAGCTCCTGGACGAGCTCGCGAAGCGCGACCTCCGGATCAGCGGCGGCACCGTCTTCACCGGCTTCCACAAGGGCGCCGACCAGTGGGACCGCGCCGCCGAGCAGGTGGAGAAGGTCGCCGCGCTGACCCGCGCGGTCGGCGGCGAGCACATCGTCGTCATCCCCGACCTCTGGCGTTCGGATGCCACCGGCGAGACGCTGGAGCCGCGCACGCTGACCGACGAGCAGTGGGAGGCGCTGGCCGCCGGCCACGATCGTCTCGGTCGTATGCTGCTGGAGGAATACGGCCTCCGACAGCAGTTCCACTCGCACGCCGACTCCCACGTCGGCACGCACCGCGAGGTGGAGCGCCTCCTCGCGCAGACCGATCCGCGCTACGTGAATCTCTGCCTGGACACCGGCCACTTCGCCTACTACGGCGGCGACAACCTCAGACTCATCAGGGACCACCCGGAGCGCATCGGATATCTGCACCTCAAGCAGATCGACCCGGAGCTGCGCTTCGAGGTGCTCAAGAACGATGTCGCGTTCGCGGACGCCGCCATCGACGTGATGGTCGAGCCGCCCGCCGGCATCCCGGACTTCGCGCCGATCATCGAGGCTGTCGCCGCCATCGACCCGGAGACCTTCGCGATCGTCGAGCAGGACATGCCCGGCATCGACATCGACGTCCCGCTCGGCATCGCCACCCGCACCCGCCAGCACATCTTCGGATGCTCGCCGCTGACCCGCACCCGCTGACACCCTCCGCCCGCTGACACCCTCTGCCCGCTGACACCCTCCGCCACGCACAGAATCGAGCCACACCGTATGACCACCCCCAACCAGGACCTCCGCGTCGGCGTCGTCGGCGCCGGGCAGATGGGCGCCGACCACATCCAGCGCATCACCCGGACGATCAGCGGAGCCACCGTCTCGGCGATCGTGGAGCCGGATGCCGGCCGGGCGGAAGCCGCGGCGGCCGCTGCTCCGGGGGCAGCCGCGTTCGCGAGCGTCCAGGACGCGCTGGAGGCGTCCGCCCTCGACGCCGTCATCATCGCGACGCCCGGCCAGTTCCACGAGCCCGTCCTGGTGCCCGCGCTCGAGGCCGAGCTCCCCATCCTGTGCGAGAAGCCGCTGACGCCGGACAGCGCGTCGTCGCTGCGCATCCTGGAGCTGGAGCAGAAGCTCGACCGCCCGCACATCCAGCTCGGCTTCATGCGGCGCTTCGACGACGAGTACCGCGCACTGCGCGAGCTCATCGTCGGTGGCGACGCGGGGGACCTGCTGATGCTCCGCGGCGTGCACCGCAACCCGTCGGTGCCCGACAGCTACACCCAGTCGATGCTCATCACCGACTCCGTCGTGCACGAGTTCGACGTCATGCCGTGGCTCGCCGGGTCGCCCGTCCGCAGCGTCGAGGTCAAGTACCCGCGGCGCAACGACCGCGCGCCCGAGCGGCTGCGCGAGCCCATCCTGGTGCTCATCGAGCTGGAGAACGGCGTGCTGGTCGACGTGGAGATGAACGTCAGCGTGCAGTTCGGCTACCAGGTCGGCGCCGAAGCGGTCTTCCAGACCGGCGTCGCGCGGATCGGCCAGCCGTCCGGACTGCAGCGGTGGTCCGACGCCGCGTTCTCGATCGCCGAGCACACGACCTTCAAGACCCGGTTCGCCCGCGCGTACGACGCCCAGGTGCAGGCGTGGGTGAACGCGGTCCGCGACGGCTCGCTCATCGCCGGGCCGAACGCGTGGGACGGCTACCTCGTCGCCCTCGCGTGCGAGGCCGGCGTGAGGGCGCTCGACAAGTCCGGCCCCGTCTCCGTCGAGTCGCCCACCCGCCCCGCCTTCTACGCCTGACCCCGAGCGCCGAAGGGCACGTAAACGCCCCTGAACCGCGGTTTTGCGGGCGTTTTCGTGCCCTTCGGCGAGCGGCTCAGCGATCGACGAGGGTCAGCTCGAACGAGTACAGGTCGGGCCGGTACACGTGCCGCCCGAACTCCACGGCCCGGCCGGAGTTGTCGAATGCGGTGCGCGACATGGTCAGCAGGGGTGACCCGCGACGGATCTCCAGGAGACCGGCCTCGTTCGCGTTCGCGGCGCGCGCGCCGATCCGCTGGTTGGCGACCCGTATCGCCACGCCGCGCGCCTTCAGAAGCTGGTAGAGGCCGCGCGACTCCAGGTCTTCCCGCGAGATGTCGATGAAGTCCTCGGGCAGAGTGTTCTCGAGGATCGCCAGCGGCACGCCATCCGCCGACCGCAGCCGGGTGAGCTCCAGCACCGGGTTGCCGACCGGGACACCGAGCTCGCTCGCCGCGGTCTCGTCGGCGATCCCGATCTCGTACGAGATGACGCGGGTCGTCGGCGTCTGCCCGGACTGGCCGAGGTCTTCGTAGAGGCTGGTCAGCTCGACGTTGCGGGTCACCCGGCCGTGCACGACCTGCGTCCCGATGCCGCGGCGGCGGACCAGGAGTCCCTTGTCGACCAGCTCCTGCAACGCACGCCGGATGGTGGGGCGCGAGAGTCCGAGCCGGTGGCCCAGCGAGATCTCGTTCTCGAGCCGCGATCCCGGAGGAACCGTCTCAGAGCGGATCGCGGCCTCCAGCGCCGTCGCGAGCTGGTAGTAGAGCGGCACGGGACTCGACTTGTCGAGGCTGTCGAACAGGTCCACGGGCAGCGGGTACTCGGCTTGCATCCGGGTCCTCCACAAGTCGATCTAAATGTCAGAACAACCGTACACCTTGTGGATGATGTCAGCCTGTCAGGACAGCCGCACCTTCATTCGGTGGCGCTCAGTGCGATCGTCCCGATGCCGAGCGCGGCGAGGATCGCGGCCGAGATGCGCTCGAGCGTCTTCGTCACCGAGGGCCGCTTGAGCCAGAGGACCGCCCGCGACGCAAGCAGCGCCACCACCGTGAGGTAGGCCGCGGCGACGACCGCGTCGATCGCGCCCAGCAGGAGCGTGTTTCCGATCGCGGCGCCGTCGTGCGGCACGAACTGCGGCGCGATGGCGAGGAAGAAGAGGCCGACCTTCGGGTTCATCACAGTGGACAGCACCCCGGCGAGGAAGCCGGAGTGGAGGGCGGTCGTCCGTACCCTCGCCTCCGGGCCCTGGGCGGCGTGACGGCGGCTGGCGACGAGCGCGGCGACGCCGAGGTAGAGGAGGTAGAGGCCGCCGGCGATCTTGACGACGCGGTAGACCTCGGCGGACTGCTCCAGCAGCGCGGCCAGCCCGAGCGCGACGGCGAGCGCCCACAGCATCGAGCCCACGGCAGACCCCGCCGACGCCGCGAGCCCGGCGCCCGGCCGCGCCAGGCTGTAACGCAGCACGAGGAAGGTGTCGGGGCCCGGCGTCACCGCCAGGATCGCGCAGAGGCCCGCGAAGGCGAGGAGGGCGGGGGCTGTCATGCAGCAAGTGTAGGGGGCGTAGGCTCCCGCCATGACGGACGACCTCCTCGCCGCGGTGCGTGCCCGCTTCGACGGCCGGGCCGCGGAGTACGACCGGAGCGAGATGCACCGGGACCTCGCCGCCGCCGTTGCCGCCTTCGCCGACCTCGATGGCGTGCGGGACGTGCTCGACGTGGCCACGGGGACGGGCCTGGTGCTGCGGGCGCTCCACTCGCGTGACCGCGCGCTGCGGCTGACCGGCATCGACCTGTCGGGCGGGATGGTGGAGGTCGCGCGCGCGGCGCTCCTGGGCGCCACGCTGGTCGAGGGCGACGCGACGGTGCTCCCGTTCGAGGATGACGCGTTCGATCTGGTGACGTGCGCGACGGGCGTGCACCTGTTCCCGGACGCCGACGCCGCGATCGCGGAGTGGGTGCGCGTGCTCCGGCCGGGAGGGCGCGTCGTCACCGCGACCTTCGGCGAGGTGGACCTCTCCCAGCACGGCGGGCGTGCGGGCGCTGCCGTGGCCGGCGGCGCCCATGGTGCAGGTCACCAGGGCGCCGAGCCGCCGCCCTACCCCACGCACCACGAGCGGTTCCGCACCCCCGAGCTCCTCGCCGAGGCCGTCGTCCCCGCGGGCCTCGCACTGACCCGGCACGCCTGGTGGACCCACGCCCACGACCGCGTCCTCCTCGCCGAACTCCGCCCAGGGTGAACGGCGGAGGACGCCGCCCCCGCCCGCCACGATCTCCTCCGCTGACCGCGATTCTCGGATCAGGGCGCGCGGATCTCCTCCGCTACCGAGCCGCCAGCCCCGCGAGTGCCCGAGCGATCACCACCGCCCGTGCCGACACCTCGTCCGGCGCCCCGGTCGCCCCGGTCGCCGCCCATTCCCGCACCGCGATCCGCACCGCCCCGATGCACGCCACGACGAGCAGCTCGGCCTGCGCCTCCAGCGGGACCCCGGCGATGGGCGCCTCGCCCGTGGCCCTTTCGATCAGCTCCGCCACCGCCGCGACCACCCCGTTCCTCAGGTCGTCCAGCCTCCGCACCCGCCGCCGGATCAGCCCCGGGTTGCGCGAGGCGATCAGCATGCGTGCCTCCTGCAGCGCCGGGTCGGCCGTCTCGGCGGGGAGCACCCGGAACAGCGTCTGGATGATGGCCGCGACCACGCTGCCGTCGTACGCCTCCTGCAGCCGCGCTGCCACCAGTTCCCGGTCGCCCCACGCCCGGCGGACGCCGAAGAGCGCGTCCTCCTTGCTGTCGAAGTAGTTGAAGAAGGTCCGGTGCGAGACCGGGACGCGCGCGCAGATGTCGTCGACCGTGACGTCATCCAGGTCCCGGTCGAGTACGAGTTCGACGGCGGCGCGCTCGAGGTCGGCGCGGGTCTGCGCCTTCTTGCGCTCGCGCAGCCCGGGCTCAGGCGCCGCCGCTTCGGGAATGGTGGGCAAAGTTTGCATACTCGGAAATTTTACACCAATGCAGATTGTTAGTTGACGATGGTCCACTAATTATATATGGTTGCTTATTGTCAACCAATTGCGAAGGAATCACATGTCCACTGTCACCACGAGGGAGGACGCCCCCGCCTCGGCCATGTCGCACCGGCAGGTGCTCGAGTCCCTGTCCGGGCTGCTGCTCGGCATGTTCGTCTCGATCCTCGCGGGCACGGTCGTGTCGACCTCGCTCCCGCGCATCATCTCCGAACTGGGCGGCAACCAGACCGCATTCACCTGGGTGGTGACGAGCACCCTGCTCGCGACCACGGTCTCCACGCCGATCTGGGGCAAGCTCGCCGACCTGTTCAACCGCAAGATCCTCATCCAATTGGCGCTCGGGCTGTTCGTGCTCGGGTCCGCGCTCGCCGGTTTCTCGCAGAACACCGACATGCTCATCGGCTTCCGCGTGGTGCAGGGCCTCGGCGCCGGCGGTCTGACCGCGCTGAGCCAGATCATCATGGCCGACATCATCAGCCCACGCGACCGCGGCCGGTACATGGGCCTGTTCGGCGGCATCATGGCCGTGGGCACGGTCGGCGGCCCGCTCATCGGGGGCCTCCTCACCGACTCGGTCGGCTGGCGCTGGAACTTCTTCGTCGGCGTGCCCGTCGCGGTCGCCGCGATCATCCTGCTGCAGGTCACCCTCCGGCTCCCGAAGCGCCCGGCCCGCAAGGTCCGAATCGACTACCTCGGCGCGATCTTCCTCGCCGGCGGCATCTCGCTGCTGCTCGTCTGGGTGACCATGGCCGGCTCGCAGTTCGACTGGTGGAGCGCCCAGACGTTCTGGATGGTCGGCGGAGCCCTCGCGCTGCTCGTCGCCACCGTGATCACCGAGCTCGTGGTGACGGAGCCGATCATCCCGCTGGCATTGTTCAAGAACCGCACCTTCACGCTCGCGGTCATCGCCTCCATCTCGGTGGGTGTCGCGATGTTCGGCACGTCGGTGTTCCTCGGCCAGTACATGCAGCTCGCCCGCGGAGCGACCCCGACCGAGTCGGGCCTGCTGACACTTCCCATGATCGTCGGACTGCTGCTGTCGTCGACGATCGTCGGCAACCTGATCAGCCGGTTCGGCAAGTGGAAGGCGTTCATGGTCGCCGGCTCCGTGCTGCTGACGGTCGGCCTCTACCTCATGAGCACCATCGAGTACGACACGAACTACATGCTGGTCTCGCTCTTCATGCTGATCCTCGGCGCGGGCGTCGGCATGGTCATGCAGAACCTGGTGCTCATCGTGCAGAACACGGTGCGCCCCGAGCAGCTCGGGGCCGCGAGCTCGAACGTGGCGTTCTTCCGCAGCCTCGGCGGCACGATCGGCGTCTCGGTGATGGGCAGCCTCCTCGGCACGAAGGTCACCGGCCTGATGGCCGACCGGCAGCACGACCTCCAGGTCGCCATCGCGAAGCTCGGCCAGAAGGGCTTGGAGGTCGCGCAGTCGCTGCAGAGCGGCACGCTCCCCGAGGTCGGCGCGCTGCCGGTCGGCGTCCGGACCATCATCGAGGCGGTCTACGGCCAGGCGGTGGCGGACATCTTCCTGGTGGCCGTGCCGCTGGCGATCGTGACGATCGTCGCGATCCTCCTGCTGCCGAACACGAAGCTCGGCACGAAGACGGCGCTCCAGCAGCTGGACGAGAAGACGACCGCGGCGGCTCCGGAGTCGGCTGCCGAGAAGGCCGAGGAGACGGTCGTGGAGGTCGCCGAGGCGTTGATCGGGGCGCCGGCGACCGCGTCGATCGGCACTCAGGAACGACGCTGACGGGACCCGTTATGATCGCGGCCATGAACAACACGGAGCGGGCGGCGCTGGACCACGGCGTCGCCCGTTCCGGGTCGGCGCCGGCCGACCCGGCGGACGCGGCGATCGCATCCGTCGAGGAGCAGTTCACCATCCTCTTCAACCGGGTGAGCGCCGGGATGCGCGAGCGGTCCGCGCGCGTGCACCCCGACCTCCAGCCGGTCGGGTTCAAGCTGCTGAACACGCTGGTGCGGACCGGCCCCGTGCACGCGGGCGCGCTCGCCGGCGAACTCGCGACCGACAAGAGCGTCGTCAGCCGACAGGTGCGCATCCTGGAGGAGCTCGGCTTCGTGGAGCGCCGGGCCGACCCCGCCGACCGCCGCGCGAGCTTCCTGGTCGCGACACCCGCCGCGATCGAGCGCGTCAACGAGGCACGAGCCGCCGACCAGGCCCAGCTCTACCGCAGCCTCCGCCAGTGGGGCGCCGACGACGTCGGCCGCCTCGCCGAGCTCCTCGCCCGCCTGAACGCCACCACCCCCTCCACTAGCCGAGCAGCTATCTCTTCCTCACTTTCTCCCGCAACACGCCGGGCGGGAGCGGGAGAAAGTGAGGAAGAGATGGCTGGGTGCGTCGGGGTCAGCGGGCGGGAAGGCGCAACTCGAGGGCGGTGCCGTCGGGGCCGGTGGAGGCCACGCGGACCTCGCCGCCGTGCCGCACCGCGACCTCCCGCACGAGCGCGAGCCCGATCCCGAAGCCCGAGCGCGAGCGGCCGGTGGCCGTCGGCGCGCTGGGCGCGGCGCGCGCGAACCGGTCGAAGATCCGGGCCGGGTCGATGCCCTGGATGCCGGGCCCCTGGTCCGCCACGGTCAGGTACGCCGAGCGCCCCTCCCGCCGGATCGTCGCGGTCACCACACCGCCGGCGGGGAGTGGGAGACGGCGTTGTCGAGCAGCGCCGTCGCGCAGCGCTGCAGCGTCGTCGCCGGGACCTCGCTCGCGACCTCGTCCCGCACCTGCAGCCGCACCGTCACCCCGGCCTGCTCCGCGAGCACCCCGAGCGAGTCGACCGCCCGGCGCACCGGCTCGGCCAGCGGCACGGGCCCGTCTGACGCCGCAGCCCCCTCCCGCTCGGGGTCCGCGGCGAGGAGCAGGTCGTTCACGACCTCGATCAGCGTCCGCGTGTCGTCGCGCAGCTCGGCCACCGTCGCCGTCGACGGGTCGCCGTCCGGGAGCCCGCGCTGCAGCACCTGGAGGCGCGCGTCCAGCACCGCGAGCGGCGTGCGCAGTTCGTGGCTGGCGTCCGCGACGAAGTCCCGCTGCCGGCGGAGCGCCTCCCCGAGCGGCCGTACGGCGCGACGGGTGACCACGACCGCGAGCACGCCGGCGACGATCACCGCCAGCACGCCCACCACGACGAACGCGATCATCGCGTCCACGGTGTCGATGTAGATCTTGTGCTCGCCGGGGCGCAGGGCCTCCTGAAGCTCCTTCGGCTGAAGCTGGTAGAGCACGAAGAAGAAAGCCACCCCGATCGCCGCCACGACCAGCGCGCCGGACGCGATCGTGAGCTGGAGGCCGACCGTGCGGGAGGCGCGGCGGACCTCCCGGAAGTCCGAGTCGGCGCGCCTGGTCACGGGTGCCGCCTCACAACTGCCCCAGCCGGTAGCCCTCGCCGCGCACGGTCGCGATGATCTCCGGGTCGGTCTTCCGCCGCAGGTAGTGCACGTAGGTGTCCACGGTGCCGGGCTGCTCGTCCGCCTCGAACACGGCCTCCAGGATGTGCGCGCGCGAGAACGTCCGCAGCGGGCTCTCCGCCAGCAGGCGCAGGAGGTCGGACTCCCGCTCGGTGAGTTGGATGCGGCCCTCGTAGGGCGAGTAGATGCTGCGGCTCTCCGGGTAGAACCGCCACGCGCCGACCGGCAGTTCCCTGCCCTCGCCGCTGAAGGTGCGGGTCAGCGCCCGCAGTCGGGCGAGCAGCTCGTCGAACTCGAACGGCTTGACGAGGTAGTCGTTCGCCCCGGCGTCGAGGCCTTCGACGCGGTCCCGGAGGGCGCCGAGCGCGGTGAGCATGATGATCGGGGCGACGACGCGGCCGTCGCGCAGCTTGCCGACGAGGGTCACGCCGTCGATGCCGGGCAGCCGGCGGTCGACCACCATCGCGTCGTACCGTTCGCGGAGTCCGGTGGCCAGGCCGGCCTCCCCGTCGACGACGCGCGTGACGTCGTAGGCCTCTGACAGCACCTGTTCGATCAGCGGTCCGAGGCGCGGGTCGTCTTCGACCAGCAGCACGCGCAGTCGGGTGGCCTCCATGTCGTTCAACTTAGCGCGGTCGCTCAACTCAGCGCGGCCGCCGCGGTTCGCGGCCGTGGGCGGGGTCGAGCCCCGGACCGATGAGCGGGAACCGCTCGAGCCGTGGCGCGATCAGCCGCAGCACGCCGAGCACGAGGAGGACCGCCGCCGTCGCGTAGACGAGCGACGCCAGAACATCCGTGGGGTTGTGCACGCCGAGGTAGACGCGCGAGAACGCGGTGACCAGCGGCGCGGCGATCGCGAACGCCTGCAGCGGGCGCCGCAGCCGGCCTCGACCGAACACGATCAGCAGCGCGAGGGCGAGCGCCACCGCGAAGCTGGTGTGCCCGCTCGGGAAGCTGAACCCGGTGTCGGTGAGGACGTGGTGCGGCAGGTCGGCGGACAGCGGGCGGGGACGCCGCACGACGTCCTTGACGGCGGTGCTGCCGAGCCACGGGAGGAGGGCGAGCGCCGCGAAGGCGACCGCCGGCCCGAGCCTGCGCCGGGCGATCCAGGTCGCGGCCGAGATCAGCCCGACGATCGCGAGCGCCGCCACCGGCGAGAACAGGACGGAGTCGGTCAGCGTCACGGCGTCGAGGAACGGGGTGCGGGCCCCCTCGATGGCGCGGATGACGCCGAGGTCCCACGCGGTGATCGCGGGGGAGGCCACGATCGCGAGACCGGCGAGCACCACCAGCAGGAGGACGACGAACGGGAGCACGATGCCGCGGGCCGTGGCGGCGGGAGACGCGGCGGTCGGCACGTCGTCTCCGATCGGGCGGCGGGGCGTGGTGGCGGTCATGGGTGCCTCCTTCGACCATCCAGCCTGCGCGCCGCCTCCCCAGAAGCCGCTAAGGATTCCCGGCGCCCCTGCCTGTGGCCTCTCAGCGCCTGTGGCCTCTCAGAGGATTCTGGGAGGCGATGCGGAATGCTGTCGGGATGCTCCGCAACAAGGTCCCCGCTGTCACTGCGCTGTTCTGGGTCACCAAGCTGCTGACCACCGCGATGGGGGAGACGACCTCCGACTTCCTGGTCAAGAACTACGACCCGGTCATCGCGGTCATCGCGGCGTTCGTGGTGTTCGCCGCCGCCCTGGTGCTGCAGTTCGCCGTGCGCCGGTACATCCCGTGGGTGTATTGGCTGACCGTGTTGATGGTGGCTGTGTTCGGCACGATGGTCGCCGATGTCCTGCACATCGTCATCGGCATCCCGTACCTGGTGTCGACGGTCTTCTTCGCGGTCGTCCTGGCCGTCGTGTTCGTGGTCTGGTTCCGCACGCAGCGGACGCTGTCGGTGCACCACATCGACACCCGCACCCGGGAGTTCTTCTACTGGTGCGCGGTGCTCGCGACGTTCGCGCTCGGCACCGCGGTCGGCGACCTGACCGCCACGACCTTCGGCCTCGGCTACCTGGTGTCCGGGATCCTGTTCGGCGTGCTGTTCGCGATCCCGGGCGTCGCGTACCGCTGGTGGGGGTTCGGCGCGACCGCAGCCTTCTGGACCTCATATGTTCTGACCCGGCCTTTCGGTGCCTCGATCTCGGACTACCTGGCCGTCTCCCACGCGGGCGGCGGTATGAACCTCGGCACCGGGCCGGTCAGCCTGGTGCTGTTCGCCGCGATCGTCGTGTGCGTCGTGGTGATGAGTGTCCGCCGCCCCGGCGGCCCCGGAGCAGCGGCGGCCGAGGGACGCGTCAGCGCGTCCATCCCGGCCGACTAGGCGTCGCGAGCCCGTGTCCCCTGTCTGCGGGTGAAATAGGTTTTCCAAAACCCTATTTGTCCATTGACACAACATATCGATCCCGCGAAACTTCCCTGCGGACGCTCAAAGCCCGGGCGCCCAGCCGTACGAAGGAGTATCGCGTGACAATTCGAGGTCGATTGGTGATCGCCGGCGCCGCCCTGCTCGGGGCGAGCGCACTGTTCGTCAGCCAGGGCGCCGCAGTGGCGTCACCCCCCGGGAGCACAGCGCCCCCATCGCCGTCCCAGCCCGCGTCCCTGCGCAATCTCGCCGCGCAGAGCGGGCTGCGTATCGGAACCGCCGTCAACATGGATGCGCTGGCGAGCGACGCGGCCTACAAGGCCATCGCGGCGAGCCAGTTCTCGACAGTGAGTCCCGAGAACGTCATGAAGTGGGACGCCGTCGAGTCCGCGCAGGGCAGCTACAACTGGGCCCCCGCCGACCAGCTCGTCGCGTTCGCCCAGCAGAACGGCCAGCTCGTGCGCGGCCACACGCTGGTCTGGCACAACCAGCTGCCCGCGTGGCTCTCCCAGGAGCTGCCGTCGATGTCGTCCGCGGATGTCCGGGCGCTGCTGAAGAAGCACATCACCGACGAGGTCACCCACTTCAAGGGCGAGATCTGGCAGTGGGATGTCGTCAACGAGGCGTTCAACGACGACGGCACGCTGCGCGACTCGATCTGGCTGCAGAAGCTCGGGCCGGACTACATCGCGGATGCTTTCCGGTGGGCGCACGCCGCGGATCCGAAGGCGCTGCTGTTCTACAACGACTACAACATCGAGTACACGGGCCCGAAGAGCAACGCGGTCTACGGCTTCGCGCAGAAGCTGAAGGCGCAGGGCGTGCCGATCGACGGCGTCGGCTTCCAGACCCACCTGGACACCCAGTACGGCCTGCCTGACCTGCAGAACAACCTGCAGCGGTTCTCCGACCTCGGCCTGAAGGTCGCGGAGACCGAGGTGGACGTGCGCACCACGCTCCCCGTGACCGCGGTGGAGCAGAACGCCCAGGTGGCCGGCTACACGAGCACACTGCAGGCGTGCCTCGCGGTCCGGAGCTGCCTCTCCTACACGGTGTGGGGGTTCGGCGACGCGTACTCGTGGGTGCCGAACACGTTCCCGGGCGAGGGCGCGGCGGACATCTACGACGCGAACCTCCAGCCGAAGGCCGAGTACACGGCGCTCCAGCAGACGCTGGCGCTCGCCGTGGCGCCGCCGGCACGAGGCGACCGGCACTAGCAGGCCGGCGGGAGGTCTCCGGGGCGCGCTCCCTGGAGATCTCCCGGGTTCCCTTTAAGCGAGCCGCTGGTACCCTCGATCGGGTATGACGCCCGCGGAACCCCCACGCATGCGCGGCCGCCGCTCGGCAGGCCGTCGCGCCGCCGTACCCCCGGCGAGGCCGCCCCGCGCCCGGACGGTGTCCCGGCCCGCGCCGGCAGCGGCCCGGAACACATCCGCACCCCGCCGACGCCGCCGTCGTCCGCTGCAGCTTCCGCTCCATCACCGCCTGGGCGTCTCGCTGGCCGTGATCGCGCTGGTCTGCGGCTTCTCGATCGTGCCGACGGACGCCGCGCTCGCCGCCACCGTGATCGGCCCGGAGGCCACGACGCTGGCTCCCGGAGCTCCCGCCTCGGACGCCGTGCAGCACCTCCTGGTGGACGCCACGATCGGCGCCCCCGTCGTGAATCGCGACACCCTCGGTGCGACGGACAGCATCGAGAGCCTCGCCCGCATCGGCACGAACGAGTCGTGGGCCGAGCTGGTGCTGATGTTCGGGGGCTGGCAGACGACCAAGGCCAACGTGGACTTCATGCTGCGCTGGATGCGCCAGGAGAACGGACCGCCGGACTGGTGGAACCGTAACAATCCTCTCAACAACGGCTACGGCTCCGGAGGCGGTGCCGGCTTCGGCAGCTACCCCGATCTGGTGACGGCCGCGAAGTACTGCGCAGAGAACCTCCAGCGCGGCTACCCCGCCGTCGTCGCCGGACTCACCGCGGGTACGAGTGCAGATGTGACGGCGGCCGCGATCTGGGCCTCCCCGTGGGCGAGCAGCCACTACGGCTACGGCTCGCACTGGAGCACGAGCCCCGTCCCGATCGTGACGGCCCCCGCCTCCGCGTGGGGCAACTGAACCCAGCGCCTCGGCGGTGACTCGCTAGCGGGCGACCTCCGACGGCGCGCCCTCGCGGGTGATGATCGCGGCGTCGCCGTCCTGGTCGAGCTTCACGCCGAGACGCTTGCGGAACGTGCGCGTCAGCACCAGCAGTGTGACGATCCCGATGGCCAGCCAGATCAGGCCGTAGGTGAGCGCGTCGAAGTGGAGGTTGGCCCACAGCACGCCCGTCAGCACCATCCCGATCCCCGGCAGCACGATGTTGCGCACGATCTGCTTCGCGCCGTGCACCTGCCGTTTGCGGATCGCGAAGTGGATGATGACCGTCGCGTTCACCATCGTGAAGGCGATGAGCGCGCCGAAGTTGATCATCGACGACACGAACTCCAGAGTGAACGCCGCCGCCAGCAGCGACACGGCGCCGACCAGCAGCACGGCCACCGCGGGCGTGCGGAACTTCGGGTGGACGAACGACAGCGTCCGCGAGATGCGGCCGTTGCCGTTGCGTGCCATCACGTAGATCATTCGCGAGACGCTGGCATGCGAGGCGAGGCTGGAGGCGACGGCCGCCGCGACCGCGGCCGAGATGAACAGGATCTGGAACAACAGGCCGCCGGTCTTGAGCGCGATCTCCGGCAGCGTGTCGTCGGTGAAGTGGAAGCCGGCCAGGGTCGGGAAGCGCGACTGAGCGAACCATGCGGCGACGAAGAAGATCGCGCCGCCGATCATCAGGGCCAGCACGATCGCCTTGGGCACCGTGCGGGTGTCCTTGGCCTCCTCGGTGTACATCGTGATCGCGTCGAAGCCGATGAACGAGAAGCAGACGACGGTCGCGCCCCCGATGACGGCGCCGAGGTGCACACCTTGGTGGAGCAGCGGAGCGAGGCTGAACGCCGTCCCGTTGCCGGCTCCCGCGTTCAGCGCGGCCCAGGTCAGCGCCACGAACACCGCGATCAGCACGATCTGGAACGCCACCAGGACGCCGTTGACCTTGGAAGTGGACGACATGCTGAACAGGTTCATCGCCGTGATCGCGGCGACGTAGCCGACCACCCAGATCCAGCCGGGCACCTGTGGGAAGAACGACTCCAGGTAGAGCCGTACGATGAGCGCGTTCACCAGAGGGAGCAGCAGGTAGTCGAGCAGCGACGACCAGCCGACGAGGAAGCCGACGTTCGGGTGGATGGTCTCCGACGCGTACGTGTACGCCGATCCCGCCGAGGGGAAGATCCGCGTCATCCGGCCGTAGCTCACCGCGGTGAACACCATCGCCACGAGCGCGAAGAGGTACGCGGCGGGGACGACGCCGTTGGTTTCGCCGGTCACGATCC
The DNA here is from genome assembly GCF_050632895.1 of Leifsonia sp. L25. The sequence continues at coordinate 1,244,732 of NZ_JBODRZ010000003.1, read as the reverse complement.
CGAATGTGTCGAACACAGTCATCGGGGTCATGTAGCCGAGGCCGAGGCCGACGATCGCCCAGAGGCCGAGGGACCGGCGCAGTGCGGTGGGTGCGGGGTTGGTGGACACGCGAGCTCCTTCGCTGCAGTCGGGGACGTGCCATAGTAAGCCCAGTCCGCAACGAAATCCGAATCAAACGCGACGGATCGCATACCTGAATCGGCAAGTTCGCCACTGAATACGTGGTGATTTGAGGTTTTGAGTGTCGATTTCGATAGTCGGCGTAATCGCCCGAATCCGTCGCTGAGCTACTTCGCCAGCCACTCCCGCAGCCGCGGCGGCGGCCAGGTCGTCACGATGCGCTCCGCCGGAACGCCGTTCGCCGCCGCCCGCGCCGCGCCGTAGGCGAGGAAGTCGAGCTGCCCCGGCGCGTGCGCATCGGTGTCGATCGAGAGCAGGCAGCCGGCATCCAGCGCTCGCTGGATGAGCTCGTCCGGCGGGTCCTGCCGCTCGGGCCGCGAGTTGATCTCGACCGCGACCCCGTTCTCCGCGCACGCCGCGAACACTGCGTCGGCGTCGAACTCGCTCGGCGGCCGGGTGCCGCGCGACCCCTGGACCAGCCGCCCGGTGCAGTGGCCCAGCACGTTCGTGTGCGGGGCGCGGATGCCGCCGAGCATCCGCGTGGTCATCGTGCGGCTGTCCGCCCGGAGCTTGGAGTGGACGCTCGCGACCACCACATCCAGCCGGTCGAGGAGGGCGGGCGTCTGGTCGAGTGTGCCGTCCTCCAAAATGTCGACCTCGATGCCGGTCAGGAGGGCGACGCTGCCGGTGTCGAGGCCGGCGATGATAGCGAGCTGCTCCTCCAGCCGCTCGGCGCTCAGGCCGCTCGCCACCGTGAGCGTGGGGGAGTGGTCGGTGATCGCCTGGTACTCGCGGCCCAGCGTCGCCGCGGCCGCGGCCATGACGTCGATCGGCACGGTGCCGTCGGACCACTCGGTGTGGCTGTGCAGGTCGCCTCGCAACTGGGCCCGCAGCTCCGCGCCGCCCGAGTCGAGCGGCGCCGCGTTGCGCTCGCGCAGGTCGCCCAGGTAGGAGGGGACTTCCCCGGCGACGGCCTGCGAGATGACCTGGAAGGTGCGGTCGCCGATCCCCTTCGTGCGCTTGAGCCGCCCGTCCGCGACGCGCGCCGCGACCTCGTCCGTGCCGAGCGGCGCGATGATCGCGGCCGCCTTCCGGAATGCCTGGACTTTGAAGGACGGAGCGAGCTCGCGCTCCAGCCAGAAGGCGATCTCGTTCAACGCTGCGACCGGTTCCATGCCCACATGCTCCCACCCCGATGCCCGCCCCAGCAGCCATCGCTTCCTCACTTTCTCCCGCAACACGCCGAGGAGGAGCGGGAGAAAGTGAGGAAGCGATGGCTGGTTACGGGGGTTACGGGTGGAAGGGAGAGGTCCGGGGCGGGGTCGCTAGCGTCGGAGGGTGAGCGGTGCGATCGAGAACCTGGGGCGCGAGTCCCGCGTGTACGAGCCGAGCGCCGAGTTCGCGGCGCAGGCGAACGTCGGGCCGGAGGTGTTCGCGGAGGCCGGCGCCGATCCGGTCGCGTTCTGGGAGCGGCAGGCCGCCCGCCTCGACTGGGCGGAGCCCTGGCACACCGCCCACACCTGGGAGGCCGCCACGCCGGGCCCGGACGGCGAGCTCAGCGTTCCGCGCGCCGAGTGGTTCGCCGGCGGGAGGCTCAACGCCGCCGTCAATTGCGTCGACCGGCACGTCGCCGCCGGGGCCGGCGACCGCGTCGCGCTGCACTTCGAGGGCGAGCCGGGCGACCGCGAGACCGTCAGCTACGCCGACCTCCAGCGCCGAGTCGCCCAGGCCGCCAACGCCCTCACCGCCCTCGGCGTGGGGAAGGGCGACCGCGTCGTCGTCTACCTGCCGGTGCTGGTGGAGACCGTCGTCGTCACCCTCGCGATCGCCCGCGTCGGCGCCATCCACTCGCTCGTCTTCGGCGGGTTCTCCGCGGAGGCGTTGCGGTTCCGGCTGGAGGACACCGGGGCGAAACTGCTGGTGACCTCCGACGGCCAGTTCCGTCGCGGCGTCGCCGTGCCGGTGAAGGCCCAGGCCGACGCAGCGGTCGCGGGCGTGGACTCGGTCGAGCGCGTGCTCGTGGTGCGCCGCACGGGCGAGCTCACCCCCGATATCCCGTGGACGGCCGGCCGCGACGTGTGGTGGCACGACGTCGTCGACACCGCCCCGGACGTCCACGAGCCCGAGTCCTTCGACGCCGAGACTCCGCTCTTCATCATCTACACCTCGGGAACCACCGGTCGGCCGAAGGGCGTCGTCCACACCACCGGCGGCTATCTCACGCAGGCGTCGTGGAGCCATTGGGCGCTCTTCGACGCGAAGGTCTCCGATGTCTACTGGTGCACCGCCGACCTCGCTTGGGTGACCGCGCACACCTACGTGCTGTACGGCCCGCTGTCCAACGGCGCGACCTCCGTCATCTACGAGGGCACGCCGAAGACGCCCAGCAGCGGCCGGCACTTCGAGATCATCGAGCGCTACGGCGTGACGACGTACTACACGGCGCCCACGCTCATCCGCACCTTCATGAGCTGGTTCCCGGAGGGGCTTGCCGCAGCCGGCGACTGGGACCTCTCCAGCGTGCGGCTGCTCGGCACCGTGGGGGAGGCCATCAACCCGGAGGTCTGGGTCTGGTTCCGGGAGCAGCTCGGCGCCGGGCGCGCGCCCGTGGTCGACACCTGGTGGCAGTCCGAGTCCGGAGCGGCCATCGTCGCCCCGCTGCCCGGCGTCACCGCGCTGAAGCCCGGCTCGGCGACGCTCGCCGTGCCCGGCGTGACGGTGCGGGTCGTGGACGAGCACGGGGAGGACGTGCCGCGCGGCTCCGGCGGCTCCATCGTGATCGACGGCACCTGGCCGGCGATGTCGCGGACCGTCTGGGGCGACCCGGGGCGTTACCGCGACTCGTACTGGCGTGCCTTCGCCGAGCGCGGCTATTTCCTGGCCGGCGACGGCGCGGCCGTGGACGACGACGGCTACCTGTGGCTGCTCGGGAGGCTGGACGACGTGATCAACGTCTCCGGCCACCGCCTGTCGACCATCGAGATCGAGTCGGCGCTGGTCGCCCATCCGTCCGTGGCGGAGGCCGCCGTGGTCGGCGTCGGTGACGCGACGACCGGGCAGGCGGTCGCGGCGTTCGTCATCCCGGCCGGGGCGCTGGACGCCTCCGGCCTGCGAGACCAGGTCGCCCGCGCGATCGGCGCGATCGCGAAGCCGCGCCATGTCGTGGTGGTCGAGGACCTCCCGAAGACCCGCTCCGGCAAGATCATGCGGCGGTTGCTGGTCGACCTCTTCGACGGGCGCCCGCTGGGGGACACGACCTCCCTGCAGGACGAGACGGTGCCCGGGCGGATCGCGGAGGTGCTGGCGGCCCGTCGGTGAATCCGGAGGTCACTGCGATCCGGTCGGATCTCCGGAGTTCCGGCCGCGCCTCAGCGCTCGCTCACGGCCGGGCGGCCGATCGGAACAGGCCGAAGGAGGTCTCACCGACGATCACGCTCTCGCCGTCGTCCAGGGCGAGCTCGGGGTCGCTCGACAGTTCCAGCGACCAGCGGGCGCCCGGAGGGTCGGGCAGGACGAACTCCACGCCGTTCGCGGCGGCGTTGAGCAGCAGCAGGAACGAGTCGGCGCCCTCGTGCATGAGCACGAAGGCGATCGACCGGGCCTCCGGGTCGCCCCAGTCCTCGTCGGCGAACGGCTCCCCGTCGGCACGGACGATGCTCACCGTGTCGTCGCTGCCGTCCTCGGGGGCGTGCCGATACCACTCGGGGCGCAGCGCGGGCTCGGTCCTGCGCAGGCGGATGAGCGATGCCGTGAACGCGTGGAGGTCCCAGTCGGCGTTCGCCCAGTCGTACCAGGAGATCTCGTTGTCCTGGCAGTAGGCGTTGTTGTTGCCCTGCTGGGTGCGGCCGATCTCGTCGCCGCCGAGGATCATCGGGACGCCGGCCGAGAGCAGCACGGTGGCGAGGAAGTTCTTGCGCTGCCGGACCCGGACCGCGTTGATGGCCGGGTCGTCGGTCGGGCCCTCCGCCCCGTAGTTGCGGGAGCGGTTGTCCGATTCGCCGTCGCGGTTGTCCTCGCCGTTCGCCTCGTTGTGCTTCTCGTCGTAGCTCGTGAGGTCGGCGAGGGTGAAGCCGTCGTGGGCGGTGACGAAGTTCACGCTCGAGAGCGGCGCGCGGCGGGATTCCTCGTAGATGTCCGGGCTGCCGAGGACGCGCTGCGAGAGCGTCCCGAGCACGCCGGGGGTCCCGCGCCAGAAGTCGCGGACGTCGTCGCGGAACTTGCCGTTCCACTCCGACCAGTCGGCCGGGAAGCCGCCGAGCTGGTAGCCGGCAGTGTCCCACGGCTCGGCGATCATCTTGACTCGCGCGAGCACCGGGTCCTGCTGGATGAGCGTGAGGAAGGCGCTGTGCAGGCTGGCGTCGCCGCCCTGCCGGGTGAGCGTCGTGGCCAGATCGAAGCGGAAGCCGTCGATGTGGTAGTCCTCCACCCAGTAACGCAGCGAATCCATGATGAGCTGCAGGGCGGCGGGATGGCTGACGTTGACGCTGTTCCCGGTGCCGGTGGTGTCGAAGTAGTGCGCGCGGTCGCCCTCGACGAGTCGGTAGTAGGAGGGGTTGTCGATGCCTTTGAGGCTGTAGGTCGGACCGAGGTCGTTGCCCTCGGCGGTGTGGTTGTAGACGACGTCGAGGATGACCTCGAGGCCGGCCGCGTGCAGCGCCTTGACCATCCCCTTGAACTCGTCCACCTGGTGTCCGGTGTCGCCGGTCGCGGCGTACTCGTTGTGCGGCGCGAAGAAGCCGATCGAGTTGTAGCCCCAGTAGTTGCGGAGGCCCTTCTCCTGGAGGTGCGGGTCCTGGACGAACTGGTGCACCGGCATGAGTTCGACGGCGGTGACGCCGAGGTTCTTGAGGTACTCGACGGCGGCCGGGTGGGCGAGGCCGGCGTAGGTGCCGCGGAACTCCTCCGGCACCCACTCCATCAGCTTGGTGAAACCCTTGACGTGGGTCTCGTAGATGATGGTCTCGCTGAGCGGGGTGTACGGGCGCTCGTGGTCGCCCCAGTCGAACTCCTGACGGTCGATGACCACGCCGAGCGCGACATGCCGCGCCCCGTTCGTATCGCTGCGCCGCTTGGGCCGGCCGAGCTGGTGGCCGAATACGGCCTGCGAGTTGTCCCAGGAGCCGGTGACCGCGCGGGCGCGCGTCGGCAGCAGGACCTTGGCGGGCGAGAAGCGGAGGCCGTTGGCCGGGTCCCAGGGACCCGCGACCCGGAGCCCGTAGCGCGTGCCGGGGACGAGCCCCTCGACGAAGCCGTGGAAGACGTGACCGGTGCGGTTCGGCAGCTCGGTGCGTCGCTCGCGGCCGCGCGCGTCGAAGATCGACACGATCACGGTGTCGGCGTTCTCGCTGTAGACGGCGACGTTCGCGCCGCCCTCGACGAGGGTGAGGCCGAGCGGATACGGGTGGGAGCCGTCGGCGCTCACCGGGCCGTCCAGCGGGAGTGGACGCGCGGCGCGCGGGGAACGGGGCAGAGCTCGGGCACGGTGCCTCCGATGATCGATAGACCGACAGGCTACCTGCGCGCAGCCAGGACCGGGAAGCGGTTGACACGGGAGGAGCGGACCGCTAGCTGCGACGCCGCGGCTTCGTCCACGACGAGAAGGGCGTCAGGGCGGCGCTGAAGCACGGAGGCCGGGCACTCCACGGACAGGCGTCCCTCGACGGCGGCCTTGACCGCCTCCGCCTTCCGTTCGCCCAGCGCGACGAGGATGATCCGGCGTGCCTGCATGATCGTGGCGAGTCCCTGCGTCAGCGCGTGCGTCGGCACGTCGGCGGCCGTCGCGAAGAATCGCGCGTTGTCCCGCCTGGTCCGCTCGGTGAGCGCTACGACACGCGTGCGCGTCGTGAACTCGGAGCCCGGCTCGTTGAATCCGATGTGCCCGTTCGCGCCGATGCCGAGCACCTGGATGTCCACCTCGGACTCCTCGATGGCGCGCTCGTACTCCTCCGCGGCCGCGTCGAGGTCGGCGGCGGCGCCGTCCGGCACGCGCACGGCGCCCGGCCGCATCCGCAGCGGTGTCGTGACCGTGCGGTCGATGACCGTGCGGTAGCTCTGCGGATCGGCCGGGTCGAGACCGACGTACTCGTCGAGCGCGAAGCCACGAGTCCGCGAGAGGTCGAGCTCGCCGCGCTCGACCCGGCGGCGGAGCGCCGCGTAGGCGCCGAGCGGCGAGTCACCGGTGGCCAGCCCGAGCACCGCGCCCGGGCGCTCGGTCACCACCGCGGCGATCTCCGCCGCTGCGGCCTCGCCCACTTCGGTGGAGGTCGGCAGCACGACGACGCGCATCAGCGTCCCGCGGGTGCGAGCCCCGCATCCACGGGCGTGCCGCCGAAGAGCTCGGCCAGTTGCGGGTGCGCCGCCGTGTAGCCGCGAAGCAGCGCGCGCGCGGTCGGGACGCTCTCCACCAGCGGGTGCAGCGCGAAGGCGAGCAGGGCCTCCGACTCGGATCCGGTGAGCGCGGCGGCGATCGCGTGTCGCTCGACCTCCTTGACCTGCGCCATCAGACCGAGCTGGTGGAGGCTGGGGGCCGGGACGGACAGCGGATGCGCTCCGTTCGCGTCGACGAGCGTGGGCACCTCGACGACGGCGTCGTCCGGGAGACCCGCGATGGTGCCGCGGTTGCGCACGTTGAGGATCATGGTCGCCTGCTCGTTGCGCGTGATCGCGTTCATCACGCCGAGCGCCACGCCCGCGTAGCCCTGGTCCGCCGGGTCGACGGACGCCTCGTGGTGATGGGCCGGCTCGTCCTGCGTGCCGCCGGTCGCCTCCGCCATGTACGACGCGCTGCGGCGGTCGACGGTGCGCCGCCAGAGGTCGGCCTTGTCGCCGGTGTCGAGGAGAGCGCCCAGAACTCGGACTGCGTACGGGCGAGGAAGTCGCCGCGCGTCGTGCCCGCCTCGATCATGGCGCGCACCGCGTCGCGGTTGAAGTAGTAGTAGTACAGGTACTCGTTGGGGATCACGCCGAGTTCGCGGATCCACTCGGTGCCGAAGACCTGGCCCTCCTCGAGTTCGCCGAGCAGCCGGTCGTCGGCGAGGAACTCGGGCAGCACGTTCCGCCCGTCGTGGTAGACCCCGCGCATCCAGCCCAGGTGGTTGAGCCCGACGTAGTCCATGTGGATGCGGCTCTGGTCGACGCCGAGCGCTGCCGCCACGCGGCGGCCGAGCCCCGAGGGCGTGTCGCAGATGCCGACGACGCGGTCGCCGAGCACGCCCTGCATCGCCTCGGTGATGATACCCGCCGGGTTGGTGAAGTTCATCACGAAGGCGTTCGGGGCGAGCCGCGCGATCGTCTCGGCGACGCCGACCATCACCGGCACGGTCCGGAGCGCGTAGGCGATCCCGCCGGGACCGGTGGTCTCCTGGCCGAGCACGCCGAGGTCGAGCGCGACGTGCTCGTCGCAGCGCCGGCCCTCCAGGCCGCCGACGCGGATGGCCGAGAAGACGAAGTCGCTGCCGGCGATGGCCTCGTCGAGCGAGGTGGTCGTGGTCAGCCGCGGCGCGCCGGGCGTCTGCGCGGCGAGCTGCGTGAGCAGCGCCGCCATGGTCGTGAGCTTCTCGGCGTCCACGTCGTAGAGGCACACCTCGTCGACGCGGGGGCTGCCCGTGTCCCTGAGAATGGCCTGCCACACGTAGGGCGTGCGGAATCCTCCGCCGCCGAGGATGCTCAACTTCATGCGATCACGACCTCTCCGCCGCTCGCGCGGCACAATTCGATGGCTTCGACCGGGACGCCGTCGGTGGTGACGAGCACGTCGACGTCGGAGAGCGTGCACACGCGGAGCGCGCCCGTCCCGGGGAACTTGGCTTCGCTGGCGAGCAGGACGACCTTGTCGCTCGCCGCGATCATCGCCTGCTTGAGCGGCGTCTCGACGGCCATGTCGTCGACGATCGCTCCTCCTGCCCGGACTCCGGTGCAGGAGAGGAACATGACGTCGGCCGTGATCTGCTGGAGGGACGCCACGGTGAGCGAGCCGACAAGTGTGCGCATGTTGCGGCGGAGTACCCCGCCGAGCAGCACGACCCGGACGGCGCTGTCGTTGCGCAGCTCGTCGAAGACGGCGAGATTCGAGGTGACGACCGTGATGTCCCGTCCGCGCAGCATCCGTGCGAGGAACGGGGTGGTCGTGCCGATGTCCAGCAGGACGACGCTGCCGTCCTGCACGTAGGCGAGGGCGGCCTTGGCCAGCCGGACCTTGAGGTCGATGTCGGCGCTGTCGTCGTAGGGCGTCTCGGGAGATTCCGCGCCCTCCTGGACCGTCATGCCCGTTCGGAGGACGGCGCCGCCGTAGCTGCGCGTGAGCTCGCCGTTGCGGTCGAGGATCTCGAGGTCGCGGCGGATCGTCGACGCGCTGACGCCGAGGGTCTCGGCCAGTTCGGGGACGCTGGCCGTCCCGCTGGCCCGCAGCTCGGTCAGGATGCGCTGCCGACGTTCACTCACGATCATGCTCATCACGATAGCTGAAACACGCACGAAATACGCAAACTCGAGCAAAGTTGGTCAAACCTGCGCAACAGTGTTACGTTGTCGGGCATCCCGTCCGGAGAAGTGCGAAGGAGTGAACTGTTGCATCACCGTCTGTCCCGACCTGGGGCCCTGCTCTTCACCGGGGATGTGTTCTGCGACCTGATCTTCACCGGCGCCGACGTCCCGGTCCTCGGGCAGGAGACCTACGCCGACCGCTTCGGCATCGCGGCGGGCGGGTCGGCGATCCGGGCGGTGGCGGCGGCGCGGCTCGGCGCGGACTCCCGGCTCGTCGCCACCATGGGCGACGATGTCATCGGATCGCACATCCACGCGCTGCTCCGCTCGGAGCCGAACCTCGATCTCGACGAGCTCCGGACGGTCGCGGGCTACCAGACCCCGGTCAGCGTGGCGATCTCCGGCCCGCACGACCGCGGCTTCCTCACCTACGTGGAGGAGCACCCGGTCGCCGTCCCGCAACGGCGCGACGACGTCGCGGCCGTGCACCTGGGCGTCTCCGACGCCGTCCTGCCGTGGGCCGTCGAGCTGCGCGAAGCCGGGACGGTACTGGTCGGCGGAGTCGGCTGGGACGCGAGCGGCGAATGGTCCAGCGGGCTCCTCGCCGCACTCGACCGGGTGGACGTCTTCATCCCGAACCAGGACGAGGCGATCGCGTACACCCGCACCGCCGATCCCGAATCCGCGGCCCGCGCTCTGGCGGACCACGTCGGCCTCGCGGTCGTCACGCGCGGCGCCGCTGGCGTCATCGCCGTCGACTCGGCGAACGGCGAGGAGGCCGACGTGCGCGGCATCCCGGTCGCCGCTGTGGACCCGACCGGCGCGGGCGACGTCTTCACCGCCGCCCTCATGACCTCCTTCGGCGAGGAGTGGACCCTCGCCGAACGTCTCCGCTTCGCCACCGCCACCGCCGCCTACTCGGTGACGGGCCTCGGCGGGGGCGCGAGCGCCCCGACTCCTCGCGAGCTCATCGGCTTCGTCGAACGACACGCCGCGGACTCCGAATGGGCCTTCCTCCACGACTGGAGCCGGCGAGCGCCGCTCCAGCAGACAACGGGAACAGAAAGGTAATCCATGAAGAAGCAGTTCACCGCGATTGCGGTCGGCGCGCTTGCTGCGGCGACCGCGGTGCTCCTGGCCGGTTGCGCGCCGGGGTCGTCCGGGTCCGGTAGCGACGCCCCGAAGGTCACCGCGTCCAAGACCGTGGAGTCCGGGAAGTACACGCTGACCGTCTGGGATCAGAACAACACGGGCGACATCGACACCGCGCAGAAGAAGCTCAATGCGGAGTTCGAGAAGAAATACCCGGATATCACGATCAAGCGGAACAGCCAGTCGTTCTCCGACCTGAAGACCACGCTGAAGCTCGCCCTCTCGGGCAACAACCCGCCGGACGTCGTGCAGGCCAACCAGGGCTACCCCGACATGGGCGCGTTCGTCTCCGGCGGGATGCTCACCCCGCTGAACGACTACTCGTCGTTGTACGGCTGGGATCACTACTTCCCGTCGAACCTGCTCGCGCTCAACACCTTCAGCGCCGACGGCAAGCACTGGCAGACCGGCAACCTCTACGGCGTCTCGAACACCGGTGAATTCGTCGGCGTCTACTACAACAAGAAGATCCTGAGCAGCCTCGGCGTCGAGGCGCCCAAGAGCCTCGACGACCTGACCGCCGCGATGGCCAAGGCGAAGGCCGCCGGTGTCCAGCCCATGGCGTACGGCGACCTCGAGAAGGTCCGTGGCATCCAGCTCTACGGCGTGGTCCAGGCCGCGACCGCCGGAGCCAAGGCCGTGCAGGACCTCGTCTCCGCCAAGGCGGGCGCGTGGACCGACAAGGCGAATGTCGCCGCCGCCGCGACCGTCCAGGGCTGGGCGCAGAAGGGCTATCTGCCCGCCGACGCGAACGGGATCTCCCAGGACGCCGCGGTCGCCGACTTCGGCAAGGGCAACGCCGCGTTCATCATCGACGGCACCTGGGACATGTCCACGATCGGGCAGGCGCTCGGCCAGTCGAACGCCGGGATGGTGGCGCTCACGCCCGCAGGGGCCTCCGCGCCCGTGACCCAGGGCGGCGAGGGCCTGGCGTGGGCGATCACGTCGAAGTCCGCCCACCCGAATGCGGCGGCAGCCTACATCGACTTCATCTCGGGCAAGTCCAGTGCTCAGACGATGATCGACGCGAACAGCCTGCCCACCGTCCTGCCGGCGGACCACGCCTCTCAGGCGGGGACCCTGAACGCGAGCGTCTACGACCAGTACACCTCGCTGACCGCGGGCAAGAGCATCGTGCCGTACCTCGACTACACGACGCCGACGTTCTACACGACGCTGACCGCGGCCATGCAGGACCTCACCGCCCAGAAGACCTCACCGCAGCAGTTCACCCAGACGCTGCAGACCGACTATTCGGGCTTCGTCTCCGGAAACAAGTGATGGCTCAGACCCTCATCGCGACTGCCACCGACGCCCCGCGCACCCGCGTGCGGCGCCGGTGGCAGCCGGCCGCCTACCTGTACGTCGCGCCGTCGGTGCTGGTGCTGGCCGCATTCATCGTCGTCCCGCTCCTCCAGACGTTCCAGTACTCCTTCTACGACTGGAACGGCATCGGAGCGTCGACCTGGGCCGGGTTGAAGAACTACGCGGCCGTGTTCACCGACGTCCAGCTGCGGGACTCCTTCCTGCACGTGTCCGTGCTGCTCCTGTTCTATGCCGCGTTGCCGGTCATCCTCGGCCTCGGCCTGACGATCGTCCTCTCGCACGCCAACCGGCTCCGCGGGATGGGCTTCTTCCGCACGGTGCTGTTCCTCCCGCAGGTGATCGCCTCGGTGGTCGTCGGCACCATCTGGGTGTCGATCTACGCGCCGCACGGACTTCTGAACCAGGTGCTCGGTGCCATCGGGCTGGGCGAGCTGACGCGCGCCTGGCTCGGCGACTACACCTTCGCGCTGATCGCGATCGGCTTCATCGGGACATGGGTGAACACCGGGCTGTGCCTGGTGCTCTTCCTCGGCGGTGTCCAGAACATCGAGCCCGCCGTCTTCGAGGCCGCCCGCATCGACGGCGCCGGACCGCTGCGCGAGTTCTTCGGGGTGACTCTGCCCGCGCTGCGCGGACAGCTCGCCATCGCGCTCACGTTGACGGTGACCGCGACGCTGAAGTCGTTCGACATCGTCTACATCACCACGCAGGGCGGCCCGGGCACCAGCACCACCGTGCCCGCGTTCGAGGCGTTCAACCGGGCCTTCAACACGGGCCAGGTCGGCTCGGCGGCGGCCGTCGCTATCGCCCTGACCGTGCTCATCATGGTGATCTCGTGGCTGATCACCCGCCTGCAGCCGAAGGAGAACGCATGAGAATCGGCCGGGTCGAGAAGACCGTCGACTACATCATCCTGAGCGTCTTCGCGCTCTTCGCGCTCCTGCCGCTCGTCGGCGTGCTGTTCTCCTCGGTGATCCCCGCGGCCGACAACACCGGCGGGTTCCAGCTCCCGCAGACCGTGCGGCTGCAGAACTACACCGACGCCTGGACGGAGGGCCACTTCTCGTCGTACATGGCCTCCAGCGTGCTCGTGGCGGTCGTCGTCGTCGTTCTCACGTTCGTGCTGGCGACCCTCGCCGGCTACGCCTTCGCGCGCATGACCTTCCCGGGCTCGGGCATCCTCTTCTTCGTCCTGCTCGTGGGGCTCATGCTCCCGGAGGAGGCGTTCATCATCCCGCTCTACTTCAACCTGCGGACCGCCGGCCTCACTGACACGTACTGGGCGCTGATCCTGCCGCAGACCGCGCAATCGCTGGGCTTCGCGGCGTTCTGGATGCGCAACCACTTCCGCGCGTTCCCCGGCGAGATCATCGAGGCGGCGCGGCTCGACGGCGCGGCGGACAGTCGCCTGCTCTGGCGGGTGCTCGTCCCCGCGTCCTGGCCGTCGATCGGCACGATGGCCGTGCTCGTCGGGATGTGGACCTGGAACGAGTTCCTCATCCCGCTCGTCATGATCACCCAGGACCAGTTGCGGACGGCGCCGCTCGGGCTGGCGTTCTTCCAGGGCCAGCACATGACGAACCACTCGCTGCTCTCCGCGGCCGGGGTGCTGATCGCGCTGCCGATCGTGATCCTGTACCTGGTCCTGCAGCGGCGTCTCATCAGCGGCATCGCGGGTGGAGTCGGGACGCGCTGAGCCGACACGGTCGGGCGACAGGAGCGGTCACGCCGCGTCGTCCGCTCGGGTCACGCGCACCGCGTCTCCGTAGGCGGCGAGCTCGGCGCCGGCCGCTCTGTCGCGTCCCCCTTGCTTCTCCGGCCTGCCATCCGGCAGCGGGCCGTCCAGGGCCACCTCCACTCGGAGGCTGCCACGGGTGAATCCGAAGACACCGCCGGAATACCCGACTGCGGTGGCGCGCGCGTCGGCCGGAAGCTCGCCGCGCAGCTCGATGAGGCGGCGGTACCACGCGAGCAGGCGGGCGTGGGCGGGCCGACCGGGTTCGGTCCAGTCGAGGCGGGCGCTCTCGAAGGTGGCCGGGTCCTGCGGGTCGGGGACGACATCCGGGTCCCAGCCCATCCGTGCGAACTCCGCGATGCGACCGGTGCGGGTGGCCTCGGCCAGTTCCGGCTCCGGGTGGGAGCTGAAGAACGGCCACGGGGTGGTCGCGCCCCACTCCTCGCCCATGAACAGCATCGGCGTGAACGGGCCGAGCAGGACCAGCGCGGCGGCGATCGCGAGGCGGCCCTCATCGAGCGCGGCCGTGAGCCGGTCGCCGACGGCGCGGTTGCCGATCTGGTCGTGGTCCTGGCTGAAGGCGACCAGCCGGGTGAACGGGATGTCGGCGTCGAGCGGCCGGCCGTGGTTCCGTCCGCGGAAGCTGGACCAGGTGCCGTCGTGGAAGAAGCCGCGCTCGAAGACCTTGATCAGCGCCTGGGGTCCGGCGAAGTCGGCGTAGTACCCGCTCGTCTCGCCGGTCAGGTTGACGTGGACGGCGTGGTGCACGTCGTCGTCCCACTGCGCGTCGAGGCCGTAGCCGTGGCTGCGCCGCTCGCGGATCAGCTTCGGATCGTTGAGGTCGCTCTCGGCGATCAGGGTCGCCGGCCGTCCGGTCGTCTCACGGATGCCGGCCGCCTCCCGCGCGAGCGCCTCCAGGATGTGCTCGGCGCTGCTGTCGCGGAGCGCGTGCACGGCGTCCAGCCGGAGGCCGTCGACGTGCATCTCGCGCAGCCAGTACCGGGCGTTGTCGAGGATGAGCCGCCGGACCTCGCCCGAGTCCGGTCCGTCGAGGTTGACGGACGAGCCCCAGGTGTTGCGGCCCTCGCTCAGGTAGGGGCCGAACTTCGGGAGGTAGTTGCCGCTCGGTCCGAGGTGGTTGTAGACGACGTCCTGGATGACCGCGATGCCCCGTCCGTGGCAGGCGTCCACGAACCGCTGGTAGGCGTCCGGACCGCCGTACGGCTCGTGCACCGCGAACCAGAGGACTCCGTCGTATCCCCAGCCGTGCGGGCCGTTGAACGCGTTGACCGGCAGCAACTCGACGGCCTCCACGCCGAGCCCCACCAGGTGGTCGAGCCGGGCGGCCGCGGCGTCGAGGGTGCCTTCGGGCGTGAACGTGCCCAGGTGGAGTTCGTAGATCACGCGACCTGTCAGCGGGCCGGGACGCCAGTCGTGGTCGGTCCACGCGAACGCACCCGGGTCCCAGGTGCGGCTCAGCGCGTGGACGCCGTCCGGTTGGCGCCGCGAGCGCGGGTCGGGGAACGGGCCGTCGCCGTCGACCACGAAGCCGTAGTCGAGTGGGGCGTCGTCGCCCTCGAGCGGGGAGGGCAGACTCCACCAGCCGCCCTCATCCTTCTGGAGGGGATGCCGACCGAACCCCGCGACCTCCACCTCCACCGCGTCCGCGCCAGGCGCCCATACCGGGAACGTGCGCGCGGAGAAGGTTCGCTCCGGGAACCCCTCGGTCTCGAGCCCGCTCATCGGCCCACCGCCAACAGCGCGACGGGATACCGGTCGAACAGCTCGGCGAGCCGTGTCCGGCCGCTCACCTCGCGTCCGGTCAGCTCGTCCCGATAGACCTCCGGTCCGACATCGACCGTGGTGTCGCCCCACCCGCCCGCGCGCGCCAGCCCCACCGGGAGCCGGGTGGCCAGCGTGACGGCGCCGCCGCGGTCGAACGCCACGAGGTGCTCCGCACGGTCGCCGTCCGCCACCACGGGCCGGTACTCGGCGAAAAGTTCCGGTCGCTCCCCGCGCAGTCGCAGCGCCCGGGAGGCCACCAGCAGTTTCGCCGCCCCCGACGAGTCGACGGGCGGCAGCCAGCCGTCGTCGAGGTGGGCGAGCAGCCCGGCGGCCGCGTCGAACTCCACCGGCCGACGGTTGTCGGGGTCGACCAGCGAGCGCTCCCAGCGCTCCGAGCCCTGGTAGACGTCGGGGACGCCCGGCATCGTGAGCTGGACGAGCTTCGCGCCGAGGCCGTTGCTCGCACCGGGTGCGTCGACGATCGCGGAGATCGCCGCGACCTCCGCGGCAACGCGCGGGTCGTCGAAGGCCGCATCCACCAGTTCGCCCATGGCGTCCTCGAAGACCGCGTCGGGGTCGGTCCAGCGGGTGCTCGCGCCGGCCTCCCGTGCGGCCTTGAGCGCGTAGGCCTGGAGGCGCTCCCGAGAGGCGGGCCACGCTCCCACGATCGACTGCCAGAGCAGGTTCTCGAGCGATCCGTCGCCGATCGACACGCGCTGCCGGACCGCCGTGAGGAACCGGCCCCACCGCTCGGGCAGCTCCGCGAGCACGGCGATGCGCGCCCGGGTGTCCTCACTGCGTTTGGTGTCGTGCGTGCTGAGCGTCGTCAGCGAGTGCGGGAGGTCGGCGAGGCGCCGTTCCTGCCGGCGGTGGAAGTCCGCCGGGGCCACCGCGAACTCCGACGGGTCCCCGCCGACCTCCGTCAGCGACACCAGCCGGGTGTAGCGGTAGAAGGCGTTGTCCTCCACGCCCTTGGCCATGATCGCGCCGCTGGTCTGCTGGAAGCGCGCGGAGGCCGGCGCCACGACGCCGTCGGAGTCCGCCGCGAACGCCGCGCCGAGTGCCCGCAGCGCGTCGGCGAGGTCCGGTCGCGTGACGGAAGCGGAGTCGAGCGCGGCCCGGAGCTGGTCGGCGCCGAACGGAAGGTAGCTCCGGTACACCGGGAAGGCCGCGGCCAGCTCGGCGACCGCGTCCGCGACGGAGTCGGGATCCGCGCGCTCGTCGCCCAGGTCGCGCACGACCCGCAGCACCTCCGACCGCAGGATCCCATCGGCCACCGCCCTTTTCCGGCGATGCACCAGCCCCGGCCAGTCCCTGCTCTCCTCGCGTGCGTCGTGCTCCACCGCCAGGGCCGTGAGCGGCTCCTCGCCCGCCGGGTCCACGAACACGCGATCCACGAGCCCGAGCGCGTCGTACCCGGTCGTGCCGGTGATCGGCCAGCTCGGGATGCGCTCGTCGCCCTCCAGGATCTTCTCCACCCAGATCGGGCGGCCGTCGGCCAGGTCTGCGAGCCGCCGCAGGTAGTCGCCAGGGTCGCGGAGGCCGTCCGGATGATCGACGCGGAGGCCGTCCACGAGCCCTTCGCGCAGCCAGCGCCCGATCTCGGCGTGCGTGTCGTCGAAGACCCGCGGATCCTCCACCCGCACGCCGGCGAGCGAGTTCACCGCGAAGAACCGTCGGTAGTTCAGCTCCGCGTCGGCCCGCCGCCACGAGATGAGCTCGTAGTGCTGGCGCGCGTGCACCTCGCGCGGCGACGCGAACTCGGTGCCGGGAGCGATGGGGAACCGGTGATCGTAATAGCGCAGCTCCCCGTCCACGACGCGCAACGCGTCCTCCTCGTCCGGTCCGTCGCCGAGGACGGGGAGGCGCAGCCGGCCGTCGCCGAACGCCCAGTCGATGTCGAAGTGCCCGGCGTACACGGACTCCTGACCGGAGCGGAGCACATCCCACCACCACGGGTTCTCGTGCGGCACGGCGACGCCGAGGTGGTTGGGGACGATGTCGACGATCACCCGGAGGCCGCGACGGTGCGCGGCGTCCGCGAACTCGCGCAGCGCCTCCGGGCCGCCGCGTGCTTCGTCCACCCGGGTGGGGTCGACCACGTCGTAGCCGTGTGCGGACCCCGCGGCCGACTGGAGCAGCGGCGACAGGTACACGGCGCCGACGCCCAGGCGGCGCAGGTAGTCGAGGACTTGCGCGGCGTCCCTCAGCGTGAAGTCGGGCGTGATCTGGAGGCGGTAGGTGCTTGGCGGGACGTCGTGGCTCACACTAGGGATTCTTTCGCGCGGCGCACCCCGCTGGAAGGGGGTGGACATTTCCGTGGACGACTCGCGCTTTCACGCTTGCTGTGGAGGAGGGAGGGGTTGAAAAACCCGCAGACCCGTGCAGCCTGGACCCGTCACCGGCAGCGTGGGAGTGTTTCGGGCGAACCTAGGGAAAGGGGATAACGATGGGACTCGACGACAAGATCGAAAACGCCGCGGAGAACGCGGGGGGCAAGGCCAAGGAGGCCACCGGCAAGGCGACCGGCGACGAGCGCCTCGAAGCCGAGGGCAAGGGCGACCAGGCCAAGGCGGACCTCAAGAACGCCGGCGAAAAGGTGAAGGACGCCTTCAAGCACTGACCCGTCCCGAACGATCAGCCCCCGCCCCCGTCCACGTGGGCGGGGGCTGTCGCGTGCGGGCCGGCCGTGCGCGGCCGCTCCAGCGAACTCAGGGCCGGTCCTGCGAACTCAAGGAGCCAGCGCCGCGATCGCGCTGATTTCGATCAGCGCCCCCGGCACCCCGAGCCCCGCGACACGTGACCCGGTCGCGAGCGGCGGCGCCCCCTCCCGGGCGAGCTGCGGCGCGATGGCGCCGTACGCCGCGCCGACGTCGGCGGAGGCGTCGATGAGGACGAACCACTGCACCACGTCGTCGAGCGTCGCTCCGGCCGCCGCGAGGGCCACTTTCGCGTTGTCGAGAGCACGCGCGGCCTGCGGGCCGACCTCCGGCGACACGAGCGCTCCGGTCGCGTCGACGCCGTTCTGGCCGCCGAGGTAGACCGTCGCCGATCCGGGCGGGACGACGGCGACATGGCTGAAGGCGGGACTGCGCACGAGCCCGTCCGGCTGGAGGAAGGTCACGCTCATGGCCTCATGGTGGCAGCGACCACCGACCTCGCGACAGACGGCCCCACTGTCGCCCGAAAGACGACGGAGCGCGATTGGGCAGGTGAAATCCTGCATGTTCGCGCGCGCCTGACGGCGGATACGAACGGGCGGCGCGGCGCGGGCATCCGATACTCGCATCCATGAAATCGCAGTCTCGTGGCGTTCCGTCCGATGCCGGGCCGACCGTTCCTCACATCGAGCGCGCGACCAGCGTGGTGACCGGTCAGCCGATCCTCATCCGCTGCGAGTGTCCGCTGGGGCGCGACCACACGTACGCCGAATGGCAGGAGCGGTTCGGCGGCAGTGCGACGACCGAATGACGGCGGAAGGAGGGGCGCCGTCTGCGGACCGTCTGGTTCCGCCCGCTGCGCGCATGGATTCCGTGAGGATGCGCGCGACCGCGACCGAAGCGGCGTAGACCGATACCCGTGACGACGATCGAGCGACCTCCTGCTCGGGGGAGGACGAAGCGGTTCTTCGAAGGCGCCCACCGCTGGGGCTGGTTCGAGGAGACCTCTGCCCTGTACACCGCGCGCACCGGGGTCTGCGCGCGCCGGTTGTTCGTCTACCCGCCCGGGACGACCTCCGCCGAGCGCCGTGCCATCGTCTTCCGGCGGCGCTGGCCCGCCATCGGCGGCCTGCTCGCTCTCCTCCCCGCGCTCGTGCTCGCGCCGGCTCCTGCGGTGTCGGCGATCGGCGCGATGGTGGCCGTCTACGCTGCGGGCTTCGCCGTGGCCGCGGTCACGACGCGCCGCGTGTGGCGTGAGTGCCGGGTGATCCGCTGCTCCACGGTCTCGGTCGGCGACGGGAGCGAGACGTACGGCGACGAGCGTCTGGTCACGGCCTCCCTCGCATCGCTGCTGGCACTGGAGCGGGCGCGGGATGAGGGCCGGATCGACGAGGTCGGCTTCGAGCTCGGCTGGAGCCGCGTGTACGACCTGGCGCAGCCTCGTCGCGCGGAGTAGCTTGCGCTGCATGGGCGACCGTCTGGAGCGCGCCCGGGCGCTGCGTCGCGTCGGGCTGGGAGTGTTGTTCGCCGTCCTCGCGCTGGTGTTCACCGCCGCGCTCACCGTGCTCATCCCGACCGAGGGCGAGAACCCGCGGGCCTGGGGGGTCGTCGTGTGCGGGGTCGTGACGGCGGCTGTCTTCGCCCAGCTCGCGCGGCGCAACTGGCGGCTGCTCAAGCACTACCGCGGTGACGACCTCCCCGTCGCGCACGCCGTCCATCGGCGGTCGCTGCACCACTGATCGCGGCGCTTCACGGCAGCAGGATCACCTTGCCGCCGGGATGCCCCGACTCCACCAGCCGCGCGGCGTCGGCGGCCTCCGTCAGTGGGAAGGTTCGCGCGATGTCCACCTCGAACTCACCGTCGGCGAGGAGGTCGAGCGCGAGTGCGTAGGCGTCGTCGCGCAGCCGCAGTTCGTCGGGAGTGAGGGAACGGGGTTCCCGCCTCCCCACGCGCGGATGCCCAGCTCGGCCGCACGCGGGCCGACGACGATCGTGCCGATCCGCGAGCGGTCGCCGACGAGCGCGAAGGAGGCCTCCAGCGCCTCGTCGGTGCCGATCGCGTCGAGGATGAGGTCGTAGCCGTCCGGCGCGACGGCGCGCAGGCGGTCCAGCAGTCCCGGACCGTAGGCAACGGGAGTCGCGCCGAGTTCCCTCAACCGCTCGTGGTTCGCCGCCGACCCGGTCGCGATCACGGCGGCGCCCATCCGCCGGGCGAGCTGGATCGCTGCCCTCCCGACGCTGCCCGAGCCGCCGTGGATGAGGAGTGTCGTCCCCGGCTCGACGCCCAGCGAGACCAGTGCCTGGTGCGCGGTTCCGACGGGGACGCCGATCGCCGCGGCCTGCTCCCAGCTCACCGCGGCGGGCTTGCGGACGAGGTGGGAGGCCGGCGCGGCCAGGTGCGTCGTGTAGGCGCCGCGCGCGTTGCGGACGACCACCTCGTCGCCGGGCGCCCAGTCGTCCACGTCGGCTCCCACCGAGAGAACGACCCCTGCCGCATCGGCTCCCGGCACACGCGGCTCGGTGATCGGAGCGCTCGGCCGCGCGCCGCTGCGCAGCTTTCCGTCGATCGGGTTCACGCCCGCGGCGCGCACCTCCACGACCACGCCGTCGACGGGAGCGACCGGATCCGGGACCGTGGCCACCTCGAGCACGTCGGGGTCGCCGAGCCGGGTGTATTGGATCTGCGTGGCCATGCGGGGGTCCTTCCGTCGCCGGTGGTCGTCTTGGAGTCAACCACCGGGCCGGCGGATTGTTCCGCCTCAGCGTCGCGCGAAGGCCGCCCGGTAGCGCGTCGGCGGCACACCGACCTCCGCATCGAAGTGGTGGCGCAGCAGCGTGGCGCTCGCGAACCCGCTGCGACGGGCGACCTCCTCGACGGGGATGTCCGTGGTCTCCAGCAGCAGCCGGGCGTGGAGGACGCGCTGCGTCGTGAGCCACTGCATCGGCGGTACGCCGGTCTCGGCCACGAAGCGGCGCGAGAAGCTGCGGGTCGACATGTGCGTCCGGGCGGCGAGCCCGGAGACGGTGTGGTTCTCGTCCAGCGTGGTGCTGAGGTGGTCGAGCAGCTCGCTGAAGGTGTCGTCCTCGCAGTCGGAGACCGGCCGCTCGATGTACTGCCGCTGGCCGCCGTCGCGCTGCGGCGGGACGACCATGTTGCGCGCGATCGTGTTGGCGACCGCGCTGCCCAGTTCGCGGCGCACCAGGTGGAGGCAGGCGTCGATGCCGGCGGAGGTGCCTGCGCTCGTGATGATCGTGCCGTCGTCGATGAACAGCACGTCCGGGTTCACCCGCGCGAGCGGGAAGCGGCGCTGGAGGGCGTCGGCGTGGCGCCAGTGCGTCGTGCTCTCGCGGCCGTCGAGCAGGCCGGCGGCGCCGAGCACGAACGCGCCGGAGCAGACGCTGAGCAGGATGGCGCCCCGGGCGTGCGCGCGCCGGAGGCCGTCGATGAGCTCCGGGGGTACTCGTCGCGGATGGTGGCGGCGGGCACGGCGATGAGGTCGGCGTCCTCCATCGCGTCCAGCCCGTACGGTGCGATGAGTTGCACGCCGGTCTCGTTCCGGATGGGCTCGCCCGGGGTCGCCGAGCAGACCCGGAAGTCGAACGGCTCGATCCCGGCGTAGCTGCGGTCGAGCCCGAACACCTCGCAGATGACCCCGAACTCGAACATCGCGAATTCGTCGATGACGGGCACGGCAACGCGCTTCAACATGGCTCCGAGTGTACTGGCCGTATCTTTGCGAAGATAGACCTGAAGCCATATGGTGGCCGAATATTTTCGCTCGTAACGTTGAAGACATGGCAAATGGAACCTGGGCACAGGGAATCGAACATAGCTGGGTGGCCCGCCCGGCCCGCACCAATGGCGGCGAGCCGGTCTCGCCGCGCCGTCGCCGTTTCGTGCTGAGCGACTGGCTCCCCGCGGCGGTCGCCGCCCGCGGCGGTCGCATCACGCGCGAGAGCGAACGCGGTCTCGCGGACCTCCGGGCCGCGCAGGACGCCCGCACGACCGGTCGCTGATCCGCGGCAGCCCGCGACCCTGGGTCGCGGGCGCCGCCTAGGCTGGTCCGATGGAGATCAGCGCATCCGGATTCCTCTTCGACATGGACGGCACGCTCGTCGACTCGCACGCTGTGGTGGAAGGCGTCTGGAGCGAGTTCGGCCGGCGTCATGGCCTCGACCCCGCGGAGATCCTGGCGTACGCGCACGGCAGACAGGCGGTCGACACCGTCGCGCACTTCCTGCCGGGTCTCGCGGCCGAGCGACGGGCCGAGCTGGTCGCCGGGCTCGTCGCCGAGGAGGTCACGCGCACCGACGGCATCGTGGAGGTCCCCGGAGCGGCCGCCCTGCTGACGGCGCTCGCGGAGGCCGGTGTGCCCGTGGCGATCGTCACGAGCGCACCGCGCGAGCTCGCCGTCGCCCGACTGGAGGCGGCGCGCGTCCCCGTCCCGGACGTGCTGATCGCCGCGGAGGATGTCTCCCGCGGCAAGCCAGACCCGCAGGGCTACCTGCTGGCCGCCGAGCGGCTGGGCGTGCCGATCCAGCAGTGCGTCGTGTTCGAGGACGCCGAAGCCGGCCTGGTCGCCGCGGTCGCGTCCGGCGCCCGGGTCGTCGCGGTGGGCGGCCATGAGTCCGCTACGACGGAGGGCCTGGAGCGCCTCCGGGATTACGCGGGCGACGTGCCCGGTGTCGCGAGCGCAGTCCTGCCCTCCTGAGCCGGCCATGAACGGCTTGACGGAACGGTCGTCTCGTTCTACTCTTTAATCAACCGATTAATTGATAAACGGATAGGTTGATAATGGGTGACGATCAGCTCGACCGCTCCTTCGCGGCCCTGTCCGACCCGGTGCGGCGCGCGATGGTCGCGCGGCTCAGCCGTGGTCCGGCGACGGTCAACGAGCTGGCGGAGCCGTTCGAGATCAGCCTGCAGGCGGTGTCCAAGCACATCAGCGTGCTCGAGTCCGCCGGGCTGGTCTGGCGCACCCGCGAGGCGCAGCGCCGCCCGGTGCACCTCGACGGCGCCGCGCTGGAGCGACTGACCTCGTGGATCGATCGGTACCGTCTGGAGGCCGAGCAGCAGTACCGCAGACTCGACGCACTGCTCGCCGCGCCCCCGGCATCCTCACCAGAACAGAGCAAGCGAACCAAGGAGAAGGAATCATGACCAACCCTGTCGTCATCGATGCCGTACCCGGCACCTCGTACGCCGACATCACGCGAGAGTTCGAGGCTCCCGTCGAGGCGGTCTTCCGCGCCCACGCCGACCCCGACCTGTACGTGCAGTGGATCGGCCCGCGCAGCCTCGACAACGCGATCACCCACTGGGACTTCCGCACCGGGGGAGGCTACGCGTTCGAGCAGAAGGACGCCGACGGCGCCGTCTACGGCTTCCGGGGCGTCATCCACACCGTGGTCGAGAACGAGCTCATCATCCAGACCTTCGAGTACCTCGGCGCACCCGACCAGGTGAGCCTCGACCTCCTGCGCTTCGAGCCGCTCCCCGGCGGACGCACCCGGCTCGCGGGCCACTCGGTGTTCCCCTCGAAGGAGGCGCTGGAGGCGATGATCGCCTCGGGCATGGAGTACGGGATGCGCGAGGGCTACGAGAAGCTCGACGAACTGCTGGCGCGGGGCTGATCGCGATGACCAGGGTCGTCGCCGACATCACCGTCTCACTGGACGGTTTCGTCACCGGCCCGGACGCCGGCCCCGGCAACGGGCTCGGCACCGGGGGAGAGCCGCTGCACCACTGGGTGTTCTCGGACGACCCCGACGACAAGCGCATCCTCGCCGCGGCGACGGAACGCTCGGGCGCCGTGGTCATGGGCCGCAACCTCTTCGACGTCATCGACGCCCCGGGAGGCTGGAGCGACGAGATCGGCTACGGCGCCGCGGAGGTCGGCAAGCCGTCGTTCCTGGTCGTGACGAGCGCGGCTCCGCCGACTTTGCGCCTCACGGGACTGGACTGGACTTTCGTCACCACCGGCCTGGAGGATGCGGTCGCTTCGGCACGCTCGCGCGCCGAAGCGGTGTCCGCGGCGCGCGGAGCCGACCTGGACGCGATCCTCATGGGCGGCGGCGCCCTCATCGGCTCCGCGCTCGCCGCAGGCCTGGTCGACACGCTCGTCCTGCACCTGTCGCCGATCATCCTCGGTGCGGGAACCCCGCTGTTCACCGGCTCCGGGCCGCGCGAGCTCGTGCAACGGGAGGTCGTGGTCACGTCGACGGCCACGCACCTGACGTACGACCTGGGGTGAGCCGTTCCTGCTCGTTTGAGCAGAGGGCGTTGCGCTGCGCACATCATCGCCGAGGCGTGCCAAGCTCTTGAATAGTGAGGCGGGCCGCGACTGGCGACAACGGCCGGCGGCCCGCCGACTTACGCGACTCGCCGGTGAAAGTCGCGATCTAGCGGGTCCTACATTCTCGAGCGCATCGAACGTCGGCCACGCCGTTGAGAGCACCACACCGAGCGCCACGTTCCGAGCATCGCGGTGGGGGTACCTCTTCACACCGGGGTCTGACGGGGCAACAACGAAAAAGCCCCGGCTCTCCGCCGGGGCTTTCTCGACTGTCTCAACCAGTGTGCGCCACGAGGGATTCGAACCCCCAACCTTCTGATCCGTAGTCAGATGCTCTATCCGTTGAGCTAGTGGCGCATGACCCTGCCGCGTTCTCCGCGCGGGCCTGTTAGAGCTTACATGACCGTCTCGCAGACCGCCAATCAGCACCGGCGATCAGCTCAGGCGAACACCTCGTCCAGGAAGCACACCAGCGCCCGCCAGCTCCGGGCGTCCGCGAGCGGACGGTACCGGTCGCTTCCTGGGATGGTGAACGCGTGCGGCGCGCCCGAGTACGTCGTCAATTGCCAGTCGACGTGCGCCGCGGCGCGCAGCTCGTCCTGGAACGCGGCGACCGCCGAGTCCGGGACGACCGGGTCCGCGCCGCCATTGAGCACGAGCAGGGAGGCCGCGATCGCCGCCGCGTCGGACGGGTCGTGGGCGATGAGGCCGCCGTGAAAGGACACCACGCCGCGGGCCGGCGCCCCCGTGCGGGCGAATTCGAGGGCGGCCGTCCCGCCGAAGCAGTAGCCGATGACCGCGAGCCGGGCCGGGTCGACGGCGGGGTGCTGTTGCAGCCAGCTGAAGCCGGCGGCGACTCGCGAGCGCAGCAGCGGGAGGTCCCGGTAGTACTGTCCCGCGACCGCCGCCGCCTCCTCGCCGCTGGGCCGCACGTCCGCGCCGTACAGGTCCGCGGCGAACGCGACGTAGCCGCGGCGGGCCAGCATCTGCGCGCGCATCCGCACGTTGTCGCCGACGCCGTGCCAGTCGTGGAGGATCAGCACGGCCGGGCGGCGGTCGTCGGCCTGCACGTCCCTGGCGAGGTAGCCCTCCAGCGGGAGGCCCTCGTGGTCGTACGGGACGACCTCGGCGTCGATCACGGAGTGCTCGCCGATCGGGACCTGCTCGAGCAGGGCCTGGTGGGCAGGGGACAGGGCGGGCGACGGGTTGTCGATCGTCACGGGTGCGGCTCCAGCTTCGGGTGCGCGACGCGGGCGACGGTCGTCGCACGCGGCTGGCCTGCTGTGGCTGCATCGCGGAGTGCGCGCGGGCCCGAACGGTGCGGGTCGGGTCCCACCTCGTTCACGATACCTCCCCTGACGGGGAGGCGCGACGGACGTACGATGGGCGCATGTCCACGGAGTTCAGCAACGAGACCGACGCGAACCGCTACGCCATGCGGATCGACGGCGAGCTCGTCGGCATCCTCGACTACAGCGTCCTCGGCTCGTCCATCTCGCTCACACGGGCGTTCACGGTCCCCGCCCAGCGCGGCCACGGCTACGCGGCCGACCTGGTCGCCTACGCGGTCGACGACATCGAAAGCACCTCCGGGCGGAGGATCGTGCCGATGTGCTGGTACGTGGCGGAGTGGTTCGACCGGCACCCCGAGCGCGCCGGGCTGCTGCAGCGACGCGCCGGCTGACGGCGATGGGAGGCCGGGCGGAGCGCACTGTGGAACGCACGGCGGCGCGCGTGGTCCGCTTCGGCGACCCGTCCGCGATCGCGCTCGTGCACGAGACGCTGCGCGCGCCACGTGGCAACGAGGTCCTCGTCCGCGTCACGCATGCGGCCCTCGGGTCGACGGACGTGCTGGCCCGGCGTGGCGGCTACGTGCTCCAGCCGGTGCCGGGCTTCGTCCCCGGCTACGACTTCGTCGGCGTGCTGGAGACGGAATCGGCGGTGTCGGCGGCGCTCGGCCTCCGCACCGGCGCGCGCGTCGCGGGGGTGCTCCCGCGGATGGGCGCGCACGCGACCCGGCTCGTCGTGTCCCCGACCTACCTGGTCGCCGTCCCGGACGCGCTGACGTCGGAGGCCGCCGCTGCCCTCCCGCTCAACGGGGTGACCGCCGCCCTGGCCCTCCAGTACGCGGGACCGGCGCGGAGCGTCCTCATCCAGGGCATCACCGGCGCCGTCGGGTCGCTCGCGGCCCAGCTCGCGCTGCGCGACGGAAAGACGGTTCTCGGGACGGGGACGACGCCACCTCCCGGCCTCTCCGCCGCAGACATGACCCTCATCGACTACCGCGACCCGCATTGGCCCGCGGTCGTCCGGGAGCAGACCGGAGGTGGGGCGGAGGCCGCGATCGACCACACCGGGTCGCCGCTGGTGCGGGAGGCGGTCGCCCCGTCCGGTGTCGTCGTCCGCACGGCGTTCGCGGGGCGCGCCGGACACGAGCGGGACGACGCGATCCGCGGTTCGGCGGCGGCCGTGCTGCGACGGTTCGGGCACCCGCGGGAGGTCGTCTGCTCGGTGCCATTCTGGGTACTGCGGAATCGGCCGGAGTACCGGCGCATGCTGAAAGGGCTTCTCGCGGATGCCGCGGAGGCGCGGCTGACGGTGTTCGAGCCGGAGGTGATCGCGTTCGACGCGGTGTGGGCGGCGCATCGCGCGACAGACGGGCGGCCGGCAGGGCGGACGGTCGTGCTGGGGATGTGAGGGAGGCCCTGGGGTGAACTGCCCAGACGTGACTGCGCCCGAGCTCAACCGCAAAAACCCCTTTGGGGGACATGACCCCTCGCTATTATTGAGATATTCTCACGAATACCACAACAGGGGGACCCGCATGCTGCAGCGCAGGCCGATGTCAGCCAGCGCTGGCCTCACGCTCTCAGGCGTGTTCGACCCGAAGCTGAACGCGCTCAACACCATCCGTCTCGTGCTCGCCGTGAGCGTCATCGTCTGGCATTCCTTCCCCCTCACCGGGGCTGCGCGGCCGGCGGCACCGGTCACCCAGCTCCTCGGCGACGGCGGAGTGGACGGGTTCTTCGCGATCAGCGGCTTCCTCATCGTGTCCTCGTGGATGCGCCGACCCCAGTGGTGGCCGTATCTGAAGGCCCGCTTCCTGCGGATCCTGCCCGCGTTCTGGGTGTGCCTCATCGTCACCGCCGCGGTCATCGCCCCGGTCGGGATCGGGCTCGCCGGGCAGTCCCTCCCGGACGGCTACGCGCTCGACGCGCTCGCCTACGTGGGGAAGAACGCGGCCCTGGTGATCAACGAGTACGGCATCGGAGGCACGCCGACGGGTGTTCCCTACCCGGTCGTGTGGAACGGCAGCCTGTGGACGCTGGGGTGGGAGTTCCTCTGCTACCTCGCCGTGCTCGGCTTGGGCGTCACCAAGCTGCTGAAGTTCCGTGCCACCATCCCCGCCCTGTTCGTGGGCTGCCTGGTCGTGACCGTCCTCGCCGACACGAACCTGACGCACAACTACTACCTCGTGAACGGGTCCCGGTTCGGGCTCATGTTCGCGGCAGGCGCGCTCATCTACCAGCTCCGCCACCGGCTCCCCACCCGAGCCGTCGACCTCGTCCTGTGTGCGGCGATCGTCGGCGGCGCTTCGCTTCTCCCGGACTACCGGGTGGCGGCGGCGCTGCCCCTCGCCTACCTGCTCATCGCCTCGGGCGCGGTGCTCCGGGTGCGTGCGCTGCGGCTCCGCAACGACATCTCTTACGGCACCTACATCTACGCGTTCCCGCTGCAGCAGGTCCTCGCCTCCGCGGGCCTCTACAGCCTGGGCGTGCCCCTGTTCGCCGCGCTTGCGATCCCGCTCACTTTTCTCGTCGCCACCGCATCCTGGTTCGCGGTCGAGAAGCCCGCGATGCGTCTTCGCAACAGGTCCGCCCGTGCGCCGGTGATCGCCGCGGCGAACTCGGGAGCGCCGTCCGGCTCCTGACACGGCCCGTTTCTCCCCAGGCCGTATGGGAGCGGACTTCGCCACTCCCATACGACATTCGGGTAAGACCCCGGCGCGTTACGAGACGCCCCCTGAACTGCGTGCGGTGCGCCGGTGACTGCTCCAGACTAACCGCAGAATAGACCGTACAGTTGACCCTGTTTCGGCGCGGCGGCCCGGGCCGCGGGACCGTCTCGCGACGGGGCTGCCCCGCGCGCCGAACCGCTGGCTATCATGTGCGCCATGAGCACCAAGAGCAGGCAGGCGCCGCACCAGGAGGAGACGCTGCACCTCGGCGCGCATCGCGGGATGTGGGGTGCGTTCGCCGGGCTGATCACGGCCGTCCTGATCGCCTACCCGCTGTCGGCGAGCGTCGCCTTCGCCACGCATCCGGCGACGCAGAAGCTTTTCGGGGAGCGGCTGGCGTCCGCGTCGCAGGCCGGCTTCCAGGCGTTCTGGTGGATCATCGCGCTCGGCTGCCTGGCGCTGCCGTTCATCGTCGGGTTCGGGATCGCGAAGATGTCGGGGCGGACGCTCGCCATCATCGGCGGCGTGGTCGTCGTGTTCCTCATCCTCGTGCTCGTGATGGGGCAGCTGTTCCTGTTCTGATGCGGTTCGCGGGCGCCACAGGCCGCGCAGGCCAGGCAGACGCCCGCAGCCTCCGAGGCCGACGCCTCAGAGGCCGACGCCTCAGAGGTCGACCTCGCCCAGGTCCTCCGCGCTCAGGTCGTCCGGCGATCCCATGACGGCCGGGACGCACTCCGAGAACGCGTAGCGCAGCAGCACGGGCCACTCGCTGGCGTCGACCAGGTCGAAGACGTCGACCACCGCCGCGCCCCCGATGTGGGAGGGCACGCGCAGCTCGAACGGGGGCTCGCTCGTGCGCTCGAACTCGATCTCGTACGCGACGTCGCCGCGCTCGAGGACAGCCAGCACGATGTCCATGCCTTCTGTCCTACCCGTTTCGGCGCGACGGCAGAACCCCTTCTTCGGAGCGGGGCGCATCCAGCAGCCGTTCGCGGCCGTCGAGGAGGTCCTCCCACCCGGGCGGGACGCCGGGCGGAGCGCCGCACGGCGGGCCGTGTCGAGTACGGCAGCGGGGGAGGTGGTGGTCTCGGTCATGTGTCCAGCGTCGCGGGGACCGGCGGGTGGCGGATCGACCGAACGGCTGGAGCGACCCTGTTGCCTCCACCCTCCCCGGGGTGTAGACGGGGTATGTCACCCTCACTGACAAGGAGGAGCAGGCATGTCTTCGATCGTGGTGCAGGCGTTCGTCACCCTCGACGGTGTCGTCCAGGGCCGGGTGGCCCCGAGGAGGACACCGAGGGAGGGTTCCAGCACGGCGGCTGGCAGTTCGACTACGACGACGGCACCGTCGCGGCGTGGGAGAAGAACACCGAGGCGCTGCTGCTGGGCCGGAGGACGTACGAGCTCTTCGCGGGCTCGTGGGGCGTCTGGCCGGAGGATGCCGACGGGTTGCAGGGGGAACTCACCCGGCGGTACAACCGCATCCCCAAGTACGTCGCTTCGCGCTCGCTGACGGAGGTCGGCTGGACGAACTCCTACTTGCTGGGTCCGGACGTCCCGGGCGCCGTGGAGCGGCTGCGCGGTGAGCCGGGCGGCGAGATCCGGGTGTGGGGGAGCACGGAGTTGATCCGCACGCTCGCCGAGCACGATCAGATCGACGAGTACCGGCTGTTGGTGCACCCGCTCGTGCTCGGCGTCGGCAAGAAGCTGTTCGGCGACGGTTTCCCCACACCCGGTTCGCGCTCGTGGAGTCGCGCTCGACGGCCTCCGGCATCGTGATCAGCGTCTACCGGCGCGCGGCGGACGCCTGAGCGGGCCCCGTCACAGCGCATCGAGCGCCGCCGTCATCCGGCGGAACACATGCGAGCGCCAGTCGGCGGGGAGGTCGGGCTCGCTCCGCACCCGCCAGAGGTAGGAAGACCTACATATGAAGCCGCGGTCTCCGACCCGACCGCTGCAGCGGTCCTAAGCTGACCGCATGGCCGGTGGAGCTCAGGACGACCGCAGCGTTGCGGAACGTGTCTTCGCGATCGCCGACGCCTTCGAGCGCGGCGACGAGCTGACCCTCAGCGAGATCGCACGCCGCGCCGGCCTCCCGGTCTCGACCACGCACCGGCTCCTGGCCGAGTGGGTGGCGTGGGGCGGCCTGGCCCGCGGGGAGGACGGCCGCTACCGCGTGGGCATCAAGCTCTGGCGGCTGGGAGTCCGCCAGCCGACCGCGCGCCGCCTCCGCCAGGCGGCGCGGCCGTATCTCGACGACCTCCTGGAAGCCACGGGCGAGCACGTGCACCTCGCCGTGCGCGACGGTCTGGGCGCGGTCTATCTGGAGCGGCTGTCCGGACCGGGGGCCGTGCGTGTCATCAGCGACGTCGGCTCGCGGCTCCCGCTGCACGCCACCGGCGTCGGGCTGGTGCTGCTCGCGTACGCGCCGGACGGCACGCTCGCGGAGGTGCTCGCCGACCACCCGCGCAAGTTCCAGCCCAACACGCTCACCGGCGAGAAGGAGCTGCGGGCGCGGCTGGCCGGCATCCGCGCGACCGGTGTCTCCCACTCGGTCGAGGAGCTCACCCAGGGCGCCTTCTCCGTCGCCGCGCCGGTGCGGGACGCCACCGGGGAGGTCGTGGCCGCGGTGTCAATCATCGCCCACGCCGAGCGGGAGGCCGAGCCGCAGTTCACGCTGGGCGTCCGGATGGCCGCGCGCGGCATCTCCGGGGTCCTCGGGCTCGACTACGAGTAGTCGCCGGGGTGATCCTCGGGAGGAATCTCTTCCGCTCAGTGGAAACCGCAGCCGGACTGCCGCCGGATTCGCCCAGGATGGGACGACCTTCCCACTGAAGCGAAAGGCGGAACAATGCGCACCCAGGTCGCCATCATCGGGGCCGGGCCCGCTGGACTCCTGCTCGGGCACATCCTCCGGAGAGCGGGGGTCGATTTCGTCATCCTCGAGCAGAAGAGCCGGGAGTACGTGCTCGGCCGCGTGCGCGCCGGCGTCCTGGAGCAGGGCTCCGTCGACGTGCTGCGCGACCTCGGCCTCGACGCCGACCTCGCCGCGCGCGGGCTCACGCACCACGGCATCTACCTGCAGTACGAAGGGGAGCGCCACCACCTCGATTTCGTCGACCTCGTCGGCCGCACGGTCACCGTGTACGGGCAGCAGGCGCTCGTGCGGCACCTGCTCTCCGAGCACGACCGCGCCGGCTCCGACGTCCGGTTCGAGGTGGAGGGCGTCGCGCCGCACGACCTCGACGGGAACGCGCCCTACGTCACCATCGGCAGTGGGGGCGACGCCGAGCGCATCGACTGCGACATCGTCGTCGGCGCCGACGGCTACCACGGCGTCTGCCGCCCGGCCATCCCGGGCATCCGGGCCCTCGAGCGAAGCTACCCGTACGCGTGGCTCGGCATCCTCGCCGACGTCGCGCCGTCCACCGACGACCTCATCTACGCGCTGCACCCGGACGGCTTCGCGATGCACTCGATGCGCTCGCCGGCGGTCTCCCGGCTCTACCTCCAGGTCGATCCGGGCGAGTCGGTCGACGACTGGTCGGACGAGCGGATCTGGGAGGCGCTGCAGACCCGCCTCGGCGTCCCCGGCTGGACCCTGAGCGAGGGCGCGATCACCGAGAAGTCGATCACGCCGATGCGCAGCTTCGTGGCCTCCACGCTGGAGCACGGGCGCCTCTTCCTCGCCGGTGACGCCGGCCACATCGTGCCGCCGACCGGCGCGAAGGGGCTCAACTCGGCCATCGCCGACGTCGCCCTGCTCGGTCGCTCGCTGACGGCGCACTTCGGAGGTGACGACGCCCTCCTGAGGCGCTACAGCAGCGCTGCCCTCGCCCGGCAGTGGAAGGTGCAGCAGTTCTCCCAGTGGATGACGGAGATGCTGCACGTCCACCGGGAGGTCCCCGACGAGGCGGCCCGCGCCTTCCGTTACCGCAGCCAGCTCGGTCAGCTGGAGTACACCACCGGATCGCGTCACGCGCAGGCGGCCCTCGCCGAGCAGTACGCGGGCCTCCCCTTCTGAGGTACGAGATGAGCGCTGACAACACGGCAGAGCCGACACAGAACCAGATCACCGCGGAGATCGCGGCCGCGCATGCGGCGGCGGCGGCCGCGGGTCCCCTTCCCGTGCACCCGCTGCGCGACTTCGGGCCGTACCGCAGCTCGCGGCTGCGTCATCCCACCCATGAGCTGGTGCGGGCCGACCCCGAGGAGATCGAGCTCGTCTCGCCGGCGTTCGGGCACACCGACGTCGCGGCGGAGGAGAGCGACCTCACCATCCAGCACAGCGGAGAGCCGCTCGGCGAGCGCATCATCGTGACCGGCCGCGTGCTCGACGGCGAGGGCCGGCCGGTGCGCAACCAGCTCGTGGAGGTCTGGCAGGCGAACTCCTCCGGCCGCTATGTGCACAAGCGCGACCAGCATCCCGCGCCGCTCGACCCCAACTTCACCGGGGTGGGCCGCGCGATCACGGGCGAGGACGGCTCGTACCGGTTCGTCACCATCAAGCCCGGCCCCTACCCCTGGCGGAACCACCGCAACGCGTGGCGGCCGGCGCACATCCACTTCTCGCTGTTCGGGTCGGCGTTCACGCAGCGGCTCGTGACGCAGATGTACTTCCCGAGCGACCCGCTGTTCGCGCTCGACCCGATCTACCAGTCGATCGCCGACCCGGCCGCGCGCGAGCGGCTGATCGCCACGTACGATCACGAGGTGAGCGAGCCGGAGTGGGCGCTCGGCTACCGGTGGGACATCGTCCTGACCGGCGGCGCGGCGACGTGGATGGAGCCGGAGGAGGGTGACCATGCCTGAGAGCACCGATCGAACCCAGTACCTGCAGACGCCGTCGCAGACGGTCGGGCCGTTCTTCGGCTACGCCCTGCCCTACGAGGGCGGCGCCGAGGTCGCGCCGCCCTGGCATCCCGGCACGATTCGCCTGCACGGCACCGTGCTCGACGGGGAGGGCGCGCCCGTCCCCGACGCGATCCTGGAGGTCTGGGGCGCCGACACCGACGGAACGCCCATCGCGCGGCAGGGCAGCCTGCACCGCGACGGGTACACCGCGACGGGCTTCGGGCGCGCCGCCGTCGACCGGGCCGGACACTACGCGTTCACGACCGTCCGTCCGGGCGCCGGCGCGGGCCGCGCACCGTATCTCCTGGTGACGGTGTTCGCGCGCGGCCTCCTGCACCACCTCTTCACGCGCGCCTACCTCGAAGGCGGCGACCCGTTCCTGGCCACCGTGCCGGAGGGGCGGCGGAGCACGCTGCTCGCCACCCCGGACGGCGACAACAGCTACCGCTTCGACATCCGCCTCCAGGGCGAGGACGAGACCGTCTTCCTCGACTTCGTGGGGGACGGGCGTGGCTGAACCCTTCGACTGGGGTCTCCTCGAGCCGGCCGGTGCAGTGGGTGTCCCGGCCGGCGACGATCGTGTGCTGGCCGCCATGATCGCGGTCGAGGAGGCCCTGGCCGGAGCCTGGGACGAGCTCGACGGCTCGGCCGCCCGGCCCGGCTACGAGCCGCTCGCGTTCGACGCCCGCACCATCGACCGCGCGCGCCTCGTCGCGGGCGCGCGGGAAGCCGGAGTGCCCATCATCGCGCTCGTCGAGCAGCTCCGCGAACAGGCCGGAGCGCACGCGGGACGGGTGCATCGCGGCGCGACCAGTCAGGACATCGTGGACTCGGCTCTTGTGCTGGTCTCCCGCGAGTCCCTCTCACGCGCGCGGGACGCGCTCGCGGCCGCGGCCGCGGAGCTCGCAGACCGGGCGATCCGCTCGCGCGCGACGCCGCTGCTGGCTCGTACCCTGACGCAGCAGGCTGAGCCGACGACTCTCGGTGCGTTCCTGGCCTCCTGGCTGGACGCCGTGGTGTCGGCGCTGGAGGTGCTCGACCGGCTCGACTGTCCCGTGCAGCTCGGCGGCGCCGTGGGCACAGGCGCGGCGTTCGCGCGCCTCGCGGCCCGGGCCGATGCGCCGCAGACCCTCCGCGCGGGCGTCGCCGCCCGCCTGGGGCTCAGCGACCCGGGTCGGGCCTGGCACACCGACCGCGGCCCGGTGCTGGCGATCGCGGACGCCGCCGCGCGCGTCGCCGCGGTGGCCGGCCGGATCGGCCGCGACCTCGGACTGGCGGCGCGCGACGGCGTGCTCCTCCCCGCCACCGGCGGCGGCTCGTCCGCGATGCCGCACAAGCAGAACCCGGTCGACGCCGTGCTGCTCACCGCGAACGGCCTCCGCGCCCCCGGCCTGCTCGCCACGGTCCACACCGCAGCGCTCAGCTCGGACGCGCGGCCGGCGGGGAGTGGCACGCCGAATGGCAGGCCTGGCGCGCGCTGCTGCGCATCGCGGTCGAGAGCGCCGAGGTGCTGGCCCACGCGGTCGCCGACCTCGTGGTGGCGGACGGCCCGGGTGGCGCTGCGGGCTCCTCCGTCGCTGCGGCATCTTCCGTCGTCGCGGCCCCTTCCGTCAGGGGAAGCGACGCCGCCGACCTGGGCTCGGCGGGCGCCGTCGTGGACGCCGCCGTCGCCCGCTACCGTGTCCATGCCGATCACGACCGAGAGGTGAACCGATGACCATCCCGCGACTGCGCGGCGCGATGACCGCGGCCTCCCCGTCCGCCGCGGCGCCGCGCCTGCTGGTGCTGCTGCCCTCGCTCGGCACGACCGCCGAGCTGTGGGACGGCGTCGTGGCGCGGCTGGCCGCGGTGCCGGACGCCCCGCGGATCCTGCGCGTCGACCTCCCGGGTCACGGTGCGTCGGCCGCCACGCGCGAGCCCTTCACGATGTCCGAGCTCGCGAACGCCGTGCTCGCCCTCGTGGACGAGGTGGGCGGCGGTGCGTTCGACGTCGCCGGCGACTCGCTCGGCGGCGCGGTCGCCCTAGAGGTCGCGCTCGCCGCCCCGGAGCGCGTGCGCAGCCTGGCGATGTTCTGCTCCGGCGCGCACATCGGCTCGACGGAGGGCTGGGCCGATCGCGCCGCGCAGGTGCGCGCCTCCGGCACGGCCTCCGTGGTGGCCGGAAGCGCGCAGCGCTGGTTCGCGCCCGGGTATCTGGCCGCGCATCCCGACGGCCCGGGCGGCCACGCGCTGAAGACCCTGCTGGACGTCGACGACGAGTCGTACGCGCTCTGCTGCGAAGCACTCGGCGGATTCGACCGGCGCGACGCCCTCGCGGACGTGCATGTGCCCGCGCTCCTCGTCGCCGGCGCGCACGACCAGGTGACCACCTCGGCCCTGATGGCGGAGGACGCCGCGGCGCTCCCCCGCGCGCGGTTCGTGGAGCTGGCGCACGCCGCCCACCTCGTCCCGCTCGAGGACCCGGCCGAGACCGCCGCCCTGCTCGCTGCGCTGCTCGCGGGCCGCGATGCCGGCGCCGCCGCGGCCTTCGAGCGCGGCATGGCCGTCCGGCGGGCGGTGCTGGGCGATGCCCACGTCGACCGCGCCACGGCAGCCATCACGCCGGAGACCGCGGACTTCCAGGACTTCATCACCCGCTACGCGTGGGGCGAGGTCTGGGCCCGGCCGCAGCTCACCCGGCCGGAGCGCTCGATCGCGACGCTCGCCAGCCTGGTGACCGGCAGCCACGAGAACGAGCTGCGCATGCACGTACGCGCCGCCCTGCGCAACGGGCTGACCCGCACGCAGATCGCGGAGGTCATCCACCACACCGCCCTGTACGCCGGGCTGCCCGCGGCCAACGGTGCGCTGGCGATCATGCGCGAGGTCTTCCTCGAATCCGACCAGACGGAGGAATCAGATGGATAAAACGTTCGCGTCGGCGGCCGAGGCGGTCGCCGACATCCCGGACGGCGCTTCGCTCGCGGTCGGCGGTTTCGGTCTGTCCGGGGTGCCGATCGTGACGATCCGGGCGTTGCTGGCGCGGGGTGTCGGTGGCCTGGAGGTGGTGTCGAACAACTGCGGTGTGGACGGTTGGGGCCTCGGCGAGCTGCTCGCCGCCGGTCGCATCCGCCGTGTGATCGCCAGCTACATCGGCGAGAACAAGGAGTTCGCCCGCCAGTACCTCGGCGGCGAGGTGGAGGTCGAGTTGACCCCGCAGGGCACGCTGGCGGAGCGTTTGCGCGCGGGCGGTGTCGGCATTCCGGCCTTCTACACCGCGACCGGCGCCGGCACCGCGGTCTCCGACGGCGGTATGCCGATCCGCTACGCCGCCGACGGGTCGGTGGCGGAGGAGAGCGCGCCGAAGGAACTGCGTCCGTTCGACGTGTTCGGCCGCAACCGGGAGTACGTGCTGGAGACCGCGATCCGCACCGACTTCGGCCTGGTGCGCGCTGCGGTCGGCGACCGGCACGGCAACCTGCGCTTCGAGAAGTCGACCCGCAACTTCAACCCGCTCGCCGGGATGGCCGGGCGGATCACGATCGCGGAGGTGGACGAGCTGGTCGAGCCGGGCGTGCTCGGTCCCGACGACATCCACCTGCCCGGCATCTACGTGGACCGGCTGGTCGCGCTGACCGCCGAGCAGTCGGCGGACCTGCCGATCGAGAAGGTCACCGTGCGCGCCCGCCCCATCGCCCCGGAAGGGAACTGACATGCCCCGCAGCCGCGACGAGATGGCCGCCCGTGCCGCCCTCGAACTGGAGGACGGCTCCTACGTGAACCTGGGCATCGGCCTCCCCACGCTTATCCCCAACCATCTGCCGGAGGGGGTGCACGTCGTGCTGCATTCCGAGAACGGCATCTTGGGCGTCGGGCCCTACCCGTGGGAGGGCGAGCAGGACCCCAAGCTGATCAACGCGGGCAAGGAGACGGTCACCGTGCTGCCCGGCGCCAGCTACTTCGACTCCGCCGCCAGCTTCGGGATGATCCGCGGCGGGCGCATCGCCACCGCCGTCCTCGGCGCCATGCAGGTCTCGGCCGCCGGCGACATCGCCAACTGGGCTGTGCCCGGCAAGATGGTCAAGGGGATGGGCGGGGCGATGGACCTCGTCAACGGCGCCGAGCGCGTCATCGTGGTCATGGAGCACGTCGCCAAAGACGGCTCGGCCAAGCTGGTCGCGCAGTGCACCCTCCCGCTGACCGGCCGCGGTTGCGTCGACCGGATCATCACCGACCTCGCCGTCATCGACGTCACCGACGACGGCCTCGTGCTCCGCGAGGTGGCGCCCGGCGTGACCGTGGACGAGGTGGTGGCCGCGACGGGCGCGCCGCTGAGCATCCCGGCCGCAGTGACCGCGGGGACGGCGGCCGCGCATGCCTGAGCTGCGCGAGGTCGTCGTCTGCTCCCCGCTGCGCACGCCGGTCGGCCGGATGGGCGGCGCACTGGCACCGGTCTCCGCTCTGTCGCTGGCGGAGACCGTGCTGCGCGCCCTCCTCGACCGCACCGGGCTCGACCCGGCCGCGGTGGAGGGAGTGATCGGTTCGCAGGGCTATCCCACGATGGAGGCACCCGCGTTCGGCCGTGTCGCAGCGCTCAACGCCGGATTCCCGGTCACGACGACGGGCTATCAGCTCGACCGGCGCTGCGGCTCGGGCCTCCAGGCGGTCATCAACGCCGCGATGGAGGTGCAGACCGGCGCGAGCGACGTGCTGATCGCGCTCGGCGCCGAGTCGATGTCGAACGCCCCTTTTATACGGAGCAGGGCCGCCGCGGCCTCCCGCCCGGAGGTCTGATGCTGCACGACGCCCTCGCGCGTGGCCGCGAGACGGTCGGCGGGCGCAACTTCCCGACCCCGGAGGGCAACGTCGGCTCGGCGGAGACGCTGCGCCGCGAGTACGGCGTCCCGCGTGAAGCGCAGGATGGACTCGCGCTCCGCTCCCACCAGCGAGCGGTCGCCGCGCAGCAGTCCGGCGCATTCGACGCCGAGCTGGTCCCGGTCACCGTGCCGGGCCGCACGGGCGACGTCGTCGTCGGCCGCGACGAGCATCCGCGTGCCGACACGACGCTGGAGGCCCTCGCCGGCCTCCGCCCGATCCTCGGCCGCGCCGACGCCGCGGCGACCGTCACCGCCGGCAACTCCAGCGGCCAGAACGACGCCGCGGCCGCCGCCATCGTCACCACCCAGGAGCGCGCCGCGGCGCTGGGCCTCACCCCGGTCCTGCGCCTGCGATCATGGGCGGTCGCGGGCAACGACCCGGCGGTGTTCGGCGTCGCGCCGGTCCCGGCGGCGAACAGGGCCCTGGAGCGCGCCGGCGTCACCTGGTCGGACATCGATGTGATCGAGCTCAACGAGGCCTTCGCCGTGCAGGTGCTGGCGTGCCTCGCCGACTGGGGCATCGACCCCGAGGACCCGCGCCTCAACCCGCGCGGCAGCGGCATCTCGATCGGGCACCCTATCGGCGCCACCGGCCTCCGCATGCTGGCGACGCTCGCCCACGAGCTCCCGGCCCTCGACGGCACGCTCGCCGTCGAGACCATGTGCATCGGCGGAGGCCAGGGCCTCGCGGCCGTCTTCGAGCGCGTCTGATGTCATCGGAGGGGCACGTAAGCGCCCCTCCGACGCGGGTTTACGGGCGTTGACGTGCCCCTCGGCGCCGCGTGCCGCCCCTCGACGGGGGTGCGTGCGAGCGGATGCGGCGGCGCGTAGGGTGAGGTGGGCTGCGTCAGAGGAGCACGACAGCCCGGGGGAGGTGCGATGACGCAGGACGATGCGGTCGCGGTGGCGATCCGCGGTCTGCACAAGCGGTTCGGGGCGAAGACGGCGGTCGACGGGATCGACCTCGACGTGCCCTCCGGCAGCTTCTACGGGCTGGTCGGCCCGAACGGAGCGGGCAAGACCACGACGCTGAACATGGTC
Organism: Leifsonia sp. L25; assembly: GCF_050632895.1. The sequence goes on along the minus strand of NZ_JBODRZ010000003.1, from coordinate 1,206,467 downwards.
ACCGGTCTGTTGCGGCCCGACGCCGGCCAGGTGCTCCTCCACGGTGTCGACATGTGGCGCGACCCGCTGGCGGGGAAGGCGCTCGTGGGAGTGCTCTCCGACGGCGTCCGGCTGTTCGACCGGCTCACCGGCGAGCAGCTCGTCGAATACGCGGGCCTCCTGAGCGGCATGGACCGGCCCACGGCGATCGAGCGCACCCACGACCTCCTGAATCTGCTCGACCTGGCCTCCGCGGGCGGCACCCTCGTCGTCGACTACTCCGCCGGAATGACGAAGAAGATCGCGCTGGCCGCCGCGATGGTGCACGCGCCGCGCGTGCTCGTGCTGGACGAGCCGTTCGAGTCCGTCGACCCCGTCTCCGCGGCCAACATCCGCGACATCCTGCACGGCTACGTCCAGGGCGGGGGCACGGTCATCGTCTCGTCGCACGTCATGGACCTGGTCGAGCGGATGTGCGACCACGTCGCCGTGATCAACGACGGCCGCGTCCTGGTCGCCGGCACCGTGGACGAGGTGCGCGCGGGCTCCACGCTGGAAGACCGCTTCGTCGAGCTGGTCGGCGGTCGCCGGGTCGGGGAGGGGCCGGAGTGGTTGCGACACTCGTAAGGCTGCGCCTGCTCGTCCTCCGCAACTCGTTCCGCCGCAGCACCTCGCAGCTCGTCGCGGTCATCCTCGGCGGGGTGTACGCGCTCGGCGCGCTGGTGGTCGTCATCGGCGGCCTCGTCCTGCTGGGCTTCGCCCCGATCGAGGTGACGCGCACGGTCGCCGTCATCGGCGGCTCGGCCGCCGTTCTCGGCTGGGCGATCTTCCCGCTGCTGCTCTCCGGCATCGAGCAGACGCTCGACCCCGCCAAGCTCGCCGTCTACCCGATCCCGCTGCGCCCGCTCATGCTCGGGATGCTGCTGAGCGCGGTCGTCGGCGTCGCCGGAGCGGCGACCACGCTCGCGTCGCTGGCGACCTCGCTGAGCTGGCTCCGGCTCCCCGGGGTCGCGGTGGTCGCCCTCCTGACGGGCGCGCTCGGCGCCGCGACCTGCGTCGTCGTGTCGCGGGCCGTCACCTCCGTGTCGAGCGGGCTGTCCGGCGGGCGGCGGTTCCGGGAGGCCAGCGGGCTGCTCATCCTCATCCCGCTCATCCTGGCCGGCCCGATCGTCATCGGCATCACGCGCGGCCTCCGCTCGTCGTCCGACGCGCTGCCCGCCATCGCGGACGGACTGTCCTGGTCGCCGCTCGGCGCCGTCTGGGCGGTGCCGTCGCAGCTCGCGCAGGGCGACGCGCTCGGCGCTCTGGCCCGGTTCCTGATCGCGGTCGCCACGTTCGTCGTGCTGTGGCTGGTGTGGCGCTGGGGGCTCGCCCGGTCGCTGACCACGCCGGCGCGCGCCTCCTCGCGCGTCCGGGCCCAGGGCAAGCTCGGCTGGTTCGGGATTCTGCCCGGCACGCAGTCGGGAGCGATCGCGGCCCGCTGCCTGACCTACTGGTTCCGTGACCCGCGCTACCTCCGGCAGCTGCTCGTCGTCCCGCTGATGCCCGTGCTGTTCTGGTTCTACTCGAGCCTCAACCACTCGTCGGTGCTGCCGCTGATCGGGGCGCCGGTCGTGGCGTTCTCGCTCGGCATCGGGATGATCGCCGACGTCTCCTACGACTCGACCGCGTTCGCGCTGCACGTCGCGAAGGCCGTGCCGGGTCGCGCGGACCGCTGGGGCCGGGCGGCCGCGCTGCTCTCCTTCGCGGTTCCGGCGATCGTGCTCGTGGCGCTCTTCGGTGCGGCCGTCGGCGGCGCCTGGCACATCCTCCCCGGCCTGATCGGCCTCTCGCTCGGCCTCCTGCTCACCGGGGTGGCGGTGTGCGCGGTGACCTCGGCCCGGCTGGTGTTCCCCGTGCCGGAGCCGGGCGACAACCCGTTCCGGTCGCGGCCGGGCGCCAACATCTCGCTGCTCGGCCCGACCTTCGCGGCGTGGGGCGTGATCGCGGTGCTGTGTCTGCCCGAGATCGTCCTGTTCATCGTCGGGCTGGTGACCGGCGACGCGCTCTGGCTCTGGGCGGCGCTCGTCGTCGGCGTGGCGCTGGGCGGGGTGCTGGTGGGCGTCGGCGTGCGGATCGGGGGCAACATCCTCGACGCCCGGGCGCCGGAGCTGCTGCTGCAGTTGCGGAAGGACGCCTGATCACAGCCGGCCTCACCGCTGAGCCCTCCGGCTGGAACGACCGCCCCGGCCGGCTGGTGGCGACGGCCTGAGGCCGCCCCTAAGCTGGCCGCATGGGCAGCATCGCAGTGCACGAGTTCGTCTCCCTCGACGGCGTCTTCGAAGACCCGAGCTGGACGGCCGAGTACGGCTTCGATCCCGAGATGGGCGACGACCTCGCGCGCATCACGGGAGCGTCGGAGCGCATCCTCCTGGGGCGCCGCACGTTCGAGATGTTCGCGCCGGCGTGGTCGGCGCGCTCGTCGGCCGACGACCCGGGAGCGCCCTTCTTCAACGACACCGAGAAGCTCGTCGTCAGCTCGACGCTGGACGACGCGGCCGCCGAGGCCGTCTGGGCCAACTCGCGGTCGCTCGGCAGATACGACGCCGACCGGGTGCGGGAGGTCAAGCAGAGCGTGGGCGGCAGCCTTTACATCAGCGGCAGCGGCTCGCTCGTGCGCGCCCTGATCGCGGACGGACTGGTCGACGCGCTGCACCTCTTCGTGTACCCGGTCATCCGCGGCACGGGCGCGCGGCTCTTTCCGGAGGGCATGCCCGAGACGAAGCTGCGCCTGCGGCAGTACGACGGCTACGCCAACGGTGTCCTCCACCTCCTCTACGCGCCGGCCTGATCTCCACAGATCTCGAATGCGGTCACTACCTGACCGCTGTTCCGGATAGCGTCATATCCGACGGCGACCAACGTCTCCTGACGGGGGCGGATGTCGCCGGTCCGCGCTAGCGTTAGCGCTGTACGGGGGTATCGCGCAGTGCCGTGTCGGCGGGGGCCGACGGCAGTGTGCGCCCGATACGACTCCACCAGAGAAAAGAACCAGGAATCACCGTGACTCTCCTTCGTTTGGCGCTGCGGTTCATCCGCCCGTACTGGGGCGCGGTCGCGGCCGTGGTCGTGCTCCAGCTCATCGCGACCATCGCCGCGCTCTACCTGCCCACGCTCAACGCCGACATCATCGACAAAGGCGTCGTCAAAGGCGACACGAACTTCATCTGGTCGACGGGCGGCATGATGCTCATGGTCTGCTTCGTGCAGGTCGCAGCGGCCATCACGGCGACCTACTTCGGTGCGCGCTCCTCGATGTCGCTGGGACGCGACGTGCGCCGCTCCTTCTACCGCAAGGTCGACTCGCTCCCGGCGCTCGACCTCGCGCGCTGGGGCATGCCGACCCTCATCACGCGCAACACCAACGACGTCCAGCAGGTGCAGATGCTGGTGCTGATGACGCTCAACTTCATGGTGTCGACGCCGATCATGTGCGTCGCGGGCATCATCCTCGCCGTGCGGGTGGACGCCGGGCTGTCCTGGCTCGTCTGGGTGTCCGTCGCCGTGCTGTTCGTCGTGGTCGGCATCCTGGTCTGGCTGCTGCTGCCGATGTTCCGCGTGATGCAGGAGCGCATCGACGGCGTCAACGGCGTCATCCGCGAGCAGATCGTCGGCATCCGTGTCATCCGCGCGTTCGTCCGCGAGAAGTTCGAGACAGCGCGCTACGACGACGCGAATGCCGCGCTCACCCGCATCTCGGTCAAGGTCGGCAACGTCTTCGTGCTCATGTTCCCGCTCATCATGCTCATCTTGAACGCCGCGACGGTCGCCGTGCTCTGGTTCGGCGGCCACCGGGTCGGCGCGGGCGACATCCAGGTGGGGGCTCTCACGGCGTTCCTGCAGTACCTGCTGCAGATCCTGGTCGCGGTGATGATGGGCGTGTTCATGGCCATGATGATCCCGCGCGCGATGGTCTGCGCGGAGCGCATCGACGAGGTGCTGAGCGCGGTGCCGTCCACCGGAGCGGGCGCCGCCGGCGGTCGAGTGCCCACGGACGGCAGCGTGGAGGTCGACGGCGTCACGTTCGGCTACCCCGGCGCCGAGAAGCCTGTGCTGAGCGACGTCACCTTCACCGCGGAACCCGGGCGGGTGACCGCGATCGTCGGCTCGACCGGATCGGGCAAGTCGACCCTCGTCTCGGTCATCGCCGACCTCTTCACCCCGCAGAGCGGGCAGGTGCGGATCGGCGGCGTCCCGGTGGACTCGCTGAGCCGGGAGCAGCTCTCCGGCGTGCTAGGTCTCGTGCCGCAGAAGCCCTACCTCTTCTCCGGGACGGTCGCCAGCAACCTGCGGTTCGGCCGGCCGGACGCCACGGACGACGAGCTCTGGGAGGCGCTGCGCGTCGCCCAGGCCGAGGACTTCGTGCGCGCCAAGGAGCACGGCCTCGAGGAGCGCATCGCCCAGGGCGGAACCAACGTCTCCGGCGGTCAGCGCCAGCGGCTCTGCATCGCCCGCGCCCTGGTGGCGGAGCCGAAGGTGCTGCTGTTCGACGATTCCTTCTCGGCTCTCGACGTCGCGACAGACGCCCGCCTGCGGAGCGCTCTGGCGCAGTCCACGGGCGACACCACCGTCATCGTGGTGGCGCAGCGCGTCTCCACGATCAGGGAGGCCGATCAGATCATCGTGCTCGACGACGGCAGAGTCGTCGGACGCGGCACCCACGACGAGTTGCTGGAGACGAGCGAGACGTATCGCGAGATCGTCGAGTCGCAGCTGAGCCTGGAGGTGGCCTGAGATGGCGCGCCAGAAGAAGAACCGCACCACCGGCACGGGCCGCACGGGAGCCGCAGAGCGGGACGGCGTCCTCTCCGAGGCCGGCGTCCAGACGGCGATCGACGAACTCGAACTCGAGTACGAGTACGAGCCCACCGAGGGCGACGGCGACATGTTCGGCGGCACGCCCGCCAAGAAGGCCGAGCACTTCTGGCCCTCGTTCCAGCGCCTGCTCGGGCTGCTCAAGCCCGAGTGGCTCGCCATGTCGTTCGTGACCCTCCTGGTGGTCGTCTCGGTGGCGCTGATCGTGATCGCGCCGAAGGTCCTGGGCAACGCCACGGACGTGATCTTCACGGGCGCTGTCGGCACTATCACCCCGACCGGCCTCGTGCCCGGCCACGGGATCGACTTCGTCGAGCTCGGCCGCCTGCTCACCATCGTGCTCGCGATGTACATCGCCGCGTCGCTCCTGCAGTGGTGGCAGGGCTACCTGCTGAACGCGCTCGTCATGCGGGTGATCTACCGCCTGCGCGCCGAGGTGGAGAAGAAGCTCAACCGGCTGCCGCTCAGCTACTTCGACACCCGGCAGCGCGGCGACCTCATGTCGCGTGTGACCAACGACGTCGACAACATCCAGACGGCGCTGCAGCAGGCGTTCTCGCAGCTCATCCAGTCCGTGCTGACGGTCATCGGCATCGGCATCATGATGTTCATCGTCTCGTGGCAGCTCGCCCTGATCGCGCTCATCTCGATCCCGCTCTCCGGAGTGATCGCCGGCGTGATCGGCACGCGGTCGCAGAAGCTGTTCAAGCAGCAGTGGAACTCGACCGGCGCGCTCAACGGGCACATCGAGGAGTCGTACTCCGGGCTCGACCTGGTGCGCGCCTTCGGTCGCGACGCCGTGATGCTCGAAGAGTTCGACCAGCGCAACGACAAGCTGTGGAAGTCCACCGTCGGCGCCCAGTTCGTGTCGGGCATGATCATGCCGGCGATGAACTTCGTCTCGTACCTCTCGTACGTGCTGATCGCGGTCGTCGGCGGTCTCCGGGTCGCCTCCGGACAGATGACCATCGGCGACGCGACGGCGTTCATCCAGTATTCGCGGGAGTTCTCCCAGCCCATCGGCCAGATCGCGGGCATGGCGAACATGCTCCAGTCCGGTGTCGCGTCGGCGGAGCGCACGTTCGAGTTCCTCGACGCGGAGGAGCAGTCGGCCGACGTCGAGACGCGGCACCTGCCCGAGCGCGCGGACGGCCGAGTCGAGCTGGAGGGCGTGGACTTCTCCTACGACCCCGAGACCGAGCTGATCCGAGACCTGTCGCTGTCGGTCGCGCCCGGCCACACGGTCGCGATCGTCGGTCCGACCGGCGCGGGCAAGACCACGCTGGTCAACCTGATCATGCGGTTCTACGAGCTGAACGGCGGCACCATCCGCCTCGACGGCATCGACACCACGGACCTGTCCCGCGCCGAGCTGCGCGGCCAGGTCGGCATGGTGCTGCAGGACGCGTGGCTGTTCTCGGGCACCATCCGCGAGAACATCCGATACGGCCGGCTGAATGCGACGGACGAGGAGGTCGTGGCAGCAGCGAAGGCGACGATGGTCGACCGGTTCGTCCGTCAGCTCCCGGACGGCTACGACACGAAGATCGAGGCGGACGGCAGCAACGTATCCGCCGGCGAGCGGCAGCTTCTGACGATCGCGCGAGCGTTCATCGCGAACCCGTCGCTGCTCATCCTCGACGAGGCCACCTCGTCGGTGGACACCCGCACCGAACTGCTGGTGCAGCACGCGATGGCTGCGCTGCGGAGCGACCGCACGTCGTTCGTGATCGCTCACCGGCTCTCCACGATCCGCGACGCGCACACCATCCTGGTCATGGAGCACGGCAGCATCGTGGAGCAGGGCGACCATGCGACCCTCCTGGCGCAGAAGGGGGCCTATTACGACCTGTACATGACCCAGTTCCGTGGCGCCGCCGCCGAGCACGGGACCGCTGCCGGCGCGGAGACCGAGGAGGTCCCGACCGCGTAGCGCGCGACGCCTACCCCGAATCGTTCGAAAAGTGAACGAGTTGTGGCGGCGCGGAGCAGGTCGTACAACAGAAGTATGACGACCGAATCCCGCGCCGAGCTCCCACCCGGTCCGACCTACGAGTACGGCGGCCACAGCGTGTGGATCGTGCCCGATCCGGATTCGACGACGCGCTGGCGCGTGATGGAGGACGACGGCTACCTGGGGACCATCGCCACGGCCGATGCCGTCAAGGGCGAGCCGGAGGTGCACTTCGCCGTGCACTTCGCGGGCGAGGAGGACATCCCGCCCACCAAGATCGTCCCGCTGTGGACGACCGCGGCCGAATTCCTCATCGACGCGGGAGAGCCGCAGCGTCCGCCGGCGACCTGACGTTCCAGCGGCGCGTGGCTCCTGCGCCGCGAGAGGGTGTGCGGGCGGCTTCGGGGTTGAACCGCCGCCCGCACCTCATCCACGAAAACACGATGCAACAGGTCGGTCGACACGATTGACAACGGCTTCTCACCGTGCCTGACGCGACTCGGCCCCGGCGCTGGAAGCACCGGGGCCGGGGAGGCGGGCGTCGCGTGGACGCCGGCTTCGGGTCGTCGCGATGGCACTCCCTAGGCGAGGGCGCCGATCGCGAAGCTCACCGCGCCCTGGTCGTCGACCTGGGCGTCGAGCACCTTGTCGTCGAGGGCGACAGCGGCGCCCGGCTCGAGGAAGAGTCGTGCCCCGTCGGACTCGACCACCTGGTCTGCGGGCTCCGGCTCGGGTGTCACGGCAGCCGCGAACGCGGTGTTCTGCGGGTTGCTGCTGCTGATGCGCAGCCCGGCGTCGTCCTGCGGCGCCTGTTCGGTGAGGGTCTTGACGATCGTGCTGGCGTTCTCGGTCAGGGTGAGCATGCGCTCTCCTTTCGTTGTTCCTCCAGGAGTGCCCCACGGTCCCGCGCTCCGCAGCGGAGTGCAACCCCGCCTTCGGCCATTGCCAGGAAACGTTCACGCAGCGCGGAGGCGGGGCGCGGCCGTGGTCAGGCGATGAGCTTGAGGAGCTCGCGGTTGAACGCGGGGAGGTCGTCCGGCTTCCGGGACGACACCAGCGTGAACGGGCCCGAATCGACCACGTACTCCTCGTCCACCCAGGTCGCACCGGCGTTCCGGTAATCGGTCTGCAGGCTCGGCCAGCTCGTCAGCGTGCGGCCGCCGACCACTCCGGCCTCGATGAGCACCCAGCCGCCGTGGCAGATCACCGCGATCGGCTTGCCGGCGTCCGCGAACGCCTTCGTCAGAGCGACGGCCTCGGGGAACGTCCGTACCTGGTCGCCGTTCGCGACGCCGCCGGGCAGCACCAGCACGTCGAAGTCGTCCGCAGAGGCGGCGTCGAGGGTGAGGTCCACCGGGAACTCGTCCGCCGGCGTCAGGTGGTTGAACGCCTGAACCGTCCCCGCGTCCTTCGAGATCAGTTTCGCGGTCGCCCCTGCGTCGGTCACCGCCTTCCACGGTTCCGCCAGCTCCGCCTGCTCGATCCCCTCCGGACCGACCAGGAATGCCACCCGCTTGTCGTCATAGGCCATTTCGGCTCCTTTCGTCTTCCCCTCTCTACGCCGGGGTCAGGGGAGAATGAACCCATGCCGAACATCCCCCAGGTCCCGCTCAACGACGGCAATCGCATCCCGCAGCTCGGCTTCGGCGTCTACAAGATCCCGGAGGCCGAGACGGTGGACGCGGTGCTGACCGCGCTGGAGGCCGGGTACCGGCACATCGACACCGCGACGTTCTACGAGAACGAGAGCGCCGTCGGCGAGGCCGTGCGGCGCAGTGGGCTGCCGCGCGGCGAGGTGTTCGTGACGACGAAGGTGTGGTGGACCGACAACGGCTACGACTCGACGCTGCGCTCGTTCGACGCGAGCCTGGAGCGCCTCGGCTTCGACGCGGTCGACCTGTTCCTCATCCACTGGCCCGCGCCCCAGCACGACAAGTACGTGGAGACCTGGCGCGCGCTGGAGCACCTGAAAGCGGAGGGCCGCGCCCGGTCGATCGGCGTCGCCAACTTCCACACCCACCACCTCGACCGCCTCGCCGCCGAGACGGAGACGGTGCCCGCGGTCAACCAGGTGGAGCTGCATCCGTGGCTGCCGCAGCGGGAGGTCCGCGCGTACGACGAGACGCACGGGATCGTGACGGAGGCGTGGTCGCCGCTCGCGCGCGGCCGAGTGCTGGACGACCCGCTGCTCGGCGGCCTCGCCGCGAAGCACGGCGTGACCCCGGCGCAGGTGGTCATTCGCTGGCAGCTCCAGCTCGGCAACGTGGTCATCCCCAAGTCGTCGTCGCCGGACCGCATCCGCTCGAACCTGGACGTCTTCGGCTTCGAGCTCGACGCCGACGACCTCGCCGCGATCGACACGCTCGAGTCGGGCGAGCGCACCGGCAAGGACCCCGACGACCTCGGCTGACCCCGCCGGCCGCTGCCGCTACCGGAGGACATCCACCCGCCAAGACCCCCGAATCGCAGCCAACGGAGGACATCCGCCCTCCCCGTGCCCCGATCTCCTCCGTTACCTGCGGATCGCCGGCGTACCGCCCCGGATCTCCTCCGTTACCGGCGCCGTCACTCCCCGGTCGGGTGCGCGCCCACCACGTCCAGCAGCCACGCCAGCGAGAACGCGCGCTCCCGCCACGCGGCGTATCGACCCGACACGCCGCCGTGCCCTGCCGCCATCTCGGTCTTGAGCAGCGCGTCGGCGCCGACCTCGCGCAGCTTCGCCACCCACTTCGCCGGCTCGACGTAAAGAACGCGGGTGTCGTTGAGGCTCGTGACGGCGAGGATGCGCGGGTACACGCTGTGGTGGATGTTCTCCACCGGCGCGTACGACTTCATGTAGTAGTACACGTCCTCGTCGTGCAGCGGGTCGCCCCATTCGTCCCACTCGATCACCGTCAGCGGCAGCGACGGGTCGAGGATCGTCGTCAGCGGGTCCACGAACGGCACCTCGGCCAGCACGCCGGCGAACAGCCGCGGCGCGAGGTTGGCGACCGCACCCATCAGGAGGCCTCCCGCGCTACCGCCCTGCGCGGCGAGCTGCGACGGAGTCGTCCAGCCCTGGTCGACCAGGTGCTTCCCCGCCGCCACGAAGTCGGTGAACGTGTTCTTCTTGTGGAGCTTCTTGCCGTGCTCGTACCAGAGCCTCCCGAGTTCGCCGCCGCCGCGCACGTGCGCGATCGCGAACACCACGCCGCGGTCGAGGAGGCTGAGGCGTGCGATGCCGAACGACGGGTCCATGCTCGCCTCGTACGAGCCGTACCCGTAGAGCACCAGCGGCGCAGGCTCGCCGGGCGTCACCAGGTCGCGCCGGTAGACGAGCGAGATCGGGATGCGCGTGCCGTCCTCGGCGGTCGCCCACTCCCTGCGCTGCTCGAACAGCTCCGGCTCGAACTCGCCGAGCACCGGCTGCTGCTTGCGCAGGGTGAGTTCGCGCGTGCGCACGTCGTAGTCGTACACGCTCGACGGTGTGACGAAGCTGCCGTAGCCGAGGCGCAGGAACGGCTGCGTCCACTCCGGGTTGCCGCCCGCGCCGACGGTGAAGAGCTCCTCGTCGAAGTGCAGCTCGTGGAGGATGTCATCCACCTCGCCGGCCACGCTGCCCTCCGTCGGGGCCGGCAGGCAGGCGACCGCGAGCCGCGTCATCCCCTCGCGCCGGTACTCGAGCGCGACGAAGTCGCGGAACGCGTCCACCCCTTCGATGCGCACGGCCGGGTCGTGGGGGAGCAGCGTCCGGCGCGGCCCTTGCGGGTCGTCGGCCGCGACGCTCACGAGCTCGAAGTTGACGGCGCCGTCGTTGTGGACGATGAGCAACCGGTCGCGGCCTCCCGCGACGACGTGCTCGATGTCGTACTCGACGCCCTCCCTGCGGGGCCAGACGACGCGGAACTCGCCTGTCGGGTCACCCGCGTCCAGCAGCCAGCTCTCGCTGGTGATGTTGGAGCCGGCCTCGATGACCAGGAACCGGCGGCTGCGGGTGAGGCCGACGCCGATCCAGTACTTCTCGTCGGGCTCGTGGAAGACCTGCGTGTCGGCTTCGCCGTCCGGACCCTGCCCGACCCCGTGCCGCCACACGGTGTCCGGCCGCCAGGCGTCGTCCACGGTCGTGTAGAACAGGTACTCGCCGCTCGGGTCGAAGAGCGCGCCGGCGCCCGTGCCCGCGATCTTGTCGGGGAATGCCTCGCCGTCGCCGGTCAGGGACCGCACCCGGATCGTGTACCGCTCGTCGCCCTCGGTGTCGACGGCGTAGAGCAGTCGCGTACCGTCGGTGCTGACGTCGAAGCTGCCGAGCGCGTAGAAGTCGTGCCCCTCGGCCTCCGCGTTGTCGTCCAGCAGGACCTGCTCGCCCGGGAGGCCGTGCTGCTGCGCTTGCTCATCCAGCGCCGGCGGCTCCCAGTCGTCGGGGCCGTCGATGGGCGCGCGGCAGTGGATGCCGTACTGCTTGCCCTCGACGGTGCGCGTGTAGTACCACCAGTCGCCTTCGCGGGTCGGGACGCTCAGGTCGGTCTCCCGGGTGCGCGACTTGATCTCGTCGAAGATCTGCTCACGCAGCACGGCGAGCTTCTCGGTGCGCGCGTTCGTGTACGCGTTCTCCTCGTGCAGGTGCGCGATGACCGCTGGATCGTCCTTGTCGCGGAGCCACTCGTAGTCGTCGACGACCACGTCCCCGTGGTGGCTGCGCTCGGTCGGTTTCTTCGCGGTGTTCGGCGGGGTGAGCATCCCCCAGGCTACCGAACGACGATCGGCGCGGGCGCGGCGCACCCCCGCCTGCGCGCCGCGCATTCGTGACGAATGTCGCGTCTGGGGCCGGTGGTTTCAACTCGTGAGTGCAACACCTTTTAGATGCTCGTCGAGTTTCTCGGCTGGGGTGTGGAAGTTCAAGGTCTGACGTGGGCGGATGTTGAGCAGTCGTTGGGTTTCGGCGAGGTCGGTGTCGGTGATGGTGTTGAAGTTGGTGCCTTTGGGATAGAAGTCCCGGATCAGCCCGTTGAGGTTCTCGTTGCTGCCGCGTTGCCAGGGTGAGTGCGGGTCGGCGAAGAATACCGGGCAGCCGGAAGCGACGGTGAATCGGGCGTGTTCGGCCATTTCGGTGCCTTGGTCCCAGGTCAGGGTGTTGAAGAGAGCGGCGGGCAGCTGTTGGATCATTTCGGTGAGCCGGTCGATCACGGTGGCGGAGTCTCGCGTTCCGGGCAGCCGGCCTAGGAGGGCGAATCGGGTGGAGCGTTCGACCAGGGTGATGATCCCGGAGTTGCCGGGGCCGACGACGAGGTCGCCTTCCCAGTGCCCGGGAACGGCGCGGTCGGCGACCGTCGCTGGTCGCTCACTGATCCGGGCTCCCTCCAGCCAGGGCCGGTTGCTGCGCCGCGGCAGCTTGGACTGCGGGATGCGCCCCTTCCGCCCGGAGCGCAACGCTTTGACCACGGTCAGCTCGTGCCGCAACGCGCCTTTGCCCTGAACATAGAGGGCCTGATAGATCGTCTCGGAGGACACCCGCATATCCTCTCGCCCCGGAAACAAGTGCGGCAGCCGACCCGCGACCTGTCGCGGGGAGAACCGGTCGTTCAACTGCTCCACCACCGCAGCCCGCAACACCGGATGCCGGTCCAGTTTGCGCCGCTTGGGCCTGGCCCGCCGTTGCGCGGCGACCTGATGCGACACTCCCGCCTCATACTGCCACTGCCCCCGATGCAACCACCTCGACCGGGCGACCTCCCGCGACACCGTCGAGGCAGACACCCCGACCAGGGCGGCGATCCTGCGCATCGAGAACCCCTGCGCCAGCCCCGTCTGGATCAGAGTCCGATCCGCCAACGACAATCGACGCCCGTGACCAGTGGCCGCGCCCACCACCCCCGGCGGCCCGACACGCAACAAACCCGAACGACTCCCCGGCTCAAACTTCATGCCAGCAAGCCTCGCCCACCGCTCCACCCGACCCGGCGGCAACCCCAACCAGCCGCCCACGCCCGCAGCGGAAATGCCCTCCACCAACAACCCAAGCGCCGCAACGCGAGTCTCTAACGACGAATGCGAACCCATCCCAACCCCTCACCAAAACGAAGGGTGTTGCACTCACCGCCGGAACTCACCGCCCCGATTCACAACATTCGTGGCGAATGTGGATGAGCCGCTTTCGCGACATTCGGTATGAATCGCGTCGCGTCGCCGGCCGGCGGCGGGCTAACGGGCGACGGTGAACGCGAGCAGGCCGGCTCCTGCACGGCCGGCGTCGCCGCCCAGACCGCTGCGCACGATCGCCGGCCGTTCCCGCCAGGCCAGGCCGGCCGACACGGCGTGCTCCAGCGGGGCGAACAAGGCGTCGCCCGCGTGCGAGACGCCGCCGCCCAGCACGATCACCTTCGGGTCGAGCAACAGGGTGAGGATGGTGAGGCCCTGGGCGAGCACGTCGACGGCCTCGCCCCAGACGCGGTCGGCGAGCGGGTCGCTGCCGAGGCGCGCGACGATCCGGCGGGTGCTCAGCGGCTCGCCGCCGGCCTCCCGGTAGCGGCGCGCGACGCCGGCCCCGGACATGTACACCTCGAGACAGCCGCGCTGGCCGCAGGTGCACTGCTCGCCGCCGGGGATCACGGGGATGTGACCGAACTCGCCCGCTGCTCCGGTCGCGCCGGTGATCGTCCCGCCCGCGGTCACGAGGGCGGCGGCGACGCCGGTGCCGATCGGGACGAGGACGAAGTCGTCCGACCCCTGCGCCGCGCCGTAGGTGCGTTCCGCGAGGCCGGCGGCGCGCACATCGTGCCCGACCGCGACCGGGAGGCGCAGCTCCCCCGCAGGATGTCGTGCAGCGGGACGTCCCGCCAGTCCAGGTTGGACGCGTAGTGCACGATGCCGCGCTGCTCGTCCAGCATGCCCGGTGTGGCCACGCCGGCGCCGACGACTTCGCGCCCGGCCGCCGCGGCGACGCCGCGCAGGTCGTGGAACAGTGCCACCAGCGCGTCGAGGATGTCGCGACCCGGCGTGGGACGCGTCAACTCGGCGACCACTTCACCGCCCTCGGCCACCACAGCGCCCTTCATGGCTGTTCCGCCGAGGTCGACCGCGAGGGCGACGGGGGAGTCGGAGCCCGGGGTCGCGCTGCGGTCGCCCTGTTCGTCGGCGAGCGCTCCAGCCACAGTCGTCCCGCTCATGCCGCCGCCTCCCGCACCGCCGCGACGACGGCCGCGACGATCGCCCCCGACGTCACCTGCCGGTGGCCCGGGTCGTACCGGCTCGTCGCGAGCGAGCCGCTCTGAGCCGTCCTCGCCGCCCGAAGGTGCACTTCCCGCACACCCGTCCGGCGCACCAGTTCGGCCACGTTCCCGGGACGGACTCCACCCGCGGCGAGCACCACGATCCGCTCGTCCGCCTGCGCGACCAGCGCGGTGAGTTCGTCGGCCCCTCCAGCGCGGATGCCGCGCCGCCCGAGGTGAGGACGCGCGCCACCCCGAGTCCGACCAGTTCCTCCAGGGCGGCGCCGCGGTCGGGCACCTGATCGAAGGCCTTGTGGAAGGTGACCGGCGCGTCGCCGCACGCCGCGACCAGCGTGCGGGTCGCGTCCGCGTCCACCGACCCGTCGGGCCGGAGCGCGCCCACGACGAAGCCGACCGCCACACCGTGCGGGTTCGGCAGCGTCCGCACGGCCTGGATGTCGGCCATCATCGCGGCGAGCTCGTCGGCGTCGAACACGAAGTCGCCGGATCGCTGGCGCACCAGGACGTTGACACCCGTCCTCGTGACCGAGCGGAGGGCGGCCTCCACGGTGCCGATCGACGGGGTGAGGCCTCCGTCGGACAGGGCGCTGCACAGTTCGATACGGTCGGCGCCCGCGTCCTCGGCGAGGCGCACGCCGGCGAGATCCTCGAGGCAGATCTCCACCAGCACTCCGCTCACGCGACGCGCTCCAGCGCCGCCGCCAGGTCGGCGCCGACCTCGATCCGGCCGACCGGCACGCCGCCGCCGAGCACCGGCAGGTCGACCAGGGCGCCGGCGCCGGAGATGTCGGTGCCCAGCGCCTCCAGCACCCGGAGCGCGATGAGCGTCGTCGCTCGCGGGCTGCCGTCCACGATCTTCATCGCCACCGCGGTCCCGTCGGCCGCCGCGACGCCGATCACGCCCTCGGCGCCGCCCTTGGCGAGGGCGCCGGGGACGGTCTCCATGACGGTGGAGTTCTGGTGCCCGCTTCCGCCGACGTAGAAGGGGTTCTCGCGCATCGCGTCGGCGACCGCGCGCTCAGTGCTGCCGGGCGCTGCGGTCACCAGCCGCCCGAACGACCGTGCGACGCCGCGCACGGTCGTCCCGAAAGCGGCGCACCGCAGCCGTCGATCGCGTCGTGCCCGACGGGAACGCCGGTCACCGCGGCCATCGTCTCGCGCACGTGCTGCTGTACGGGATGCGAGGGGTCGAGGTAGCCCTCCGTCGGCCAGCCGTTCACGGCGGCGGCCAGCAGCATGGCGGCGTGCTTGCCCGAGCAGTTCATCCGGATGCGCGTGCGCGGCTCGCCGGCGCGGATCATCCGCTCGAAGGTGCTCTCGTCCTCCGGCCGGTCGACCGGACAGCCCAGCGCCGACTCGTCGACGCCGGCCGCCGCCAGGATGCCGCGAACGACACGTACGTGCTCGTCCTCACCGGTGTGGCTGCCGGCCGCGATCGCCAACTCCGGTCCGGCGAGCGGCGCGCCAACTGTGAGGCACGCGAGCGCCTGCAACGGCTTCACCGTGCTGCGCGGGAGGACGACCGCGTCCGGGTCGCCGAGCTCCAGCAGCGTCCCGCCGGCCGGGTCCAGGGCGACGAGGCTGCCGAAGTGGCGGCTCTCGATCAGCCCGGAACGGCGGACGGCGGCGAGCTCGGCGAGGCCCTGCACGGAGGCGGAAGAGACGGAGGCGGTGCTAGACATGGGACTCTTCCTGGTGCGGGGCCGCCGGCAGGGCCGGAAGCACGGGTTGCGCGGAGGCGCGCCGCCGTGGTCCGCGCTGCAGGCGGGAGGCGAACGCCGAGAGGCTGCCGTTGACGACCAGATAGATGACCGTCACGGCGACATACGTCGGGATGAGCAGGTGCAGGTACGACGCGAGCACCTGGCCGCGGTAGAGCAGCTCGGTGAACGCCACGATGTAGCCGAGCGAGGTGTCCTTCAGGAGGCTGACGAACTGGGTGACGAGAGAAGGCGCCACGTTGCGGGCGGCCTGCGGGAGCACCACGAACCGCATCGCCTGGCCCGGGCGCATCCCCAGGCTGAGGGCCGCCTCGCGCTGACCGCGGGGAGGCTCAGGATGCCGGCGCGTACGATCTCCGCGAAGACCGCCGAGTTGGCGATCGTCAGCGGGACGACCAGCTTCCACAGCACCGGCAGGTTGATCCCGAGCTGCGGGAGGCCGAACAGCATGAGGTAGATCACCAGCAGTACGGGGACCGTGCGCGCGATCTCGATGTACAGCCCGCTCAGGAACCGCACCGGGCGCAGCCGGCTGATCCGGCCGAGGGCGAGCAGCACGCCGAGGACGCCGCCGAGCACGGCGACGATCGCCGCGGCCTCCAGGGTTCCGAGCAGCCCGACCAGCAGGTAGTTCCAGATCGGCCACTCGGTGAACGGCGCCCAGCGCTCGGGCGCGAGCTGCCCATGGGAGGCGAACTGCCAGAGCCCGTAGCCGAGCAGTCCGGCGATGGCGAGGCAACTCAGTACGGTGCCGATCAGGATGTTGCGACGCCCGCGCGGGCCGGGGGCGTCGTACATGAACGCCGCGGCATATGCCTTCCGCGGACGCTTCGTGCGGGCGGCGCGCACCGGCGCCGGGCGGTCGGGGATGAGTTGAGCGGTCATCGGGCGATCGCCACCTTCCGCTCCACCCAGCCGGCGGCCAGGCCGATGGCCAGCGCGACGGCCATGTAGAGGATGCCCGCGCTGGAGAAGATCAGGATGGGCTGCGCCGCGACGAGGTTGATCTTGTTCACCTCGGCGGTCAGCTCCACCACGCCCACGGCGGCGGCGAGGGCGGTGTTCATCGCGAGGGCGATCATCACGTTGCCGATCGGCTGAACGACCGCGCGCAGTGCCTGCGGCACGACGACGAGCCGCAGCGACTGGCCGAGGGTGAAACCGAGAGCACGGGAGGCCTCCACCTGCCCGACCGGAACGGTGTTGACGCCCGAGCGCACGGCCTCGGCGACGTAGGCGGCCTCGTAGACGGTGAGGACGATGATCGCGGTCGGCGTCAACGGCAGCAGGAGGCCGGCGTCCGGGAGCGCGAACACGGCGAGCAGCAGCAGCGCCAGCAGCGGCACGTTGATGAAGAACTGCACGTACAGGAAGGCGGCGGCGCGCAGCACCGGGATCGGGCTCACGCGCGCGATCGTGACCAGCACGCCGAGCACGATCGAGCCGACGCCGGCCACGACCGCCATCATCAGCGTCGTGCCGAGGGCCTGCAGAAGCGGCCCGAGGTTGTCGATCAGGGGGTTCATCGCTCGCTCACTCGTGAGGGGAGTCGTGGGGTGGGCGGAGCCGGAGGACCGGCTCCGCCCGGGGGTTCCCGGGCTCAGTGCCCGGGAACTCGGGGGTCGGATCAGACCCGAGGATCAGGAGACCCGAGGGAAGGGGCGCGGGTCAGGAACCCGGGACCGAGCCGATCTCCGGCGGCGTCGGGATGGCCGAGTCGGTCACGGTGCCGAGCGTGGTCTTCCACGCCTGGCCCCACTGGCCGCCCTTCTGGATTGTCTTCAGCCAGTCGTTGACGAACTTCTTGAAGTCGCTGTCGCCGTGCGGGAGGCCGATGCCGTAGGGCTCCTTGGTGAACGGCTGGCCGACCACCTTGATCTGCTTCTCGCTGGCGGCGTCGCTGGCGAGGAGGGTGTAGTCCTGCACGTACGCGTCGCCGCGGCCCTGGATGAGCGCCTGGACGGCGGCCGGGTCGGTGCCGAACGCGGTGACCGTGGCCTTCGGGGCGATCTTCGGCACCTCGGTGACGGCCGGCGTGTTCGCGCCGACGATCACGTTCTTGCCATCGAGGTCCTTCTCGCTCTTGATGGTCTTGTTGTCGCTCTTGACGGCGACCGACAGCCCGGACTCGAAGTAGGGGCCGGCGAAGTCGACCTGCGTCGCTCGCTGCGGGGTGATCGTGTAGGTGTTGAAGACGACATCGACGGTGCCGTTCTGCAGCATCGCCTCGCGGGTCTCCGACGCCGGCGGGACGATCTCGACGCTCGGCTTGCCGAGGATGTAGATCGCGAGCAGCTTGGCCAGGTCGGCGTCGAAGCCCGTGACCTTGGTCGGGTCGGTCGGGTCCTGCTGCGAGAGCAGCGGGGCGTCGAGCGCCTCGGCGACGATGAGCTTGCCGCGCTTCTTGATCTTCTCCATCGTGGAGCCGGGGATGATCAAGGCGGCCTTGGCGACGGGGGCGCCGGAGAAGACCGTGTCGGTCTTGGCCGTGGAGCCGGCTCCCTCGCCGGGAAGGGCCGAGGTGCCGGAGGAGCAGGCCGTGACGGCGAGCGTCACGGCGGCGAGCAGGGCGCCGGCGAAGGCGGCCCGGCGGCGGGTCGTGCGGGTCGAGCTGCGGGTCATTGCATCCCTTTCTGAGTTCGGACGATGTGGTGCTGTGAAGCGTTGGTGCTGTGGAGCGTTGGTGCTGCGGCCTCAGTGCGAGAGCACGGAGGCCAGGAACGACTTGGCCCGCTCGGTGCGGGGCGAGTCGAAGAACTCGGCGGGCGTCGACTGCTCGACGATCTGCCCGTGGTCCATGAAGACGACACGGTCGGCGGCGCGGCGGGCGAAGCCCATCTCGTGCGTGACGACGATCATCGTCATCCCGTCGCGGGCGAGGGAGGTCATCACGTCGAGCACCTCGCCGACCATCTCGGGGTCGAGTGCGCTGGTGGGCTCGTCGAACAGCATCACCTTCGGCTGCATCGCGAGGGCGCGGGCGATGGCGGCGCGCTGCTGCTGGCCGCCCGAGAGCTGTGCCGGGTGGCTGCCGGCCTTGTCGGCGATGCCGACCCGGTCGAGGAGTTCGAGGGCCTGGCGCTCTGCCTCGGCCTTCTTGACCTTGCGCACCTTGACCGGCGCGAGGGCGACGTTGTCGAGGACGGTGCGGTGCGCGAACAGGTTGAACGACTGGAACACCATGCCGACCTCGGCGCGGAGGCGTGCCAGCTCGGCGCCCTCCTGGGGGAGCAGCTCGCCGTCGACGCGGATCTCGCCGCCGTCGATGGTCTCCAGTCGGTTGATCGAGCGGCAGAGCGTGGACTTGCCCGAGCCGGACGGGCCGACGACCACGACCACCTCGCGCGGTGCGACGTCGAGGTCGATCGAGCGGAGGACGTGCAGGTCGCCGAAGTGCTTGTCGACGCCGCGCAGGCTCACCATGGGTCGAGCGTTCGGTGTTTCCATCGGGTTCCTCGTATCGTCATCGGTCGGGATGCGATGAGCGTACTAAGTAATTCATGTTCGTGCAATTTCGAATTTGGTTGGTTCGAAATCGAAGAAAGTCGGTACAGTATTCTCAACCGAGACCAGGCACGCGACGGATGCGTGCAACAAGGGGGATGCGCTGAAATGAGCGGCACGAACATCGCGGCACCCGGGAACGCACCGGCCACACCCGGCGGCATCCTGCACCTCGTCCGCTCGGGCCGGGCCGGCTCCCGCGCCGACATCGCCCGCCACACCGGCCTGTCGCCCTCCACCGTCGCGCAGCGGGTCGACGCGCTGCTCGCCGCCGGCTTCCTGCGGGAGGCGGGAGAGGGCGTCTCGCACGGCGGCCGCCGCCCGCGGGCCCTGGAGGTCGACGCCGGGTCGGGCGTCGTGGCCGCGGCGGACCTCGGCTCGCACCACGCCACCTTCGGACTGTTCGACCTGTCCGGGCGGCTGCTGGCGTCCCGCACCGAGGCGATGGACATCGGCTCGGGACCCGACCGCGTCCTCTCCTGGATCGCCGCGAGCGCCGAGGAGCTCCGGGCGATGCACGGGGCCCCCGGCCAGGAGCTGCGCGGCATCGGGATCGGCATGCCCGGGCCGGTCGACTCCACCACCGGCCGGATGGTCTCGCCGTCGCGGATGCCCGGCTGGAACGGCCTCGACGTCGCAGCCGCGCTGGCCTCCCGCACCGGCCTGACTGTCGCCGTGGACAACGACGCCAACCTGATGGCGCTGGGCGAGTTCGACGCCACCGCACACACGCCGGAGGCGCTGAGGGCCGACGGCCAGCTCGTCTTCGTCAAAGCCGGGTCGAGCATCGGCTGCGGGATCGTCGCCTTCGGCGGCGTCTACCGCGGCCATCACGGTATGGCGGGCGACATCAGCCACGTCACGGTGCCGGGCGCCCCCGACGTGTTGTGCTCCTGCGGCCGGGTCGGCTGCCTCGACGCCGTCGCCGGGGGCGCCGCCATCGTGCAGGCCCTGCGTGGAGCGGGGGTGGAGGTCGTCGACACCCGCGACGTCCTCGCGCTCGCGCGCGACGCGCACCCGCTTGCCACACTCATGCTGCGGGAGGCCGGCCTCCGCACCGGCGGCGTGCTCGCGACGATCATGAACTTCTTCAACCCGCAGCGCCTGGTGCTCGGCGGCATCCTCGGTGAGGCGGAGGCGTTCGTCGCGGGCGTCCGCTCGGCGATCTACTCGGACTGCCTGCCGATGATCACCGACCAGCTCGACATCGCGGTCAGCGTGGCGAAGCAGGAGGCGGGCATCCGCGGCGCCGGCCGGCTCGTGCTCGACGCCCTGTTCGATCCCGCGCAGGTCGACCGCGCGGTGCGATGAAAGGGGAGCGTGCCGCGACGCACGGCGCGGTCGTGGTCGGCGCCGGCCGGATGGGCCAGGCGCACGCCGAGGCCTGGGCGGCATGCGGCGTGCCGGTGCGGTGGGTGGTCTCGCCGCGCACGCGCCCCGACCTCCCGGCCGCGCCCGACGCGCGCTGGACGACCTCCCTCGACGACGCGCTCGCCGACCCCGCCGCGGACATCGCCTCGATCTGCACGCCGACCCCCACTCACGCCGACCTCGCCGTGCAGGCTCTCGCGGCGGGCGGGAACGTCCTGCTCGAGAAGCCGATCGCGCTGACGCTCCCCGACGCCGAGCGCGTCGCCGCCGCCGCGGCCCGCGCGCCCGGCGTCCTGATGGTCGCCCACGTCGTGCGCTTCTTCCCGGGGTACGCGGCGCTCGCCGAACGCGTCGCGGCGGGGTCGGTCGGCCTCCCGCGCGCCGTGCTCGGGTCGCGCCTGTCGGCCGCGCCGGCCGGCGCCGAGTGGCTGGCCGACGAGTCCCGCTCCGGCGGGATGGTCGTGGACTTCGCCATCCACGATGTCGACCAGGCCAACGCGTACCTCGGCGAGCCCGTCGCGGTCACCACCGTCCGCGCGCCCGGGGACCGGTTCGGCACACCGGCCGCGATCACCGTCGAGTACGCCGCCGGTGGTGTGGCCCAGCTCCTCGCCGTCTCCGACCTCCCCGCCGGTTCGCCGTTCCGCACCACGCTGGAGGTCGTCGGCGACCGCGCCTCGGACTCCCTCACCGACCTCCCGGGCGACGCGTTCACGGCGCAGGCCCGCTACTTCCTGGAGTGCGTCGAGACCGGCGCCGAGCCGGCCCGTTCACCGGTGGCCGCCGCGATCGACGCTCTGCGGGTCTGCCTGGCGGCGCGGGAGTCGGCGCGGACGGGCGCGCGCGTAGTGCTCGTTCCCGGGGCCGCCTGAGCGGCCCGACGCCCCCGGGTAAGGTGGGCGCGTGAGTGAGACATGGTGGAAGTCAGCGGTCGTGTATCAGGTCTATCCGCGGAGTTTCGCGGACAGCGACGGCGACGGCATCGGCGACCTGCGCGGCATCATCCAGCACCTCGACTACCTGCAGGAGCTCGGGGTGGATGTTGTCTGGTTGTCGCCGATCTACGCCTCGCCGCACGACGACAACGGCTACGACATCAGCGACTACCGCGCGATCGACCCGCTGTTCGGCACCTTCGACGACTTCGACGAGCTGCTCGCCGGCCTGCACGCGCGCGGCATCAAGCTGGTCATGGACCTCGTCGTCAACCACACCTCCGACGAGCACCCGTGGTTCATCGAGTCCGCCTCCTCGCTCGACAACCCGAAGCGCGACTGGTACTGGTGGCGGCCCCCGCGCGACGGCCGGCAGCCCGGCGAGCAGGGCGCCGAGCCGAACAACTGGGGCTCCTTCTTCTCGGGTCCCGCCTGGCAGCTCGACCCGGCCACCGGCGAGTACTACCTCCACCTGTTCTCGCGCAAGCAGCCCGACCTGAATTGGGAGAACCCGGAGGTCCGCGGGGCGGTGTACGACATGATGAACTGGTGGCTCGACCGCGGTGTCGACGGGTTCCGGATGGACGTCATCAACTTCATCTCGAAGGTGGTCGAGCTCCCCGACGGCGAGGTTCCCCCTGGCGGGCTGTTCGGCGTCGGCTACCCGTTCTTCGGTCAGGGGCCGCGCATCCACGAGTTCCTGCACGAGATGCATGAGCGCGTCTTCGCGGGCCGCGCCGACCGCATCCTCACCGTGGGGGAGATGCCCGGCGTCTCCGTCGAGCAGGCCCGGCTGTTCACCGACCCCGCCCGGGCGGAGGTCGACATGGTCTTCCAGTTCGAGCACGTCGACCTCGACCACGGACCCGGCGGCAAGTGGGACGACCGGCCCGCGAGCGTGCTCGACCTCAAACGCAACCTCGCCAAATGGCAGGAGGGCCTCGCCGACACCGGCTGGAACAGCCTGTACTGGAACAACCACGACCAGCCCCGCGTCGTCAGCCGGTTCGGCGACGACCGCCCGGAGCATCGCGTCGCGTCCGCGAAGGCGCTCGGCACCGTGCTGCACCTGATGCGCGGCACGCCCTACGTCTATCAGGGCGAGGAGCTCGGGATGGCGAACGTGCCGTTCGAGTCCATCGACGACTTCCGCGACATCGAGACGCTCAACCACTATGCGGAGGCCGTCGACATCCAGGGTCAGGACGCCGGCACGGTCATGGCGGCGCTGCGCAAGACCAGCCGGGACAACGCGCGCACGCCGATGCAGTGGTCGGCCGCACCGGCGGCCGGCTTCACCACGGGCACGCCGTGGATCGAGGCCAACCCGGACTACGTACTGGTGAACGCGGAGGCCGAGCTTCACGCGCCCGACTCGGTGTTCGCCCACTACCGGCGGCTGATCGACCTCCGGCATCGGTCCGACGTCGTGGCCGACGGCGACTTCACCCTGGTGCTGCCCGAGCATCCCCAGCTCTTCGCGTACGTGCGCGAGCGGGGTGGCCGCCGCCTGCTGGTCCTCGCCAACCTGAGCAGCGAGCCCGCGAGCTACGACCCGTCGGAGCAGGCGGGCTGGGAGGGCGCGGCGCTCGTGCTCGGCAACCTGGACGACTCGGCCGGGCGGGGAGTGTCCGGCTCGGTGGAGCCCTGGGAGGCGCTCGTCTTCGCGGACGCGTGAGCCGCGGGGTTGTGCTCCCCGCACCGTGAGGTGTGTGATGGGCGTCAACGTCGCCCGAGGCGGCGACGGGAGCGGGAGTGGCGCGTCATGGGGAACTACGTCGCGAGAGCCGAGGCGGACATCCGTGCGCCCCGGCGGGAGGTATGGAACCTGCTGACCTCGAGCGGGTCCCATCCCGAGATCCTGTTCGGGGCGGAGGTCGTCTCCGACTGGAGGCTCGGCTCGCGCATCGTCTGGCGCGGCGAGTGGCAGGGGAAGTCGTTCGAGGACCACGGCCGGGTGATCGAGCTGGAGGACCGCGAGGAGCCCTGGCGGATCGTGCTGACGCACTTCAGCCCGTTGAGCGGCCTGCCCGACGTCCCCGAGAACTACCACGCGCTGCACTTCGAGCTCGACGCGACCCCGGAGGGCACCCACGTCACGCTCGATCAGGACAACAATCCGACGGTGGAGGCCGCCCAGCACTCCCGCGACAACTGGGTCGCCATGCTGCAGGGCGTCAAGACGGTCGCTGAGCGCTCAGCGGCGAACTGCCCGCCCGCGTGAGTCGCCGCGTCAGGGCTTCTTCTTCCCCTGGCCAGGGGGTGTGACCGGGGCCGGAGCGGGGTTGGTCTGACCTGCACCGGGCGCGCTCGGCGCCGGCGCGGCCGCCTTCGGCGGCGCGGACACCCCGAGGAACTTCGGGAGCGGAGCGGGGAACGCCGACCCGCCGTAGGCGGCGTCGAGCGCCGTCTGGATGCGCTTGACGATCGCGAACTTGACGTCGCCGCCGCCGACGCCCTGGAAGTTCTGGCTGCGGAGGGCGACGCCGCCCGAGATGTTGCCCACCCACGTGGCTTGCGCGATCTTCGTCGTGGAGGTGACCAGCCAGTTCTCGACCGAATTGTCCGTCGTTCCGGTCTTGCCGAAGAGCGGAACGCCGTCGTTCGGGTTGGCCGAGGACGCGGTGCCGCCTCCGCGGAGCACGCCCTGGAGGGCGTAGATCGCGGCGGCTGCGACGCCCGGGTCGATCGGGGTGGTCGAGCACTGGGTCTTCGGAACGGCGTGCGCGACGCCGTCGGTCGTGATGATCTTGTCGATCGCGACCGGGCTGCACGCCTTGCCGTTGTTGGCGATCCCGGCGTACGCCGTCGCCATCGTGATCGGGGCGATGTAGTTCGTGCCCAGCACGGACGACGGGTTGGCCATGTACGGGTTGGTCGCCTCATCCGCGCCGTGGACCAGGAGGTCCTGGGCGCCTTCCTTGATGCCGCAGAGGTCCAGCTTGGTGGCCATCATCGCGAAGATCGAGTTGATGGAGGCCGCCGTCGCCTGCATCACCGACGTCGAGGTCACCGACTCGCCCTCGTCGTTCGCGACGTTCCACGGCGCCCCGCCGATGTCGTTGCAGGGGTCGCTCTCGTGGAACGCGGTCTGCGGGAAGGTGTGCTGCGTCCCGTTCACCACCTCGTTGAGGGTGTGGCCTTCCTTCAGCCATTCGAGCAGGTCGAACGCCTTGTACGACGATCCGGTCTGGAAGCCTTCCGAGCCGCCGTAGTCGTAGTCGGTGTTGTAGTTGACAGCCGTGGTGCCCGCGGCGGGCGCCGCCGTGTTGTCGTACGGCCTGTTCTGCACCATCGTGACGATCCGGCCCGTGCCGACCTCCACCGAGACGTTCGACGAGCCGAGGTCCAGGTTGGGGCTGGAGGGCGGGATGTACGCCGACACCGCCTGCTGCGCCTGCGACTGGAGGTCGAGGTTCAGCGTCGTGTAGATCTTGAGGCCGCCGCGCGTCAGGTAGCTGGACCGCTCGTCGGCGGTCTTGCCGAAGATCGGGTTCTGCTCGATGGTGCGCTCGACATAGTCGCAGAAGAACGCCGCGTTGAACTGCTGCGCGGTCATGCAGCCGTTCGACATCTGGCTGATCTTGGGCACGACCTTGGTGGCCTTCGCCGCGTCGTGCTCCTCTTTGGTGATCTTGCCGTTCACCAGCATGCGGTCGATCACGTAGTTGCGCCGGGCGAGGGTCTGCGCGTAGCCGTTCGCCGCGCCGTTGTCCTTGTTGGCCGGCCGGTCGATGCGGAGGTTGTCCGGGTTGTTCAGGATGGCGATGAGGGTCGCCGCCTGGGGGAGCGAGATGTCCGCGGCCGACACCCCGAAGTAGTACTCGGCCGCCGACTGGACGCCGTAGACGCGGCCACCGAACAGAGCGATGTTGAGGTAGCTCTGCAGGATGTCGTTCTTCGAGTACTCCTTCTCGAGCCCGATCGCGTAGCGCATCTCCTTGAGCTTGCGCACCGGGTCGACGGCGGTCGCGTCGTTGTAGCAGGCCTGATACGCCTTGTACTGCTTCTTCTGGACGGCGTCCGCCGCGGTCGGGTCCGGCTGCTTGTTCTCGCAGCGCTGCACCAGGATGTTCTTGACGTACTGCTGAGTGATGGACGAGCCGCCCTGCACCGATTTGTGCAGCGCCGTCAGCACCGCGCCGCGGATCGTGCCGGTGACGTCGACACCGCCGTGCTCGTAGAAGCGCGGGTCCTCCGTGGCGATCGCCGCGTCCTTGAGGTTCTGGGAGATGGCGTCCCAGCCGACCTCCACGCGGTTCTGCGAGTAGAACGTGGCGATCGGCACCGGTTTGCCGGCGGACGTCGCGTACATGGTGGACGCCTGCGCCAGCGGCTCCACCTTCATATATTCGGGGAGGCCGTCGAAGACGCTGATGGTCGAGTCCGCGGCCGAGCCGGTGAGGGCGACGGCGGGTGTGACCGCCGCGGCGGCGAGGAGTCCGGCTACGCCGCTCAGCGCCACGAATCCGAGCAGCGCGGGCGCCCACTTCCATCTTCTGCGTCCGTCAGCCATGCGCGCAATAATACGCGTGCCCGATGTCGCGTCCCCGAGGGTCCGCCCGCGTTGTGGAGAACTTATTCAGGAATGAGAATGTGGAGGAGGATCGGGCCGTCAGTCCTCGCCGCGCAGTTTGTCGCACAGGGCGGCGAGCTGCTCCAGCTCCTCGGTGTCGAGCCGGGTGCCGACCCGCTGCGCGATGGAGCGCATGTGGTCGAACGCGACGCGACGGAACATCTCGAACCCGGTGTCGGTCATCGTGATGATCGTGCCGCGCGCGTCGGACGGCTCCGGACCTTTGACGACGAGCCCCCGGTCGACCAGCCGGTCGACGAGCCTGCTCACGCTCGGCTGGGTGAGGAGGACGTGCTTGTTGAGGTCGCGGAGGCGCAGCGAGCGGTCGGCCTGGCGGGAGAGGGTGAAGAGGACGTCGTACTCGTTGAACGAGATGTCCCTGGTCGGGAACTCGGCGGCCAGCGTCCGCATGACGGCGACCTGCGCCCGGAACAGCGACTCCCATGCCGAGACCGCGGTCGTCCTGGATCGCTTGGCCGGACCGGCCGCGGTCGTCCCCGTGCTCATGACGCCACCCCTTCGCGCTCGATAGTCGATGCGTTCGCATCATCTCATCATGCGCCGACAGCGCTCATCCGTGCCAGCACGGCGTTCGCGGAGGGAGGGGTTGGAACGGTCGTGCGACGAAAAGATTGAGGGCCGGCCGCAGAGGCTAGCGGCCGGCCCTCTCCCTTGCACCAAGAGTGTCCTGCAATCACATTCCGCGATGGCTGCCACAGCAAACAACCATTGCTCTTGAACTATATAACGAAGAGGTAACGGGTGCTAGTTATCAAGTCGTTATTTTTGCTGCGAATTCTCTATGGGGCGGTTATCCCCACGCTGAGGGTGGACAGGTCGGTCTTGTATATATGCTAAGGGTTAAAATGTAAACACTGTCTGGCGTTGAGCGGATTCGTCGTCATAGTGGTCGTCTCGCTCCTTGCGTGGCGCTCGGCGAATCAAGCCGCGAAGGCGGTCATCGCCCAGGGCAATCCTCGGCCGGAATAGATGTTCCTGGGTGGATGGATCTGCCATCTACTACGTAACCCGAATGGAGATGTTCGGAGTCTCTGGGCCACTCGGCTCGATTGCGCTCGCGATCACGGCTACCCCGGTCGGAGCGTTCCTCATCAGCTCCGGCACAATTGCCGTCGAGATCGCCATCGCCGTGCTCATTTGGGTACCCGGAAAGGCGCGAGTACTCGCGGTCGCGTTCTCCAGCGCACTTCACCTGGCGATCATCGCGCTCATCGGAATCGGCAGCTTCGGCCTGATCATGATTGGCCTGGTTTTCACCTCAGCTTTCTCCGTCGACATGTTCGCCGATCGACGGGGCGCCCGAGGGCGAACCGCTCCGGCAGTAGGAAGCCGCTTGACCCGCCACTCCAAACCGAATACTCTGAGCAAAGTATCCGGAGGTGAGTAATGAGTAAGCGAGCGGTGTCCAACCCCCTGGCGCTGGCAGTGCTGGCCTGCCTCTGGGAGAAGCCGATGTACCCGTACGAGATGACGACCACCATGCGGGAGCGCGGCAAGGAGGACAGCATCCGGCTCAACTTCGGCTCCCTCTACGCCGTCATCAAGTCGCTCGAGAAGCACGGCTTCATCCGCGTCGCGCAGACCGAGCGGGAGGGCAACCGGCCCGAGCGCGTCGTCTACGAGATCACCGACGCCGGCCGAGCGGAGGCGGACGAGTGGATGCGGGAGCTCATCGCGTTCCCGGTGAAGGAGTACCCCGCCATCGAGACCGGGCTGTCGCTGCTCCCGATGCTCGCCCCGGAGGTCGCCGTCGAACTCCTCGAACGGCGGCGCGACCTCCTGGACGCCGAGCTCGCCGAGCGGGCCCGCGTGTTCGACAGCGCGCTCGCCCTCCCGCTGCCCGAACTGTTCATGATCGAGTCCCGCTACCGGGTCGCGATCATGGAGGCCGAGCGCGCGTTCATCGCCGACCTGGCCGCGCGCATCCGCGACCGGACCCTCGGCGGAGTCGACTGGTGGGAGCGGCTCTGGGAGCTGTTCGGCGAGGGCCACGACATGGCGGAGATCCGCGACCGGATCGCCGCCGGGGATTTCGGACAGGAGGTGGCCGACCTGATGGGCTCCGCGGAAGCGCCGAGCCCCGCAGGCACCTGAGCGCCGCACAGACAGAACGATGGCCGGAGAGCGGCAACTCTCCGGCCATCCACACCTTCGATTCGTTCCTTGCGGAACCTGCGTCAACAGTCACCGAGGGCTTTCTCCATGATAGGCCCGCGACGGTGGCTGCCCGAGATGAAAGGAAGCCACCCGTGGCACCACACACCGGCTCGGCGATCGCCGCCGAGCACCTCGTCAAGATCTACAACGGAGGCCGGGGCACACCCGCCGTCCGCGCTGTCGACGACCTCGGCTTCGAGGTCGCCTCCGGCACCGTCTTCGGACTGCTCGGCCCCAACGGCGCCGGCAAGTCCACCACCATGAAGATCCTGTCCACGCTGGCCCGTGCCGACGCCGGTACGGCCTTCGTGGCCGGCATCGACGTCAGCCGAAACCCCGGCCGCGTGCGCCGCGCGATCGGCTTCGTGGCGCAGAAGCCGGTCTCCGACCCCAACGACACCGGCGCCGAGAACCTCGTCCTCGCCGGCCGCCTGCAGGGGATGAGCGGCCGGGACGCGAAGGCCCGCTCCCGCGAACTGCTCGACCGCTTCGGGCTCACCGACCACGCCAAGCGCCAGGTGAAGGCCTACTCGGGCGGCATGGCGCGCAAGCTGGACGTCGCGATCGGGCTCATGCACCGGCCGGAGGTGCTCTTCCTCGACGAGCCGACCACCGGGCTCGACCCGGAGGCGCGCGCCGAGCTGTGGGCGGAGCTGGATCGGATGACCGGCGCCGAGAACCTCACAGTCCTGCTCACGACGCACTACCTGGACGAGGCCGACCGTCTCGCCGACCGGCTGGCGATCGTGGACCACGGACGCATCGTCACGGGCGGAACCCCGGAGGAGCTGAAGAACGGCCTCCGCGGCGACGCCGTCATCGTGGAACTGTCGCCGGACGCCGACCCGTTCGCGGCTCTCACGGCGCTCGAGCGCGTCGACGCCCTCCACGAGGTCGGCGGCGACGGCCGCACGCTCCGCGCCCGGGCGGACAACGGGGCGGCTACCCTCCCGGCCGCCCTCGCCGCGCTGGAGGCCGCAGCCGTCGCCGTCGCCTCCGCCACCGTCGCGCGGCCCAGCCTCGACGACGTCTACCTGCGGCACACCGGCCGCACCTTCACGCGGGCGCAGGAGTCCGCCGAGCACGTTCTGGAGACCGCATCATGACCGCCATCGCCGTTCCCGCGCGCGCAGCGCCGCACCGGCCCGACCTTCCTCACCCACACGCTGCTGCTCACCGGCCGCCAGCTCCGCTGGGCGATTCGGATGCCCGCGTTCCTGGTGATGAACCTGGTGCAGCCGGTCATCTGGCTATTGATCTTCGGACAGCTCTTCAAGTCGGTCACCGAAATCCCGGGATTCGGCGGCGGCCAGAGCTACCTGGAGTACCTGACGCCGGGCGTCGTGATGATGCTCGCGCTGTTCGGGAGCGCCTGGTCGGGCACCGTCTACATCCAGGACATGGACCGCGGCGTGATGGACAGGTTCCTCACCTCGCCCACCAACCGCGGCGCCATGATCGTGTCGACGCTCGTCTACCAGTCGATCCTGGCGGTGGTGCAATCGCTGATCGTGGTGGGGATCGCCTTCTGGGCGGGCGCGCGCTTCGACGGCGGCGCGGGCGGGATGCTCCTCCTCCTGCTGGGCGTCGTGCTTCTGACCGCGGTGTTCTGCTCGTTCTCGAACGCTGTCGCGCTGCTCGCACGCGACCAGACCGCGCTGATCGGCATCTCGCAGCTCATCACGCTCCCGCTGATGTTCCTCAGCTCGGCGATCATGAACACGACGCTGTCGCCGGAGTGGGTGCGGAACGTCGCGGCTTACAACCCGTTCGAGTGGGCGGTGATCGTCGGCCGCGAGGCCCTCAGCGCGGCCCCGGACTGGGCGAGCCTGTGGGCCCACGCCGGCCTGCTCGCCGCACTAGCCGTCGTCATGGCCGCCCTCGCGACCAACGCCTTCCGCATCTACAAACGCTCCGCCTAGCCGCCGAGTACACCCGTTTCAACCGCGAACCGCCGAGTAGGCAGACGATCTGCGTGCTCGGCGGTTTGCGACGCAGTTTGCGCGAACTCGCTGGCGCTCGACGGCTGCCGAGGCTCAGAAGAGGTCGGGGAGGGGGCGCTGGCGTGGCGGATGGAGACGTCCGCGTGGCGGTCGAAGCGGTAGCCGACGCCGCGCACGGTACGCACGATGTCCTCGTAGCGTCCCAACTTGGCGCGCAGGCGGCGGACGTGGACGTCGATGGTGCGCTCGTTGGGGATCTCGCCCTCGTCGGCGTTCGACCAGAGCGACGAGATCAGCTCGGCGCGCTCGATGGTGCGGCCCTCGCGCAGCACCAGGTACTGCAGCAGCTCGAACTCCTTGTACGTGAGCGACACGGTCTGGTTGTCGAGGACGAGGCGCTTGCGGGAGATGTCGACCACGACGCCGGAGGCGGCGCGGTCCTCGTCCTCGTCGACCGTGGCGGTGTGGCGGTGCTTGGCGATCGCGGCGGGGTCCTGCAGGGCGAGGCGGACCACGTCGACGTCGCGTCCGCCGGCGCCGGCCGGGGCCAGGGCCACGGCGGCGTAGGTCTCGGCGGCCGGGGCCAGCTCGGCCGTGAGCTGCTTGAGCGCCTCGACGATGCGGCCGAGGTCGGTGCCGGACGCGGCGGCCTTCAGCTCGTCGATGCCGACGTAGAGGACGAAGCCGCGGGCCTCGGTCCCCTCGGGGACGGCGCGGAGGCGGGGCGCCGTGGCGGCAGAAGCTGCCGGGGCGACGGGAGTGGAGGGACGGAGGGTGTCGACGGTTGCGAGAGACATGGGAGGGAGAGCCCTTCGGTGATGATGATGCGTCCGGGCCCGGATGCGGCTGTCTCCTGCGAGGATCTGCTGAGGAGGGTGCGCCGGATGCGGGTTTTCCGGTGTGACGAGGTGTCCCTGTTCAGAAAGGGACTGATGCACGGGTGCG
Source organism: Leifsonia sp. L25 (assembly GCF_050632895.1). The sequence goes on along the minus strand of NZ_JBODRZ010000003.1, from coordinate 1,175,302 downwards.
TTCGTGTGGCGCGCCCGAGGAGCTGTGCCCGGAGCCGACGCTCGTCTGCGTCGGAGGGCGACCGCTCGGCGAAAGGGTCGTCAGATTAGCGACACATTCGGCAACACATGACCGAGTCGCGGCCGGGCATCATCATGCCGGCATCCCCGGGGGCCTCGAAGGAGGTCAGGGTGCGCGAGTTGTCAGTCATGTTGAGAAGTAAACCGTCCCGTGACACGTCATGTCAAATCGTTACGGAATGTTGCGGGAGTGCTCGACACCCTACACAGTGCCGTACAAACGGTCACCAGCGTCGCCGAGACCGGGCACAATGTATCCGTTCTCGTTCAACCGCTCGTCCAGAGCGCCGAGGACGATGGTGACGTCGCGGCCCTCCGTCGCCTTCTCCAGAGCCTCGAGTCCCTCGGGCGCGGCGAGCAGGCAGATCGCGGTCACGTCCACCGCGTTGCGGGTGAAGAGGAACTCGATCGCGGCGCCCAGTGAGCCTCCCGTGGCGAGCATCGGGTCGAGCACGAAGCACTGGCGGTCGGAGAGGTCCATCGGCAGACGCTCGGCGTACGTGGTCGGCTCGAGGGTCTCCTCGTTGCGCACCATGCCCAGGAAGCCGACCTCGGCGGTCGGCATCAGCTTGACCATGCCCTCCAGCATCCCGAGCCCCGCACGCAGGATCGGAACGACGAGCGGCCGCGGCTGGCTGAGGGTGACGCCCATCGTCGTGGTCACCGGGGTCTGGATCTCGACGGGCTCGACGCGCACGGCGCGGGTCGCCTCATAGGCGAGGAGGGTGACGAGCTCCTCCGTGAGGGCCCGGAAGACGGGCGACGGGGTCTCTTTGTTGCGGAGCACGGAGAGCTTGTGGGTGATCAGGGGGTGGTCTGCTACGTGCACTCGCATAGGCTCAAGGCTAGCCGAACCCGCCCCGGGCGAGGACCCCAGCCAGGAGCAGCCGTGACCCTTCCCGTGCCCGCCGACTACGAGCGGTGGATGCGCCGCGCCGTCACGGACGCCCGGCTCGCCTTCGACACGGGCGACGTCCCGGTCGCGGCGCTCGTGCTGGACGAGAACGGCGAGGTCATCGGCACCGGACGCAACGAGCGCGAGCTGCACCGCGACCCCACCGCGCACGCCGAGGTCCTGGCGCTGCGCGCGGCCGCCGCGACGCGTAGCGACTGGCACCTGGAGGGCTGCACCCTGGTCGTGACCCTCGAGCCGTGCGTGATGTGCGCCGGCGCGGTGCTGGCCGCCCGCGTCCCGACCGTCGTCTTCGGCGCGTGGGACGAGAAGGCCGGCGCGGCGGGCTCGGTCTACGACGTGCTCCGCGACCGCAGGCTCAACCACCAGGTCGCCGTCTACCCCGGCGTCCTCGCCGAGGAGTGCGCCGACCTGCTGCTCGACTTCTTCCGCGCCAAGCGCTGACCGCAGCCATCGTCTCCTCACTTTCTCCCGCTCGCGCCCGGCGCGTTGCGGGAGAAACTGAGGAAGCGATAGCGGCTCAGCGGGGGAGGGCCTCCAGCCACTCGGAGAAGGCGGCGCGGGAGGCCTCCTGCATCCGGGCGGAGTAGAGCTCGCGATCCTCGCGCAGCGCCTCCGGGTCGAGCGCGTGCTCGTCGAGTTCGTTGTACCCGTCGGCGACCCACTCCTCGTGCATCTCGTCCGTCACCTCGGGATGGAACTGCACCGCCAGCGCGAAGCCGCCGATCGCGAACGCCTCGTTGGAGTAATCGCTGGACGACGCCAGGCGGGTCGCCCGCTCCGGCAGCTCGAAGGTGTCGCCGTGCCACTCCACGACCGGCACGCCGTCGAAGTGACGGATCGGCGACATCGCGCCGGCCTCCGTCGGCTCCACACGGCGGAAACCGATCTGCATGGTGTCGCCCTTGTAGACGCGCTCGCCGAGCGCGCCGGCCATGAGCTGCGCGCCCAGGCACACGCCGAGGGTCGGGCGCTCGGCGTCGAGGCGGCTGCGCAGCAGGTCCTGCTCGGCGGCCAGGAACGGGAACTCGTCCGTCTGGTACGCGCCCATCTCGCCGCCGAGCACGACGACGAGGTCGGCCTCCTGCGGGTCGAGGGCGGACACATCCTGCGTCGTCACGTCGACGATGCGCAGGTCGTAGCCGTGCTCCACAAGCACCGGGCCGATGTTGCCGAGGTGGATGGACGGGTCGTGCTGCAGGATCAGCGCGGTGCGGGTCACTCGAGTCCTTTGACGATGATGGTGTCGGTGGCGGGGTGCTGCTCGTTCGGGTCGACCCAGACGTCCGGCTCGATGTAGATCACCCGGGCGACGGGCACGGCGTCGCGGATGCGCCGCTCGATCGCGTCGATCGCGGCCGAGACCTCCAGCATGCTCTGCTCGCCCGCGACGGCGAGCTTGGCGCCGACGAGCAGCTCGTCCGGCCCCAGGTAGAGGGTGCGCATGTGGATGATGCGCTCGACCTCGTCGCCGCCCAGGAGGATCGCCTTCTCGATGGCGGCGACGTCCGCGTCGGAGGCGCCCTCGCCGACCAGGAGGCTCTTGGTCTCGATGCCGAGAACGATCGCGACTGCGACCAGCAGGAGGCCGATCAGCACGGTGCCGACGCCGTCCCAGACGCCGTTGCCGGTGATGATCGTGAGCCCGACGCCGATCAGCGCGAAGACCAGGCCGGTGAGCGCGGCGACGTCCTCCAGCAGTACCACCGGCAGCTCCGGGGCCTTCGCGCGCCGGATGAACTGCGGCCACGACATCCCCTTGCGGAGCGGGTTGGACTCGCGCACGGCCGTGCGCAGCGAGAACGACTCCAGGCCGATCGCGATGAAGAGGACCAGCAGCGGCAGCCACCAGTTCTCCAGCGGGTGCGGGTGCGTCAGCTTCTCGACGCCCTCGTAGAGCGAGAAGACGCCGCCGACCGAGAACAGGATGATCGAGACGACGAACGCGTACACGTAGCGCTCGCGCCCGTAGCCGAACGGGTGCTCCTTGTCGGCTCTCTTCTTGGCCTGGCGTCCGCCGAGGAGCAGGAGGAGCTGATTGCCCGAGTCGGCGACCGAGTGAACGCCCTCGGCGAGCATCGAGGAGGAGCCGGAGAAGGCCCACGCGATGAACTTGGTGAGGGCGATCCCGAGGTTGGCGGCGAAGGCCGCGACGATCGCCCGGGTGCCACCTTCTGCGCTCATGACCTCATCCTAGGATGGGCCCATGAGCGACACGCAGAACGTCACGCTGCCCACCATCGCGATGCTCGGGGCGGGCTCGATGGGCCGCGCCATCCTCTCCGGCCTGACCGCGCCGGGGGTGACCGTGGACGGCGGCATCCGGGTCACCAATCGGTCGAAGGCGCGCGCAGCGGAGCTCGCCGGCATCCCCGGCGTGACCGCGTACGCGACCGAGCACGACGGGGACGCGAACCGCGCCGCGGTGGACGGCGCCGAACTCGTGATCGTCGCCGTCAAGCCCGGGATGGTGCCCGACCTCCTGCACGAGATCTCCGACTCGCTGACGCCCGGAGCCATCGTCGTGAGCGTTGCGGCGGGTGTCACCATCAAGACGTTCGAGTCGCTGCTGCCGCCGTCGGTCATCGTCGTGCGGTCGATGCCGAACACGCCGGCGGTCGTGGGCAAGGCCGTCACCGGGATCAGCCCGGGCACCCGCACGGAGCCCGACGACCTCGCGCTCGTCCGCGCGCTGTTCGAGACCGTCGGGGAGGTCGTCGAGGTGCCCGAGTCGCAGCTCGACGCGCTCAGCACCATCTCCGGCTCGGGCCCGGCGTACGTGTTCTTCCTCGTGGAGGCGCTGACCGCCGCGGCGATCGAGAAGGGCTTCACGCCCGCGCAGGCGCGCACCCTGGTGAACGGCACCTTCCTCGGCGCCTCCGAGCTCCTGGTCTCGTCCGGCGAGGACCCGGCCGAGCTCCGCCGCCGCGTCACCAGCCCCAACGGCACCACCGAGCGCGCCATCGCCGTCCTCGCCGACGCCGACCTCCCCACCCTCTTCACCCGCGCCACCGACGCAGCCCTCGCCCGCGCCCGCGAACTAGCCGCCCACTAACCCCCCCACCCCCGCAGCCATCGCTTCCTCACTTCCTCCCGCAACACGCCGCGTCGGAGCGGGAGAAAGTGAGGAAGCGATGGCTCAGGCGCGGAGTGCGCGGGCGTAGGCGCGGCGGACGATGAGGGTGGCTCGCGGGGTCGGTCCTTCGAGGTCCGCAACGGTGAGGAATACGACGTCCCATCCGGCGGCGGTGAGCCGCTCTCGGCGATAGATGTCCTCGCGATACGCGTCGGCGTCCGTTCGGTGGTGATCGCCGAGATACTCGATGGCGAGGCGTCGCTCCGGATACGCCAGGTCGACCATCGCCACCCGGCTGCCCCGGTCGTGAACATGATGGTTGAGCGCGGGTTCGGGGAGCCCGGAACGGACGAGCTCGAGGCGCAGCCTCGTCTCCTGGGGCGAGAGAGGGCCGTAGCGAACGAGTTCGAACGCCTGGCGCAATGCTCGAATGCCGGGCCGGCGCCCATGATGACGGATTGCCGCCTCGAGGTGGTCCCGCGAGAACGGTGTGGCCGCGCCGGAATGCGGCTCGTCTCCGGTGATGAGCCAGTCCCCGATGGTAACCAGGTCGTCGATCGGCAGGAACGTCGAGAGCTGGGCCCACGCGTCCTCCGGCGCGACGACGTGCAGACCGTCCATCTCGATCACGCGATGCCCGGCAGGGCGGAGTTCGTGGCCGATCACTCCGGCCATGCGCGGCGGCTTGCGAGGGGCGAAGACGGCGAGGTGCAGATCCCGAGGTTGCACAGACCACCGGAGTGGAAATCCGTGCAGTGCGGCCGCCGAGTGGTGGCTGAAGATGTGGCCAGGCCTCTTGAGCGCAGCGTAGGCGCGGCAGCGCGACCGGTGATCGGTGAGATCGGCATCGATGGTCCTGACCCCCGAAAAGATCGTTGGACACCATCGCCGTACAGTCGGCGACGCGAGATTCCGCCCGCGATTCCCTCGGCAAGTGTGAACCCGGTGCGGTCGATGAGCTCCTCCATCCGACCATCCTGAGGCCGGCCTCCCCGCACACGCAGTTATCCACAACCCGGCCATCACTTCCTCACTTCCTCCCGCAACACGCCGCGCAACTGAGGGAGAAAGTGAGGAAGAGATGGCTGCTTGAAGGGGATCGCGACGCGCGATGGGCGGATATGCCGTGCCGATCGGTCGTTCCTTCCGGCGGTCTCGGACCGACAGCTTCGGGCGTGGTACTCGGGGAGCCGTACGACTAGCCTGGTGCAATGGCCGACATCTTCGACGTGATCGCCGACCCGACGCGGCGCGAGATTCTCAGAGTGCTGCTCGACCGCAACTCGGATGACGCGCGTCCCGTCGGGGAGATCTCGGTCTCGGAGATCGTGGCCACCCTGGAGCTCAGCCAGCCCACCGTGTCCAAGCACCTCAAGGTCCTGCGCGAAGCGTCGCTGGTGTCCGTCCGCGAGGAGGGCCAGCACCGGTACTACCGGCTCGACCCGACGCCGCTGGAGGCGGTGGAGGATTGGGTCATCCCCTTCACCGCGTCGGATGTCGACCTCTCCGCGTTCTCGGTGCAGCTCGCCGACGAGACGCGCGAGTTCGCCAGCACGGTCGGCAAGGTGCTCGCCGACACCCGTCGACGGGTGGAGCGCGTCACGCCGAAGAAGTGGCGGAGGGAGTGAACCGGGGCTGGAATCCAGCCCCGCACACGGACTAGAGTTCCCTAGTTCGCCGTCGTCGCGACCCGAGTACGATGACGGGCAAGAAAGGGACACCGCATGGTTCACGATGGGGGCTCGAACGCTCTTCGCGAGGTGCGCTTCCTGACGGTCGCAGAGGTGGCCGACATGATGCGCGTCTCCCGCATGACCGTCTACCGGCTCGTCCACTCCGGTGAGCTCCCGGCGATCCGGTTCGGCCGGTCGTTCCGCGTTCCGGAGTCCGCCGTGGCGCATGCGCTGGAGGCCGTGACGCCTCACCTGGACGGCGGCGTCGCAGACTCGGCGTGAAGTCGGGTAGACTGTCTGCTTGTGTCGCCGCGTATCCCGCGGCAAACCACTAACTTTGTGAGGTCTACGTGGGTTCCGTTATCAAGAAGCGTCGCAAGCGTATGGCGAAGAAGAAGCACCGCAAGCTTCTTCGCAAGACGCGCCACCAGCGTCGCAACAAGAAGTAGACCTCAGCGTCTGCTGCTCGAGCGCCGGTCCGTCAGGTCCGGCGCTTTCTGCTGAGCACGGGCGGCCGGGTTAGGCTTGACCGCGTGTCCACCGTCACCGTCACGCTCATCGGCAAGCCGGGCTGTCACCTGTGCGACGACGCGCGGGAAGCGATCCGCTCGGTGATCGACGCCCTCCCCGCCGGCGCCCCCGAGGTGCGCGTGGAGGAGCTCAGCATCCTGGAGGACGCCGAGCTGCACGAGCGCTACGTGGAGGACATCCCGGTCGTCCTCGTGGACGGCCGGCAGCACACCTACTGGCGCGTCGACCAGGCGCGCTTGCGCACCGCCCTGCTGGAGGAGGCCCGTTGACTCTGCGTCACGTCGTCATGTGGAAGCTCGCGTCGACCGAGGAGGCGGAGCGCGCCGACCAGGCCGCCCGCGTCAAGGCGGGGCTGGAGTCCCTTCCCGCGGTCGTCCCGGAGATCCTGCGCTTCGAGGTGGGGCTCAACTCGCTGCCGGCGAACGAGTTCGACATCGTCCTCGTGAGCGATTTCGAGGACGAAGCCGCCCTGCAGCGGTACGTCGAGCACCCCGAGCACGAGAAGGTCGCGTCGTACATCCGGTCCGTCGTGTCCGGCCGCGCGTCCGTCGACGCCGAGCACTGACCCCGTAACGCAGGCGTGCCCGGCGCCTGAAGGCAGGCGCCGGGCACGAATGCGGTCGGTCGACTAGACCACGGGGCTCTCTTCGATGTCCTCGTTGCTGCGGCGGTAGTCCGAGAGGAACTGCGCGAACGTCGGCGCGTACAGCGCACGGACCAGGTCGCCGGCCTTCTCGCCGTCGTGCGCCTTTGCGGCGTCGTGGATCTCGGTGACGCGGGCGGGCAGCTCGTCGGTGTCGAACGGACGCTTCCACACGGAGACGTAGCGCAGCACCTGCGGGCTCAGGCCTTCGCTGATCGCGAGCAGCACGTCGTTGCCGCTGTTGCGCTCGAACTCGAGGAAGAAGTCGTTCACCGCGCGGCCGAGGGCCGGGAGGTTGTTCGACTTGGCGGCCTTGCGGATCTCCTTGACGGCCTTGTCCTGACGGCCGAGCGCCGCGGTGTCGAGGTTCGGGACCGAGGTGCGGGCCGCGTACTCGTGCAGGAGTCCTGTCGTGTAGATCGCTTCGTCGATGGCGCGGAGGTCGATCGGGGCGACGCGAGTGTAGCGGTTCGGCGCCATCTCGACCAGGCCGATGTCGGCGAGCTTCATCAGCGCCTCGCGGATCGGCGTGCGGGAGACGCCGAGCCAGGCGGTGAGCTTCTCGTCCAGCAGGGTCTCGCCCGGCTCGAGCGTGCCGTCGAGGATGCCCTCGTAGAGGCGGTTGTAGACGACATCGCGCAGGAGCTGGCGCTCGACGGGTGCGGAGTCTTTGACGGGGAGCGGCATCAGCGCCCCTCCTTCCCAGAGAGTGCGGCCTTCGTTCCGAATTCGTCCACCACGGTGACGAGCCCCTTGTTCCAGAAGTCGGAAACGCCCTTGGCGGCCTTGGCGCCGTTGCCGGCGATGGCCGCGTCGACGGCGGACGCGAGGTGCGGCGCCCCCTTCGTGAACGCCTTCGAGGACGGTGCCGCGATCAGCGCCCGGCGCACCTCGGGGAGGTGGCGGGTGAACAGCTTCGCGAGCGTGCGGTTGTCGAGGCGGCGCAGGAAGACGTTGACGAAGCCGTCGGTGAGCACGCGCTCCTTGACGAGCTCTGCCATCCCGTCGCCGTCGCCGAACCGCTCCGTGAAGGCGCGGAGGGCGTCCCTGTCGTCCTCGGTGAGGAGCGGCGTCGCGTCGCGCACGATGCCGACGAGGAGGCTGCCGACGGTGTCGATGAGCGCCCGGAGGCGCACGGGGTCGATCGGAGTCACGCGGGTGCGTTTCTGGGGCATGATCTCCACGAGCCCCATTGCCGCGAGCTGGTTCAGGGCTTCGCGGACGGGGGTGCGGGAGACTCCGACCCACTTCTCGATCTCAGCGTCGTAGAGCTGCTCTCCTGGCGTGAGGTCCCCGTCGACAATGGCGTCGAGTAGACGAACGAAAACTTCGTCCCGGATGAGCCGTCGGGGACTGACGGCCTCTGCGATGGGTACAGGCATACATGAATATTACATCCACCTGCGTCGGATGCAAGCCCATCTCGTAATGAAGTCAGGCGTGTCGTATCGCAGGATAGCCTGTCGGGCGCTCAAAAGTCCCTGAATCGTGCGGAAAGGAGCTCGAGTCGTGCTCAGAATCGGTTTCCGAGCGCCTTCGCCTTGAGCGCGTCGAACTCGTTCTGGCTGATCACGCCCTTGTCCAGCAGAGCTTTCGCCTGCTCGATGTCGGCAGCCGGCGTGGCCGATGGGGTGGGATGCGTGTAGTAGTCGGTGTCTTCCGGGACGGTCCTGCGGTCGCGTGCGTTGCGCTCTGCCATGCCGCGGCCGCGCGCGACCAGGTAGACCAGCGCGGTCAGGAACGGGAGGAAGATGAGGAAGATCACCCACACGGCCTTCCACCAGCCGTTGAGCTTCTCGTCGCGGAACAGGTCGACCAGGATCGTGAACAGCACCATCAGGTAGGCGACGAAGGCGAACGCCCAGAAGATCAGCCAGATGACGTTCCAGAAACCGTTCACGATGGGCTCCTCCCGGTTGGTGTGCACAACCTAGCGTTGCCGCGGCGCGCCTGGCTAGACGGCAGTGCTCGGCCGTCGCGAGGGCGGGCGCGGTTAGGCTGACCGCATGCTCAGCCAGCTTCCCCGCGCGTGTGGCGCGGGAGGACGCCCGGCGGCTGGGCGGGGCTCGTCGCCGGCCTCATCGTCGGAGCCCCGGTCGCGCTCGCGGCGGGACTGGCACTGGTCGCGCTCGGTGCCGTCGCGGTCGTCGTCGCAGCCGTGGCGGCTCTCCTGGCCCTCGCCGCCGAGTGGCTCCGGTTCGCCGCACAGCGCGCGTCACGCGTGCAGTACCCGTTCCCCGTCCCCGAGCCGCACCGCCGCCGCGCGAGGCGCACGGCCCTGAGCGCCCTCTACCTCACCGCAGCGCCGCGGCTGACCGGTGGGCTGGCCCGGGTCGCCGGCTGGGCGCTCGGTCCTGTCGCCCTCCTCATCGGGCTGGTCGGGATCGTCCTGCCCCGCTGGCGCGCCCGGCCCTACGTCGCCGTCTTCACCCTCCCGGCGCTGCTGCGCAAGACGGTCGCCCTCGGGCGCAGGCGCGGCCTGCTGCGTGACGGGCACGACGCCGTGCTGCTCGGCTACGACGACCTCCTGGAGCGCCGGTTCCCGCTCCTCCACGACTTCCTCGGCTGGTGGGGCGACCCGGGACGCGGCGACGACTACACGCCGACGCCCGGGCTCCCCGACGTACCGGCCGGGCTGCTGGGCCTGGAGCTCGGCCCGTCCCCCGACCCGCTCGGGACGCCCGGGCTCGCGGCCGGTGCGATGCGGCGCCGGTCCGTGCACACGCTCCGCGACCTGATGCTCAGCCAGCGCGAGATCGACGACCTCTGCGACCCCGATCTGGACGAGCGCATCGACACCGGAGTCATCCGGCTGGTGGAACGCGAGCACGAGGGCGTCCGGCACTGGATCGTGCAGTTCCCGAGCACGAAGTCCTGGAGCCCGCGCCCGGGCATCGCGCCCAACGACCTGACGGCGGACCTCGTCATCGGCGGCGAGCACGAGGCGACGATCACGCGGGCGGCACTGGAGGCGATGCGGGAGGCCGGCATCCGGCCGGGGGAGCCCGTCGTGCTGGCGGGCTTCAGCCTCGGCGGGATGGTCGCCGCGCAGGTGGCGGTGCGCGCGCACGCCGCCGGGTTCGCCGTGACGCACCTGGTCGTCGCCGGCACTCCGCTCGGGCGCCTGCCCGTACCGGCCGGCATCCGCACCCTCGCCGTCGAGCACGTGCTCGACCTCGTCCCGCGCATCGACGGCCGGGAGAACCCGGTGCGGCTGGACCTCCACGGCTCGCGGGTGCTGGTCACCGTCAAGGCCGGCCCGGCGCTCGCCCCCGGCTTCCGGCTCGGCGCACTGCACCAGGCGACCGCGTACGCCGACACCGCCGGCGCGATCGAGGCCGACCCGCCGGGCGACGCGGTGGCTGCGCTCCTGGGCGAGCTGCGGCCGTTCTTCGGGCCGGGGCAGCGCGTCCACGACCGCGCGGCGCTGCGGGTGGGGAGCCTGACGGCGCAGGCCGCCGTCCCGCTCTATCTGCACAGCACCGTGGACGAGGGCATCACGCGCGGCGCCTTGCGGCAGTCGCTGCGCCGCCTCGCGGGCGTCTACGCGGTGGACGTGTACCAGTCGCGCGGCGGCCTCGCGACGACGATCCTGTGGAGCGCCGATGTGCTGGTGCGCGCGCTGGAGCCCTGGCTCGCCCCGACCAGGCGCGCGGCCGTCTACCGGGGGCTGCTGTCGCTGCTCGGCCGGCGGCGCGCGGTCGGCATCCACCTGCGGCTGCAGGCCCGAGAGACGCCCGGGCTGACCTGGGAGGCCACGCTGCAGCGGATGCCCGACGGACGCTGGCGGGAGACCATCGACGTCATCGTGGACGACCGCGCCCGGCCCGAGGCGGTGTCCCGGCTGTTCCCGGACGGTGTGAGGACGCGGGTGGTCCTGCACCGGCCGGACGCGTTCGAGCCGGTGCTCGACGCGGCCGGGGTGTGACCGGGGGCGTGACCGGGTCGTACGATCAGCGGTACGGTCCACCGAAGAGGGTGTGAGCGGCGGCGCGAGGAGACGACATGGGACGCGAGACGTTTTGGGCCGAGGACCCCGACCCGCTGCTGCGCGTGGGCGAGGGCTTCCTGCTCGCCGAGCAGGACACGGCGGGGACTCCGGGGTTCGACGGGCGCAAGAAGGACGGCCGGGCGGCGCTCGCCGAGGGCGCCGCGATCCTCGCCGATCTCCAGGAGCGACTGTTCGCCGCCGGGACCCTCGGCGACCGGCGCAGCGTGCTGCTCGTCCTGCAGGCGATGGACACGGCAGGCAAGGGCGGAATCGTGACCCACGTCGTCGGACAGATGAACCTGGGCGGCGTGCGGTATGCGGGCTTCACGAAGCCGACGCAGGTGGAACTCGCCCACGACTTCCTCTGGCGGATCTGGAGCCACGTGCCGGCGGCGGGGGAGGTCGGCGTCTTCGACCGTTCGCACTACGAGGACGTCCTCATCGGCCGGGTCCGCAAGCTCGCCCCGGAGGACGAGATCGAGCGTCGCTACGACGCGATCAACGAGTTCGAGCTGGAGCTGGCGGAGTCGGGGACGACGATCGTCAAAGTGATGCTGCACCTCGGCAAGGACGAGCAGAAGAAGCGCCTGGGCGACCGGCTGAAGCGTGTCGACAAGCAGTGGAAGTACACGACGGGCGACGTGGACGAGCGGCTGGTCTGGGACAGCTACCAGGACGCTTACCAAGTGGTGTTCGACCGCACGTCGACGGCGTACGCGCCGTGGCACGTCGTGCCGGCCGACCGCAAGTGGTACGCGCGGCTCGCGGTGCAGCACCTCCTCATCCACGCCCTGGAGGAGCTGAGGCTGGAGTGGCCCGCGCCGGACTACGACGTGGAGGTCGAGAAGGCGCGACTGGCGGCGAGTTAGAGCGCGCTCGCTCAGGCTTCGGTCGGGCTCAGCCGAAGGCTTCGACGATCGGGCGGAACTTCATGGTCGTCTCCGCGTACTCCCTGGCGGGGTCGGAGTCCGCCACGATGCCCGCGCCCGCGTAGGCCGTCAGGTCGCCGGTCTCATCGAGCTGCGCGCAGCGCAGGGCGATCGCCCACTCCCGTCGCCGTCGCCGCCGACCCAGCCGACCGGCCCGGCGTACCGCCCGCGGTCGAACGGCTCCAGCTCGCGGATGAGCGCGATCGCCTCCGGCTTCGGCGTCCCGGCCACGGCGGCCGTCGGGTGGAGCGCGTCCGCGAGGTCGAGCGAGCTCGACCCGTCGCTGAGCGTGCCCGCGATGTCGGTCGCGAGGTGCCAGAGGTTCGGCAGCTTGAGGGTGAACGGCTCGTCGCTCGCGCCGAGGTCCGCGCTGTGCGGGCGCAGCGCGTCGAGCACGCTGGACACCGCGAAGCGGTGCTCGTCCTGGTCCTTGGCCGAGCCGGCGAGGGCCTGAGCCGACGCGCGGTCGCTCTCGGCGTCGCGGCCGCGGGACATCGTGCCGGCGAGCACACGGGCGGTCACAGTGCCGTGGTGCACGCGCACCAGCGTCTCCGGGGAGGATCCCACCAGCCCGTCGACGGCGAACGTCCAGCAGTCCGGGTAGCCGAGCGCCAGCTCCACCAGTGCGCGCCGCACGTCCGACTCGAGCGGCAGGTGCGCGGACAGCTCCCGGGCCAGCACCACCTTGGAGAGGTCGTGCTCGCGGATGCGCTCCACCGCGGTCGCGACGGCGGACTCGTAGCCGCCCTCGTCGAGTCCCGCGGGGAGGAGGGTGAGCCGGTACTCGTCCCCGAACGCGATCGGCCGGGGGAGTTCGCTGCGCGCGGCGTCCGTCTGTGCCGGCCCGTCGGCCGCATCCGCTGCTGCGGGGGAGTCGTCCACGGGCGTGATCCGGGTGATCCAGCTCCGGCCGCCGCGGCGTCCGAGAACGAGCCGCGGCACGATCAGCACGCTTGTGGCCGTGCTCTCGTCGTCGAACGCGAAGGTCCCGAACGCGACCAGCCCGGTGCCCGGCGTGCGCACGGAGTCGGTGACGGTCGCCGCCTGGACGGTCGCCCGCCACACGGCCGACGCCTGGCGGATCCGGTCCGCTCCGCGGAACTCCAGCCGCAGCGCCTCCCCGATGCCGGCGATCCCCTCGCCTTTGCGGATCCACACGAGGGGTCGGCGGGAGTCGAGGAAGGGAACGAGATGCCGGACGTCGTCGAGGGGGTGGTCTCGACCGACAGGGCGGTCACGCCCGTAGCCCGGCGGGTGGTCGAGGGTGCGGTCACCGAACCAGCCTACGCCCGGGCCGCTGGGCGCCGGATGCGCGGCGGCTGGGCGTTGGCCCGATGGCGGAGGCGCGGTGCGGGGCCGTGAAATGCACGGCATGTCGGGGCAGCCTAAGCTGGGGGGTGAGTAAGGCCGACCTCCGCAAGCAGCCCTCCCAGGTCGCCGCCATGTTCGACGAGGTGTCGACCCATTACGACCGGACCAACACGGTCCTCTCGATGGGCAACGCGACGCTCTGGCGCGTGGCGACGACCCGAGCCGTCGGGCCCCGCGCCGGCGAGACGATCCTCGACGTCGCGGCGGGAACGGGCACCTCCAGTGCGTCCCTGGCGCGCAACGGGGCGAGCGTTGTCGCCGCAGACTTCTCGGAGGGCATGATCGAGGTGGGCCGGCGCAGGCAGGTCGGCAACCCGTTCATCACGTTCGTTCAGGCGGACGCCACGAAGCTCCCGTTCGACGACGACACGTTCGACGCGGTGACGATCTCGTTCGGCCTGCGCAACATCGTCGATCCGCGAGCCGCGCTCGCCGAGTTCTACCGGGTCACCAAGCCCGGGGGACGGGTCGTGGTGTGCGAGTTCTCCCAGCCTCCCCTCGCGGCGATCCGCGCGGGCTACGGTGCGTACCTGCGCTACGGGATGCCCGTGCTGGCCCGCGTGGCGAGTTCGAACCCCGCGGCGTACGAGTACCTGATGGAGTCGATCGAGGCGTGGCCGAACCAGCCGGCGCTGGCCTCGTGGCTGCGCCAGGCCGGCTTCGAGCGCGTGGCCTGGCGCAACCTGACCGCGGGGATCGTGGCGCTGCACCGCGGGTGGAAGCCCGTGGCGGTGCCGAAGCCGGTGGAGGTCGCGAAGCCGGCTGCGAAGAAGCCTGCTGCGGCGACGCCGGCTGCTGCGAAGAAGCCTGCTGCGAAGAAGCCTGCTGCGGCGACGCCTGCTGCGAAGAAGCCTGCTGCGGCGACGCCTGCTGCGAAGAAGCCTGCTGCGAAGAAGCCTGCTGCGAAGAAGCCCGCCGCGAAGAAGCCCGCCGCGGCCAAGCCCGCCGCCCGCACGCCCGCCACCGGGTCCGGCGCGACGGCGCGATCCGACCGCGCCGTCGGCTCCGAAGACTCGACGACCGCCGTCCCATCCGAGGGGGAGTAAGTGCCACGTAGCGTTCCGGTCGTGCGGCGACCCGCGTCGCTCAGCAGCCAGCTCGGCCTGACCGAGCGGATCTTCGTCCGCGGAGAGGACCGCCAGGTCGCCAACGCCGTCGACGACGGCCTCGCGCAGGTCGAGGAGGCGCTGCACCGCGAGATGCGGTTCGCCGACAACCTCGCGGACGTCACCACCCGGTACCTCCTGGAGGCGGGCGGCAAGCGAGTCCGTCCCATGCTCACGCTCCTCACCGCCCAGCTCGGCGACGGCAACACTCCGCGCGTCCTGCAGGCCGCGCAGGCGGTCGAGATCACCCACCTCGCGTCCCTGTACCACGACGACGTCATGGACGACTCGCAGATGCGGCGCGGGGTGCCCACGGCCCAGTTCGTCTGGGGCAACTCCGTCGCGGTCCTCACCGGCGACCTCCTGTTCGCCCGGGCCAGCAAGCTCGTCTCGGCTCTGGGGGAGCGCGCCATCCAGCTCCAGGCCGACACCTTCGAGCGGCTCTGCCTGGGCCAGCTCCACGAGACCATCGGGCCGCAGGACGGCGAGGACCCGATCGCGCATTACATCCGCGTGCTGGAGGACAAGACCGGCTCCCTCATCGCCGTAGCCGCGCAGATGGGCGTCGCGTTCTCGAATGCCGACACCGCCTATGAGCAGCCCGTCGTGACCTTCGGCGAGAAGATCGGCGTCGCGTTCCAGCTGATCGACGACGTGATCGACCTGTCCTCCGTCGGCGTCGCCGAGACCGGCAAGACCCCGGGCAACGACCTCCGCGCCGGTGTTGCGACCCTCCCCGTGCTGAAGCTGCGGGAGCGCGCCGACGCCGACCCCGAGTCGCGTGCTCTGCTGGAGCGGCTGGAGCGTGACGTGATGGGCACGGCCGAGGAGGGCGAGATCACCCCGGAGGCCACCGCGGCGATCGCCGCGCTCCGGGAGCACCCCGTGACCGCGGAGACCCTCGAGGAGGCCCACCGCTGGGCCCGGGAGGCCGTGGAGGCGCTCGAACCGCTGCCCGACGGCCCCGTGAAGAAGGCGCTGGTGCGGTTCGCCGACACGATCGTCGAACGTTCGAGCTGAGCACGAAGGAATCAACGTATGACCAAACTGCGACTGGCGATCGTCGGCGCCGGGCCGGCCGGGATCTACGCCGCTGACATCCTGCTCAAGGCGGAGCGCGGCTTCGACGTCTCGATCGACCTGTTCGAGGCCCTCCCCGCGCCGTACGGTCTGGTGCGCTACGGCGTCGCCCCCGACCACCCGCGCATCAAGGGCATCATCACCGCGCTGCGCGAGGTGCTCGACCGCGGCGACATCCGCATCTTCGGCAACGTGACGTATGGCGTCGACATCACGCTCGACGACCTCAAGCGCCACTACAACGCGGTGATCTTCGCCACCGGAGCGGTGCGCGACTCCGATCTCGACATCCCGGGCATCGACCTCGGCGGCTCCTACGGCGCGGCCGAATTCGTGAGCTGGTTCGACGGCCACCCCGACGTGCCGCGCACCTGGCCGCTGGAGGCGAAGTCCGTGGCGGTGATCGGCAACGGCAACGTGGCGCTCGACGTCTCGCGCATCCTGGCGAAGCACGCCGACGACCTGCTGCCGACGGAGATCCCCGACAACGTCTACGAGATCCTGAAGAACTCGCCGGTGACCGACGTGCACGTCTTCGGGCGGCGCGGCCCGGCGCAGGTGAAGTTCACCCCGCTGGAGCTGCGCGAGCTCGGCGAACTGCGCGATGTCGACATGATCCTCTACGACGAGGACTTCGAGTACGACGAGCACTCGAAGGACGCGATCGCGAGCAACAAGCAGGTGATGGTCATCGACCGCGTGCTGCAGCAGTGGCGGAAGCGCGAGGTGGGCTCGGCCTCCCGGCGCCTGCACCTGCACTTCTACGCCAAGCCCCTGGAGGTGCTCGGCTACGAGGACGGCAACGTGCGGGCGATCCGCTACGAGCGCACCGAGTCCGACGGAGCCGGCGGCGTGCGCGGCACCGGAGAGATCCGGGAGCTGGAGATCCAGGCGCTCTACCGCGCGGTGGGTTACTTCGGGTCGCCGCTGCCCGGGATCCCGTTCGACAAGAAGCACGGCGTCATCCCGAACCACGAGGGCCAGGTGCTGCGCAACCGCGACAACGAGCGGATGTACGGCGTGTATGCGACGGGGTGGATCAAGCGGGGCCCGGTGGGCCTCATCGGTCACACCAAGTCGGATGCGATGGAGACGATCAAGCATGTGATCAACGATCAGGGCAACTGGTGGTCTCCCGCTGACCCCTCCGAGGAATCTGTGGAGAACCTCCTGCGCGAGCGCGGTGTGGAGTACACGAACCTGAACGGCTGGCACAACCTCGACGCCCACGAGCAGGCGCTCGGCGCCGAGCGCGGCCGCGCCCGCATCAAGGTGGTCCCGCGCGAGGACATGCTGCGCGCGTCGAACGGCGCCGCGGTGGAGGCCACGGCGGCCGACTAGGCCGGGTTTCGGCGTCGCGGCGGACTCCCGCTCGCGGCGGAACCCTCTCGCGTGCGGCACCTCCGGTCTGGCACGCTGGTGTCATGGTCGGCCCAGCGGAGTGGCGCCCCGACGTCCTCGGCGCCGGGTTCCAGCAGATGACGCTCCCGCTCGGCCACGACGCCGAGGGCGAGGTCGTCGCGACGCTCGTGCGCTTCGAGCCGTGGCCGCACCTGGCCGACCTGCGGCCCGGCCGTCCCGCCGAGGAGACCGATGTGCTGTACGTGCACGGCTGGTCGGACTACTTCTTCCAGACCGGGCTCGCGCGATTCTGGCACGAGCAGGGCGCGCGGTTCTTCGCGCTGGACCTGCGCAAGTACGGCCGCAGCCTCCGGCCGGGCCAGACTCCCGGGTTCGTGGACTCGCTGGACACCTACGACTCCGACATCGAGGCGGCGCTGAGGGCAATGGGCCACGCTGAGGGCGAGCGCTCGCACCGCCGACTGATCCTGCTCGGCCACTCGACGGGAGGCCTCACCCTGAGCCTCTGGGCCGACCGGCACCCCGGCCGGGCGTCGGCGCTCGTCCTCAACAGCCCGTGGCTGGAGTTCCAGGCGCACTCGGCCGGCCGGGCGATGCTGGCGCCGCTGGTCGACCTCCAGTCCCGGATCGAGCCGAGGGCCGCGATGCCCAACGTCGACCTCGGCTTCTACACCCGCTCGGTCTCGCGGACGCTCGACGGCGAGTGGGACTACGACCTCGCCTGGCGCCCCGTGCGCGGCTTCACCGTGTATCCCGCCTGGCTCACCGCCGTCCTCGCCGGGCACACCCGCGTCGCGGCCGGACTCGCGATCGACGTCCCGGTGCTCACGCTGCTGTCGGCTCGCTCGACGCTGCAGCCGTACTGGACCACGGACATGCTGAGCTCGGACGTGGTGCTGCTGGTGCAGGACATCGCCGTGCGCTCATTGCGGCTCGCGCCGACGGTGACCGTCGCGCGCATCGACGGCGCGCTGCACGACGTGTTCCTGTCGCCGGAGCCGGCGCGCTCGGCGGCCTACGGGCAGGTCGCCCGCTGGCTGAGGGGAGCGCTCAGCGGAAGTTCACGAACTGCAGGGCCACATCCAGGTCGGCGCCCTTCAAGAGGGCCATTGTCGCCTGGAGGTCGTCCCGGCTTTTCGAGGTGACCCGAAGCTCGTCGCCCTGGATCTGCGACTTCACGCTCTTGGGCGCCTCGTCGCGGATGAGCTTGTTGATCTTCTTGGCGGCGTCCTGCTCGATGCCGTTCTTGAGCCCGACCTCGATGCGGAACTCCTTGCCCGACGGGTACGGCTTGCCCGTGTCGAGCGACTTGAGGGTGATGCCGCGCTTGATGAACTTGGACTCGACGACCTCGAGCACCGCCTTCACCCGCTCCTCGGTGTTGGCCTTGAGCAGGATCTGCTCGCCGCTCCACTCGACCGAGGCGCCGACGTTCTTGAAGTCGTAGCGCTGCTCGACCTCCTTGCGGGCCTGGTTGACGGCGTTGTCCGCCTCCATCTTGTCGACCTTGCTGACGACGTCGAACGAGGAGTCTGCCACTGTTCCATTCCCTTCGGTTGACCGGACCCCAGCTTACGCGGCCAGGAAGGACGGACTCCCGGCGTCCCGCGGTTTCAGGCCGTCTGCTGGAGCTCGGCGTAGTAGGTGACGTGGCAACCGTCGCCGTCGCACTCGACGCAGACGGCGATCTCCTCGGTGTGCTGGCGGGGGTCGGCGCCCGTCCCGTCGCACCGTTCGCAAATCTCCAACGTTCTCATGCCCCCGATTGTGCGCGCAGCCACCGACATCGGCGGCAGGAGGCGGGGAGTGTCGCGAAGTCGCGCGGGTCCGGTCGGATTCTGCTGTGGGCGGAATCCGAAAATCGGATCGGCGCGGAGCCGGGGCGTCGGCTTAGGCTTCAGGCATGTTGATGCGGCACGCGATCGGCTCCGTGCTCCGCCGGCTGCGGACGGAGCGGGGCGCGACGCTGCGCGAGCTGTCGGAGACGTCGCGCATCAGCATCCCGTACCTGTCGGAGATCGAACGCGGCCGCAAGGAAGCGTCGTCCGAGATCCTCGCGGCGCTCTGCCGGGTGCTCGACGTGACCGAGCGGGAATTGCTGGCGCAGGTGGTCGTGGAGTTCGCCGAGGCGGAGGTCCTGACGCTCGTGCGCGACGGCGCCGACACCCGGCCGGCCGACGCGCCGACGGTGCTCCTCGCAGCCTGACCCGCCCGATTTCGTTCGGCGGCGCGCGCCGAGTATTCTTACATGGCGCCTTCGGGCGCAATGGCGAGTTACCCAAGCGGCCAAAGGGATCTGACTGTAAATCAGCCGGCGTAGCCTTCGGGGGTTCGAATCCCTCACTCGCCACCCCAGTGAAACAAAGGGGGACTCGGCAATGAGCCGGGTCCCCTTTGTCGTGCGATCGCGCAATGTGTGAGCGATGTGTGTGCACAGGGCTGATTCTCGATGGCTTAGGGCGTCATGCCCTGCCGAATCCAGGTCTCTGCCGCCCACAGCAGGTTGTAGAGGTTCCACGGTGCGATGTCGTACGCGTCCCACGGCTGCCCGACGCGCGCAGTCCACTCGGGTACGCGGCAGCAGACGCGGTGCCCGAACATCCGGAAGAGTGCTTCGCAGAGCAGGCGCCGGGGGTTCGAAGGCGGCGAATACAGGTGGTCGCCGTAGACGAGGCGAAAGAGAAGATGGCTGAGCGCAGACTTCATAGGGACTCCCTAATCGGTGTCGCCGGCCGCCGGATGCGGCTAGCGTTGCTGCGCGCTCATATCGCCAGGATAGCCCCGAGCGTGAGGAGACGGCCATATGGACGACGAAAGCGGGAGACCGACCCGAGAGGAGTGCATGCGCGCCTCCGGCCGTGTGCTCCTGCAGATCGCGATCCGGCTCGAACTCGAGCGGCGCGAGGCCGAGGCGGCCCAGCTTGCCTGAATCACGCTTGGCCGTCTCACGGTGCAGGATGTTGGTATGCGTGAGTACGAGGTCACCGTCACCCGCGACGGCGTGTGGTGAATGATCGCTATCCCCGAGTTAGGCGGCCTAACTCAAGCAGCGGATCTCGCCGACGTGCCTCCGATGGCGCGGGAGTTCATTGCGGTGACCCTGGATGTCCCAGCTAGCTCAATCGAGGTCCGGGTGACGCCGGAGCCCATCTGAGGGTGTGTGCTCTCACGCACCTGGCGGTACCAGAGCGGACACCGCGAGCGCAAAGGCGGTACGGTGTGCTCCATGACCGAGGTCGATGAAGCCCAGGATGGCGCTGAGCGCGCCGAGGTTATGGTCCGGTTCCGCGAGCACTACTCGTTCCTGATGAAGAGCGCTCGCGAGTTCGACGCCGGGGATCATTCAGAAGCACTACGGATGGCACTGTCGGTTCGCACTATCTCGTACGACGACGGCCCCGGTGATAGCGCTCTCCTCCAGCTCGGTGCGAAGCGGGAGATGCTGTGGCGCTCGTTCTACATACCGCCTGCGCTCGATATTCCAGAGGACACTCCGGAAATCGGGTCGTCGCTGCATGGCATCGCCTATGCAGCGGACGGGTCGACCTACCTCGAGCCGCTGGACTTCGGTCCAGATGGCCGCTATGTCCCTTACGACGACTGGTGGACTGGTGAACCTGTCGTGCAGTTCGGCGATGCCAGCATCACCCGCAAGCAGCTGGTCCTCGGGCTCGCGAACCAGGACGGCGGCGCCCACGTGGACCTCGCCGGCCATCACATCTCTGCACTCTTCGCGGGCTCGCCCACTTTCCTCAGCCGCGACGGCGCGGAGAAACAACGTTCTGAACAGCGGGCGTCCCAGCGCGACTTGCTCCAGATTCAGATGCGAGCGGTAGCGAGCGAAGTGCTCCACTCCATCAACCGTGCGGAGCAAGCCGGGCTGATCCATCTCTAGCGGGCGTCATCCGCCTGGTGTGGGCTCCTGTCCGATGCCGCTGCGCTGGCACCGCCGACGATCAGGTCTCACCGACCCCGAGCGCTTGGCCCAGCCGAGTGAGCAGGCTAGTCGCGTCGTCAAGGCCTGCGGCCCCGTTGGCCGCCTCAAGCTTCATCGCGGCTGAGATGTGCGTTCCACGCCGACGTCGGCGCGGACCAGGGTCTTGAACTTCTGCGCTTCGAGGCGGTCGTACATCCGCTCGACTCGCGTGTACGCCCGCTCCTGCAGCGCCAGGCGCCGAGCCTTCCCGTCGATCGCTTTCGCCGGATTCGCGGCCGCGACCTGGGCGCGGTCGAACTCGACGCCTTCACGCGTCGCCTACGTCGAGATCGTCGCCTTCGTAGACCGAACCGACGAGAGCCCAGGCCGCGCGCATTGCGGGCCGGGTCTCTCTCATGTCCGGGGGCGCTGTGTGTGTGCATTTGTGTGAGCGAACTGCTCGAACCGGCCTGCACTGGATGCCACGGAGCCCTCAGATATACCCCAGAAATCCGCGGAATTGCGCCACAGTGAGTGACCTGCTGGACTCCTCAGCGCGCTCTCAGTGACTGTAAATCAGCCGGCGTAGCCATCGAGGGGTTCGAATCCCGCACTCGCCACCCTCAGCAAAGGGATCCGGTTCGTCCGGATCCCTTTCTGCGTCCCTGTTCCGCTATCGGGGCCGTCCCGGCAACTGTGCCAGGCTTGTCCCCATGCCCACCCCCAACGAACTGCTCGAGATCGCCACCACCGTCGCGCGTCGCGCGGCCGCTCTCGCGTTGCAGCGGCGGAGGGACGGGGTGGAGATCGCGGCCTCCAAGTCGACCATCACCGACATCGTCACGCGGGCCGATCGGGAGTCCGAGGACCTCATCCGCAGTGCGCTGGAGGCGTCGCGGCCGCGGGACGGGTTCCTCGGGGAGGAGTCCGGCGGCGATGCGGGCAGCAGCGGGCTGACCTGGGTGGTCGACCCGATCGACGGGACGGTCAACTACTTCTACGACATCCCCGCGTGGGCGGTCAGTGTCGCCGTCGTGGAGGGGGACCCCGACCCGGCGACCTGGCGGACGCTGGCGGGGGCGGTCGTGAACCCGGTCACCGGAGAGGTGTTCACGGCGGCCGCGGGAGGCGGTGCCCGGCTGAACGGCCGGCCGATCCAGGTGAACAGCGGGGTGGAACTGCCGCTCGCGCTGGTCGGGACCGGATTCGGGTACGACCCGGAGATCCGGCGCAAGCAGGCGGCGTTCGTGCACGAGCTGATCCCGCAGGTGCGCGACATCCGGAGGATCGGGGCGGCCTCCCTCGACCTGTGCTCGGTCGCGTGCGGGCGCCTCGACGCCTATTACGAGCGCGGGCTGAACCCCTGGGATCACGCGGCCGGCGCGCTGATCGCGCAGGAGGCGGGGGCGACGCTCGGCGGCCTGGACGGGGCCCCGGCAGGCAAGCGGCTGCTGCTCGCGGCAGCGCCCGACCTGTACGCGCAGCTCGACCCGCTGGTGCAGGGGTACTACCGGCACTGGGAATGACCGGGCGGCCCTCCCGAATGGTGAGGCAGTTACCGTTTCGTTATATTGGGTCGGGTGCCCCACCACCTGACCCGCCGCGAGCTCCGGCAGCGTGAGCGAGCGGCCCAGCGGGCACGCGAGCCGCGCTTCGGCCGCGGGGTGAGCACCCTCGCGATGCTGTCGGTGCTCGGGATCGCGGTCGCCACGACCGTCCCGGCGATGGCACTCCTCACGGAGGACCAGGTCCGCGCGCGCACCGCCGACTCGCACTTCTCCAGCGCACCGGCGTCGGAGAGGGAGGTCCAGGCGCTCGACAGCATCGCTCCGGCCGAGCGGGAGGGCATCGTCCGCGACGGCGGCGCGGCGACCTCCGGCGAGCAGCTCGCCGCGATCCGGTCGTTGCGGATCGCGGACACGTTCCGCAACAACCCGGCCGGCGCCGTCCAGTGGCCGTTCCCGGTCGGCGTGCCGATCACCTCCGGTTTCGGGCCGCGCGAGGCGCCGACCGCGGGCGCCTCCACCGACCACCTCGGGGTGGACTTCGCGCCGGGGGCGGGCGTCCCCATCCAGATCATCGCGGACGGCGTGGTGCGGGAGGTCGTCACCCGCGACCGCGGCGGCTGCGGCGTGAACGTCACGATCGACCACCTGATCGACGGACGGATGGTCAGCAGCAGGTACTGCCATCTCCAGACAGGGTCGGTGCGGGTCGCCGAAGGGCAGCGGGTCGGCGTCGCCGACATCGTGGGCGCGGTGGGCAACACCGGCATATCGACCGGGCCGCACCTCCACTTCGAGATCCGGCTGGACGGCACAGATCCGGTCGACCCGGTGGCGTGGCTGCAGGCGAACGCGAGCTGACGCGCGCGGCCGGTCGGTGGCGGAGGAGATCCGGGCCGAAACGCCGGCGGGAGACAGCGAACGGAGGAGACCCGGGCCTGATGGGGGCGGGTCTCCTCCGTTCGCAGCGGGGGACGGGGGCGGCTCAGACCAGCCAGGCGGTGGTGTCCTGCGGCAGCGAGCCGTTCTCCAGCGGGCCGCTCGCCAGGATGACCGTGCCCTCCGGCAGCGGCAGCGGGGCTTTGCCGAAGTTGACGGCGACCGTGACCTTCCCCGAGCGGAACAGCAGCGCGTCCTCGCCGGCGTTCGACCACTCCAGCTCGCCGAACGCGAGGTCGTGCGCGCGGCGGGCGGCGAGCGCCTCCTGGTACATGGACAGCGTCGAGCCGGGCACGCCCTCCTGCGACGAGCGGGTGTACTCCGCCCAGGTCGCCGGCTGCGGCAGCCAGCTCTTCGGGCCGGGGCCGAAGCCGTACGAGGGGTCGTCGCCCTCCCACGGGATGGG
Source organism: Leifsonia sp. L25 (assembly GCF_050632895.1). The sequence continues at coordinate 1,151,802 of NZ_JBODRZ010000003.1, read as the reverse complement.
CACGCGGCAGCCGTCGCGGCCGTAGCGCTCGCCGTTGGTGCGGAACCAGGTGGGGTCCTGGCGGGCCTCGTCGGGGAGGTCGATGGCCTCCGGGAGGCCGAGCTCCTCGCCCTGGTACAGGTACGCCGAGCCGGGGAGCGCGAGCATGAGCGCCGTCGCGGCGCGGGCGCGGCGCAGCGCGAACGCCGGGTCGGGGATGCCGTGCGACTTCGGTCCGATGCCGTGACCCTGCGGGTTGTCGCCGGTCAGCGCGAGCCGGGTGGCGTGCCGGACGACGTCGTGGTTGGAGAGCACCCAGGTGCTCGGGGCGCCGACGCTGCCGAACACGGCGATCGAGCGGTCGATCACCGCGCGGAGCGCGACCGCGTCCCACGGCGTCTCCAGGTAGCCGAAGTTGAAGGTCTGCTGCATCTCGTCGGGGCGGACCCAGTGCGCGAGCGTCTCCAGCGGCTCCACCCAGGCCTCGCCGCAGAGCACGCGGTCGCCCTCGTACTCCTCCAGCACCGTGTGCCAGTCGCGGTAGATGTCGTGGACGCCGTCCTGCCCGAAGTAGGGAGGCGTGACGGGCTCGCCCTCGGCGTGCGCGCTGATCTCCGGCTCCAGCACGATGCCGCCGGTGGTGGTCGCGACCGCGCCGCCGCCCATGCTGCCGGCGTTCGCGGGCGGGGTGTAGTCGGGGAGGCCGGCCTCCTTGATCATGCCGTGCGCGACGTCCACGCGGAAGCCGTCGACGCCGCGGTCGAGCCAGAACCGCAGGATGTCACGGAACTGCTCCCGGACCCACGGGTTCTCCCAGTCGAAGTCGGGCTGCGACTTGTCGAACAGGTGCAGGTACCACTGTCCGGGAGTGCCGTCGGGCTCGGTGATGCGGGTCCAGGCGGAGCCGCCGAAGATGGACTCCCAGTTGTTGGGGGCCTCGTCGCCGTTCGCGCCCTTCCCGTCGCGGAACAGGTAGCGCGCCCGCTCGGGGCTGCCCGGGGCAGCGGCCAGGGCCTCCTGGAACCAGACGTGGTCACTGGAGGAGTGGTTGGGGACGATGTCGATGATGACGCGCAGCCCGAGGCTGTGCGCGGTCTCCAGCATCGTGTCGAAGTCGGCGAGCGTGCCGAAGCTGGGGTCGACGTCGCGGTAGTCGGCCACGTCGTAGCCCGCGTCGTTCTGGGGCGACGTGAAGAACGGCGACAGCCACACGGCGTCGACGCCGAGGTCGCTGAGCGCGGGGAGCCGGCGGGTGATGCCGGGGAGGTCGCCCATCCCGTCGCCGTCGGCGTCCGCGAACGAGCGCGGGTACACCTGGTAGATGACGGCGGAGCGCCACCACTCGCGGCCGGGAGTGCTGGGCGAGAGCGTGCGGGAGGATTCGGAAGTTATGGGGATCACCTGTCTTGGCGGAGGACGGGGCGTCGCTGCGGGCACGCGTGGCGGAAACGATCGGTGGGGCGCCGTCGTTCCTCGCACGCCGCCGCTCGCGGCACCGGGATCGGCGCGCCGTCGTCGGCGCTGGCAGCAATGCTAGCCCCCTCGACTGAACGGAGGCATTTGTGACGGATTCTGCCGTCGACGCCCGAGGGCCGCCTCGGCTCAGTTCGAGGCGGTGTTCCAGTGCGACGGGCGCGTGAGCGCAGCGGGCAGGAGGGTGCGCTCGTCGCCCTGTGCCGCGTCGACCTGCGGCTGGGTGAGGAAGAGGGCGCGGTCGAGGGCGGCGCCGTCCAGCCGCGCGTCGCGGAGGTCTGCCCCGATGAGCTCCGCGGCGGTGAGGTCGGCGTCGCGGAGGTCCGCGCCGATCAGGAGCGCGCCACGCAGCTCGGCGCCGCGGAGGTCCGCGCCGCGCAGGTCCGCGCCGAGGAGGTCGGCTCCGGGGGCGAGGCGGGAGCGCTTGACGCGGAGGGGGAGGAGGCGGGCCGGGGCCGGTCGGTGGCTGCGTCGCGTGCGGCCTCGCGAGTCAGTCGGGCGGCCTCCCGCAGCAGGGCCGCCGCGGGGGTGCGGAGCTCATCGATGTCGAACTCGAGGATGAAAGCGGGGGCGGCGTCCGCCGCGGCCGCGACCTCGTCCCAGGAGGCGCGGAGCGCGTCGTGGAGGGGCGCCGCGGCGGGCATCGCGAGGGCCTCGCGGAGGTACCAGAGCAGTTCGTGGAGCTGGCGGACGATCGGGAAGACGGCGAACATCTCGGCGCGGACGGCCGCGTCGTCGCGCCATGACCTGCCGCCGAAGGTGTGCCGCGTGACGAGCTGGCCGGCGCCGAAGCAGTCGAACACGGTGCAGCCCTTGAAGCCGCGCTCGCGGAGCTGCGGGTGGATGCGGCATCCGAAGCCGTCCTCCAGGTTCACGCACTCCTCACCGGCCGCCTTGTCGAACGCGAAGTCCGCCGAACGCGCGAAGGCCAGCGCGACGCAGCAGAGTCCCGTGCAGGAGGCGCAGTCGGCGGCGAGTGGGCGCTCGGGGGCGAGGGCGGTGGCCATTCGTCCACGGTACTGCCCTCCACAGCAGGGCCGCACGTGTGACCTCTCCACATCTTCGACACATTCGGAATAGCCACGGGGAGGCCGCGTTAGCGTCAAAGGACAGCCACGAAAGGATCACGGAATGACTTCACCGCGCCGCGCCATCGGAACCTCCGACCTCCAGGTCTTCCCGCTCTCACTGGGGGAAACGTCTTCGGCTGGACGGCCGACCGCGACACCTCCTTCGCGGTGCTCGACGCTTACACGGCGGCGGGCGGCAACTTCGTCGACACCGCGGACGGCTATTCGGCCTGGGTGCCGGGAAACACCGGGGGTGACTCGGAGCGCATCCTCGGCGAGTGGTTCGCGGCGAGGGGCCGCCGCGACGACGTCGTGCTCGCGACCAAGGTCAGCCAGCACCCGGACTTCAAGGGTCTCGCCGGAGACAACATCCGCCGCGCCGCGGACGCCTCCCTCGAGCGCCTGCAGAGCGACTACATCGACCTCTACTACGCCCACTTCGACGACGCGTCGGTGCCGCTGGAGGAGACCGTCGCCGCCCTCTCGGGGCTCGTGGACGCCGGCAAGGTCCGCCACATCGGCATCTCCAACTATTCGCCGGAGCGCATCGAGGAGTGGTTCGCGATCACCGAGCGCGAGGGCCTCCACCGCGCCGTCGCCCTCCAGCCGCACTACAACCTGGTCGAGCGCGCCTACGAGGAGAAATACCGGCCGATCGCCGAGCGCGAGGGCCTCGGCGTGATGCCGTACTTCGCGCTCGCCGCGGGCTTCCTCACGGGCAAGTACCGCGACGGCGTGACCGTCGACAGCCCCCGCGCCGGCGGTGCGGCCGCGTATCTGGACGAGACCGGCCGCAGCGTCCTCACCGCCCTGGACGAGGTTGCGGCCGCCCACGGCGTCTCGGTCGCGACCATCGCGCTCGCCTGGCTGGCCGCCCAGCCGACCATCACCGCCCCCATCGCGAGCGCCCGCACGCTGGAGCAGCTCCCGGACCTCCTGGCCTCGGCGGACGTCGTACTGACGGCCGACGAGCTGGACGCGCTCGACGGCGCATCGGAGGCCGCGAAGGCGGCGTGAGCCGGGCCTGATCAGGTTCGAATCCGAGGTTGATCCGGGGTCGAATCCGGGGTCCGGGTGGTACGGAGCACCCTCGCGGGGATGGTATCCTCGTACGGTTGCCGAAAACGGCCCGGACCTTTCCGGATGCCCGGCTTCGCCCCCTTAGCTCATTGGTAGAGCACTTCCTTGGTAAGGAAGAGGTAGTGGGTCCGATTCCCACAGGGGGCTCCGTCTCCCGGTCGCGACGACGGGAGACTACGGCGGGGTAGCTCAGGTGGTTAGAGCACACGGCTCATAATCGTGGTGTCGCGGGTTCGAGTCCCGCCCTCGCTACATAGCTTGAAAACACTGGGAGCGGCGGCTGATGATCAGCCGCCGTTCTCTCGTTGTCGGGGCGATTTGGACACAATTTGGACACACTCCAATTCAGCGGGGCTGGTTCCGGGCACGCTCAGTGACTCAGATCGGCCGTACTACGTGGTGATCCCGTTGAGTGATTCAGCGCGATCGAGGCGGCCTCGTCGAGACGGTAGGCGACGTCATCGAGATCGTCGTTGAAGAGGTCCGCGTAGACGTCGAGGGTCATGGCCGCGGAGGCGTGACCGAGCATGCGCTGCACCGCTTTGACGTTGGCGCCGGCGGAGACTGCCAGGCTGGCCGTGGTGTGACGCAAATCGTGAATCGTCATCGACGGTAGACCTGCCGTAACAAGTGCTTTGTCGAACCAGGAGTTCTGCCGAATGGTGGGCGTCGTCTGGTGTTCGCCAAATCGCCCGGGGAAAACGAGGTCGTCAACGCTCTTGCCTTCCAACGCCTCGCCGAGCCCTTTGCTGAGGAACGCTGGGAACGGCACGCTGCGCCGCTTGTGCGTTTTCGGGGAGCCGACGATCACCTCGCCGCGGACGAAGACGGCATTCTCTACGATGTGCAGTCGCCTCCGGGAGAGGTCGACGTCCTTGACGCGAAGCGCCGTCGCCTCACCCCAACGCAGACCCGTATACCCGAGGAGGAGGATGAGCGTTCCGTGTTCGCCGCTCGCGCCAGCTAGTCGGTGGAGTTGCTCGTGTGTGAGGTAGCAGTGTTCCCTGGAGACCTTGCGAGGCAACGCGACCCCGCGCGCCGGGTTTGAAGCGAGACGATGGTCGCGGACGGCCACGTCGAGGATCCCGGCGAGAATCCCGTAGCAGCGGTGCACGAGCGCGGGCGACTTGGGCTTACCGAAGTCGTTGCCGCCGGCGCTCAGCCCAGAGACCCATTGTTGAACGTCGCTGTGTCGGATTTGTCCGATCGACTTCGAGCCCCACGCAGGTCGGACGTGCAGTCTCCAAGCCGATTCGACGACAGCAACAGACGACGGCTTCAGGTGGGTCTGCGACGTCATCCACTGCTCACCGAGTTCTTCGATCGTGGCGCGCGCTTGAGCTACGTCGATGTAGTCGCCTCGAGCCTTCTTGACTTCCACCGAGGCGAGATAGATGTCGGCCTCACGCTTCGTGCGGAAGCCGCGCTTGCTGGCCTGACTGTGATCGGGCTTTCGATACCGGACTCGATAGCGGCGCCCGTTGGCGCTCTCGTAGGCTTCGACGCTTCCCATCGGTGTTCCTCTCGCCTTCTGATGCCACGAAGATCGTTGGGTTACGACTCCGCCGCTTCTGCGATTCCAGTCAGTCCCGCGCTCGTAAGCAGCTCGGCGACATCCGCGATTTCCTTCGCGATTCGGTCGATGCGTTTCTGGACCGCAGCGTTGGTAGCGATCAGGTCGGGATCGCCGGACGCGTCCTGCGTCCTCAGCACGATTTCTAGGCGATCGAGTTCCCGCCGAAGGGTGCCGAGCTCACGCAGGGAGTTGAGAATGGCGATGTCGGCTCGTTCAGACGCCAGACGTGGTCGATACGAACTGGCTGGGGTGGATGAGAGCCAGCTGTCGAACTTTGCCGCTGTCATGCCAGTGAAGTCGTCGCTGAGGTTCGCAAGATCCAGTGTTGCGTCTGGCCTGCCGATCGGCGCGAGGAGCATGGTCACCGGCACATTCAGTCCGCGTGCGATGTTCAGCAGCTGACTAATGCTGATGTCGGCTTTCCTGCCTGACTCGATGTTCTCCAGGATCGCCTCGGTCACGTTCCCGCCTGGAATGGCCTCGGCCAAGTCTGCCGTCGTGCGATAGCCGCGTTCTCGGCGCGCCAATCTGATCCGCACACCGATGCTGGTCTCCGCTCGAAAGTCTGCCATTTCAACAGCCTAGCGCCCGACCTGTTGTCAAGCGTGCAATTCTTTGCTACCGTGCTTGCAACAACTCAGTTGCTCCTAGGTTGTCGAAACGAAGGAGACAAAATGACAGGAGAATTCATTCAGCCAGCAGAAGTGGTTGAGCTCACAGGGTTGTCCATCGCTGCGCTTGCGCAGCTGCGTTATCACGGCAAAGGGCCGCGGTTCTACAAGCCGACCCCGCGCACCGTCCTCTACAAGCGGTCGGAGGTGTTGGCATGGCTGGAGGCGAGCGCCCAGACGAAGACCGGAGTGTACGTGTAGCTGAGCCGACGCCTGCAGGCCCCGGCGTCATCCAGGACTTCGTCGATGGGTACCTCGTGCCGGTCGATCCAATGGATGACTTGCAATGTGAGAGCTGTCAGTAGAACTGCTGGTGCACCCCGGCGTGCCATCACATTGCGTCCCCTATTCGGGGGTAGCGTGCGGCACCAAATGGAGCGGCTGATTCTTACCCCGATCACCGTGACGCCCGGCTCCCAACTCGAGTCAGAGCGGCGGTAACCCATCGTGACTGAGACTCCCGAACTTCAGAGTCGAAGTCGCTGCTCCATCACCGAATCCGGGCTCGCCGCCCCAACCTCCCCGGCGATGCTCGGCTCATCCACCCACTCATCTTCACGGGCGCTCCCACGCGCCCATTCGCGCTGACCCAGGCGCAGTCTCACGAGCCGCCCGGCTCGAACCCGGTCCTTCGTAGTAGCCACCTCCATGCAAGGAAGGTTGTGATCTCGTGGCTGAAGGAACCCAAGTCCGCACGCGGACGGATGCGCTTCTCACGGAGTTGCTCCATGAAGTCGACACCCTGCGACCGTACGTCCGCTTCCAACTGCGCGGCTGGCCGAATGAGGTCGACGCCGTTCTACAGCTCGCCCGGGAGACGGTCTGGCACCGGTCCTCCACCTTCGACCCCAAGCGCGGGTCGCCGCACGCGTTCGTGTTCGGCATCACCCGTCACGTCGTTCTGCGGGAGATCGAGCGGAAGCACGTCCCGATGGACGACGTTCCGGACGACGTCGAGTCCGACTCGGATATCGACCCATTGGAGGCGATGATCCGGCGGTTCAGCGCGCACCGATGGATGGTGCTGGTCGCCGATTTCGTGGGCCCATCCGACTGGCACGTGATGAGCGACCTGAGCCTGGCAGACGGTGATACCGATCGGGTGGCCGAGGCCCATCAGCTGTCCAAGCGCGGTGTCCGCACGATCCATGATCGGGTGTGCCAGACCGCACGAACCGTGCTCGCGGCCCTTGCTGCCGCGGATGCGGGACTACCGCTGACGGGTTCGGTGATCGTGTCGTGCGTGCCCGAGGTCGGTGGGTTCCGGGAGGTCGCAGAAATGATCGGCGACGACGCAGGCACCATCGCCGCTACACTGCACATCCACCCCGGCTCGGCGCGGGCCCGGATCGCAACCGCGAAGCGGCTGCTGATGATCGCCCAGACCGTCCTCGAACAGGAGCTGGCGGCATGATCAGCGTCGGCGCGGCTGCCGCTCACGCGGTGTCACATCCGAAGACGACTCGGAATCTGCTGATCGTCGCGGCGGTCATCGTTCTGGTCGTCCCTATGGCGCTCGTCGCCGTGCCGGTGTCGTTGGTGCTCGCGATGGGTGCCAACGGCTTCGGCGGCGGTGGGGGAGCGTGCGGCGGATCTCCACCGTCTGTGGAAGCCGGCCAGAACGTTGACGGGTACGGACCCGTGCAGCTGAAGATCGCAGCGACGATCATCACGGTCGGCCAACAGATGAGCGTGCCCCCACACGGGCAGACCCTCGCGTTGATGGTCGCAATCGGAGAGTCCGGACTCCGGAACCTCAACCACGGCGACGCCGTCGACAACACCACCATCGGCGTCTTCCAGCAGGGGGCCGGCTACGGCACCCTGCGCAGCGGATGGACCCGGCGACCGCGGCCGCCGCGTTCTACACCCGCATGCTGCACGTCCCCGACTGGCAGACACTCGCGCCTACCCTGGTCGCTCACGCGGTTCAGAGCAACGCCGACCCCAATCACTACGCCCCGTTCTGGACACCCGCAGAACAGGTGTTCACTGCCCTGACCGGGGCGAGTGCGAGCACGTGCCAGTTTCCGGCGGATGCCCGGGCGGCCGCGGCCGTCCTGCTGGGCGCGATCCAGGCGAAGAAGCTGAACTTCCTCGAGCCCCGCTACCAGCAACAGGTCATCAACATGGCCGACGGGACGGCGACACCGGACTGTGCGATCGACACGCACGTCCTCCAGCTGATCGTCGCCGCAGTGCAGTCCTTCCAGCAGGTTGGGGTGAGCGATCTCAACCGGCGCTGCACCGGTATGACTCCGGGCGCGGGAACCGCGTCCGCGCACTGGAAGGGCAAAGCGGTCGACTTCTACGCAATCAACCGGCAGTCCCTCACCGGCGCCGACCCACTCTCGGTCCAACTGATTCAGGTATTGGACCCCTACGCCCCGCATGGGTCATCGGTCGGTCAAAGCGACTGCCGATCACGCGCCCACGTGTCGCTCGGCCCGCTCGTCAACTTCACCAGCGACTTTCCCGATACCTGCAACCACCAGCACGTTCAGGTGCCCTGACCAAACAAATCTCCGAAATGCGCGCCAAGAACCGCCCCGAACCGGAAGTACTAAGTGAAGGGCGCATACGAAACCGAGGCGAATCGAGATGAACAAGAAGCTGATCGCAGTCGCGGCGCTCCTCCCATGCCTCGCCCTTGCCGGTTGCGCCGCCACGACGCCCGCACGCAACCCGTCGTTCACGACGGTCGCGCCGGCCAAACCGACTACGACCCCCTCGAGCGGTGCGACCCCGGCCGCCGACGGCATCGTTGACACCGTCTATGTCCAGGTCTTTCCCGGCCGCACCTTCAAGTCGAGGCACGGCTGCCGATGCACACTCCCGCACTCTCCGCAGGAGCTTTTTCCGGCTGGGACGCCGGTGGTGTTCATGAGGATCACCATGACGGGGGAGTGGAAGCCGTCTCAGGGCGGCCAGACCTACCAGGACGTCACAGGCACGACCTTGAAGGGCACCCAGTTTGACGGCCGCCCCGAGCCGGCGGTCCTGGACACCATCGATGGCCCGGCGGCCGCGAAGGCAGCCGGGCTGCCCTGGCTCCCGTCGGGCCTGTTCGCGAAGAAGTCCGATTGGACGATCCCTAACGACAAGGAACGCTCCTTCGGCGCCGCTTGGTATCTGCCAGCCGGCGTCGACCGGCTTGTCCTCACGGTGGATGTGCCCTCGGAAGGGCAGCCCCTGCAGCTGGTTGTCCCGCTGCCATCTTCGGCAACCAGCGCCGCGAACGCTAGCGGTGAGTGACCGTCATGGACCTGATCCTCAACCTGCTTCGCCTCCTGCTCATCGTCGGCATCGCCCTGCTCGGGATCCTCGGATCCGGGCTGCTGGCCGCATGGCGGATGAGCGAGCGGAAAGAACCCGAACCGTCGACCGACCCCACGGAAAGGAACCAAGAATCATGAACGCACTCAACGAAGCCCTCGTCACCGTCCACGCACGCATCATCACCGTGGCGGCCGTCCCGAACCCCAGCCCGGACTTCTCCGGGCCCGGCGTCGGAGCACTCCAGGCCATCGCGAACGTCGTATTCGCCATCGTGCTCATCCTCGGCGTGATCGGCGGCCTGATCGCCGGCGGGTTCATCGTCGTCGGCCACATCTCCAGCAACGGCCGCGTCCAAAAGGCTGGAATCGTCGGCGTGCTCAGCTGCGTCGCCGGGGTTGCCATCGCTGGCAGCATCGCCGGACTGATCAACTGGGGCCAGTCCCTCCACGTGGCGTGACCATCATGATCGACATTGCTGCTGCTGCTCCGCCGGATCCCTTCGCGCCGAACTACGGCTGCTTCGTGGCCGACTTCGGCTGCCAGGCGTCCCAGACGCTGGCGCAGTTTATGGGCTCGACGATCCGTAATCTCGGCGACTTCATTGCCACGATGATCGCTGGTTCGTTCAACACGAACATCGATCAGGGCAGCTGGAACATCGCGCATTCGCAGTTCCTGTTCTGGATCGCCGTCACCGCCCCGGTCATCCTGATCGTTGCGCTCGTGCAGATCGGCATTGCGATGATCCTGCAGGACTGGTCCCGGATCGGGCGTACCGCTGCCGGTGCCGCCCTGGCCATCCCATTCTCGGCGATCTGTGTATGGGGGATGCAGAAGGCCTCTGGGATCACCGACGACATCACCAGCAGCCTTACGACGGTGGCCCAAGGCGGGGATCTCGCTAAGGGGCTGCTTCGTGTGGTCGGGCTGCTCGACCTGCCCAGTCAGTCCGCCAACGCGGTCATGCACAGTTCGCAGTTCACCCAGGGAGGCGTCATCTACACGATGGCCGCGCAGGGGGCTCACGGGCCGGCCGCCGTCGGCGATTACGTCGTCGCGCTGCTCGTGGTCGGGCTGATGATGATCGCCTCCCTGTTCCTCTTCATTGCCATGTCGATCCGGGAGTTTGGCCTCCTGGCTCTCGCGGCGATGGCGCCGGTCGGGTTGATGATGATCGGGCAGCCCAAGCTCACCGCCTGGGCCCAGCGCTGGATGAACCTGACCGTCGGACTCCTCATCGCCAAGCCGCTGGCCGCCGGGGTCGTGCTACTGGCCGTGGAGCTCACGAAGGCATCCCTGAGCGTCGGGGTCATCCTCGTGGCCGCCGGCGCGGTGATCGCGGCCTCGTTCAGCCCGTTGTGGGCGACAAAGCTCGTCTCGTTCGCCGGCGCCGAGGTCGGGACCGCGCTTCATCATCGGTTCTCGGTCCGCGACCAGTTCTCGCGTGCCAGCACCGCCGCCGCACCCGTCCGCACCGCGGCACGGGTCGTCAAGGTTGGGAGATAACTCATGACCACCCTCATCGCCGACCAGATCCTCACCGAGGAGGGCGCGCCCCGCGTCCGCTTCGCCGCCAGGGAACGCCGCGGCATCTTCCTCGGACTCACGTTCCTGCAGCTGATCGTGATCGGCGCCGCCGTCGCGGTCCTTCTCTCCACTCTGTTCATCGACAGCAACGCGATCTGGGTGATGCTCCCGATTGTCGGTGTCGTGGTGTTCTTCGCGCTTGCCAGCTACCGGCGTGAACCCGTGATCGTGATCGTCACCCAGGCCGCCCGCTACCTGCGCCGGAGCATGGCGGGGCAGACGGTGTTCCGCCGCGATGTCTGGCTCCGAGTGAGCGTCGCCTCCCTCAACGTGGGGCACGCCCAGGTCGCCGCGGTGACCCCGGTCGTGACCTCGAAGTTCCTCCTGCCTGGGGCGCTCGGGGACGTGCAGATCGTGCAGATCCCCGGTGCCGGCGGCTTTATCTACAACGCCCGCGGCCGGCTCGCTTCCGTCACGGTAAAGGTCGGGTCGAAGGCATGGGCGCTGCGAGACAAGGGCACCCAGGAGGCCGCCTATGACGGGTTCGTGGAATGGCTCAGCTCGCTAGAGAACCTGCCCGGCGTCCGTGAGACTACGATCCGGATCCGGGTCGACCGTGCCTCGTCGAACGAGCTGCGTGACTACCTGGTCGGGCGAGAGAAAGAGCATGACCCGAAGGTCACGTCCGAGCTGCGCGAGCAGTATTGGGCACTCACACAAGCGGCGTCGAAGCGGTCGATGGGGTTCACGAACTACATCACCCTCACCTTCGACACGGCAGCCCTCAACGGCGCGATCCGTGATGCGGGGAAAGGACTTACCGGCCTGGCCGCGGTTTTGAAGGAGCGCGTGGCCGGGGTCGAGACCTCGATGGAGCACGCCCGGCTCACCCCGGCCGGTTGGCTGACCTCCGATGAGCTCGACGAGTTGAGTGCGCTGTCCGCTGACCCGGTCGCGGCTGCGACGCGGCGTGAGCAGGAGTCAGGCTTTGCATCTGCGCCGTCGCCAGTGATGGGGATCGATGAAGGTTGGGATGTGATGCGCGTGGACGAGTCCTGGCATCAGACGTTCTGGGTCGCCGAATGGCCCCGCACCGACGTTCGCACCGGGTTCCTGGAGCCACTGCTCTACGCGGGAGACGCTACGCGGGTGATCACGCTGCAGGTGCGACCGGTGGCCACGCACAAGGCGCTGGCCCAGCTGAATCGTGCCCAGTCGGACATGGAGACCGCCGCGACGATCCGGATGAAGCTGTCCTCCCGGATCCCGCTCACCCATCTCCGCGAAGAGGAAGACCTTGCGGTCAGGGAGCACGACCTCGTAGACGGCTTTGGGGACGTGCAGTACCGCGGGTTCGTCACGATCTCCGCCGAGTCTAAGGACGCCCTCGCCAAGGCACGAACCGACATTGAGCAGGCCTCGCACCCAGCCCGACTGGTGCTGGCGTCGATGTCGGGTCAGCAGGCCGCCGGGTTCGTCACTGCGGCCCTCCCCGTCCCGCTGGAAGGGGAGTGACCATGAAGCAGTCAGCCGTCATCGGGCGCATCCCGGCCGGCGAGAAGGGCGGCTCGAACGGACGCCACCGGCGGTCCAACCCGACGGACAAGAACTCGGGCTGGAAGCTGCAGACAGCCGAAATGCCGGCGTCGAAGATGCCGGCGTGGGGGTGGAAGCAACCGCACAACTTGCGTGGGCCGCTGCGAGCCACCCCACCGGCACACCGCTGCTCATCCAAGGTGCTCGGCGGCGCGTACCCGTTCCTGGCGGAGACCGGGGACATCCTCACCGGTGCGTATATCGGCGAGAACCTGCTCTCCCGGGCGCCGTTCTGCTTCGACCCGTGGGACGCGTACTCGGCCGAGGCCGTCCGCTCTCATTCGGTCGCGATCCTCGGGGTGAAGGGCACCGGCAAGTCGATGCTGGCCAAGTCCTGGTCGTCGCGCCTTGCCCGGTTGGGTCGCAAGATCGCGGTCCCGCACGACCCGAATGGGGAGTGGGTGCGCGTCGCCGCGTACGTCGGGGGCCGTTCGATCAGCGTCGGTCCCGGGAAAGCTGCCCGGATCAACCTTCTCGACGAAGGCCCACGCGACAGGTCCTTGTCTGACGAGGACTGGAATCAGAACGTTCTCCAGTATCGGCGGGCGACGGTGAAGACGATCATCCGCCGCCTCCGTGAAGGCGGGAACCTGGAACCGGTCGAGCACACCGCGCTCGATGTCGCGCTCGACGCGTTGCGTGGCCAGTCCACCGTCACCATCACCCACGTCTACGACCGGCTCGTCGACCCGAACCAGAGCCAGCCGCTTGAGGTGGTCGAGGCCGGCCATCGGCTGGCGCACTCGCTGCGCCGGATGGTCTCCGGCGACCTCACGGGGTTCTTCGATGGACCCTCCACTGTCCGGTTCGACGCCGACGCCCCGATGATGGTCGTCGACACCTCCGCACTGAAAGGCGCGTCGCCGGAAGCGCAAGCATTGGCGCGGCTGGCGACAGCGAACTGGATCCGCCGCTCCAGCCTCGGCGCGAACCGACAGGCCCGGGTGATCATCCACGAAGAGGCCGCCGTCGAGCTGCTCAACGACGTCTCCGGGGGCGATGGCCTCGCGGACCGGGTCGAGGACGAGAAGGTCGCCCGCCACCTCGGCACCTCCAACTGGTACCTGCTGCACCGGGTCGCCGACCTCGACGCGCTGGGCGACCGAAACAGCGCCCTCCACTCGAGGGCGCTCGGTCTCTTGGCCGACTGCGAAACCCGGATCTCGTATGCCCAGCACTCCGGGGAGATCGCGCGGTCACGGGAGATCTTGGGCTGGAACGACACCCAGGCCGACCTGGTCCGCAAGCTGCACAAGGGTGAAGGGCTCTGGCAGATCGGCCAGGACCGGGTGGCCAAGGTGCGCAACATCTGCACCGACTACGAACTCGCCGTCTTCCGCACCGACGCGATGGGTGGAGAACGAGCATGAGAACCCAAAGCTCGCCCTGGATGCACGTTGCTCTCTACAGCCTCTTCGCCATCGTGGTCGCCGGCGCGCTCGCCACCGGCGTCGCCAGCGCGACCATCACCGCAACCTGCGGTGGTGGCGGCCAGGCGGGCAGCGTCTTCGCAGGCCTACAACTCGCGATGGGCGCAGACCCAAGCGGCTTCACCCTCCTGCCGGGATGCACAGCGCCCGTGACGTTGATCCGAGTCCTTGATCTGCTAGCCGTCTTTCTTCTTCTCTGCGCGGTCGCAGTCGGGGTGGTGTGGTGGCTTCGCTATCGGCAGACGGATCGCTACTTCATTCGTGAGCTTCGGGGACGGGACGGGCTCGCCAAGCCCGGCGAAGTCCGCAAACACACCTCCGCCCGCACCGCACTGCACCGTGCCAAGACGCTACGCCCGTCACTGATCAACCCCACGCCGTCTGCATCCGGGTGGAAGGTCGGCAGCGCCCACAGCCAAGACGTGTACGTGTCGATCGAGGACTCGATCGTCGTCGAGGGTGCACCCCGTTCTGGTAAGGGATACCGGTTTATCATCAATGCCATCCTCGACTGGGACGGCCCGCTGATCACGACCTCCACCCGTAACGACAACCTCTCGGTCACCATGCGCGAACGCGCGCGGGTCGGCGAGGTCACCGTCTTCGATCCTCAGGAGCTCACCGGCATTCGCTCCGGACTGCGAATCTCACCGGTCGCCGGATGTGAGGATCCGCTCGTCGCGGACCAGCGGGGACAGGCGATCATTGCGGGAACCGCGCTGGGAGCGTCGAAGACGAACCAGGAATGGGCGCAGGTGTCCTCCAATGTGCTGTCGCGGCTCCTGCACGCCGCCGCAGTCTCGGGCCGCGGCACCGACGCGTTGGCGCGGTGGGGATCCAACCCGCGGATCGCGCGGGAAGCCGTCAGCGTGCTAGCTAATCAAGGAACGCCTGGCTGGTCAGAGGACCTGGACGCGATCATCAATGGCGACGAGAAGCTACTGGCCAACTCCTGGTTCGGTGTATTCGGCGCTCTCCGTCCGCTGTCCATCCCCGCGATCCGCAAGGCGATGACACCCGGCCCGGGTGAGCAGTTCGACCTCGACGCGTTCCTCGCCAGCTCCAACAGCCTCTACCTCGTCGGCACCGGCGCCGGTGCCGGGTCCGTGGGCGGCTTCCTCGGCGCAGTCCTGGACGACATCGTTGAGACCGCACGACGCAAAGCGCTCGCCTCGCCCGGCTCGCGGCTCGACCCTCCGCTCGCGCTCATCCTGGACGAGATCGCGAACATGTTCTCCTGGCCGGCGTTGCCGCGGATCATGGCCGACGGCGGTGGCATCGGCATCTCCACCATCGTCGTCCTCCAAGCCCTCTCCCAAGCCGAGACCGCATGGTCCCGGTCCGAAGCCGACACGATCTGGTCTGCCGCCACCGCCAAGCTCCTCCTCGGCGGCGCGTCGGACGTTGACCACCTCCGCGACATCGAATCCCTCTTGGGCACACGCCGGATCCGGAACACCGGGCACTCCTACAACGACAACGGGTCCTCCACAAACGTGCAGAACGAGAAGGTGCCGGTGATGACCCTCGATGAGATCCGTCGTATGCCCGAACCCGTCGGGCTCCTTGCCTACCGGAACCGTCGCGGGATCCTTCTCGACCTCCGCGGGTGGACCGACCGCGACGACGCCCGTCAGGTCAGCGCGGGCAAGAAGCACACGGAACTCGACCAGCAGGTCGTGTTCGCCGAACAGTATCAAGCCGCGCTCGATCGCCGTGGATCAGCGGGGAGGGGAACTGATGTCCAACGGTCGCCGTCCCGCCCGGGAGAACACCTACCGCAGCCGCTACCTGCACTCCCGAGCCTGGTTCGCCCGCCGCGATCGCTGGTTCATCGAAGCAGAACACCGCAACGGCACCATCCGCTGCGCCCTCTGCCTCGGCTCCGGCAGCGCCCGCTCCCTGGAGCTGCACCACCTCGACTACCGCGGCGTCACCCAAACCCCCTACGGCTGGACCGCCCTTGAGCAGCACGAGGACCTGACGGCGCTGCACCCACGCTGCCACGAATACGTGCACCAGCTCATCGAACGAGACCGCGCGCTTTCTGGGTTCGTCTCCCGCCGCACCGCGTCCGTCCAGGCGATCGCCCGGCTGCAAGCCAAGATCGCACACTACATCGAAGTCTCTCTGGAGCAGCGGTGAGCGACGACATCCCTCTCGACGACCTCGTCGCCTCCCTCGCCGAGAGCTGGGAAGACCAAGCGCCACGGCAGACTCCGGGGATGCTCGGCATTCGTGTCATCAACTGGCGCACCCTCGAAGACGAGGACGCGCCGCAGGTCTGGACCGACCTGCGGGAATGGGTAGTCTGGTTCACCCACCGCTACAACATCGCCTCGCGGAAGGTCCCGCCGTGCTGGTTCAAGCACGGCGCTCTCGTCGAGGAACTTTCGGCGCTTCACACCGCGTGGCTGGTCTCCTACGACAGTCTCGACGCCGGCTACGGACCCATCGGATGGCACGAACGCCTCGCCGTCGCCATCCCACGACTGGCGACTTGGTATAACGGCGAATGCCACAACGGCCACTCCGAACTTCCGCAAACCGGCGACACCGCTGACTTGCCCGAGTGGTCCGCTTGGATCGGTCGCTCGCACGCCGGATCCTGACTACGGCCGGTGGGATCCCGCAGCTACGAAGGAAGTCGGCATCAACGTTCGCGGTGCTCGGGGAGTCGTGCGGTACGGTGACAACATGCAGGCGCAACCTGGACGCGGTGGCCGATGAGCGTTCACTACAAGAACCCTCCACTTATCGAGCTGATCGCCGAGTTCAGGTGGGACCCAGACGAGGTCAATCCGCCCATTCACTCGCAGCAGGCGGGTCCGATTCAATTTCAGCTCGTAGATCCCTCCGTGCAGGAGGCGTTCTACTCGCGATTCGGCGATGCATGCCATGCACTCGGGTTCACGTATACAGAACGACTGCTTCCGCCTGGGATGGCGGCGCAGTTGGGGCAACCGATGTACCGGTACCGCTCAGATACGGATTCGGTTATTGCGCAGGTCGGTAATGGCATTGCGACGGTCAACGCGCTACCGCCATACAACTCGTGGGATGGATTCGCCCCGAAGGTCAGCGAGCTCGTGAGTGTTCTCCTCGAAACTCGAGGGTCGGCGACCCCATTCGAATCGGTCAGCGTCAGATATCTGAATGCCTTTGGGTCGCGATTCTTGCAGGGCAAGACCCCGTTCGAGTACGGAAGAGATGTCCTTGGATTTTCGTTCGCTTATCCGTCTGCAGTGAAGTCACTCCTGGACCCGGCCTCTCCGACGCAATTTGCTGGCTCTTTCGCATTTGCCACGAAGGATGGCCTCCAGGTTCAACTGCAGGTCTCAGAGGGCTTCGTGAACAATGAACCGGCATTCATTCTTGATATGACTGCCAGGAGCGGAAACAGTATCAATCCCGATCGGGACGCGGTGATGGATGTCCTGAACCGCGCGCATCTCGTAATTCACAAGATCTTCGTGGACGCTACAGAGTCGCAGCGCGAGATACTCGAACCCGTGGGAAAGGAGTAGCTGGTGCCCTATCAATTGAGCGCGACATCGATCGTTGACGGCATGTTAAGGATCATGGCGCCGCGCGCTCCTCAACCGGATGTCCAGAGCTATCTAATCTCCGCAATCACAAGCGCCGCTTCGGAGAGAGATTCAGGCCGTGAAGCTGGGGTCAACAAATATCGTCCATCGTCGTCGATCGCGCTTTCGGGAGCCCGGAACGGGGCGCAGTTTGCATCGATCGGAGCACTCACCGACGGGTGGAATGGCGAAGGCAGCCTGGCCCCGTCGACGGAGACGCTCGAATCTGTCGGTCGGCTAATTCGCCAACTTCCATCTGAACTCTCATCGCCAGAATTCACGCCGAACGATAATGGCACCATCTCGATTGAGTGGGAGAACACACGCGGTTATGTGCATCTGGAGGTAGGCACCACCCGATTCGCAATGACGGCCGCCGCCGCTCAATTTGCGCCTCGCTTCTACAACGGATCAACCGCAGCCCTGGACGTAGACTTTGTCGCTGAGCGCGCGTCTGGCGTGCTATTCCAGACGAGACGCGAGTATGGCGATGTGACCCTAAGCCGCTTTGTCGACAGCTTCGCTCTTCAGAGTGCTTGAGCTGCCAGACGAGGTGGGACTCGACGAGTGCGTCGAACGAGTTGTTAGCAGCATGCACCTACGGGCAGACAAGACTCTCAAGTGGCAGTCCCTCAAGCCGAGGACGACAGAGGCAGGTGTGTCTGTAATTCGTCAACGCATTGGGGATACGCCAGTAAAGAAGACCGCACAGAGGGTGAACAGCCAGACGTATGCTGGCCTTGCGGAAGCACGTGTGGGTGAACTAAGACACGCTGGACTCACGGTAATCGCGGTTCAGCGGCCTGGAGACTACGAGGGTCACGCCGAAATTGAGTTTCCTACGTACCCCGAGCCCTTGGAACCCCATGAGCCGCAGCTGGCTGGCGATGGCGATCTTGCGATGGTGAACTACTACAAAAGTCATCTTCGCTTGTTCTGTTTCCGCGCGGATTCGGAGCCGTATGGGGAAACGTGGATCGATGATCCGCTTTGCGAAGCTTGCTGAACTCGGCTCACTCGACGGCTAGTTCGCGGATGCGCGCCTGTTGCGCGCGTTTTTTCGTTGTGATCCGGAAGTTCTAAGTGAAAGGCGATCCAACCTGCGGACCGCCCCAACGAAAGGCAAGATCAATGAGCACACGAGTCCCGATCAGCATCGAAGGCAACCTCGTCGCCGACCCCGACTACGGCGAATCCCAGAACGGCACCAAATTCGCCAAGTTCACCGTCGCCGTCACCGACCGCAAACTCGAAGACGGAAAATGGGTCGACGGCGACACCCAGTACCACCGCACCACCGTGTTCGGCCGCACTGCCGAGAACGTCCGCGCCAGTCTCGCCAAGGGCGACACCGTAATCGTCAACGGCAACCTCGAATTCCGCCACTGGACCGACCAGGCCACCGGCGAACCCCGAGCCGCCACCGAAGTCGTCGCCGACAGCGTCGGCCCTCCCTCCGCTACACCACCGCGGAGGTCACCCGGCGCGCCCCAAAGCTAACGGCCCGGACGCATCCGCGACCGGGCCAACGGCAGCCATCGCAGTGACAGGTGTCCCGCCCGTCCTCTCTTGACCATCAGAGAAGGGGGCTGCAGAACGCAGCCCCTTCGCTGTGCAGCCAGCCGTCGGCATGGCTTCACTTGAGGAAGGTCTATACAACATGATCGCCGGCCGCGTCAAGTAAATACCACGATTGTCAATTAGCCGTCAAGTAAAGTTGACGAACCAAATGCCTGGTCAGAATCAACAATTGATGCGCCAGTCGGGCCTAGAGCAGCTTTCCCATCAATTAGGACTTAGCCCTGCTCGGCAGCCCAAAAGGGGAGGTAGCGTCGGTTCCGAGGTCCCGTCGATCCCTCCTCGATCACCAGAAGTCCGTCTTCCACTGCCTCGCCGAGCAATCGGGACGCTTGGGCGCTATTCTTCGAATCGATTCCAAATCGCTCTCGCACTGATGCGTTGGTGATGCTCTCGTCCGAAACCTGTCGCAGGCACGCGTGCATGTACACAGCTCGAAGCCGTTCAGCTCGCGTCATCTTCTGGAGAGGCTTGGGGGCGAACAGCGTGACCTTTGTACTTTCCGTAACAGTGACGTCCGGAGATGCCAGTTCATGGTGTTCGGCAAGAGACGCGATCTTCTCCCAGCCTGAACCGCGTTGTTCGGATACTCCAATCGTCGTCATGAATTCGGCCAGCTTCTCGTTGCGAGATCGCGCCGGATAGTCCACGAATCTCTTCGCATCGATGACGGGGATGCCGGGATTAGTGATCTCCACCCGTCCATCGAATATCTCGACCATCGGTCCTGCACCCGTGACAGTGAAGTCCTGGTGGATCAGCATGTTCGCTAGCAACTCGCGAACGGCGAGTTCCGGGTACATCACTGTTTGAGTGCGTAGGGCTTCACCGATCACCTCCCGTCGGGGCAGTCGGGAATTGACGTACTCAACAAGGCCCTCGAAACCGCTTGCGTAGCCTCGTTCCCCCTGCTGTTCGTGTTTGGTCACGACTCGGTTGTTACCGTCGTAGTGAACTACGCGAACGCGTTTCCGGGACAGCGAGGAAAATCGGCTTAGATCTCGGGCAAAGAGAATCGCCCCGAGATTGGTGATAGACCAGCCAACCGAGCCGCGGACTATCAGACCATCATTCTCGAACTGTTCGAGATAGCCGCGCCGAGCGCGCGGCAGGGGAAGCCTGTTGAGTTCGTAGTACGCGGAGTAATCCAGAAGTTGCAGAACCTCTTCTTCACGCGCGCCGTCGAGCGCAGATCCTGCTTCGAAGACATCGGTCTCAAACGACTTCCAAAGCTTCCGTTCGATCTCGTGGAACTTGCTTAGTTTGTGCTTGTGGGGCCCTACACGCACCCATTCGGTCCCGTAAAACGACACTGGCCGGCTTCGAGCTGCTTCAATCTCGAGTATCCATACGCGGACGTCTGGGGCAGTGTTTACAGATCGGAATTCGAAGTGCACCTGAGGTTCAAGCAAACGGCTTAACCAGGGCTGGAGGGCCTCGTTGCCCTTCTTTGCCGCTGTTGGATTAAACGACGTGCCAACGACCATGTGGTCGCTGTCGCGAACGCCCCACACCATGTACGCGTGTGCGCGACGCTCGAGGACAGCCGCATTAGAGAGGGCGGAGATGTACTCGCCGATCAATTGAGGGTCGCCGTTGTTCTGTTTGAATTCGAGCCAAGTCGCCTCAACGGGCTCGCTCGTGAGACTTTGGAGCAGTGCCAGCTCATCTCGTTCCCGCGTCACAACTAGAGTCTTGCAGAGGGTACGGACACCGCTAGCTGGAATCGCTGCTTCAAGAAGATCCTCCCAACTTGGGCCGAGCCGAGTGGCCGAGGCGTGTCGGTTGCTCATTGCCCGGGGCGTGACAGTCCTGCGCGAGCGTGAGCGCGACCGACAGACCGATCGCACCAGAGTTGAGCCGAAACGGTGAATGCCGTTCCTCCTCGACGCTCATCGCCGTCATATCGATTGCCGGGAGCGCGTCCGCGTTGTCGACCAGGTTTCGGAAATCCTGCAGGTCGTCGGGATCTCGGTAGACAACGAGAATGTCTAAGTCTGCGGCGCTGCCAGGGTTGCAGAGGATTGAGCCGAAGATGAGGACGCGCACTGCTGGCACGCGTCCCGCGATCTCGGCCAACTGGCGAAGCGCTCGCTTGTTATGCACGATGCAAATAGGCGAGGAATGGTGACCACTTCAGGACTCCGACGCCTGCTGCGGTTCCCGCCGCTATGGCCTCAGGAGTTGGGTCGCTATTGGGGTTAGTCGCAACGAAGACGTCGAAAGCGTCGTAGCGGGCTACTGCGTTCCGAACCGAATCCGCTGTCGGCTGGTATTCAGGCGCAATGAAAGCTACCAAGGCGGGAAGGCTTCTCCGCTCAATTCTGAGACGCTTGTCGTCGAGCCTGACGACTTTTGCAATAGCGCTGTGTTGATTTAGTCCGCGCGAGACGAATGCGTATTCACGGCTCACGTGCTTTGAAGGATCGTCTTCGTCACGGATTGCCCGCATGGCGTCGCCGACGTGGCCGATGCCCAAACCTAGTTCGGAGCAGCGATTGAACGCGCTTCCGAGGATGCGACCATCCCGCGGGACGCTAATGACAAACTTCCGTCATTGTGGATATCGTGTGCGGCGGTGATCTCCGCATCAGTAGTCGGGTCGGCGCTGGTCAGGACAAGTCTCACTGGAGGGCGCCCCAGGCGATGAACAAGGACCGAGGCATCATCCAGTTCGATGTCAGCGACAAAATCGAGATCGGTGAAGGTCGGCATCAACCATTCGTATTGGCTAGGAGGCAAGGATGTCTTCCATTCCTGATGGGTAGCGCTGGGTTACTAGCCCTGGTTCGTGCTTTACGTGACGGCCTTCCATATCGCGAACGTGTAGGCGGAACTCTTCGAGCGTCTGCTTTTCATCCAGCGTGAGAAAGTCACGGTTGGCATCAAGCACTCGCAGTACTGCGCGGAGATTGGGTATCACGGTCTCCGTCATGTCTCGTTGCCACATTCGAGCCTGCTCGCTCTCCGGATCAAACTGGTAGTCGTTGTGTGGTCCTCTAGTTTCGAAGATCTTCCAGTTCTGGATGAGCATTGGTTCGATGGCCGCCCGTGCTGCTTCTCGTGAGGGGAACGAATTAACACCAAGAGCCGCTTCGATCTTCTCGAGATGAGATGTCTTCCACGACTGGAGGAGGTCCTCAGGGAAGTCTTCTTCTGCCCTGTCGATCATTGTGTGGCAGCTCGCGCACAACAGAACGAGGTTGCTCCACGCGCCTAGGTCTTCGGCTTCAACCGTTCCGTCTCCGCGCGGTCCTCCAGCGCTGGCGGCGATAATGTGCGCAATTTCTCCGAAATGTACGTCCCCCGCAACCGGGAGATCGACAAAAAGTAGTCGTAGACATTCGGGGTTCTGGCAGCGACCAGCAGAATCGGAAAATAGTCGATACCGCGTTGCCGTCTTGGGATCTGCGCTTCCCCTGCTGCACGACATGGTCGCTAGTACTTTCTCCGAGACGACTTTCTGCCGCGGCCAGCCTAATGTCCGCTCGCTCGTTCCGTCATCTGCGCGGGTCAGTCTGCTCGGACCGTAGTGGAGCTTCGGTGGACTGTTGGACACTAGTTACATGGGAGCGCAAGAACCTCCGTTACCGAGACCACTTGGTGTTTCGGACGGTGAAGCGATTGAGTTGTGTCGACAATGGATGATCCATCTTGGCGCACTCGATTCGGTGACGGCTTCAGGCCAAGCACGAGATGTCTGTGATCTGTACAGCTCGCACTTCCTCGGTTGGGTCGAAAACCGACGGGGCAACCTTGATGTCGACCTTGTTGAACGTGCAGCCGCAACCTCAGCCGGAGACGGGCGGTCCCCTCTGCTGTTTACGCCGGGAGGCGTATTCCCAGAAGGCCCGCGATCGAGCTGACGCGCTTGGCGTTGCGCTACTTCGGTTTCGGGCGCAGGACGGCGCGCTAGACGGCATCAACGAGCGCGGCCGGCAGGCTCGGACTGCTGGACTGGCTAAGCGATAGTCCCCGTCATCGGTCGAGGATCGCAGTTCTGTCCGGATGCGCCATGGTTGATGGCCCCGTCTGGTTCTGGGCCGCGCGATTGAATTCAACTCGTGCGGCAGCTCGCGACGCATCAAGGGTCTCTTCGATTGACTGCCGCTGCATCATTTCGACGAGTTGCGTTCTCGCTGAAGCTTCGGTCGGTGCAACGAGAACGATGTCGTTCTCCTCCTTGCCCCGTGTAAGCCCAACGTAGAGTCCTGCGGCGTCTACACCGGGTCCGACGAGCGCGCGATCGGTGGTCTCGCCCTGGACTGCGTAGACCGTTGATGCATAACCCAGGTGCATGTGAGCGTTGGCGTATTCGTGGGTGACCCTCTTGAGGTCGGTCGAGTCCGACGAGGAGGCGAGAATCACATGTCCTGCCGTGATTTGCTTGACTACCCAATGCTGACGATTCTGGACATCTGACCCGCGATCGTTTCGTCGGGTCTGAACGATGTCGCCCACGAAGATGGGCTGACCACATTGACCCGAGGTGGATTCACTGGTGTCGATCTCGCCGGCATGGATTCTCCGACTCTGGATATCCTCACTGATTGCCAGCGCTTCAGCGTGCGTCGCGACGACGAGCGCTATCGACTTTCGCTGCTCCTCCGCATCGAACCAGGCTGAGACCATTCCGATTCGGGCCTCGGCATCATTATTTGCAAGGACGACATGCCCAGTGTCCACGAGATCGTCGGCGACGCGCTCGGACGCTGCGCGACCTTGCGGATCGCGCAACCTCAACGTCAAGTCTGCCCAAGCGGGATCCTTGAATCGGTGGATGTCCATGAGCTCGACCTGGTCCGCCGAGTGGGCCCAGAAGAGAGCCATCGCGCCGGAGTGCCCCACAGGCAGCGCCTGACGTTGGTCGCCGACTAGTGCCACCGTCGCCTGAGTTCGTTCTAGCACCTCGACGAGGGCATTAGCTGCCTCGAGATCGAGCATTCCGGCCTCGTCTACGACGATCCGATCCCCGGGATGGATCGTAATCCGAGGACCGTCGTACGCGTGCCCGGTGTCGTGATCGACTTCTCCGATCTGGAGGCACCGCCAATCAGTTCCCCCCGCCCTATTCGTGCCCCAACGCCAGCCATAGTCGTGGAGTAGTTGATGCAGCGACGAAGATGCGCTCCGTGTTTCACGGCCAGCCACGGCCGACGCCTTCTTTGTTGGCGCGACGATGATCATGTTGCGGCCACGTAGACGAAGCGCTGCGCCAGCGACTTTCAGCATCGTTGTCTTGCCCGTTCCGGCAGCGCCCGACACCGCGACGCTTCTCGAGGTGCCGGCGATTGCCGCGGCGCCAGCGAGTTGACCTCTATCTAGCGAACGTTCCGGTTCTATTGCTTGTCCGACTGCCTTCACCTCGAGGGTGTTCAGTGCTGCGCCGGGAGCAGAGATTCGTTCGATCCTATATGCGAGGGAGGCTTTCAAAGTCGCCGTTGAAGTGGCCATTCGTCGCTTGATGTGCGCCGGGATGTTCGCCTCACTAAGCAGGCTCACGCTGTAGGTGCGGGTGGCGAAGGAGGCGACTCCGTCAGCGATTTCAGCCAGGCGTTGCCTATCGGCGACGACGCCGGAACTTGCGATCGCTCGAATCGCGCCGGCCAGAACGTCCATGTCGCTGAACCTGCCTCCCGTGCGAGTCGACCGGGCATCGGCGTCGACGATCGCCTTTGACGCGAGGAGCTCGATGTCGAGGTCCTCGATGGCGATCGACCGTGCAACTTTCGCATTGCGTGGCTGCCCGAATTCCGGGTCGACGTGTAGTAGTTCGGCCATCACGATGGACGCCCAATCCTCCTCTTTTAGCTGGCTCGGCTTGTTTGGCCGGCCAGCCGCCCACGCCCACTGATCGATCTGGGTCAGGACGGTGGCGGAGGGCTCCTCACCGGGGTGCTGTTCCTTCCATTCGCGCAGGTGGGCTGCCTTGTTGGCTTCGATCTGCGCAGAGCGCTTCGACAGCGGCCGCACGAGATGCTGCAGCTCCGCGATCTCACCGTCCGAGTTCAGCGTGAAGCCCTTGGCAGCCAGCGCGGCGATCCAGGCTGGGTCGGTCCTGGAGGCAAGATCACCTTCAGCGTTCACGACGTTCTGGAACCGCAGAGCGACGCGAGTGTCGACGTTGGACCACTTCCCGTCGAGCCCTTGGACTTTAACGTTCAGCCAGAGGTGGCGGTGCTTGTGCGGGTCTAGCGAGCGGGACCGCTCGTGGCGGAGTTCGACGATCTCGATGCGAGCCAGGTCTTCGCGGATGGCACCTTGCTTGCCGCGGCGGGCGTTGAGTTCGGTCTGCCACAGCTTGATGATCCGATCTCGCAACCGGTCCTGCAGATCCTCGTACGCGGCAGCCAGTTCCGGGTCCAGCACCGCCGCGATCGAGAACGACTTCGGGGCGTTGATGGTCGCATCCAGAATCAGGTCTGCGACGGGCGACTCCAAATCCCGGCCGCGGCGCTCACTGGTGAGCGGGTCGATACCGTCGACCCAATCCTTCAGCTGGGAACGGGTGAGGAGGTCGTCGCGGATGGCGCCGTTCTCGACGATGTACCGGGTCATTACCGCATCCGCATAGCCGGCCGCCGCCATCGCGCCGTCGGTGGTCTTGGCGGTCAGGGTGGCGTCGCAGACCCCGCCGAAGGCGTAGTGCACGGCCTGCTTGGCCCCCTGGGCCGCCTGTCCGCGCTTCCACCGCGCCACTCCACCTCTCACACTTAGAACTTCCGGTTGCCCGTGCATTTCGGCGCGCATCGCGCGCGCACATCTCGAAGTGTGATGTCTCAGGACATCGGAAGCGGAACTGTCTCAGGACATCGGAAGCGGTTGGTGTCTCAGGACATCGGTGACGGTTCGTCTGGCTTGGGGGCGGGGCGGCGGCCGCGGGGTCGGCCGTTGCTGACGTATTTGACGCCGGGTGAGGGCCAGGGTTGTTCGATGATGAGGGTGCCGTCGAGGTCGAAGAACATGACGGTGGGGCCGGTGTCCATGATCGCGATGCGTTTCTTGCTGTAGTCGCGGCCGATGCCGAATCGGATGCCGTGGAACTCGACGCTGCCGCCGAGGTCGACGAGCTTGACGCGAACGCCGTCGTCACGGCGGCCAAGTCGGGAGTCGTGCGCAGGCGGCCTGGGCGATTCGGCTTTCGGGGTGGCCTGCCAGGCCTGCTGCGGAGTGATCCGTCCGGGCAGGGCTTGGTGGGGTCGTTGGGTGTTGTAGATGATGTCGAACGCATCGACCTGCTCCTGCAGCTGGGCAAGGGTGGCGGCGATGGGCTGCTTGTCGAGGTAGCGGAACAGGGTCTGGTGGAAGCGCTCGATGCTCCTATGTTCGTCAAGTGCCGATTTGGGGCAGGTTGGCGTAGATCTCTCGAGCGATGTATCGCTTCAGGCAGCGGATGATTTCGCGTTTGGTGCGACCCTCGGCGCTGCGGCGTTCGACGTAGGCGAGCGTGGGTTCGTGTCGGCGCATTCGGACGATCGCGACGATGTAGAGGGCGCTGTTCGCGGCGCGGTCTCCGCTGCGGGAGAGCCGGTGTCGTCCGGTGGTTCGGCCGCTGGAGGCGGGTTGTGGGGCGACGCCGCAGAGCTTGGCGAAGGCTGCCTCGTTCTTGATGCGGTTGGCGTTGTCGCCGGCGGTGACTAAGAACTGGGCGGCGACTTCGACGCCGACTCCGTGTAAGGCGACGAGGTCGGGAGCGGTCTGGTTGACGAGGTCCGCGATCTGTGTGCTGAGCCGTTTGGCCTCGTCGTCCAGGGTCTTCCAGCGTCGTGCGAGGTCGCGGAGGGCGAGCTTCGTGCCGGCCAGGTGCAGACGAGCAGGATCCGACAACAGCGAGAGAAGATTCTCTGTCTCAGGTCGTAGGTGGAGGCATCGGTTCACCAGTGTGCGCTTGGTCAGATCGACGAGCTCGTCGCGCAGCTGCGAGGGCGCGCCGATCATCACGCCGAACAGGGCGTTGAAGGCCTGGGTGCGTGCCTTGACCGCGCCAGAGCGCGCGACCCGCAGGGTGCGGATCACCTCGATCGCGCCGGACTTGCTCTTGGGAACAGCGGTGGAGGTCTCGCCGAGCACTGCGCGGGCGATCTGCTCGGCGTCCAGGCGATCGGACTTGCCGTCCATCCGCCTTGCGATCCGGTTGGGCCGGTTCACTTCGATGACGTGTTCACCGCTTCTCGTCAGCTCGCGGGCGAGCGCGGCGCCGAACGAGCCGGTGCTTTCCACCCCGATAGAGGCGAGGCTGCCGTAGCTGCGCATCCAGGACCGAAGAGCGTCGTAGCCGGGTCCGGTGGCGGGGAACTCGTGGTGGCCGAGCAGCCGACCATGATCATCGATGGCGGCGGCGTAGTGGGTGTGCTTGTGAGTGTCGACTCCGCCGATGACCGTGACATCGGTCAATTCAATTGTCATGCTGGAGGTGCTCCTTCCGTGCGCGCTGGTTGAACGGACGGGGCGAGCCGGTCGGGCGGGTCGACAGAACTGTGATGGGGCTTCTAGTCCAAGCTCCTATCAGGTCAGATCCGGTCGGCCGGCGCGCTCCTGGATACTGCGCCGGCCCCGGTCGACAAATCGAACGAAGGACACCATGGTCAGTTCTTGGCCTGAGTCAGACCGAGACCGTCGCAGCACCATGACAAGTCTTCACAATTCTTGCCCTGGGTGGTCGGTTTGAACGGTTTGCCGGTGATCGCCTCGACACCGAACGAAGCCAGGTACGTGGTCAGCTGGCCGGCGAACCCGCGCCGGGACGGGTTGAGGGCCATGCCGTTATCCGACAGCAGCCGCTGGGGAACACCGTGGAGTCGGATGGCTTTGGCGACGACGGTGATCGCAGCTTCGGAGCTCTCGGTCAAGGCGACGTGGGAGGCGACGGCGAGGCGGGAGTGGTCGTCGATGAGCTGGAAGATGACGCACTTGCGTCCCTCGGTGAGGACGTATTCGGTGGCGTCGATCTGCCAGCACGCGTTCGGTGCGGGATAGACGAACCGGCGGTAGGAGGCCCGTGGTCGTTTCCGCGGCTCGAGCCGAGCGACGCCGGCATCGCGGAAGATCCGCGCCAAGGACGACACCGCAGGAACCGGGGTGATTCGAAGGAGCCGCATCCGGTCGTGGACGCTGATCGGACCGTGGTCCAGGCCCGACTGTTCCAGCGCCGCCCTCACCTGGATGGCCTGCCGATTGATCTCCTCAGTGATCTTGCTGGGGCGGGCTCGCGGGCGCCTCGATCGGGGCTCCAGCGCGGCGGCGGGGCCGTCTTCGATGGCCCGTTTCCGGATCTCGTAGAACGTCTTTCGGGAGATGCCGTGTTCGGCGCAGAACGTGGTCACCGACCCTCTCGGAGCATCCGGTGGCCACTGGGTGATCGCGAGACGGACACGGTGATCAACGGGTTCGACACGGCTCATGCCTCAAAGATCGAGGAGAAGTGTCACCACCAAACAGCACCGAAGTGTCACCGATGTCCTGAGGCAGAATCGTCACCTATGTCCTGAGACATAACAGCGCACATCTCGAAGAGTGCCTACGTGCATTCGCTCTTTCCTTCTCTGTCTCCTGCTTCTGCTTTCCTTCTCTCTCCTTGGTGTTCCCCCGTTTCTTCGGTCACTTAGCATCGGCCTTATTGGTTCGGGAGGTTGGTCTTTATGGCTAGACGTTTCCCAAGGGAGTTCCGTGTTCGTGCGATCGAGTTAGTCCGGATCAGCGACCGACCGCTTTCGCAGGTCGCCCGCGAGCTCGGCGTCTCGAACATGTCAGCGCTCGTCAGGAATTGAGCACTTTCGCTCGTGAGGAATTGAGCACTTCGTTGTGTGGTTAGTTTGCCGCGTTTTCGGCGCGGACGGAGGGTAGCGTCTCGATCTCGGTGTTTCGGAGTCGATAGCTGGAGCCCTTCAGTGTGACGACTTCGGCGTGGTGGACGATGCGGTCGATCATGGCCGCGGCGACGACTTGGTCGGAGAAGACGTCGCCCCAGCGGGCGAAGGGCATGTTGCTGGTCAGGATCAACGACGCGTGTTCGTAACGGGATGAGACGAGTTGGAAGAACAAGTTCGCGGCGTCCTGCTCGATCGGGATGTAGCCGACCTCGTCGACGATGATCAGCCCGTAACGGCGCAGCTTGGCCAGCTCAGCGCCGAGCTTGCCAACCGTGTGGGCGGCTTGCAGGCGGGTTACCCATTCGGTTGCGGTGCCGAACAGAACCCGGTGACCCAGGTGGGCGGCTCTGATCCCGAGCGCGATCGCCAGGTGTGTCTTGCCAGTCCCGGGCGGACCGATCAGGACGACGTTCTGCCCGCCCGCGAGAAAAGCCCCGCCGGCCAGGTGCAAGATCGTGTCGCGCTTCAGCGCGGGTTGGTGATCGAACACGTAGTCCTCGATCGTCTTGCGGGCGGGGAACCCGGCCGCCCGGATCCGCAGATCCGATCCGGAGGAGTCCCGGGCCGAAACCTCCCGATCCAGGACGGCAGCTAAGTATTCCTCGTGGGACCACCCGGCGTCGCGGGCCTGCTCGGCCAGCCGGGCAGCGTGCTCCTGGATGCGCGGCGCCTTCAGCGCCCGGGCGAGATGGTCGATCTGCTTGATCGCGGTGCTAGTCATGCGGTGTGCTCTTCCTGGTCGAGGGTGATGCCGAAGAAGGCGTCGTAGTCGGCCAGATCCCGCAGGATCCCGGCATCCTCGATCGTCTTCGGCCACGGTTGCTGGAACGCGACCCGCAGCCGGCCGGCGCTGCTGACGTGTTCGGGGTCGGTGATCCGTCCGGCGCGTCCCCAGCTGCGGGGATGGTCGGCGACCAGCCGACCGGCGAGACGCGCTTGGACCCGCTCCAAGTCGGCGCTGACATCGACCATCCGATCGATCGCCGCCGGGTCGACGGAGTAGTCATTGCCGAGCACGGGCGTGTAGTAGTCCCGGCCGACCCGGATCCGGTTGCGGAACCCGGCCTGCGGGTCCAACGGCGGCAACGCCAGCATCGACCTCCGGTCCAGCTCGATCAGCTGAGTCGGCCGGGTCTGGAGCGATCGGACCGTTCGTTGATTCGCTCTGGTCAGCCAGGTCGCCAGCTGGGCGTTGAAGTCGTCGGGGTGCTCGAACTGGCGGCCAGGCATGAACGAGGTCTCCAGGAACTGGTTCGCTCGTTCGACGATGCCCTTGGACTCCGGATCGAAGGGCTTGAGCTGAACAATCCGAGTGGCCAGCGTCCCGCAGAACCCGGTGACGCCCTCCGCGAGATGGTTGCGGCGGCCAATGCCGGCCTCGTTATCCCAGATCAGTCGTCGGGGAACGGCGCCCAGCTGCCCACTCAGCAGCGACCACATGCCGGCCAGCAGGTCCGGTGTCTTGCGGGTGGGTAGCATCCGGGCGGTGATGAACCGTGAATACGAGGCGACCATCACCAGCACCGGGAAGGACGCCCATTGGCCGGTCCCAGTCGGAATCCGCGCTGGCGGGAACCAGAGATCGCACTGGACCTGGTCGCCCGGGGAGTAGTCCAGCCGGTCGGCTGGGTCCTTCGGTGAATACTCCGGCCGCAGCAGGGCGACCCGTTTCCGGAACCACGACGGCGACCCTGCCCAACCGACTCGTTCGGCGATCACCGTCGCCGGCATCGTCGGGAACTCGGCCAGCAGCGACCGGACCCGCGGCTCGAGCTCGTCGAACGCCGACGGTCTCGGCGGCTGCTGATAGGTCGGCGGCGCTGGCGAGGCCAACGCCCTCGCCACCGTGTTCCGCGACAGCCCGAGCTGTCTGGCGATCTGCGCCTTCGGCACTCCCTCTGCCAAGTGCAGCCGCCGAATCAAGGCCCAATGCTCCAAGGTGATCACCCGTCCAATCTGGATCAGGTGCTCAATTCCTCACGAGCGTTTCTGCTCAATTCCTAACGAGCGCCGACAAACAGTGCGCTCTCGAGATGGGTGGCGGAGGACGACTTCGTCAAAGCGCAGGCGGAGAAAGCCGCCGGAGTGGTCCCGGTGCTGGATGCGGATGAGCAGGCGGAGCTGGTCCGGTTGCGTCCCACTCCCCGGCGGACTACGAGAAAATCGTCCCGACGACAGTCACCCTGGCTGCCTGAAACGACACATCAAACTGTCCGAGGAACCGGGGGAAGATCAGTCGCTCCTGTTCCTCGTTCTTTTGGATTCTTCTCCCGCGCCCTTGTTCCTTTTCGCCGGTACGTCGCCTTCGCGCGACGTGGACAGGACAGCCCCAGGCAAATGGGATGGGTCCCGGTTCTGCCAGGGTTCGCATCCTCCGGACCGCGCCACGCGACCGGAGGAGGAAGAGCTGCGGCTTGCGATCAAAAGCTGCGTTGCTCGGGATCCCGCGTCAACGCCTAAGTGTGCAACTGACTGAGACCTGCGGCGGCTGGTCCTCTGCTCGGATGATGCAGCGGAGCAAAGACCCGAGCAGGCCGCTCGGCGCAGCAGGGCCTTCACTACCTAGTTGGCGTTAGCGCGGAGAACCACAGGCGATGATCGCCCGAGCCGTCATGGCCCACCCGCGCGGGCGAGTCTCAGGCGGATTGGCGACGGACGATCTCTGGGTCGATGGCGGTGTGGCGGGGCTCTCCGCTGTACCCGCCGTCCATCCGTTGCAAAAGCAGCCGGGCACATGCCCGTCCTTGTTCGTGGGCGAATGCTTCAATTGTGGAGAGCGGGGGATCGCCATTTCTGCCGCGTCGATGTTGTCGTATCCGGTGACAGCGACGTCGTCGGGTATTCGCAGCCCGGCGCGGCGGAGCGTATCCATGGCGCCGATTGCGATCATGTCGTTCGCGCAAACGACTGATGTTGGAACAGGCCCGGACGCGAGGAGCTCGGCCATTGCCTCGCGGCCGCCCTGCCAGGTGTATGTGGTCTGGGTGAGAGACCAGTCGGATCCTGGAACGTTTAGGGCTCTGATCGCATCGAGGAATCCGTCACGTCGAGGGTAGGAGGATCCTTCGTTGTCGGGGCCGCCGATGTAGGCGATTCTGCCGCCGCGGCGTTGCCAGACTTCTGAGGTGATTTGGCGGATCGCGGCCCGCTGGTCCACTCGGACGGTGTCCCAGTCGTGTTCAGGAGGGCCGTCCAGGCCGCCTTCGACGAACTGGACGCCCGCATCGGACAGAATTGCTGCTTTGGCTGGAGTCAGTTCGTGACCGAAGATTATGGCGCCGTCGACGTGCCGGTCCACGAGCGTTGCGAGCACGCGCTGCTCGATGTCGTCCTGGTGATCGGTGTCGTAGAGGGCTACTTGGTAGCCCAAGGGGCGCAGGATTTCGCTGACACCTCGAGCGACCATGGGGTACAGAACGTGGGTGATGTTCGGGACCACGATGCCAACAGTGTGCGATCTCTGCTGTCGGAGGGCTCGGGCGAGCTGATTGGGGCGGAAGTTCAGCTCGTCAATTGACTGCTGCACCCGCTCTCGGGTCGCGGCGGAAACGGGCCGGGAGCCGCCAAGGACCTGAGACACGGTGGCCGGGCTCACGCCGGCGTGGGCCGCCACGTCCGCCACGGTGATGCGCCGCTCGGGCTGCGACATTCGTACCTCTCG
Source organism: Leifsonia sp. L25 (assembly GCF_050632895.1). Next base: position 1,119,426 of record NZ_JBODRZ010000003.1, on the reverse strand, counting down.
TCCTCGCGACATTTGCATTTTCGCAAATCGATATGACCCTCGTGTTGACAACTCCGAAACTAGTTCATATTGTAACCACAACGCAATTCGATTTGCGTTCCGCAACGAACCCGAAGAAGAGGTTTCCTGTGACACGAGAATTTTCGCCTCGTCCCCGCCTGGCTCGCTTGGCCGCGCTGGTCACCGTCACCGCTCTGGCCAGCGTTGGCCTGGTTGCGTGCTCCGGATCTGGCGGATCTGAGGACGCGTCCGGACCGATCACCCTGCAGACGTGGGGTGATGTCAAGAATGCGCAGAACCAGTTTGCCGCCTATAAGGCGGCTTTCCCCGCCGACGCTAAGGGCCAGAGCCTGAAGGTGGAGTCGGCCGGCGCCAACGACTCTGATGCCGTGGCCAAACTGCGACTCCAGCTCTCCAGCGGGAAGAACATTCCCGACATCGTCGAACTGAACTATTCCGAGCTTCCTGAGTTCGCTGAGTCGGGCGTCCTGGCGGACCTGACCGAACTCGCGAAGCCCTATGTCGGGAATGTGACCGACTCCGCCAAGACGCTGATGAAGTACAACGGCAAGGTGCTCGCCTTCCCGTATGAGGTGAAGGAGAAGCTCTGGTTCTACCGCACTGACATGTTCCAGAAGGCCGGCATCGACGTCGCCTCGGTCAAGACGCAGGACGACTTCATCGCCGCCGGGAAGAAACTGCAGGCCGCGTTCCCGTCCAGCTTCATCTGGAATGTTGCTCCGAACCCGCAGCAGTATCAGTGGGGGATGATCGTGTCCGGTAATGGTGCGAAGTACTCCACTAAATCGCCAAAGTGCGGGATCGCCGTTGGCACCGATAAGGGCACCGCCGAGGCCTTCACCGCTTTGAAGGCCCTTCGCTCCTCCGGCGTGGTCGACACGACGCACGATGACTTCACGCCGGAATGGCAGGCAGGACTGGCCAATGGCTCGATCGCGTCCAGCCTCGGCGCAAGCTGGCTCCCTGTCTTCCTTCAGCAGTACGCGCCGGATCTGGCCGGGAAGTGGGGCGTGACTACGTGGCCCGAGATCGGCGGCGCCAAGGGCGGAAGCGAAGCCGGGGGTTCGCTGTTCGTCATCACCGACGCCAGCAAGCACAAGCAGGCCGCGGCAAAGTTCCTTGGGAGCACGCTGATGACCAGCAAGGGTACCGCTGAGTTCATGAAGACCCAGACCGGCTACATCCCCAACGTGACCGACCTGCTCAATGACCCCAAGGTCCAGAACAACGCGTACTTCGGCCCCAGTCTGATCAAGGCATTCGTCGACTCCTCGAAGACGTACAAGCTTTTCGCCTTCGACCCGGCAGCGAATAAGGAGACCATGGTCCTGAGTGCCCAGCTCGCCAACTACCTGAGCTCGTCTGATGCCAGCCCGGAAGCTGCTCTCGCGACGGCGCAGCAGCAGCTGGCCTCGCAAGTCGGCTGCCCGTACGGCAAGTGATTGCCTGCTCCATTCTCTACCGAGGGATCTGATATGACCGCCCATCTGCGGGAGAGCGACCGGACTACCCCGGCCGCTCTCCCCGCGGAGACCCCGCGAACTAGAAGCCGGACACGCCGTCCACGCCGTCGGCTGCTGGAGGGCTGGGTCCCCTATCTGTTCATCGCCCCGTTCCTCCTGTCATTCCTGATCTTCTTCGCTGTTCCGTCTGCATTCTCGATTGCGCTGAGCTTCTTCAAGTACCGCGGGTACGGACAGGCCAGCTGGGCCGGTATCGACAACTACGCTTCCCTGTTCCAGTCACCGGATTTCTGGCAGAGCGTCTCGAATACCCTCTTCTACTGGCTGGTGCCGGTGGTTCCGCTGATCGGAGGAGCGTTTCTCCTCGCGCTGCTGGTCCGATCTCGCCTGTCCGCATGGCCTCGGGCATACAAGCCGCTCCTTTTCGTGCCACAGGTGATGGCTCCCGTGGCGGCCGCAATCGTGTGGCGTGTCATTCTCAGCAGCGAGGGGGTGCTCAACTCCGTTTTCGGCATCAACATCAACTGGATCAGCGATCCTACCGCGGGCAAGTGGGGCGTGGTGTTGTTGCTGATCTGGCGAGGGATCGGCTGGTACTTCGTCATCTTCTTGTCCGGGCTCACAAGCGTCCCCGATGAGCTGCTCGAGGCAGCGGAACTGGACGGTGCAGGCACCTGGACGCGGATCCGGTACATCATCGTGCCGATGATGCGCCCGATCTTCCTCTTCGCCGTCGTTATCGACACGATCTCCTCCCTTCAGTTGTTCACCGAACCGAACCTGTTGCTTGGCAACGCCTCCTCACCAGCGGGAGCCCCACCATCGGCCGCGCCGATCATGAACCAGGTGGTCCTGAACATTACGAGTGGACAATTCGGCCTGGCCGCCGCCGTCGGTTGGCTGATGTTCATCGCGATCGGGATCTTCTCGATCATTCAGTTCCGACTCTTCCGCGAGGACAACCGATGACCACGATCACACGCCCCTCGACCGGCCGCCGCCCTTCCCGGAGTTCCCGCTGGCTAGGAGCCCGGGGAGCCGTCAATATCGTGCTGGTCGGGTTTGCGATCCTCGCCGTCTACCCGTTCGCCGTGATGGCGTTCGGCGGTTTCAAAAGTCCAGGGGAGCTCACCAGCAACCCCGGCGGCCTGCCTCAGTCTCCGACGTTCGCCAACTTCATCGCTCTCTTCACCGGCGCGACAGGGGCTCAGATGTGGCGCGCGCTGTTCAACAGTGTCATCGTCGCGATTCCTTTCACCGCTCTGACCGTGTTGCTTTGTGCGATGGCGGGCTACGCATTCGCGCGCTACAAGTTCCGGGGCAGGGGCGTCCTGTTCGCCATTCTGATCGCCTCGATGCTGGTGCCAGCTGAGGTCAACATTCCCAGCCTGTACCTCTTCTTCGCGCAGATCGATTGGCTCAACTCCTACCAGGTGCAAATCCTCCCAGGCACGGCGAGCGTCTTGGGGATGTTTATGGCCCGCCAATTCATGGCAGGGATTCCCGGGGAGGTGCTCGAGGCCGCCCGCGTTGACGGAGCGGGGCACTGGCGGACCTTCTGGCAGGTGGCTCTTCCGATGTCGACGCCCGTGCTCGGCGCGATCGCCGTGCTCACTTTCGTCGCCAAGTGGAGCGAGTACCTGTGGCCGCGAATCATGGTCAGCGACCCGGACTACCAACCCGTCATGGTGTTGCTTCCGGCGCTGAGCACGGGTGCCGACGGGTACATCGTGCACTACGAGATTCTGCTGGCCGGCGCGCTGGTGATCACGCTCCCGTTGCTACTGATCTTCCTGCGCTATCAGGACAAGCTCATGGCCGGCACCACGGCCGGAGCCGTGCGTGGCTGAACCGACCAACCACCAACTTAAAGGACACCCATGACCGAAATCACCGCGCAGACTCAATGGAAACGCACAGGACTTGTCCTCGCCCGCAACGCGGAGGGCTACGGCGCTCATGTCGTCGGCGATCCCTGCGTTGTCTGGGACTCGGAGCTCAGCGCGTGGCGGATGGTGCTTTTCTACGACAGGCCCGGACACGGAACTTCCATCTCCCACGACCCATCCGCGGCACCGGGAACGTGGGCTACCCCCACCCCACTGGATTTCACCAACCCCGAGCTTCTTCCCGCGGGCGGCGGCACGCACAAGCCATTCATCGTCTCAGACGCGCACGAACCCAACCAGGCCAGCTTCGTCGACGGCCGCTATTGGCTCGTAACCGTCAGCTTCACCGGAAACTCGCGCGAGAAGCGCGTCCAGAGGGCTTGGTCTACGTCCTTGGCTGGCCCCTGGACGCTCGAACCCGAGGAGCTGATCAGCCGCGGTGCTCCCGGGGCATTCGATGAAAACCATGTCGACGCCGTCAGCGGATATTGGCTCGAAGAGACGGGTGAATTCATCTATTACTACATGGGCTATCCGTTGCAGCCGCAGCCGTGGGCCCACTCGCCCTACGGAAATGCCATTGGGGTCGTTACCCAGAAGCCAGGCGGTCGAACGGTCGCTCACGGGGTAATGCTGAACCCGAGCGATACGGAAGGCCACTGGGCATCGGGCTATCTCGGGGGCTTCCAACTGCTCGACGGAAGCCATCCCGCAATGAAGCCGTTGGCGGCGGGGCACCGATGGGTGGCCGTGCTCAATGCGTCACCGACCCCGCCCCGGCGGGACGGAGAGCTGACAAGCGAGGAGCCCGCACCTTCCCTTGGTGGTCTCGCCTTCTCCGACGCCGACTCTCCGGTCGAGGGCTGGGAGCTGGCGCCGGAACCGTTCGAATGGATCGAGCAGATCCCTGCTGATGCGATCGCAGCAGGTGAGGGCGTCAATCTCTGGCGGCAGCACCTGATCGTTACGCCTGACGCCACCCGACTGCTGTACAACAGCGGCTTTTACGGTGAAGAGCAGATGTACTCAAAACTACTGCGATGCCCCGAGGTGGCAAGGCAAGTGCCGGGTCGATCTCTCAAGCGCGACCCGGCCTTCACGCCGGTCGGCCTTAGGTCTTAGCGTCAGAGCACCGGGCGACTGTGACAGGCGACACGGCACGTGTGCCATGCGTTTCGCTGAGACGGTCGCCGCAGTTGCGGCGACCGTCATCGTGCAGACGGTGCAAGCTCGGCAGCCCGGCGAGCCCAATTGACCTTGAGGGCCCTGCTGTGAGGCGGGCCGCCTGTGGGTCTCACCCTGTTGAGGTTGCTCTCTTTCTCGGGCGCAGTCGGGTTGTCGCGGACCCCACCTGGCCGAATCTGGCGCAGGCGGGGTGCAAGGGCACCCCGCGGACCCGCAACCATGAGAGTCTGGATGCCATGCGCGTAGCAGCCATCGGCGCCACCTGCCACGTCGGAAGCTATCTCGTCCCTCGGCTGGTCAGGGCCGGCCACGACGTGGTGGCCGTGAGCCGCGGACGGCGTGAGTCCTATCATCCCGACTTCAGGGTGTCGGCGATCGCATCTCCCGCATGACGATCGGGTGATGCCCAGCGCCCCCAAGCAGGGCGCTCTGGAGATGCACGTCGCCATATCGGTGGTCGGCGTCGCATATAAAACTGACGGAGGTTGTTGACAGTCGGGTCTTCCACTTGGGAGGAAGACTGCATGACATCAACACTCTCCGCCTCGGCCCTGCGGGCCATTGAACGGCGGGCGAATCACCCGGCCGATGGCCGGGCGCTTCTTGTTGGTTCTGCACCGCGAAACGCTCCTCCCGCACCGGGGCCACTACGAGAATCCTCAACGATCCGAGTTCGCCCCGACTCCTCAATTAGGGGTGAATTGACCTGACTCGGCCGACAGTAGGCGCACTCGGCGCCTAACGCGAAGCGTCGAGCGCAGAACGTAGGTCCATTGCCTCGGCAAGCTTCTCGCTGGCCTCTTGAGCATCGAAACCGCGTTCGATCATGAGGATAGCGAGCTTGACCGACCCGCCCGCGGCGTCGAGCGCGCGGGTTGACTCGGCAGGGGCCCGGCCCGTGACACGCATCACTGCGCGTTCGGCGCGAGCGCGGAGCTTGCTGTTGGTGGCGCGTAAATCAACCATGATGTTGCCATATGTCTTCCCGAGACGAATCATGGTGATCGTAGAGATCATGTTGAGCACCAGCTTCTGAGCAGTGCCAGCCTTGAGCCGGGTCGACCCCGCGATAATCTCAGGGCCGACGATGACCTCGATGGCATGATCGGCGATCTTCCCGATCGCGGAGTCTGAATTGCACGCCACTGCGACGGTAAGCGCGCCGCACGATCGTGCGTACTGCAGTGCACCAACGACATAAGGCGTCCGTCCTGAGGCCGAAATACCAACAACGGAATCATTTGGCCCGAGATCCATCGAATTCATGTCCGCCTCGCCCGCGTGAGGATCGTCCTCGACCTCTTCGACCGCGGTACGGATGGCGATGTCTCCGCCGGCGATGAGACCGACCACGAGCGAGGGATCGGTGTTGAACGTGGGTGGGCATTCGCTGGCGTCCAGGATGCCTAATCGGCCCGGCGTGCCAGCGCCTACGTAGATCAACCGGCCGCCCCGGCGCATCGACGCAGAAATGTCGTCGATAGCTGCTGTGATCCGGGGAAGCGCAGCAGCGACAGCCACCGGCACGTCCCGATCGTGCTCATTCATGATGGCGGCGATTTCGGCGGTGGGGTATGTGTCGAGATCGCGGAGTGCATCGGTCGCGACCTCGGTCGTGAGCGTCTCGAGTTCAGCGCGCAGAGCAGCGCGCGCGTCAGAGCCGGGGTCGGGGAGGCTAAGCACGGATGGCATACCTTTCGTGTGGCAAATCATTTCGGACGGCGAGGAGGGCTGCCCCGTCGAGAGCTGTTCCGATCGCAGGTCGCCGCGTGAGTCCGCGGCCGGCGAAAGCGGCGTCGATCCGCGCGCGAAAATAGGGGTGATCCGCGAGGCCGCCCACGACAGCCACCGCGCCCAGCGCTGGAGTGGTGGCGGCGACGGTCGCAGCAAGGAGTTCGGCGGCGTCATCGATGATGTGTGTCGCGAGCGCATCCCCATCGGCTGCGTGAGCGAGGACAACCGGCGCAAACGAGGCGAGCCGGCTCGCGGAGTCGGCTGTCCCCACGAATGAGGGCAGCTTGTCCAGGCCACCTGCTAAACGGGCGGCGTCGTGCGTGAGGGTGGTGCGCTCGCCTCGACCGTCCTCGGCGCGGAGGGCGCCTGACAAACCCTGTTGTCCGATCCAGCGCCCGCTACCGTCATCGCCCAGCCAGGGACCCCAGCCGTCGGCGCGTGCGCGAGTGCCGTCCGGATCCACATGAAGAGCTACTGAGCCCGTTCCCATGATCAGCACGGTTCCAGCGTCACCGTCGAACGCTCCCACGTGGGCCGTCAGCACGTCGGAGCCAACGACTGTAGGCGCGTGCCAACGCTCGCGCAGCATCCGCGCGAGTTGCAGAGCCGCCGATGGTTCAGATTCAGCGCCGGCAGCCCCGACACCAATACAGGTCAAGACCGGGCTGTCCGTCACAGGAGAAGCGCGACACAACCGGTCGAGAAGCGGTGCGATTGAAGCGACCGCGCGGTCGGCGCCATCAGAGGAGGCGAGCCCGGGGAACCCGGGCCCCAGTTCGAGTCGGTCATCGAGGCGTAGACGGCAGGTCGTTTTGCCAAGGTCGATCGCGACCACGCGCTTCGTTACCGGTACGACTTCGTCCACTCGCACTGTTCCTCCTGATGAGAATAGCAACAATTTACAGCATCAGCCTCAACACGGTAAATGATTGACAAAGACGGAGCGAAATCAATAGTGTGAACCGGCGATCACTGTGAGGAGGGAGACCAGATGGCACTTGCCGAAAGCCTCACTAGTGTTCTCTCCGTGAGCATTCAGACAAGCATCCAATCGCATGCCGTCTCCCTTCCTCCCACCATGAAGCGCGTTGCGGACGTGATCCTGGAGCGGCCGCAGATCGTGGTCGAGAACACCATCAGCGAGCTGGCGCGTGCGTGCAACACGTCTGAGGCCACGATTGTGCGGTTCTGTCGCGCCCTCGGAGTCAGCGGATACCCCCAGCTCAAGCTGCAGCTGGCCGCTGAGCTTGCGAAAGAGTCGGCGGAGTTCGGGGCTACCGACGGGACCTACGGTGCCGACATCAGCCCGTCGGACACCCTGCAGGAGATGGTGGCAAAGATCGCCAGCAGCGAGATCATGGGCATCCGTGAGACCGCTGACAACCTCAGCATCGAGACCCTCCAGCGTGTCATCCGTCGCCTCGAGCGCGCCAAGCGAGTGGTGCTCTTCGGAGTGGGAGCTAGTAATGGCGGCGCGCAGGACCTTGCCCAGAAGCTGCTTCGGATCGGACACGTGGCCCTTGCTTTCCATGACGCCCACGATGCCCTCGTCTCCGCTGCCCTTTTAGGGCCGGGGGATGTGGCCGTCGGGTTCTCGCACAGCGGGCGCACGCGAGAGACGATCGCTTTCCTGAATGCCGCGGGCACGAAGGGGGCGCACACAGTTGCGATCACCAACATCCCCGACTCGCCGCTGGCCGAGCTGGCCGATGCTGTTCTCCGGACGGCGGTGCGCGAGACGATCTTCCGCTCTGGCGCGATGGCTAGCCGGATCGCACAGCTCACGATCGTCGATTATCTCTTCGTCGGAGTCGCGCGGGGCCGCTACGACCTCACCGTCCAGGCGCTCAAGAGCACGTACGAGATCGTCAAGGACCTTCGCGACGACAACTGATTGCCGCGGCCCTGTGCTGTTGTGCGCGGGTCGAGCGGCCCGACAGGGAGGAACAAATTTTCATGACCCGCACCCGCACCGGCGCCGAACTCGCCGCTGAGAACCCAGGGCTCCTGGGATCCGCCCCGATCGGCCTGCTGACGAACTTCACAGGAACACTTCCCGATCTGAGCAGGACAGCGGACGCTCTCGTGGCGGCGGGCGCCCCTGTCACGGTTCTCTTCGGCCCCGAGCACGGCTTGAATGGGTCGGTACAAGCGGGTGAGACCGAGCTCGAAGGATACGATGCGCGGACCGACCTTCCTGTTGTTGAGACCTACCTGAAGTCCGGTGGCGCGCTGGACGACATCGTGCGGGAGTCTGGTGTCGAGACCATCGTTTTCGACATGCAGGACCTCGGCGTTCGCTTCTACACATACATCTGGTCGATGTACGACGCGCTCGAGAGCGCGGCGCGCACCGGTGTGCGGTTCGTGGTTCTCGATCGTCCCAATCCGCTCGGCGGGTCAGTGCTAGAAGGCCCCGGCCTCGACACTGCGGGATTCGAGAGCTTCGTCGGACGGAGTGATATCCATCAGCGGCACGGGATGACGGCAGGAGAGCTCGCCAGACTTTTTGTGTCCCGCGACCTGGCCGCGCGCGGACTCTCGGTCGAACTGGAAGTCATCGGAGTAGACGGATGGGACCCCACGTCCGACTTCGGCGCGACGGGCCTCCCATGGGTCCCGCCATCGCCGAACATGCCGACGCTCGATACCGCATTTGCCTTCTGCGGCACTGGCCTGCTCGAGGGGACGAACGTCAGCGAGGGCAGAGGCACGACGAAGCCGTTCGAGATTTTCGGCGCACCCTGGATCGATGGCCGGCTCACGACTCGTCTGCGCGAGGCGGATATCCCCGGCGTGCTATTCCGCGAGGTCTGGTTCACACCCACGTTCCACAAGTACGCGGGCGAAGTGATTCGTGGGGCTCAGCTTCACGTCGTCAACCGCCGCGTGTACAGGCCCGTGGAAACCGGTTTGGCGATCCTCGACGCGCTTGCTGAACTCTATCCGGAGGAATTCTGGTTTCTTCCTCCCGGGGAGCGAGTCGACGGGCCCGACGGGCGTCACGCTATCGACCTGCTCTGGGGCTCCGACCAACTCAGGCTGACACGCCATGCAGGTGGATCTGTGGGGGCCTTGTCCGAGTCTTCTGTGTCAGTCGATGCTGTTTACGGGCCGGAAACGCTCCTTTATTCGCGACAGTGACGCCCAAAAGCTGAAAATCATTACCGACGTCATGCGAATGGCTGAAAATGCTTGACGTGACCTCGGTAGTGAAGGTAATTTCTATCCCACTGGCCGACGCTGTCCCGTACATAGGCAGTGCCGATGCCCGCTATAACCCACAGTGAAGTGACCGAGGAGAGCGATGCTGCAGACCACTGAGACCGTGTCGACCGTGACTATCCGTTCCTTTCGCGCTGGCGACGGTCCGCTAATCGCGGAGGCGTGGACGCGCTCCGCGCCCACTGATGGCATCACGTACGACCGGTTCCGGGACATGTTCCTGCTCGACCGCAACTTCGATGCGAAGGGCCTCTTTGTCGCTGATCGCGCCGGAGAGATCGTCGGAGCTGCCTATGCCGTGCGCCGCCGAATCGCGGCAGATGGAGCAGACCTCGAAAGCGAGGCGGGCTGGATCCCGTTCTTCTTCGTCGTGCCCGAGGCCCGTCGCTCCGGGATTGGGAGCCGTCTTATCGGCGACGTCAAGGATTGGCTCTCATCCCACGGCGCGCTCACTGCATACTTCTCCTCCTACACGCCCAACTACTTCCTTCCCGGTCTGGATGCCGAACGCTACCCCGAGGCGGCGCGGCTGCTCGCGCGCCTCGGCTTCACCACCCAGTACGAGTCTGTCGCGATGGACCGGACGCTCAACGACTACTGCTTCCCTGAGCGGACGCGGGAGCGGATCGCTGCCCTCGAAGCGGAAGGCTGGACCTTCGGCTCGCCGACAGGCGACGATCTCCCGGAACTCATCGAGATCGCAGGCGGCCGGTTCAACCCCGACTGGGCTCGCGGAATCCGTGAGGGTGTCCTGGGCGGCCAGGCGCTGGAGCGGATCATCGCCGTGCGCGACCCGCGTGGGCGCATGCTCGGCTGGGCGATGCACGGCACCTACGAGAACGTGCTCGAGCGATTCGGACCATTCGGCGTCCTCCCCGAGAGTCGCGGCACGGGCCTGGGAGAAATTCTTCTCCACTTGACCCTCGAACGCATGCGAGCCCTCGGCGCCCACAGCGCTTGGTTCCTGTGGACAGACGAGGACTCACCGGCCGGACACCTCTACCTCAAGAACGGCTTCAGCATCACCCGAACCTTCGCGATCCTCCACGCACCGCTCGCCCGTCTGAGTTGAGCCCCGCACACACACTCGCGAAGCATCCCCACTGAGAGGAAAGCAATGAAGAGAATACTGACCGGACGACGCCTCCGGGTGGCAGGCGCCGTCGCCATCGCCACCGCAGCAGCCCTGGCGATGAGCGCCTGCAGCGGTGGCGCATCCGGAGGCAACGACAATGGCAAGGTGACGCTGACCTTCCTGAGCCACTACGGCGACGAGCCGATGAAGAGTGGGATCAGCAACCTGATCAGCGCATGGAATTCATCGCACCCTGACATTCAGGTGAAGCAGCAGACAGTCTCCTTCGATGACTTGCTGACGACGCTCAACGTCCGCCAGACCGGAGGCCATGGCGCGGATATTCTGAGCTCCTACGCCCTCTGGGGCGGCCAACTCGCAGCCAACGGCGTTCTGGACACGCCGCCAGCAAACGTCGCGAGCGACATCAAGTCGAACTACAGCCCGGCCGCAGCTGCAGCAGTCACGGGTGGTGACGGACAGGTGTTCGGTTACCCGACCGAGTTCAACACCTACGTTCTCTATTACAACAAGAAGATTCTGGCCGACGCCGGCTTCAACGCACCGCCGGCCGACTGGGCCCAGCTTGAGCAGATCGCCGAGAAGACGACAAAGAAGGACGCATCAGGAAACTACCAAGTCGAGGGGCTCTCGCTTATCCAGGACGGTGACAACCAGACGGCCCACCCGTTCCTCTCCCTGTTGAATGCCGCGGGCGGAAAGTTTCTGAAGGCGGGCGGCAGCTCCGCTCTCGACAGCAAGGCCAAGTCGGTTATGCAACTGGAGTCCGATCTGGCTGCCAAGGGTGCGACGACCACGTCGATCATGCCGACGAAGGCCTTCCCGGCCAATCAGGTGGCGATGGCCATCCAGGCGAGCTGGTGGATCGGCAGCCTGAAGGACCAGATGAAGGACCAGTACGCGAACGTCGGCACCGCTCCTGTTCCCGGACCGAAGGCCGGCGAGCAGGGCTCCCTGGCGTACGCCTTCTTCACAGGAGTTAACGCGGGCAGCAAGCACAAGCAGCAGGCGTGGGAGTTCCTCCAGTGGTTCAACGCGCACAAGAACAAGGACGGAGTCACCGAGATGGGAAACTTCCTCGCGACGAACGGGCTCATTCCGCCGAGGAAGGCCGACGCGGCCATCCTCGGCCCGAAGCTCCAGGCGCAGGATCCCAACCTCAAGCCGATCTACGACGCAGCCTCATACGCGATGGCCGAGTCCAACGCCGCCAACGCTTACAAGGCGAAGACATCGTTGCACAACTCCCTCAACCAGATCCTCGTGAATCACGCGCCGGTCAGCCAGACCCTCGACTCGCTGGTCACGGAAATCAACCGCAAGTAAACCAACCACAGCCGTGAGGGAGGGAGAGACTCCTCCCTCACGGTGGAGACTCACATGACTGGCACATTAGCGACCGCCACGACGGCGCGAGAACTCAGCACCAGCGGGATGCGAACCGCATCGGCGAACAGTCGTCGGTTCCGCCGCGAAGGTCGGGCTGGGTACCTGTTCCTGGCGCCGTCGCTCCTCTTCTTCCTGATCTTCCTCATCCTGCCGTCGTTCTTCGCCATCTACCTGTCGCTGTCGCAGTGGGGTGGATACGACCTCACGAAGATCAAGTTCATCGGCATAAACAATTACGCCGACATCCTCAACTTCAACGGCACATTCGTGTCGCCGATCCTGGTCAACACCTTCGTGTTCGCCGGCCTTTCGGTCATTCTCGCGGTCGGGGCGTCTCTCCTCGTCGCCCAGTGCATCGAACGGCTCCGCTTCCAGGGCTTCTGGCGATTCCTTTACTTCCTTCCCGTGGTCGCGACAGTGGTTGCGGTCGGGAACGTCTGGAAGATGATGTACCAGCCGTCAGGCCTGGTCAACGGCCTGCTCAACGCGCTGCACATCAACTCGATCGGTTTCCTCTCCGATCCCAAGATCGCGCTGCCGTCGGTCGCCGTGGTACAGGCATGGGCATCCCTCGGCGCGGCGGTGCTCATTCTCACGGCCGGTATCAAGGCGATCGACCGCAACGTTTATGAAGCGGCCGAGATCGACGGTGCGAACAGTTGGACTACCTTCTGGAGCATTACGCTGCCGTTGCTGCGGCCATCCCTGGTGTTCGTGTTCATCACCCAGTGCATCGCCGGGCTGCAGTCGTTCGCGCTGATCATCGTGATGACGAAGGACGGGGGCCCGGTGAATTCCACCAATGTGGCGGCGTTTGACATGTACCAGCAGGCGTTCAAGTTCGGCGCGTGGGGCACGGCGAGTGCGATGGCGATGGTGCTGTTCGTGATCGTCTTCATCATCACCCTGGTCCAGCTCTGGATCAGCCGACGAGCAGGAGACGACGACTGATGCACATGCGCAACAAACGAGTCCGGACCCCGTGGCTCGCTTATTTCATCGTCGCAGTCGGCGGTGTCGTGATGGCTCTTCCCTTCTTCGACATGGTGTCGAGCTCGTTCAAGGGTTCAGGCGAATACGGGATCCTGCCTTACCACTTCCTGCCGCAAGCGTTCACCTGGGACAACTACGCAGCAGCCTTCTCGCAGTTGCAGTTGGGCAAACTGTTCATGACCAGCGTGATCGTGACGGTCTCGGTGACGGCGTCGGTTCTGATCACCTCAGCTATGGCGGGCTATGCGCTGGCCAAGCTGCGGTTCCGCGGCCGGGATGTGATCTTCCGCTTCATCCTGGCGACGATGATGCTTCCGCCGTTCCTGCTGCTCATCCCGGACTTCCTCATCATGCTGAACTGGCCGTTGGCCGGAGGGAACAACATCTTCGGACAGGGTGGCGACGGCGGCATGACGACAAACATCGTTTCGCTGATGCTCCCCTTCCTCGTCAGCGGGTTCGGAATCTTCCTCATGAGGCAGTTCATGGTCGGTATTCCGAACGAGATGCTCGAGGCCGCGCGAATTGACGGCGCGGGGGAGTGGAGGCTGTTCGCCAGCATCGTGCTCCCTCAAGCTAAGCCGGTCGCGATCACGCTCGGCCTCATTACGTTCGTCGGCCAGTGGAACGAATACATCTGGACGTCGCTCATGGCCTCGGTGAACCCCGACCTGATGACGCTCCCTGTCGGCATCCAGTTACTGCAGAGCTTCATCGACCCCAACCGGACGATGCCGATCGTGATGGCCGGCATCGTCATCAGTACCATTCCGGTGCTGATCCTCTTCCTCTTCCTGCAGAAGTACTACGTCCGTGGCGTTGTGCTCTCGGGAATGAAGTAAACAACGTGCTCGAATCACGAGCCACCGAAACAGAAACGGAGCGAATTTGATGAGGACAGTCCTGGCCATCGGCGGACACATCGGCGACATGGACCTCACAGCCGGACCGACGCTAGCGAAGCTCGCATTGGAAGGCGCGCGCACGATCATACTGGCGTGCACGTATGGCGAGCGCGGACATCCCCGGCTTCATCCGGACGAATATCGCGTCCAGAAGGTGCAAGAGGGCAAGGAGTTCGCTGCCGGAATCGGAGCGGAGTTCCGCGTTCTCGACTACTCCGACGGCTTCCTGCCCGACACCGACGAGGCCGCCGAACAGATCGCGGACATCATCCGTGCCGAGAAGCCGGACACCATCATCACGCACTGGACAAAGTCCATCCACCGTGATCATGAGCGAGCTGCGATCCTGGCCGAGCGTGCACGCTTCGTGGCGTCGCTCCCAGTGGACAGCCCACTCGGCCGCCACAGTGTCGAGAACTTCCTCCACGCTGACAACTGGGAAGACGCAGAGGACTTCGTGCCTGACCTATACGTCCCGATCCCGGAGGAGGCGTTCCAACGCTGGGCCAGCGCGATTCAAGGCCAGGCGTTCGCCCGCGGAGAGACCTACGGCTTCCGTTACATCGATTACTACACCGCGATGATGTCGGCGAAGGGCTGCCTCGCGGGCGTGGATCGCGCGTGCGGTTTCAAGCGTGGCGGCGACAAATTCGAGCTCGCCGGGCCGTAAACCTGACTCCCCGAGATGGCTCAGTCCGGCTTGAGTTGGAGGAAGATGTCTGAGTTCGCGCGGCCACCACTGCCTGGGCACACTGTTGCGTGTTTGGAGTGCTGGCAGGTGAGCTACGGCGTATTTCTGCCCGCCGGACTCGTCGAGCGGATGACGCCGCGGGGGACAGCTCTGTGGCAGGAGCCCTCACCGACGCACGCACCGAATTGCCCGGTGGTCGAGAGATGCTCGATGTGGGGGTGAGCCACATGTTCGCATAGCAGCGTCGCCGACGCTGTTGCCAGAGCCCGACGCCATCTTCGATTCCTCGCAGCGGGAGTACGCCGGTCAGCTGATGGCTGGCATTCCCGGGCATTCGCCGGCGATCGCGTGATCGCGGTGATCAGGCATCGTATCGACGAGAACAGGAGTGCCTCCATGTCGACCGACACGGAACTCACCGCGAAACTCGAACAACTCGCGCCCGGGACGGTTCGCGGCCGCGCGATCGATCGGCTGGCGATGTCGCATGAGGCGTCCCATTACCTGATCACCCCGTTGGGGGTCGTCACCGTCGAGGATCGACACCATGTGAGCCGGCTCATGCGGTTCGTGGCGGAGAACGGCGTACCGCTGAGCTTCCGGTCCGGAGGGACCAGCCTTTCGGGGCAGGCCTCGACTGATGGACTCCTTCTGGACACCCGCAAGAACTTCCGAAAGATCGACGTGCTCGACGACGGGGCGCGGGTTCGGGTGCAGCCGGGGGCGACCGTGCGTCAGGTCAACACGCGGCTGGCTCGCTACGGGCGCAAGCTGGGGCCGGACCCGGCGAGCGAGTCGGCTTGCACGCTCGGCGGCGTCATCGCGAACAACTCCAGCGGGATGGCCTGCGGTACTGAGCTCAATACCTACAACACCATCGAGTCGGCGGTCCTTGTCCTTGCAGACGGCACCGCCATCGAGACCTCGGGTCCCGACGCCGACGATCGGCTTCGGATGGCCGCACCGGAGCTCTGGGCAGGGCTCGTCGAACTGCGCGACGAGGCCCGCGCCGACCCGCAGATCGTGGCCGCCATCCGGCGGCAATACGCGATCAAAAACACCATGGGCTACGGAGTGAACTCTTTTCTCGATCACGATTCGCCTACGGAGATCCTCCTTCACCTGATTGTGGGCAGCGAGGGGACGCTCGCGTTTGTCGCCGAAGCGACGCTGAGGACTGTGCCCGTGTGTCCGCACGTCGCTACCGGGATGCTCTATTTCCGGTCGCTCGCCGATGCAACGGGCGCGCTCCCCGCGCTCGTCGCGTCAGGGCTCGCGACGGTGGAACTGCTTGACTCGACGTCGCTTAGGGTCGCACAGCGCGATCCCGGCGCCGACGAGCAGCTACTGACCCTCGACGTGGACGGGCACGCTGCACTCCTCGTCGAATTTCAGGAAGAGAACAGCGTCGCGTTGGCAGAACGGCTGATCGCTTGGGAGGCGGTCACCGCCGCGCTCCCGCTTGCCGGGCCCGCCGCGCTCACCGAGGATGCTGTACGACGCAACGCGCTGTGGCATATCCGCAAGGACCTCTACGCCACTGTCGCTGGCAACCGGCCGTCAGGGACGACTGCTCTGCTGGAAGACATCGCTGTCCCCGTGCGCGCGTTGCGAGAGACCTGCGAGGGCCTGACCGAGCTCTTCGACCGGTACGGCTATGAGGACAGCGTCATCTTCGGTCACGCCAAGGACGGCAACATCCATTTCATGCTCACCGAGCGGTTCGATCTCCCCAACGCCAAGAAGCGCTACGCGGAGTTCACCGAGGAGATGGTGGCGCTCGTGCTCCGTCACGGCGGCACCCTGAAAGCCGAGCACGGGACCGGCCGGATCATGGCCCCCTACGTTCGACGCCAGTTCGGCGACGAGATCTACGGCTTGATGCTCCGCGTCAAGCAGCTGGCCGACCCCCGAGGGCTGCTCAACCCTGGCGTGCTGATGAACGAGGATGCAGAGGCTCCGCTCAAGAATCTAAAGGTGACGCCCACCGTTGAGGCCGAGGTCGATCGCTGTGTTGAGTGCGGCTACTGCGAGCCGGTCTGTCCCAGTAAAGACGTCACCATCACGCCACGTCAGCGCATCGTGCTGCGCCGGGAGCGAGAGCGCGCACGACTTGCCGGCGACGCAGAGCTGGTGGAGGCGTTGGATCGCGACTACGCATACGACGGTGTGGACACATGCGCTGCGGACGGAATGTGCCGGACGGCTTGTCCGGTCCGAATCGACACCGGAAAGCTTGTGAAGCGCCTCCGCGCGGAGCAAAGCAACACTGTCGTCTCAAGTGGCTGGAACGTGGCAGCCCAGCACTGGGGAGCGATCACCCGAGCGGGCAGTATCGCCATGACCACCGCCAGGGCGCTCCCCGCGCCGCTGGTCACCGGGGCCACATCAGTAGGCCGGGTCCTGCTCGGCGCGGACAACGTTCCGCGATACGACCGAGGGCTGCCAAGGGGAGGGTCGCGGCGACGCCCGCACGCGAGGCCTGACGCGGTCGCCGTCTATGTTCCGTCTTGCATCGGTGCCATGTTCGGTCCTGCCGAATCGTCGCTCGGTGTGCGAGACGCATTCCTTTCGCTCTGTGCGCGCGCGGGCGTCACCGTAACCATCCCTGCGGGCGTGGAGTCGATGTGCTGTGGGACGCCGTGGACCTCGAAGGGGAACCTCCTAGGACACAAAGTGATGAGCGAGCGCGTGCTCGCGGCCCTCCGCGACGCCACCCGGGGCGGCGAGTTGCCTGTCATTTCGGATGGCGTCTCCTGCACGGAGGGGTTCCTGAACATGGCCGCAGACACGGGCCTCACGGTGATCGACGCCGTCACATTCGCGGAGCGCGAGCTGCTTCCCGGGCTCGTCATCAGCTCGGAATTCGAGTCGATCGCCGTGCACCCTACGTGTTCATCGACCCGTCTCGGTGTCACCGATCCGATGCTCGCTCTTGCTCGCGCGATTAGCGATGACGTTGTCGTGCCCGACGACTGGGGTTGTTGCGGTTTCGCAGGCGATCGAGGGATGCTGCACCCGGAACTCACGGCTGCGGCCACCCGTCCGGAGGCGGCGGCGCTCGCGGACCGGACTTTTTCGGCGTATGCGTCCGCCAACCGGACATGCGAACTCGGGATGACTCGCGCCACAGGAAAGCCCTACCGGCACATTCTCGAGCTTCTGGACGATGCGACGCGAGCACCCAGGGCAAGCGGTCCCGCTGATGAGCGAGAGGGACAATAGAGACAGATGGCTGAAGTCGTCGTCGTAGCAGACAAGGACGCCGCGGGCGAGCTCGCGGCGGAGTCGATCCAGCGGCTGATCTCCGCCAAACCGGACGCGGTGCTCGGGCTGGCGACCGGGTCCACCCCGCTCCCGGTGTACCGTGCGCTGGCCCGGCGGATCGCCGCGTCGGGCCTCGACGTCTCGCACGTGCGCGGCTATGCCCTGGACGAGTACGTCGGCCTGCCCGCGCGGCACCCTGAGTCGTATCGCGCCGTCATCACCCGCGAGGTCGTGGAGCCGCTCGGGCTCACCCCGTCGCTGATCCATGTGCCCAATGGCGCCATCGCGACGATCGAGCACGCCGGAGCCGACTACGAGAAGGCGATCGCCGAGTCCGGCGGCGTCGACGTGCAGATCCTCGGCATCGGCACCGACGGCCACATCGGCTTCAACGAGCCCGGCTCGTCGTTCGCGTCGGTGACGCGGGTGAAGACACTGACCGAGCAGACCCGCAAGGACAACGCGCGCTTCTTCGCCAGTGAAGCCGACGTACCGATGCATTGCATCACGCAGGGGCTCTCGACGATCCTGCGCGCCCGGCATCTGCTGCTGCTCGCGTTCGGCGAGGGCAAGGCGGAGGCGCTGGCCGGGGCGGTGGAGGGTCCGGTGTCGGCCTCCAACCCGGGGTCGGCCATCCAGCTGCACCCGCACGTCACCGTCCTGGTCGACGAGGCGGCGGCCTCCCGACTCCGCAACATCGACTACTACCGCTACGCCTACGACCACAAGCCGGCCTGGCAGAAGCTGTAGGGATGCCGCAGCGCGCGCGCTGAAGGGAACCTGGTAGCCGCGCGACGACTATGTCCACATCGGCGGTGTCGACCGGGGCGCGATCGGCGTGGTCAGCAAACGCATCGCCGCCCACGGCGCCCCGAACGGGTGCTCTCCGACCACGGGCCGCACTGATCGCCTCGATGGGCAGTGTCGGTGACTGCTACGACTGTCAGTCTGTTTCTGCCGGATCCCGCGAGGATCGGGTAGTCCTGGCCGGCGCGGTCTGACCCGTGCTTATGGCTGACCCAGATGGTGTCTTGGCGTTGATCTGTCGACCGTCCGGCCGGGCATGCAAGAACCGCTGCCGCCGGACGGGCGTGACCTAATAGGAGCCTGGAGCAGACTTTTGAGAGCGTCCCCGT
Source organism: Leifsonia sp. L25 (assembly GCF_050632895.1). The sequence goes on along the minus strand of NZ_JBODRZ010000003.1, from coordinate 1,100,432 downwards.
GACAGTCCTGTCCACCCGCCGGCGACAGCGTGACATCAACGCTAACCGGCAAGGAGACAGCACGCTATGACAGCCCTCGGAACGGCCCGCTCCGGACACGTCGTTGTCGGCATCGACACACATAAGCACATTCACGTTGCCGCCGTGATGGACACCATCGGAGGGATCCTCGCAACACTGACGATCACGACCGACCAGGCGGGATTCAAACAGGCACTGGAATGGGGTGAGTCGTTTGGGAAGATCCTCGCGTTCGGCATCGAGGGGACCGGCTCCTATGGGGCAACCTTGACATCGTTCCTGCGCCGCCACGGACACAAAGTCGTCGAGGCAGGGCGACCCGATAGGCGGTCCCGACGAGTGAACGGGAAGTCGGACACGCTCGATGCGGAGAACGCTGCCCGATCCGTTCTAGCTGGGTTTGCGACCGCGACACCGAAGACTGCGGACGGGACGGTTGAGATGATCCGTCAGCTCAAGATCGCCCATGATTCCGCGGTCGCGGAGCGCTCCGCGACGATGGTCACGATCAAAGCAATGCTCGTCCACGGCTCCGACGAGCTGCGCAGGGAAACGAGCCGCAAGTCCCAGATTATGCTCGCTCGTCACCTCGCGGCACTGCGCCCGCGAGCGTTGGAGACCCCCGACGATGCGCTGCGACACTCGCTGCGCTCCCTCGCGCGGCGCTGGCAGAACCTGGACGCCGAAGCCAAGGAACTCACCGCGATGATCCAGCAACTCGTCACCGACACCGCCCCGCAACTGGTCGAGCAATTCGGGATCGGCATCGACACCGCAGCGGAGATCCTCATCGTCGCAGGCGACAATCCCGAACGGATCCGATCCGAGGCAGCATTCGCGAAACTCGCCGGCATCAGTCCCGTTCCAACAGGGTCAGGCATGACAAGCGGGCGTCACCGAATCAACCACGGCGGACACCGACAACTCAACGCCGCCATCTATCGCACGGTGATCGTTCGGATGCGGTTCCACGAGCCCACAATCGCCTACGTCGCCCGCCGCACCGCCGAGGGAAAGAGCAAACGCGAGATCATCCGCTGCCTCAAGCGCTACGTCATCCGCGAGGTCTATCACCTCATCAAAACCAACCCAAGAACCGGCGAAATCGGAAGTTGACAACTATAGGAGCGTCAACGCGATGATGGAATCGTTTTGGTCCGGCGTGCAGATCGAACTGCTCGACGCCCAGCCTTGGGCCACCAGGCGGCAACTGGGGACGGCGATGTTCTCCTGGATCGAAGCCTGGTACAACCCGCGCCGACGACACTCCGCGCTGGGCTACCACTCCCCGGCGGACTACGAGAAAATCGTCCCGACGACAGTCACCCTGGCTGCCTGAAACGACACATCAAACTGTCCGAGCAACCGGGGGAAGATCATTTCGCCAGCGGTCCGCGGCACCCAAAAGCCCCGACCCAAATCTTGGGTTTTAGCGGTCGTTGCAACACCTGGAAATTCTGGGAGTTGCAACGACCGTGGCCCGTTTGAAGAGTTCTTCGAAGGATCGACGCCGCTTCACGCAGGAGGATAAGGACGCCTTCTTCGTATTGTTCGAGGCGTATGGGAGCACGACGATCGCCGCGCGTGAGCTGGGGCTGAACCCAGCGACGTGTTCCTCGTGGGTGTGGAAAGCCGGGCTGCGCAGTCGCGGGAAGCCTGGCGCCGGCCCGCATCCCGGAAAGGACAGTTACCTCGAGTTGCGGCGCCAGGGCGTTTCCCGGCAGGAAGCAGCGGTCGCCGTTGGCGTGAATATTCGCACGGCTCGGGATTGGGACAACGGCGTCCGCAGGCTCGGTCCCCGTCGCCTTTATCCGGACGGTCGCCTCGTCGACTACAAAACCGGTATGACGACGTTTCTGGATAGCGCCGAGACGACTCCGTCGGCGACGATCTCCCAGTTGCAGAAGAAGCTGGATCCCCGGTTTCTCTCATTGGAAGAACGCGAGCAGATTCGGGATCTGCTCCGTGACGGGTTCTCGTTGAGGAGCATCGCTCTCCAGCTCGGGCGATCGCCGTCGACGATCAGTCGCGAGCTCTCCCGCAACCGGTCCTCGAGTGGAACATATCACCCGTTCGCAGCCCATCGCCGCTCGGCAACCCGTCGCCCAAGACCGAAGCCGCGGCGTCTGGTGACACAACCACGGTTGCGTGCTTTCGTTGAGTCGAAGCTGGCGTTGCGGTGGTCTCCTGAGCAGATCAGTCGCGCACTGAAACGCCAGTTCCCGGACGATGTTGGGATGCAGGTGGCGACCGAGACGATCTACCAAGCGCTCTATCTCCAAGGACGCGGGCAGCTGCGCCGCGACCTTGCCACCGCGCTGCGGACCGGACGCGCTCGTCGCCGACCGAATCGAAGCCCTGGCACCCGCCGCCCGCGGTTCGTTGACCCCATGATCATGATCTCAGAGCGTCCCGCCGAAGTTGAAGATCGCGCCGTTCCCGGACATTGGGAAGGCGACCTCATCATCGGTGCTGACCATGCCAGCGCGATCGGCACCCTCGTCGAGCGCACCAGCCGATTCGTAATGCTCGTCCATCTCCCGAACGACCACGCAGCCGAGACCGTTCGCGACGGCCTCATAGCGACAATGAGCACCCTGCCGGTCGCGTTGAAGAAGTCGCTGACCTGGGACCAGGGAGCAGAGATGGCAGCGCATAAGTCGTTCACGATCGCGACCGACATGGACGTCTACTTCTGCGACCCAGCCTCACCCTGGCAACGAGGATCGAACGAGAACACGAATGGGTTGCTGCGGCAGTACTTCCCGAAAGGCACCAACCTCTCCGCCCACACCCAAGCCGATCTCGCCCGCGTCGCACACGAGCTGAACACCCGCCCACGCAAAACGCTCGACTGGGAAACTCCAGCCGAGCGTCTCGCTAAGCTACTCGCCAACTAACCGCCGTGTTGCAACGACCACTGGAATCCGCCAATTGGGCCGGGGCTTTTACTTCCTCAGTGGGGCTAATCGACGTGGTCGACGATCTCCGCGATCGAGTGCGCTGTCTTCAACACGCGTGCGGCCGTGTCTCGAATAATGGTGGCGTCTTGATTCGCCCATCCGGTGATGTAGCCGATGCTGTACGAGCTGGTGTCGAATCCGGTCAGTCCAGCAACGATAAAGGCCACCGATTCGGCTTCGACCTCCATTCGTCCTCGATGAGCGCGGTACTCGTCGATGTCGTCGATATGGTGCAGCTCAATGTGCGCTGTCTCGTGGATGAGGGTCTTGGCCGCTTGCTCGATCGCTAGGTTCTCGGCCAGGGTCACCTGGTGTGACTCGGGGTCGGTGAATCCGCTAGCGCTAGTAAGCGGTGCGCGATGGATGCTCCATCCGTGTGCCTCAAGGTGGGCCGACAGCGGAGCGATGATGCCGTGGTCGTCTTCACCGGTGAGGCGACGGGTCGGGTCTGCCGGCAGCGGCTCGGCTCCCTCGATCGGATCGGTTTGAGCGATGTCGAAAACTGACAGGGTGGGGAAATATCGTGCGACTCGCTCATCGCTTTCTGCTGCCTCGTCGGTGTCGCTGTCGGGCCTCGCCGTCTTCTTTTCGCGGTATCCGAAGATCTTGATCGACCTTTCGCCCTTGCGCACTTGGCGTCCTTTGGCCTGCCATTGCCGGAATCCGGCGACCATGGTCGCGTCTGGGTTTTGGGACAGGATCAACAGCACGTTGTTCAGGCTGTAGTTGTGGAAGGAGCGAGCGAACTCCAGGAATGTGCGCCATTGTCCGCTGTCGGCTAGCTGCTGGACTTGCTCCACGATCGACGCATGCAGTGCCTCCGCCTGCGCTTGGCGCTCCTCCGCATGCCGGGTGATGACCTTGCTGCTCATGATCCGTGCCTCCCGATCGACCCTGCTACGGGCCTGTGTCAAATCCGCGGGTGTTGATTTGGTTGTCCCGCCGATCAGTTCTTTTGCCGTTCCGGCACAGAGATCGAGAGCGCGTGGAGGCAGCGCAGTGCCCGGAGGGGTGGCGTCCCTTGGGGTGGTGTAGTTCTTGGGCTTGAGTGTCACGTCGTTGACGTGGCGAGCCATCGTGCGATGGTCAGTGAGAACTGTCTAGGAATCTCACGAAAGGACACAAACGCACGATGGCTCTTGACCAGTCTGCCCTCCTCGAGCTGCTCGGGGAACTCAAACTCACCGATGTGACCGATCGGATCCGGGTCGCGACCGAGACGCTCTATCAGGAGTTGATCGACGCGGAAGCGGCCGCGTTCATCGGCGCAGCCCCGTTCGAACGCAACCCGGATCGGGTGGCCCAGCGCAACGGGACCCGACCGCGGGCGTTGACCACGACCGCCGGCGAGCTGGAGTTGAAGATCCCCAAGCTGCGGCAGGGCAGCTTCTTCCCGTCGCTGCTGGAGCGGCGCCGCCGGGTCGACCAAGCGTTGTTCGCGGTGGTGATGGAGGCCTATGTTCACGGTGTCTCAACCCGGAAGGTCGATGATCTGGTGAAGGCGCTCGGCGCCGGCACCGGGATCTCCAAGTCCGAGGTGTCCCGGATCTGCGCCAACCTGGACGAGGACGTCGCCGCGTTCCGGGACCGGCCGCTGGCGGAGACGACCTACCCGTATGTGTTCCTGGACGCCACCTACTGCAAGGCCCGCGTCGGCCGACGAGTGGTCTCCCAAGCCGTCGTGGTCGCGGTCGGTGTCGCCGCCGACGGCCGCCGTGAAGTCCTCGGCTTCGAGGTCGGCGAGACCGAGTCGCAACCGTTCTGGACCACGTTCCTGCGCTCGTTGAAAGCGCGCGGACTCGACGGGGTGAAGCTGGTGATCTCCGACGCTCACACCGGTTTGATCGCCGCCATCGCCACCGTGTTCGCCGGCGCAGCCTGGCAACGCTGCCGCGTCCACTTCATGCGCAACGTCCTCGCCAACGTCCCGAAGACCGCCGGGCCGATGGTTGCCTCGATCATCCGCACGATCTTCGCCCAACCCGACACTGAACACGTCACCGCGCAGTTCGGCGAGGTCACCCAGATGCTGGCCCGGTCCCATCCGAAGGTCGCGGACATGCTCGAGGACGCCCGTGATGACCTGCTCGCCTTCACCGGGTTCCCGACCGCGCATTGGCGGCAGATCTGGTCCACGAACCCGTTGGAGCGGGTCAACAAGGAGATCAAACGCCGCACCGACGTCGTCGGCACCTTCCCCAACCCGGCCGCCCTGCTGCGTCTGGCCGGGCACGTCCTGATCGAGCAGCACGACGAGTGGGACGGCGCCGACCGCCGCTACTTCAGCGAGCACTCCATGAAGCTGCTGGACGTTCAACCCGAGGAGGTGGCAATCCCCGAACTCACTGCGGCATAATCACCAACAGCTGATCCCGCACGGTGTCGAGAAACTCCACCACTCAACGGGACGCCACCGCCCGGAGGGGAGCGGTTGCTAAGCGGAGGGAGCGCAGCGAGCGGAGTCTGCAAATAGCGACTGGAGGGAACGGAGCTGGTGGAGGAAGCTACGATCGGCCGGCCGGAATGGCAAGAAGTCGGCTGCAAGGGCAGGACGCCGAGGCGTTCCGAAGGGGGTGGTCGCCGAAGGCACCTTCGGACGCAGTGCAGGGCTCGAATGGCGTCGTTGATTGGGTCCGAATGTCCGAAGGTTCTTTAATATCATGATCCGATATCGGACTGCGATAATGTTGCCTCGTGCATGAGCTTCAGAAGGCGGCGATCGTGCTGCACGTGCTGCACCATGCATCCGAGGAACCCGTTCACGGGGCGTGGATGAGCGAGGAACTCGCGCACCACGGCTACAACCTGTCGCCCGGGACCCTGTACCCGACCATGCATCGAATGGAACGCGACGGCCTGCTCGTCTCCGAGCGGGTTGTTGTCGACGGCCGCACGAGACGCATCTACAGAGCCACCCCGGCCGGAGTTGCCGCTCTGGAAGAGGGCCGTCGAGCCACTCGCGAACTCGCCAATGAAATCCTTCCGGAGGAAAAGAAGCCATGACGAACACTCCGGCTGCTGCTGCCAACGATGCGCTTGCCCGTCGCCTGAACCTAGGTGACGCGGTCGTCATCGGCCTGGGGTCGATGATCGGCGCGGGCATCTTCGCCTCCTTCGCTCCCGCCGCTGCAGCCGCCGGGGCGGGGCTGCTGATCGGTCTCGTGATCGCGGGGTTCATCGCGTTCTGCAACGCGACCTCCTCCGCCCAGCTCGCGGCGCAGTACCCGACCTCCGGTGGCACATACGTCTATGGGCGGGAACAGTTGGGCGAGTGGTCGGGGTTCTTCGCCGGCTGGTCGTTCGTTGTCGGCAAGACCGCCAGCTCGGCGGCGATGGCGATCACGTTCGCCACCTACGCGGTGCCCGGCCCGTGGGTGAAGCCGGTCGCGATCCTCGCGGTCATCCTGCTCACCATCGTCAATACGCTGGGCATCACCCGCACCGCGCTGCTGACCCGTGTCCTGGTCGGGATCTCCCTGGTCGCGCTCACGGTTGCGGTGATCATCGGCTTCACCCACACGGCCGCCAGCGCAGCCCTGCCGGGCCCAGAGGTTACCGTGTACGGGGTGCTGCAGTCCGCGGGCTTCCTGTTCTTCGCTTTCGCCGGGTACGCCCGCGTGGCGACGATGGGCGAGGAGGTCATCAATCCGGCCCGCACCATCCCGCGGGCGATCACCACCGCCCTCACGATCACGCTGATCGTGTACGTCCTCGTCGCCGTGTCGGCCCTGCACGCTCTCGGGCCGGCCGGGCTCGCCTCCGCCTCCGCTCCGCTCGGCGCGGTCGCCAACACCACGGGAGCAGCCTGGCCCGGCATAGTCATCCGCATCGGCGCCGCCGCCGCAGCACTTGGGGCGCTCCTGGCCATGATCGCCGGTATCGGCCGCACCAGCCTCGCTATGGCCCGCAACCGCGACATCCCGCACTGGTTCGCAGCCGTCCACCCGCGCTTCAGCGTCCCCTACCGGGCAGAACTAACCCTAGGCATGATCGTCTGCCTGCTCATCGCAGTCACCGACCTCCGCGGCGCGATCGGCTTCTCCAGCTTCGGCGTCCTGCTCTACTACTTCGTCGCCAACAGCTCCGCCTGGACCCAGAACCGCGAGAACCGCCGCTATCCGCGCTTCCTCGCCATCGCCGGCGCGATCGGATGCCTCATCCTCGTCGCCACCCTCCCACTCAGCTCGATCATCGCCGGCATCATCGTCCTCGCCATCGGACTCGGCTACCGACTGATCAGGCTCCACGTTCAGAGCGACTCGGCGCGCTGAATCCGACGGGCCGGCGGCCCTTCCGGCGTCGGCTGAGGGAGAATCTCGAGGCGGGGCGCGCGGGGGAGTCATCCAAGCGGGGAGCGGTACCCACCGACGCGCGCGTTGTTCCATGACCGCAACGTGTGTCTCAGGTGTTCGAGAATGGCTGCGTCGAACTTGATGTTGTCGGTAGGGAGCGACGGGTAGCCTCCGACCTTCCCAAGCTCCTCGTCCGAGGCTTCGTTGATTGCGTAGATGTATCGGTCGTAGAGCGGCGCATCGTTATAAACGAACCAAAAGTAGTTGAACCTTTGTCCGACCTCGTCGAGTAGGGCCCGGATCGGCGATGTTCCTGATTCGGCTAGATACCGGCGCGGGGCAGCGTCGAGCATGTCAGCTATTTCGTTGGCTACCATCGCAGTCAAGTGGACCGCATATAGCGCCGCTAGGAGGCGCGCGACGGCGTCGTAGGGTTGCGGCAATCCAACGTGGAAACCACCCATGTAGTTGTTCGAATTCTCATGCAGTTGGCGGCTGGCGCGATTCGTGGGATGCAGAAACTGTCCCAAGAAGGTGTAGTGCGCCTCGATGCGTTTGACCTCCTCGACGGATGCAAGTTGATTCAGGGAAAGACAGATCAAGAGCGCGTCGTAGCTCAGGAAATAGCGGTAGCGAAATCCAGCCTCGTCCCGGTGCTTTCTTCGCGATCGTGCGCTACTTGGGGTCTGGCTGCGATAGCTGGAGGGCACGGGGTCGAAGTAGTCGTCATCATCCAAGCGATAGACGTCTGGCCGGAACTCGTTGTAGTGAAAGTAGTGGACCGGAACAATGAAGTCCCGGCTCGGTTTCGTTCTTCAATCCCTCGTAAACCCACATGCGTCGATCCCGGCCCCGACCGGGATAGCGTTGCACGCTAAGGCAGCTCAAAGCCTCGCCGCGACTGTGTAGGTCTTCTAGCTCGGCCCGGGCCTCGGAAAGGGCGTCTCGCCACTCTTGGCGCGTTCGCTTGATCTCGGGCTCGACCTGGAAGTATCGACTGCCTTTCGTCATGAGGCGAAGGAGTAGGGCGTGCTCAAGAAGGGACCGAGTGAGTCCGAGCGCGTCCGAAACCCGGCCACTACGGACTAGGAGGGCAATCGTCGAGACGGTCTCCATCCGGAGATTGGCAAATTCGACAATGTCTTTGTACATCGTCTGGTGCGTCTCGCCAACACGCTGGCGCCTGCCCGATCTACCCGGCAAGCGCTACCAAGACTGGAAACTGCAGGACCCGCAAGGGCAGCCCATCGACACCGTCCGCGGCATCCGCGACGAGGTCGAGCAGCACGTCCGCGAACTGCTGAAGAGCCTCGAGATGGCGCCCGCATGAGCATCGATACCCGCGACACCAGCGTCCGCGGCGCCACCGCATGACCGCGACCACCACACCCGCCGAACGAATCCGCATCCCCGCCGCCGCAACCTTCCGCCCTGCTCTGGCCGAGTTCGTCGGCAGCGCCGGACTGACCGCGGTCGTCGTCGGCTCCGGAATCGCCGCCCAACATCTCTCGCCGAACGACACCGGACTCCAACTCCTCGAGAACGCCCTGGCGACCGCCCTGGGGCTGACGGTGCTGATCCTGGTCTTCGCCTCGAGCTCTGGCGCCCAGTTCAACCCGGTCGTCACCCTTGTCGACGCCGCCACCGGCGGTCGGCCCTGGCGCGACCTCTGGTCGTACGTGCCCGCCCAGGTCCTTGGCTGCCTCGCCGGCGCGATGCTAGCGAACTTGATGTTCGAGCAGCCCGCTGCAAGCTGGAGCAGCACCGAGCGGGCGACGCCGGCACATCTCCTCGCGGAGGTCGTTGCCACCGCCGGGCTGATCCTGGTCATCTTCGTCCTCGCCCGGACCGGCCGCGGCGCGCTCATCGCCCCGGCGGTCGGCGCGTACATCGGCGCCGCCTACTGGTTCACCAGCTCCACCAGCTTCGCCAACCCCGCCATCACCATCGGCCGCACCATCACTGATACCTTCGCCGGAATCGCACCCGACAGCGCACCCTGGTACATCGCCGCCCAGCTCGTCGGAGCGGCGCTCGGGCTTGTCGCCATAAAAGTGTTTGCTCCACGACCGTGACCCGGAAAAGCTGACCACCCCACGTCTTCTCGAAGCTTGCTATGGAGTAGCGGCCCAGCCGATCTCGCAGGAGATAAGCCGGCCGCAGGCGTCGGAGATCGACTGAAATTTCCCCTGGGTCACTGCGCACCCAGCGGCCGGTGGCGTTGTCGCCGATGACCGCAATCGCGAGACCCACGGCTATCATGTTGTTCCATGAATCAGTGGAATAACCGCGAGCTCGACAAGCTCTCCGTCTACGACTCGCTGGCGGATGTGATTCGCGCGTTGGGGAACGCGCGGCGTCTCGAACTGGTGGAGTTGCTGGCGCAGGGTGAGCATTCGGTGGACGCGCTGGCTCGGATGTCGGGGATGGGTGTGACGACGGTGTCCGCCGCTCTGCAGACGCTGAAACAGGCCGGGTTGGTGAAGACGCGGCGGGAGCGGACGACGGTCTGCTACCGGTTGGCAGGTTCGGATGTGGCTGTGTTGTATCTGGTGGCCAAACGGGTCGGGTTACTGCGGTATCCGCAACTGCGGGAGTCGTTGGCCGACTATATGGAGGCGGCGCCGGCCGGTGCCGGGGTGCCGTTGATCGATCCGGCGGCGGTGACGCAGGGGATGACGGTAATCGACGTGCGACCACGGCAGGAGTACGAGGCGGGGCACTTCCCGGGTGCGGTATCGATCCCGTTGCAGGAGCTCCGCGATCGGCATTCGGAGGTTCGGCGCACCGGGGTGGTCGTCTATTGCCGGGGCGAGTTCTGTCGCATGGCCCGTGAAGCAGCCGTGTTCCTTCGCGAGCAAGGCGTAGATGCAGCGGCGATGGAGGAGGGCGTGATCGAGTGGCGGGCTGCGGGGGTGTACGACCTTGAGAACATCGCCTGACGCGTCCGCGTTCGCGCGCTCGATCGCGTCGGATGACAGTGTGCGGGGCGCTGTCCAGCGACGCACCCTCACGGTCGTCGTCGTCAGCCAGATCCTTGGCGGCGCCGGGCTGGCTGCCGGGGTGACGGTCGGTGCGCTGCTGGCGCAGCAGATGCTCGGCACTGACAGTCTCGCCGGGGTGCCGACCGCGCTGTTCACTCTCGGTTCGGCGCTGGCAGCGTTCCTGGTCGGACGATTCAGTCAGCGCTGGGGGCGCCAGGTGGGGTTGGGGCTCGGGTTCGCGGCTGGCGGCATCGGCGCGATCGGCGTCGTGGTCGCGGCCGTGACCGGTAGTGTCCCGCTGTTGTTCATCGCCCTGTTCATCTACGGCGCCGGGACCGCGACCAATCTGCAGGCGCGCTACGCCGGCACCGATCTCGCGCTGCCCGCTCAGCGCGGAACCGCGGTCAGTGTGGCGATGGTGTCCACCACTGTCGGAGCCGTCGCCGGTCCCAACCTCGTCGACCCGCTGGGCGGATTGGCGCAGTCGCTGGGGATCCCGGCCCTTGCCGGACCCTTCCTGCTTGCCGCCGTCGCTTATCTCGCGGCGGGGATCGTGCTGTTGTCCCTGCTGCGGCCCGACCCCCTTCTGGTCGCACGGGAGCTCACCGCATCTGCCCAGGCTGCGCATGAGCCCGGCCTGCTGCCGCGCCCGCGATCAGGCGTGTTCGTCGGGGCGACCGTGATGGTTCTAACGCAGGTGGCGATGGTGGCGATCATGACCATGACGCCGGTGCACATGCGCGCCCACGACTTCGGGATGAGTGCGGTAGGCCTCGTCATCGGTATTCACATCGGCGCCATGTACTTGCCGTCCCTGGCTACGGGCATCCTGGTCGATAAGGTCGGGCGCACGCCCATGGCGATCACCGCCGGAGTCACACTGCTGTTGGCTGGCATCGTCGCTGCGCTCGCCCCTGGCGACGCCCTGGGGCTGCTGATCCTTGCCCTGGTCCTGCTCGGCCTGGGCTGGAACTTCGGGCTGATCGCCGGCACAGCTCTCGTCGTCGACGCGACGGATCCGGCGAGCCGGGCGCGTACCCAGGGCACCATTGATGTGCTGATCGCACTCGCGGGCGCGGGTGGGGGTGCGGCTTCTGGCATGGTCATGGCCGCGACTGACTTCAGCACCCTGTCGCTGGCCGGCGGAATCCTGGCACTCCTGCTCATTCCCGTGCTGCTGTGGGCACGATGCAGCAGCCGAGAGACGAGCAGTCTCTAGGCGCCGCTATGGCACGTGCAAACGCAAGATCCGGGCCGACCTGAAACGGTATCTCGCACGCCAGCTGTTTCATCACCCGAACCGGTGATGGCCTGACCACCAGGCGGGCGGCCGCGGTTGCGAGTGGTCAGGCGTATCCGCGCCGCCGGAGCATCTTGGCGGACTTGGCGAGGTCCTCCTCCGACGGGATTGAAATCGAGGGCGTTCGCGTACCGGGCGATGATGTTGAACAGCGCCGCGACGGCGGCAGCATCTTCGAGGTCTGCGGGGCTGACCCCGGCGGCGACGGCGGCCCTTGCATCGGCAGGCGCGACTGTCTCGGGTTGGCGGGTCAGTTCCTCGATGAAGGTGAGCGCTGCGGCCAGTCGTGGGGATATCGGCGCGGTGCGGTGGTCGTTGATGACGGCGTCGACGGTGCCGCGGTCGATTCCGTGCACGGAGATCGCTCCGTGCGCGCCGACACAGAACAGGAATTGATTCCACGACGCAACCGCAGCGGCCATGAGTTCGCGTCCACTCTCGCTCCACCCGCTAGGACCGCGCATCGTTCGTTGGGTCCACTCGCCCAACGCGGGGCCGGCGAAGTCTTGGTCATAGAACGCGACTCGTGCGGCGTCCGGCAAACGCATGCCCGATACTCGGGAGATCATCCCGATCAGTGCCCGGTGGCGCAGCGTGTCACCCCGGTCGATCTCAGGAAGACGCATCGCCGGCCTTTCGGATCGCGTCCTCGGCGACCTGCCAGCGCTCCAAACCGCGCCAATCGCGGACGCGAGGACCAGCTCGAACGCTTCCTTCTGCGACCCGGCATCCACACGGACCGCGTCCACTTGCGCGTCCGTTACCCGTGACGAATCGTCCCGAACCTGCAGGGTCAGGTCAGAGTATGGGGCGGGTGCCTTTCGCGGTGGCGTCCCGTTGTGTGGATGCTCCTATTGCTGTCAAGTGGCCTGTTTGGTTTCGAGTTGAGCGAGGGCGAGGTTGGCGTGTTGTTCGAGTTCGGGGTCGACGCGGGTGCCGATCTCGAGTCGTCGTAGCCGCTGGTAGGGGACGCCGAGCGTTGCGGCGAGGACACTGATGGGTGTGCCGATCGCCTGTCGGCGTGCACGGAGCTCGCGTCCGACCGGGTTGTCGGTGGCGGGGTTGAGCAGGGTGGCATAAACCTCGTTCGCGATGTGTCGTTTCAGGCAACGCATGATGTCGCGGTCGGTGAGTTTCTCCGCTCGGCGCCGTTCGAAGTAGGCCATTGTGCGGGGCTCACGGTGTCGCATGCGCAGGAGCACGATGCGATGCAGGGCGGCGTTCGCGTGCCGGTTCCCGCCGCGAGAGAGCCGGTGCCGGGTGCGTTGCCCGGAGGAGGCAGGGATCGGGGCGACACCGGCGAGTGCTGCGAAGCTCGCCCTGGTGCCCAGCCGCTCTGGGTTGTCGCCGGCGGCGACCAGGAGCGTCGCGGCGGTGACCGGGCCGATTCCGCTCAGCGACAGCGGCGTGGGGTTGACCCCTCGGACGAGGACGTCCAACTGCTGCGCGATGAGGTCGATCTCGGCTTGCATCGTGAGGTGCCGGACTGCGAACCGCCGCAGCGTCTGTCGGGCGACGACGTTCGGATCAGGCGACGCGGTCGTTCCAGGTCTGGTCCTGGCGAGCGTGGTCACCAATCGCTGCCCGTTGAGGTGCCGGAACGCCTGGCGCACCAGCTCGGGCGCGGTAATCAACAGCGCATGGATCTGGTTCATCACCTGCGCCCGCGCCTTCGCTGCGGAGCGTCGCTCTGCCAGCAGGATCCGCATCGACTCGACCGTTCCGTCACCAGACTTCGGGATCGCGGTGTCGGTTCTGGCCAGGACGGCGACCGCTGCCTGGTGCGCGTCGAGCGGGTCGGACTTGCCCTGACGCCGCCGGGCTTGCCGGTCCTGCCGTGCGACTTCCACGACGGTGAGCACTGCCGCTTTGAGCGCGCGTGCCAGACCAGCCCCGTAGGAGCTGGTGCCTTCGACACCGATGCTCCCGACGTCGCCGTGCTCGTGGAGGAACGCAATGACCTGTGCATAGCCGCGGCCGTCTGCGCGGAACTCTCGGTCCGCGACATGCATGCCGACGAGATCCAGAATCGCGACATGATGCGTGTTCTTGTGCGTGTCGACGCCCGCGACCAACTCAGCCGGGGAACACGGGTTGGTGAGCGGCGGGTCGAGTGTCATCGGGACTGCTGAACGGATAGGTGACACCTGATCTGTGGTGCCGTTGGCATCGCTGGGAGGATGTCATCATGCCGAAGCCTTATCCCCGCGAGTTCCGTGAGGACGTTGTCGCGGTTGCTCGTGATCGTGGTCCGGGGGTGCCGTTGCGGAAGATCGCGGCGGACTTCGGGATCAGCGAGACCTGTTTGCAGAACTGGATGCGTCAAGCCGATGTGGAGGCGGGCGCCCGGCCCGGGGTCACGAAGGCCGAGGCCGACGAGCTGCGGGAGGCGAAGAAGCGGATCCGTTTGCTGGAGCAGGAGAACGAGGTGTTGCGGAAGGCGGCGGCGTATTTGTCGCAGGCGAACCTCAAACTCGGGGGCTCCCCAAGATGATCTACCCGCTCGTCCGCGAGCTGGCCGTAGGCGGCATCGCCGTCGCGGTGACGTGCCGGGTGTTGAAGATCGCGCGCCAACCGTTTTACCGCTGGGTGGCAGAGCCTGTTTCTGAGCGGGCGTGGGATCAGGCTCACCTGGTCAACGCTTTGCGGGACGCGCATGGGGAGGACCCGGAGTTCGGGCACCGGTTCCTCGCCGACGAGGTCCGCGACGCCGGCTTCACGGTGTCGGACCGGACCGCGTGGAGACTCTGCTCGGAGAACGGGGTGTTCTCGGTGTTCGGGCGCAAGCGCGGTAAGAACGGCAAGGCCGGCCCGCCCGTGTTCGATGACCGTGTCCAACGCTCTTCTCCGCTCCCGCGGTGAACGAACTGTGGTTGACCGACATCACCGAGCACCACACCGCCGAGGGCAAGCTCTATCTCTGCGCGGTCAAGGACGTCTGCTCCAACCGGCTCGTCGGCTACTCGATCAGCGACCGGATGCGCTCGAGCCTGGCCGTCCAAGCCATCGAGAACGCCGTCGCCCGCCGCGGCGAGGTCGTCGGCTGCGTGGTTCACAGCGATCGAGGAAGCCAATTTCGCAGCCGGCGTTTCGCCAGCGCTCTTCACCGCCACGGCCTGATCGGATCGATGGGCCGCGTCGGCGCTGCCGGTGACAACGCAGCGATGGAATCCTTCTTCGCCCTGCTTCAGAAGAACGTCCTGAACCGGCGCTCGTGGCGCACCCGGCAAGAACTGCGCATCGCGATCATCACCTGGATCGAACGCACCTACCACCGACGCCGCAGGCAAGCCCGCCTCGGCCGTTTGACCCCGATCGAGTTCGAGACGTTCATGAACCAGAACCTGGCCCTCGCGGCCTAACCGAAACTGTCACCTAAACGCTCAGCAGTCCCATCCTCGTCATAGACGGGATTTCCTTCCAACGGTGATGAACGTCACCGCGGGTCGGGTAGGTGCAGACAGCACAAAGGTGAGACGACTTCCCGGTCAGGCTCCTATCAAGTCATGTTCCCCGCCCGGCCCGCAGCGACCCCGGCGTCGACGGACAGATCCACAAAAAGACAGCCGCGAACGGCGTCCGTGTAATTTCGAGTCACGCCGGAGCCGAATCCATCATCTCTGTGAAGTTTCTCGACGCCGTTGCGGGATCAGCTGTTGTGATTATGCCGCAGCGAGTTCGGGGATTGCCACCTCCTCGGGTTCGACGTTCAGCAGCTTCATCGAGTGTTCGCTGAAGTAGCGGCGGTCGGCGCCGTCCCAATCGTCGTGCTGCTCGATCAGGACATGCCCGGCCAGGCGCAGTAGGGCGGCGGGGTTGGGGAAGGTGCCGACCGGGCTGCAACCGATCCCGTTCGTCGCAAAGGCGTCATCCGCGGACCCTTGGTCGGCCATGCGTTCGTTCACACCGTCATCGATGACCACTCCCGGGTCGCCCTGGCAGGGTGGGTGTCGACCGTATTGCCGCTGCTATGACTCATTGACAAATTGACCCCGCGAGGGTGTCCTACCTATGAAGTGTCTGGCGGCGGCAGGTGGACGGCGCCGACCCAGCCCACCCCGGTGGCTTGATCAGAAGCATGTCCGACCCGTGCGGTCGTGACCCGTCACAGTAGTGCCCCCAGGTGATTCTTCACCGGGCCGGCGCCGACCGTTCGCGGTCAGAACAACCGTCGTCTCAACGAGAGGAATCCCGATCGCGTGGATACCATTGTCGCCCAGTCACGCCCCTATGTCATTGGCGTGGACACCCACGCCCGCACGCACACCTATGCGCTACTTGCTGCCTCCGGCTCCCACGTCGGCACTGAGACCTTCCCGAACACCCCAGCTGGCCGCTCTCGGGCTATCACAGGGGCCGGTCGCCGCACCGGCGGTGAGGCCGATGTGTTGTGGGCGATCGAAGGAGCTGGCAGTTATGGCGCGCAGCTCGCCCGCGCGGTCACAGCCACCGGTTACGCGGTAGTTGAAGCCCCACGAGTGAACACTCGCGCCCGACGCGGCATCGGCAAATCCGACCCGCTCGACGCAGCCGCGATCGCTGCCACCGTGCTCGCGCTTCCGATCGACCGGCTGAGCACCCCACGGCAGGACGAAGGCGTCCGCGCTGCCACCCAGATTCTCCTGACCGCCCGAGATGGTCTGGCCAGCGAACGCACCAGAGCAGTCAACACTCTCACTGCACTGCTGCGCACCATCGATCGCGGCATCGACGCCAGAAGAGCTCTCAGCGCCGCCAAGATCACCGAGGCGTCGCGGTGGCGTGCTCGAGAAGAACCCTCCACACAGCTACCGCCCGGGTCGAAGCGATCCGGCTCGCGAAGCGGATCGTCGAACTTGACTCGCAACTCGCGGAGAACATTGCGCGGATCAAAGAGCTCGTCGAGGCCAGCCCAGCAGCCGAATTACTCGAACGGACCGGCATCGGCGCGGTCACCGCTGCGACCGCGCTGGTCGCCTGGTCTCATCGCGGAAGAGTCAAGAGCGAGGCCGCCTACGCCTCCATAGCCGGCGTCAACCCGATCCCAGCCTCCAGCGGCAACACCACCAGACACCGCCTCAACCGCGGCGGCGACCGCCAACTCAACCGGGCGCTCAACGTGATTGCCATGGTCCGGATAATCCACGACCCCGAAACCCGCGCCTACGTCGAACGGCGTCGAGCTGACGGCAAAACCGATCGCGAGATCCGCCGCATCATCAAGAGCTACCTCGCCCACAGCATCTACCGCCACCTCAACACCGCATCGACCACGAAAATAGGGGTTGACGAGATATAGAAGCTTCATAGAGCATCCACACAACGGGACGCCACCCCTCTCAAGGTCGATTAAGGAGCGGCGTCAGGGTTCAAATTCCCCGCTCGGCGTCCTCTAGCCCGAGAAATCCGTTGATTTCGGGCCCCAAGGCCTGCGCCCGCGCTGAGGCGTGTCGTAGTGGCCGGCTGTCGGGATCTAGGATCAGAAGCTGTCCGGGACTAGCGAACCACCAATAGTACGGACGATCGCAGCCGTCAGTCGCTGAGCGACCTCACGCTTCCCCGCTTGACCGTGATGATGGGGATCGGGAAACGCGAAGCCCGTATGGGGTCGAGCAAGTCGTCTGTGATGCCGGCAGTGAAGTCGTTGATGTCCAAAACACGGAACAGTGCCTCGCGTCCGAATTTCGAGCTGTCCGCGACGAAGAAGGCGGAGCCGGCGATGGCGCGCATGGTTCGGTGCAGTTCCAGTTCGTAACTGGAATTGTTGAAGATTCCGTCTTCGTTGACTGTGTCCGCGCCAAAGATCGCGACATCTACCCGGAGGTGCTCCAGCTGCTGGACGGACGACGGCCCCCAGAGGGCGAAGGCGTTCGGAAGCAGCTCGCCGCCAATCATTACGAGGTGCGCTGAGCGATTCGCGGCGATGGTGTTTCCGATGCGCAGATCGTTTGTGACGACTGTCAGACGGTCTGCCTTCAGGTGGCGAGCCACCTCGAGGGTGGTCGACCCGCCTGCCAGCAAGACGGTCTGCCCGACAAGCACACGTTCAGCCATCGCCTTGCCGATAGCTTCCTTTTCTGGCTGGTGAAGCGACTGCTTGAGCGCTGACGAATCGGCTTCGCGAATCGGAAACGCACCGCCGTGTGTGCGCTGGACCATCTCGAGCCGCTCGAGTTTTTCGAGGTCGCGGCGAATTGTGGCGGTGCTGACGCGGAAGCGCGCTGCCAGCTCCGGCACCGACTGGAAACCTGATCGCTGGAGGTGCTCGATGATGTCGGAATGTCGTGTCATGTCGGCTGCTCTCGTGAATTCTCATGCAAACCTACCAGCGCCGCGGCTGATCGCAAATGTGCGGCATGCGCAGGATGATGTTCATAAACGGTCAGTTTATGTTGACTTTCGCGCATGACGTGATTAGATTCTGTCCAGCACCGAATGAGAACGATCCGAATCTCTTGACGTTGCGATCACACGTCGCCCCGTCGGTGGGTGCTCGGCCAGGCGATCGCCCAGAGCGGCCATGCCTGGACGGGAGCCTATAGAGGGCCAAATTCATACAAAGGAGTACGTAATGTGTAAAAAGAGATTGCTGATCGCTGCCGCGGTCTTGGCGTCTGCCTCCATCGGGCTCGCGGCTTGCAGCGGCACTGGTGCCGCGGCAAGCGGCGGCGGGTCGCACCTGCTGGGGATTGTCTCGATCGCATCGGGCATCGACTTGAACGACAATGCGACCAAGGGGGCTACCCAAGCCGCGGAGGCGGCCGGCTGGAAGGTGCAAGTCGTCGACGCTCAGGGCGATGCGTCCAAGGCCAACGCCGCCATCACGAACTTCGTTAACAAGGGCGCCACCGCCATCATCACCCACGTGTTCCCTGCCACGTCACTGGGAAGCGGACTCGCTGCAGCTCAGGCAGCGGGAGTGCCCGTCGGCTCATGGGGTGGCGGCAAGGGGCCGGGGATCGTCGTGGACACTGTGACCCCGCTCGGCAAACCGAGTGCTGAAGCGATGGTCGCCGACATGGGAGGCAAGGGAAGCATTCTCGCCCTGACTTACCACGGTGGTCAGCTCTGCATCGACCGCGAAACCGCTCTCGACAAGGTTCTCGCGGCGCACCCCGGAATCACGGTCACCAAGGAAGAAGTGTCGATCCCCGGATTCCTCCAGCAAGGTGCACAGTATGCGAACGCCTGGCTGAGCAGCCACCCGGCCGGCACGGGACCCCTTGCCATCTGGGGTTGCTGGGACGACCCGACCCTCGGCGCGATCTCCTCGCTCGAGCAGCAGAACCGGACCGACGTGCTGACCTACGGGATCCAGGGGTCCAAGACGGCGATCGCGGCTATCCAGTCGGGGAAGCTGTCGGCGACGGCCTTCGAGGACGGAATCAAGGAGGGGAAGGACATCTTCGCTGCGCTGGCCAAGTCTGTCGCGGCCGGCGGTAAGGGCACGCCGGTCACCATCACCGAGTCCGGCCAGATCATCAGGAAGCCGGACCTAGCCGCGTTCCTGAAGGCGCATCCCGAGTTCAACTGACACCGGCTCCGCTGGATCCACCTTCGACGAAAGCACGGCCATGACCCACACGACTGCGAAGCCGTTCATCCGATTCACCGATGTGAGCAAGTCCTTTGGGGGAGCACATGCTCTTCGTGACGTGTCATTCGACATTCGGCCGGGCACCGTCCACGGTCTCGTCGGAGCGAACGGGGCAGGCAAGTCCACCCTCATCCGCTGTCTGGCTGGGGTCAACCAGCCGGACAGCGGATCAATCGAGATCGACGGCGAACCCGCCGACATCACGGGCCCAGAGCGGGCAGCTGAGCTCGGTCTCGCCTTCATCCACCAAGAGATGAGCCTCATTCCGGGTTGGGACGTCCTTCAGAACATGGCACTAGGCATGCCGCTGTCGACCCGGGCCGGAATGATCGACTGGCGCGCCGCGCGTGTGAAGGCGACCGCTGTCGCCGAGCGAGTGGGCTTCGACTTTCCGCTGACTAAACAGGTGGACGAGCTGAGCACGGCCGAGAAATGGTTGGTACTGATCGGCCGTGCCCTGATGCTGAACGCCCGGATGATCGCGATGGACGAGCCGACGGCCTCACTGTCCGCGCGCGAAGCCGGCCGGCTGCACGAGATCATCCGTGACCTGGTCCGCGGTGGCACCACCGTCATCTTCGTGTCGCACCGGCTGGATGAAGTTACCGACCTCTGCGACGACATCACCATCTTCCGAGACGGCACCGTCACGCGACGGATCGTCGGCGAGCGGCTCATCAAGGCCGACCTGGTGTCGGCGATCGCGGGAAAAACTGTCGACATCGCAGAGCACGGTCGGACTCCTCCTACCCAGGGCGCCGAAGTCCTGCGCCTCGAGCACGTCGGCGACGGCCGAATAGTGCGCGATGTGTCGCTGACAGTGCACGCCGGCGAGATCGTCGGAATCGGAGGCCTCGTCGGCGCGGGCCGTAGTGAACTGGTCAAGGCGGTGTACGGTGCTTCACGGTTCAGCAGAGGAGTGGCTTATCTGCGGGGCCGGCGGTTCGCCTTCCGTCATCCGGCGGAAGCCGTCGCCGCGGGGTTCGGGATCGTGCCGGAAGAACGCCGGACCGAAGCTCTCTTCCTCGACGAGTCGTTGGCGTTCAATATCAACCTCCCCCGCCTGAATTCGTTGTCGGTGAACAGGCTGATGCCGATTGTACGGATCCGGTCGGGTCGCATCCGAGCTCAAGCCGTTGCCGACCGCGTGACGGTGAAGGCCGCCAGCGTGGGGACTCACGCAGGCGCGCTGTCGGGTGGCAACCAGCAGAAGGTCGTCATCGCGCGTTGGCTGATCGACCCACCCCAGGTGCTCATCCTCGACGAGCCCTCGCGTGGGGTGGATGTGGGCGCTCGCGCCGAGGTGCACGACGTCATCAGGATGCTCGCCGAAGGCGGGGCAGCAGTCCTGGTCGTATCGTCCGATAACGAGGAGCTCGTCGGTCTCTGCGACAAGGTGGTCGTCATGGCCGAGGGCCGGGTTGTCGGTGACCTCTCGGGCCCGGAGCTCACCACGGAGAACCTCGTCCACTTGAGTTTTGAAAACGATAAAGAAAGAGGGGACGCAGCATGAGCGTCGCTGAAACCGCAACGACGGACGAGACCACAGTTTCGCCTCGATCGACACGCGCACGACGGGCCATTCTGAATATCCTGTCCACGTACGGGACGCTCATCGCGATGCTCATCCTTATCGTGACTTTTAGCATCGCCGCCCCCGACGGTGAATTCCTGCGCCCCCTGAACCTGCTGGCGATTCTGAGTCAGTCCGCGCTTACCGCAATCATTGCTTGCGGTTTGACACTGGTTCTCGTCGTTGGACAATTTGATCTCAGCATCGGGTACACCGCCAGTTTCGCGGGCGTTCTCGTCACCGGGCTGATGACCAACCAGGGCATCCCGATTCCGGTGGCCATCCTCATTACCGTGGCTGCTGGGGCTCTCATTGGTCTGGTCAACGGATTCCTTGTCGCCAAAGCCGGAGTGAATGCTGTCGTCGCGACGCTCGGTGTCGGGACGGTGGTGGTCGGATTGAGCTTTGGCTACGGTGCAGGTCAGCCGATCGTGTCTCTGCCCGCCGCTTTCACATCGATCGCCCTCGGCAGAGCGGTCTTTGGAATCCCCAACCTCATCTGGCTCATGGTGATCGTGATCGCCGTTCTCTGGATCCTGTTGAACCGCACTCCGCTCGGATTCCGGCTGCAGGCCACTGGCGCGAACCGACACGCGGCAGTACTGGCCGGGGTGAGGACTGGCCGCGTGACGATCGCCGCCTTCGTGGTTGCCGGTATCTGCGCAGCCATTGCAGGAACGCTGCTGTCCTCGCAGCTCGGAAGTGGCATGGTGAGTTCCGGCGACGGCTACCTGCTCGATGCGCTGGCCGCGGTGTTCCTCGGATCCGCCACACTCAGGGACGGGAAGTTCCACATCCTCGGCACCCTGGTCGGCGTGCTCATCGTGAATATCGGTTTCAACGGGCTGGGCCTCGTGGGAACACCGACCTTCTTCCAATATGTCTTCAAGGGAGGCATCCTCGTCTTCGCTGTCGCCCTTGCCACCCTCGCCCGCCGCTTCTCGCGGGCATAGACGAAACACCCCAACCAGACGCAGCACGAAGGGACAGGAAAATGGGAATCAAGATCCACAACATCGTCACGGGTGAGCTCGAGAACATGCTCGTCGGGCACTTGCTCAACGCGGGCATCCATCCCGCTCACACACAGGAAGACGTGATGCCGGGTGGGTTCACCGCTGATCACGTGTCGCACTACGGCGTCGCCGCTGCAGGCGGTATGGTCCCCGTACCCGTGTGGCTCCTCGAGGGCACGGAGAAGAAGATCCTCATCGACACCGGTATTGGGGACGTCGACGAAATCATGGAGATGATGGAGCGCCACGGCGTCCCGACCTGGACGACCAAGTCTCCCGAACAGGACATCGTCACCGGTCTGGGCCGCCACGGCGTGAGCCCGGAAGACATCGACATCGTTGTCCTCTCGCACCTGCATTTCGACCACATCGGCAACAACCACCTCTTCACTAATGCGACGTTCCTGGTCCAGCGCTCCGAGATCGCCCAAGGACTAACGCCGCCAGCGTACTGCCAGTACTCCTACCCTGAGTACTCGTACAAAATCGCCGACGTGCGCGATCGCATCCAGATCCTCGAGGGCGACTACCTGATCGAACCGGGTGTGCGGCTGGTCAAGATCGGAGGGCACACGCCGGGAACCATGGTCGTCGTCATCGACACAGATGAAGGCCGCGTCGCGCTGGCCGGGGACATCATGTACAACTACAAAAACCTCGAACTGAACTGGCCGACCGGGTCGTTCTGGTCGCTGCAGGATCTGATGAGCGGTTACGACCGTTTGCATCAGGAAGCCGACATCATCGTGCCGGGCCACGACTGGGAATTCAACAAGCGCTACCCCAGCGGGACCCTCGGATAGTGACCGCGCATCAAAAGGTAAGGAAAAGCATGAGAAAAATCATTAATGAGCCCGCAGATTTCGTCGATGAGATGATCGACGGGATCCTGCTCGCCCACCCG
The DNA here is from genome assembly GCF_050632895.1 of Leifsonia sp. L25. The sequence goes on along the minus strand of NZ_JBODRZ010000003.1, from coordinate 1,077,803 downwards.
GACAAGCTAAAGACGCCGGGGAGCGACAAGCGGGTCATGGTGCGAGCGGACGCACCCACCGGCCGTGTGGGAATCGTCACCGGCGGCGGGTCCGGACATCTACCGCTTTTCAAGGGCTACGTCGGAACCGGCCTCTGCTCGGGCGTTGCGATCGGCAACGTCTTTTCCTCGCCCTCGGCACAGCAATGTTTCGAAGCGGCCAAGGCTGTCGACGGCGGGGCGGGGGTGCTGTTTCTCTATGGCAACTACGGAGGCGATATCTTTAACTTCGACCTCGCCGTTGACCTCGCTGAGTTAGAAGACATCGAAACGCGCACAGTGCTCGGGCGCGATGACGTCGCAAGCCAGCCGAAGGAGCGCAAGCTCGACCGGCGCGGCGTAGCGGGAATCTTCTTCGCATACAAGGCGGCTGGAGCGGCAGCGGAGCGTGGTGACGACCTCGACACGGTGGCGCGAATCGCTGAAGACATCGTGGAGAACACGGCGACGATGGGGATCGGCCTCGGACCGACCATCCTGCCCACCACTGGCATGCCGAGTTTCGACCTGCCGGAAGGTGAAATGGAAATCGGTATCGGGATCCACGGCGAACCGGGAATCCACCGCGGCCCCCTCGAGACCGCGGACGAGATCGTCGAACACTTGTGGGCGCCGATCGTCGCCGACCTCGATCTCCAGGCGGGTGACCGGATCGCAGTCCTGGTGAACGGTCTGGGTGCGACCCCAGTCGAAGAACTCTACGTGATGTACCGCCGAGTCCACGCGACCGCCATGGAATTGAACGTGACGATCGAGAAGAACTACGTCGGCGAGTACGCAACTAGCCTGGAAATGGCCGGGGCGTCCGTGTCCGTCTTGAAGCTGAACGACGAGCGCCTCGCTCTGCTCGACGCGCCAGCCGAATCCCCGTTCATTCAGGAGGTCTGACCAGTGAATGCAGATCAACTAAACACTGCCATAAGCCGGGCCATGGCGGAAGTGAAGCAGTACTCCGACGAACTCCGTGACCTGGACACCGCCCTGGGAGACGGCGATCTCGGGATCACAGTGGCGCTCGGCGCCGACGCCATCATCGAGGCGCTCGCGAATGCTGTGCCCGGCACCTCCCTGGAGGACACCACACGCGCTTGCGCAAAAGCGTTTGCCAACGCCAACCCTTCGACGATGGCGGCACTCGTAGCGGGCGCCCTGCTTGCTGGGTCCAGACTGTTGGCCGGTCTCAGCGAGGTAACGACCGCCGATGCCAGTCGATTCACCCAAGCTGCAGCCGAGAACATCAGCAAGCGCGGCAAAGCGACAGTCGGGGACAAGACCATCGTCGATGCGCTCGTGCCGGCCGGAGCGGCGCTGGCCTCATCTGAAACAGCCTCCGTCGCACTCGAAAACGCGATAGAGGCTGCCAATCGCGCTGTCATCGACACCACCGCACTGCAATCCCGCCGCGGTCGTGCTTCCTGGCTTCAGGAACGCAGCATAGGGCTGCAGGATCCGGGCGCAACCGCATTCCTGCGTTTTCTGCAGGCCTGGAAAAAAGTGAACGGGTAAGCAATCACTCGCGCACCGGGGACCCCAGGGGCCGCGGGAGCAATCGATAGATGCGCCCGTCCCCGCTGAACTGCTCCCCCGGAGTTGGACTGAGAATTCAGTTCCGACTCCCGGGGAGCGGTTTTGTATTCGCGTAGTTCTCTGTCTGAATCGCAGCCTGACGCGGCGGTAGCGTTGTTCGAGGCTCGTTGGGGCAGCGGGGCTGTGGCCTCGGAGTTGGGGAACGCGCGGCGTCTCGAACTGGTGGAGTTGCTGGCGCAGGAGCGCTGGTAGGTGTCGGCGACGGCCGAAATTGAGGCATTAGCGACGGGCGAAAACGAGGCCACCCAGACAGATTGGATGGGTGATCTGGTGACGTCCCTCTCGGTGGAGGATTGGGCGTTGATCCGGCGGCTGGTCGCGGATGGGTGTTCCGAGGCGGCAGATCGCGAGGCAGTTGGGCATCGGCCGGGCGACGGTCGATAGGGCGTTGGCTTCGGATCGGCCGCCGAAGTATGAGCGGCTGACGGTGTCGATGTCGTTCACACCGTTCGAGGAGCGGGTCCTAGCGTTTCTGAGAGAGCACCCGGAGATGCCGGCGACGGTGATCACTGAGCGAGTGGAGTGGGTTGGGTCGATCACCTGGTTCCGGGAGAACGTGCGCCGGCTGCGGCCGGAGTATCGGCCGGTCGATCCCGCGGACCGGTTGAGTTTGGCTGCGGGTGATGCGGCGCAATGTGACTTGTGGTTCCCGCCCCGGAAGATCCCGCTCGAGGACGGGACCGCGGCGCTGTTGCCGGTGCTGGTGATCGTCGCCGCGCACTCGCGGTTCGTGACCGCGCGGATGATCCCGACCAGGCGGACGGAGGATCTGCTGCTGGGGTCGTGGGAGCTGATCCGTCAACTCGGCGCCGTCCCTCGTCGACTGATCTGGGAAAACGAGTCAGGCGTCGGGCAGCACGGCCGGCTTGCGCAGGGAGTCGCCGCGTTCGCGGGGACCCTCGCCACCAGGGTCGCCAAGTTGAAGCCCTACGATCCGGAATCGAAGGGGATCGTCGAGCGCCGCAATGGCTGGTTCGAGACCTCCTTCATGCCGGGCCGGACCTTCACTTCGCCGGCGGATTTCAACGCGCAGTTGCAAGGCTGGCTGGAGAAGGCGAACGCGCGGGTGGTTCGGAGGATCAAAGCGCGACCGATCGATCTGATCGACCACGATCGGGAACGGATGCTGCCATTGCCGCCGATCCCGTTGCAGCTGGGTTGGCGGGAGCGGATCCGGCTCGGCCGCGACTACTACGTCCGTCTTGGCGCTTCGGATTACTCTGTCGACCCGGCCGCGATCGGCAGGTTTTTGACGTGAGCGCCGACCTCGACCGGGTGAGGGTCCGCTTGGAGGGTCGGCTGGCCGCGGACCATGCTCGGGTCTGGGCACGTGGCTCCACGATCTCCAACCCTGCGCACCTGGAGGCGGCCAAGCGGCTGCGGCACCAGTTCCAGCAGCCCCGATCCGTCACCGGGGATGACTTGAGCCGAGATCTTGCGGACTACGACCGGGCGTTCGGGATCGAAGGAGTCGCGTGATGGCCGCTATCAATAGCACCGAGTCGGTCAAGCAGATCACGTATCTCGCCGCCGCTCTGAAAGCACCCCGGATCACCAATGCCGCCGCCCGGCTGGCGGACCAGGCCCGAGACTCGGGCTGGTCGTTCGAGGACTACCTTGCCGCCGTGCTGGAACGCGAAGTCTCGGCCCGCAACGCCTCCGGGGCGGAGTTGCGGATCAAGGCCGCTGGGTCCCGGGCCCGGAAGACGCTGGAGAACTTCGACTGGGACGCGCAGCCTGCCGTCCGCCAGCAGATCGCTGCGCTGGCCTCCGGTGGGTTGCTCCTAGAAGGGCAGAACGCGTTCTACTCGGCCCTCCCGGGACCGGGAAAACACATCTCGCGACCGCGCTCGGGATCGTCGCCGCCCGACACGGGCACCGCGTCCTCTTCGCGACCGCGACCGACTGGGTCACCCGCCTCACCGACGCCCACCGGCAAGGCAACCTCCCCAAAGAGCTCGCCCGGTTGCGTCGTTACGGGCTGATCACCGTCGACGAAGTCGGCTACCTCCCGTTCGAGCAAGACGCCGCGAACCTGGTCTTCCAACTCATCTCGTCCCGTTATGAACACGCGTCGCTAATCCTGACCTCCAACCTGCCCTTCAGCGGCTGGGGCGGCGTCTTCGGCGACCAAGCCGTCGACGCCGCCGCAATGATCGACCGGATCGTCCACCACGCTGACGTGCTCACCCTCAAAGGCGTCAGCTATCGACTCCGCAGCCGAGGCATCGACAGGGTGACGTCCCTTGGAGTGGTGGAGTTTCTGGTCAGCTTGTCGGCGTCGTAGACGTCAAGTGAGCCATCGTGCGATGGTCAGTGAGTACCGATCAAAGTCACTCAACAGGAAGACACGAACGCACGATGGCTCTAGACCAGTCTGCCCTCCTCGAGCTCCTCGGGGAACTCAAGTCCACTGAAATCAGCGACCGTGTCCGGGTCGCGACCGAGACGCTCTATCAGGAGTTGATCGATGCCGAAGCGGCCGCGTTCATCGGCGCGGCCCCGTATGAGCGCACAGGTTCCCGCCGCGCGTTGCGGAACGGGACTCGGCCGCGCACGTTGACGACCACGGCGGGCCAGCTGGATCTGTGGATCCCGAAGCTGCGGCAAGGTTCCTTCTTCCCGCCGTTGTTGGAGCGCCGCCGGGTCGACCAGGCGTTGTTCGCGGTGGTGATGGAGGCCTACGTTCACGGTGTCTCCACCCGGAAGGTCGATGACCTGGTCAAGGCGCTCGGCGCTGACACCGGGATCTCCAAATCCGAAGTGTCCCGGATCTGCGCCAACCTGGACGAGGACGTTGCGGTGTTCCGCGACCGTCCCTTGGGCGAGACCGCATATCCGTATGTGTTCGTGGACGCGACCTACTGCAAAGCCCGCGTGAACCGGCGAGTGGTCTCTCAGGCCGTCGTCGTCGCGGTCGGTGTCGCCGCCGACGGCCGCCGCGAGGTCCTCGGGTTCGACGTCGGGGACACCGAGTCCGAACCGTTCTGGACCGTGTTCCTGCGCTCGTTGAAAGCGCGCGGGCTTTCCGGGGTGCGCCTGGTGGTCAGCGATGCCCACACCGGCCTGGTGAGCGCGATCGCGGTGGCCTTCCAGGGCGCGTCCTGGCAACGCTGCCGAGTCCATTTCATGCGCAACGTGCTGGCGAAGACCCCGAAGACCGCCGGCCCGATCGTCGCGCAGATCATCCGCACGATCTTCACCCCGCAAACCGACCGGAGCCTGGTCCGCGCCCAGTTCGAGGAGGTGTTGACCATGCTCACCCGCTCGCACCCGCAGATCGCGGCGATGCTCGATGACGCCCGCGACGACCTGCTCGCGTTCGTGCCCTTCCCCGCCCAGCATTGGCGGCAGATCTGGTCCACGAACCCGCTGGAGCGGGTCAATAAGGAGATCCCAGTGTTGAACTTGATGCGCCTTGCGGCCGCCACGGCCGCCTAGGTTGTGACCGTGGCGGGTCTGACTCAAAAGAGATCTCGACGACCACTCCGCTCGAACGGCGTGCTGGCCTGTCTTCCGTTTGAAGTGTCGGCCCGCCGCGATCACAGGGAACCACGCTGACTTCATGAGAGCGTCGATCACTCGACTGGGATGTTGTCGCGTGGGTTCCACTTTCAGATTAGACAAGCGGCAGGGAGCTCACCATGGTGATGATCACCATCGGAGTTGATCCACACAGGAAGGTGTTCACCGCGTCCGTACTCGACGAGAGCAGACGCGATCTCGATCATCAACACTTTGTGAACACGGAGAAGGGGCATGCGGATGCGCTCGTTTGGGCGCAGTCGATCGGGTCGATCAACAAGATCGGAATCGAAGGAGCCAGCGGCCTCGGTCGCACTCTCGCAGAGTTCCTGGTCGACCGAGGACTGGACGTCAGAGACGTCCCGCCTCACAAGACCGCACAACGCCAACGGGGCCGGCACGAGGGAAAGTCCGATCGGCTGGATGCGCACCGCGTCGCCGCGGAAACGCAGACCAACGACCGACTCGCCCATGCATTCAAGAACTCAACCACCGCTGCCCCTAACGCAGTCCGAGACCAGATCGCGCTCTGGCACAACGCCCGCATCTCGCTGCGGAAGATCCGCGTCCAGCTGATCGGAGAACTGGACGCACTCATCCAGGATCTTCCCGAACGGATCCGGGTGAGACTTCCCGAGCGCACAACTGCGCGGGCTCGGATCACCGCAGTCGCCGCGCTCGGACACGTGCGCAGCACCGACCCCGTCCAACAACTGCGCCTGAAACTGATCCATCATCGGACCAAGATGCTCAAGGACGTGCTCGAACAGGACAAGGTCGCTGCGGCGGAGCTCGCCAAGCTCGTGGCAGCGAGCGGATCCACCCTGCCCTCGATCCCAGGGATCGCTGCCCGTTCGGCTGCAGAGATTATTCTCGAGGTCGGCGACCCGCGGAGGTTCACCGAGGCAGGCTTCGCGAGGTTCAACGGAACCGCACCGATACCCGTCAGCTCCGGAGAAGGCGGCGGCCGACCACGACGTTACCGTCTCAGCCGTGGCGGGAACCGGCGACTGAACGCCGCTATTCACCGAGCCGCGACCACTCAGCTGCGTTGCGAACCACGCGCCCGTGAACTCTACGAGGGGCCCTCAGCCGCGGACACACCCGTCGAGAAGCGATGCGAATCCTCAAACGGCACCTATCGAACACAATCCACCGGACCATGATCCGCGACGCAAAACAGGACCACCTCTTGACATGAGAGCTTCAAACGCCGCACCGACGTCGTCGGCACCTTCCCGAACCCCGCCGCGCTCGCCCGTCTCGCCGGGCACGTGCTGATCGAGCAGCACGACGAGTGGGACGGCGCCGACCGCCGCTACTTCAGCGAGAACTCGATGAAGCTCCTGAACGCCACCACTGAGGAGGTGATGCTGCCCCAACTCGCTGCGGCATAATCAACAACACTGACCCTCACACGGTGTCGAGAAAATCCACCACCAAGAGGGACGTCACCCATCGGTAGCCTCCCCAGCATCAAGACACAAGATCCGGCAGACGGAGCCTGACCCGGTTTCCCGGACGGTTTCGGTGTGTTGATCATGCCGCGATTTCGGCGGCGGTGTGAAGGGCTTCGTAGTCGGCGGGGCTGAGGTTGCCGAGGCTGGTGTGCCGTCGGCGCGGGTTGTAGAAGCCCTCGATCCACTCGAACATTGCTGAGGCCAGCTGGGTGCGGGAGTCCCAAGCGGTGCGGTCCAGGAGCTCGCGTTGCATGATCGACCAGAATGACTCGATGAGAGCGTTGTCGACGCTGGAGGCGACTCGGCCCATTGAGCCCAACAGGCCGGCTTGGCGGAGCCGGTGCCCGAACAGCCAACTGGTGTATTGCGCTCCTCGGTCGGCGTGGACGATGGTGCCGGGCTCGGGGCGCCGCCGCCAGCGGGCCATCTCGAGGGCGTCGACGACGATCTCGGTGGTGATCCGATCCGAGATCGACCAGCCGACGATCCGGCGGCTGAACGCGTCGATCACGGCCGCGCAGTAGACCCATCCGTCTTTTGCGCGGTGTTGGGTGATGTCGCAGAACCAGAGCCGGTCCGGTGCGTCCGCGCGGAATCGCCGCTTCACCAGATCCTCATGGGTGGCCGTGTCCGGCTTCCATCCGCGTCGCTTCCGGCGATGCGAGACCCCGATCAGGCCGGCGCTGCGCATGAGCCGGGCAACGCGTTTGCGGCCGACGTGAACGCCGAGCCCGAGCCGCAGCTCGGCCAGCACGCGCGGTGCCCCATAGGTTTGGCGGGAGTCGGCGTGGATGCGGCGGATCGTCGCTGTCAGCTCGGCATCCGCGACCGCCCGCGCGGACGGGGGCCGGGTGGCCCAGTCGTAGTAGCCGGAGGTCGAGACGTTCAGAAACCGGCAGGCCACCGCGACGGGGACACCGTCCGCGGCGAGCTCCTGGACCAGCCGGAACCCTATTTTGGGAGCACGTTCTCCCTCGCGAAATACGCGCTCGCGCGCTTGAGGATCTCGTTCTCCATCTCCAGCACTCGGTTCCGGCGACGCAACTCGACGAGCTCCTTGTGCTCGTCGGTCGTGACACCAGCCTTGCGGCCGGAATCGACCGCGTCCCGGTGCATCCAGTTCCGCAGGCAGGATTCACTGATCCCGAGATCACGGGCGGTCTGCGCGACAGGGTTCCCCTGCGCGACCAAATCCAGGGCACGACGCCGGAACTCCGGCGGGTGAGCAGCAGGCATCTCACGGACTCCTCTCTGAGACGATCATCGCCTCAACTCAGGTGTCCGGAAAAGCGGGTCAGGCTCCGACTAAGCAAACGACAAGACAGTGGCCTCATTTTCAACCGTCGCATTGGCCCCGCTTTCGAACGTCGTGGACACTTAGCCCAAACGGACCATTCGGCGCGTCTGATGATAAGAACAAGCGCGGTGAGCCGTTGCCTTACCAGGCTCCGCCGGCTCGGCTGTTCCTCGGCATACGACGCTCCGGCTGACCATCGGACAGCAGCTGCTGCATCGGGACTTCGACCAAAGTCGGGCGTGTCCAGCATGGTTATTGGGTTAGTTCACCTCGTTGGCTTCGCCGGGCGAGAGATAGATGAATTTGGCTTGAGGGGGTTGCAGCTGCCCGGGAGGCCACCTCGTGGCCTGAGAGGAGGGAGCACTTCGAAATTTCTTCTATGGTTAAGGTGACGTTACCTTGTATCCCGAACCCGAATCGGGAGGGAGCGCCTCAGTGGAGGAACGATGCCGCTACCGCAGTCCAACTTGAGGGAGGTCAAAGTCCCGGGGTTGGTTCGTGAACGCGCTTACTCGATGATCCGAGACGCGATCCTGACGGGAAAGCTCAAGCCGGGAGAACGGTTGGAGGACGCTGAGCTCCAAACTTGGCTGGGTATGTCGCGGACGCCAATCCGCCAAGCGCTGCTGGCGTTGACATCGGAGGGTTTTGTAGAGACCGCTCCCCAATCCCACACGCGCGTGGCGAAGGCCCGCGCCGAGGACGCATCCGGCTACCTGCAAGCGGTGGGCGTTCTCGTTACCGGGATGACTCTCCTCGCAGATCCCGTGATGACGCCGGGTCAGCGGACTGAACTCGTTGCCCACCTTATTGGAGGGTTAGCGGCGATCGATCGGGGGATCGACAGGGCTTCATTGCCCAGGTGACCCAGTACTACACCGACCTGACCGCAGTATGTCCCAATCCATTTCTAGTGCGCTTGGTAGAGCAATCTGCGAAAGGCCTTGGCTTTAATCTCGTCGTGGCGTTCGCGGATGTGTCGATCGACTGGGCGGCTGTTCGGGTCCAGTATGAAGCTCTGGCGCGGAGCTTGAAAGCCGGAGAAGGCGGGGCATCGACAGAGGAGGCAACCCGCCGCATCTTCGGGTTGCCTCCTTTCGACGGAGCCAGTGACTTCGGCACTGTCGAACCTGACCCGATCACGAGCGACCGCAGTCGCGAGTTGCGTCTCAATTAGGTGATGCGGGCGGGTGCTTCACCGTCAACCTGCACGGTGCTCGTCGGTATCGGAACTACAACCGTGGATCGGTCGTCAAGCAGGGAGGTCAGGTGCGCATCCGCGGAGTCGAACTCCTAAGAGAGCCCTCCAGTTGGGCACGCACTCGAACAGCTTTCGGTAAACTCAGCGCATCGAGTTTTGAGACGATCACCTCCAGGAGTTGGGTCCTCTCCTCCTGGATCCTCCGCAGTTCCGCTCGCCTGTATTCGCCCGGAGGAATGCCCGCGAAGGCCTCACTATGGACGGCCGTGGCCGTCGCTCGCGTGGGAGGAGCCGCCCGCGTTCTGCGCGTCGCCGTGGGTCGTGTGGCCGGTCGCTGCGTCCGTCTCGGCCGCTCCGTCGGTCCCGCTCGGCGCGGTCGTCGGCGGGGGCGTCGGTGCGGCCCGGTGGTCGTCGGCGTGCCCTGGTGCGATGATCGTGGCGCAGTAGGTGTCGATCGAGCCGGCGCCTCCCGAAGCCTTCGCGAGGGACGCGTACGCGACGGAGGTGGACGCGAGACCGCCGTGCTCGAAGGCGGTGCACAGGCCGTGCGCATCCGGCCCGGCCGCGTCCGGCCCGACCGGGACCTCCGTCGACGTCGGGTCTGGGGTGGGTGTGGGCGTCGGGACGTCCGTCGCGGAGTCGGTCGGCTCCGCGGTGGGAGGCTCGGTGGGGTCGTCCGTCGGGGCGGCGGTCGGCGCGCCGATGAGCGTGTGCGCCTCGTCCTGAAGTCCGGTGGGGAGCGCGTCGGCGTACGCTGCCGCGGCGGTTCCCCCTGCGGTGATGGTTCCGAGCGCAATGAGCCCGACGGTGAGCTTGTGGCCGACAATCACGGAGATGAACGACATCCTGGTCCTCCTCAGATTCCGATGGTGGTTGGACGCCGTTCGGGCGGGCCCTCGTCTTCTCTTAATCGACCGGAGCACGCGAAAGGTTACGCGCACCCCCAAAACGGCTGCGTGGCAACGTAGCGCGCCGCGTTCAGCCGCTGCGACGCATCAGCTCTCTCGTCCATTGATCAAAGCCTCCGGACAAGACGCTGACGGCTGTGTACCCGGCAGCTCCGAGGATCGACTGTGCTGTGCGGGCTCGCGGTCCGGCTTTGCAGTAGAGGACGATGCGTCGCTCGAACGGTGTGCCGTCGATGGCAGCGTTTCGCTTGAGCCGGCTGACCGGAACCAGGCGCGACTCGGGGATCCGACCGGCCGCCCACTCGTCTTCTTCTCGTACGTCGACGAGTTCGAACTCCGACCTCCCGGCAGAGCGTTCCCGAAGCAGGTGCTCGAGTTCCGGGACGGTGATCGAGTCGACGCCCCAATCGGCCACGACATCTGCGTTGCACGAGTCGGGTTCGTCGGTGAGACGTGCGGCGGTGAGTCTAGCCGGGTCTATGACGACGTGGAGTTCCCGCCAGGAGGCATCTTTGAGGTCGAAGGTGGCGAGCCTTCCCAGTAGGGATCGCCCGGTACCCGTGATGAGCTTCACCGCCTCCGCGGCCATCATCGAGCCGGCAACGCCGCAGAGCATGCCGAAGACGCCCGCTTCCCCGCACGACGGTGCTGACTCGGGTGGCGGCGAGTCGGGGAAGAGGTCGCGGTAGGTGGGGCCGTGCGCGCTCCAGAATACGCTGACCTGCGCTTCGAATCGGAGGATGGAGCCCCACACGCAGGGCTTCCCGGTGATCTCCGCAGCGTCGGACACGAGGTATCGGGTCGCGAAGTTGTCGGCTCCGTCGATGACGAGGTCGTACTGCTCGAACAGCTCCATCGCGTTCGCGGCCGTCAGACGGAATGGGTAGGTCTCGACTCGGACGAGCGGGTTGAGCGCTGCGATCGTGTCGCGTGCGGAGTCGACTTTGAGGCGGTGGACGTCGTCGGCGCTGTGGATGACCTGGCGCTGGAGGTTGCTCGTCTCGACGCGGTCGTCGTCGATGATGCCGAGTGTTCCCACGCCGGCGGCGGCCAAGTAGAGGAGGATGGAGGAGCCGAGTCCTCCGGCGCCGATGATGAGCACGCGAGCGTTCTTCAGTCTGCGCTGGCCGAGGACTGCGATCTCGGGCAGCAGGATGTGCCTCGAATACCGGTCGTATTCGTCGGCCTCCAGTTCGGATGCGGGTTCGACGAGGGGCGTCATGCTGTCGCGGTGGGTCGTTGCGGTCACAGGTCGGGTCGGCCTTCCATTGACGAGGAGGCGAGCGCTCTGGTGCGGCGGGGGATACGCCCGGAGAGGGCGGCGAGCCTACCGGCGATGACGGCGTGGCGGAAGGCGGTGGCCATGCCGACGGGGTCCTGTGCGCGGGTGACGGCGGTGGCCAGCAGGACGGCGTCGCACCCGAGTTCCATCGCGAGGGCTGCGTCGGAGGCGGTGCCGATGCCGGCGTCGAGGACGATCGGGACGTTCGCGCGCTCGACGATCAGTGCGATGTTGTGCGGGTTGAGGATGCCGAGGCCGGTGCCGATGGGCGCGCCGAGCGGCATGACCGCTGCGGCGCCGAGGTCCTCGAGCCGGCGTGCGAGGGCGGGGTCGTCGTTGGTGTAGGCGAACACGGTGAAGCCGCGTTGGACGAGTTGCTCGGTGGCGGAGGCCAGCTCGGCGCCGTCGGGCAGGAGGGTGTCCTCGTCCGCGATCACCTCCAGTTTGATCCAATCGGTCGCGAGCGCTTCCCTGGCGAGTTCAGCGGTGAGGACGGCCTCCCGGGCGGTCAGGCAGCCGGCGGTGTTCGGCAGAAGTCGGATGCCTTTGTCGGCGATCAGGCGGAACAGGGAGCCCTCGGCGGAGGGGTCATGCCGGCGCATCGCCACGGTGGTCAGCTGCGTGCCGGAGGCGGTCAGTGCCGCGCCGAGACCGGCATGGCTCGGGGCGCCGCCGGTGCCCATGATCAGGCGGGACGTGAACTCCACGCCATCGATTCGGAGAATGTCGGCGGGGAGGTTCTCGGTCTCCGGGGCCGCGTCCGGGCCGATCGTTTCCGTGAGCATGGTCATCCTCCCTGGGTCGCGCTGACGATCTCGATGATGTCTCCGTCGGCGAGCTCTTCGCCCGCCCAGCCGCTGCGCGGAATGACGGCGGAGTTGACGGCGACGGCGATGCCGAGTGGCGCTGCGCCGGAGGTCGCTCCCCCAGCGCCGACCCGGATGCCGGTGCGTTCTTCGACGAGGTCCGCGATCGAGAGGGTCGCCTCTCTTTTCTGCGGCTGGCCGTTGACGGTGATCGTGATCATGCGCGGATCCTTCCTGCGATGGTCCTGGGGCTGTTTCGAGTCGCGAATCGGTCGGGACGGATGTCGTCCCAACGCGGGTCGTGCTCCCCGTTGATGAGGTGGAGGCAGATGTCGGCGGCGATCGGGGCGAGCAGGACGCCGTGGCGGAAGAATCCAGTGGCGACGATCAGTCCCGGCACATCGGCGCCGTCTGGTCCGGTCATCCGGCCGAGCAGGGGGCGTTGTCCGGTGTCGCCGGGCGGGCTCGCGCGGTCGCTTCGACCAGTTCCAGGTCGGCCACGGCAGGCAGGAGCTCCTGCGCATCGCGCAGGAGGCGATGGACGGCGCCGGCGGAGACTCCGGGCATCCCGTCCTCGCGCTGCGTCGCTCCGATGACGAGCGTTCCGTCGGAGCGTGGGACGAGGTAGACGCTCTCGCCGTGGACGAGGCCGCGCACGGTGGCCGAGAGCAGCGGCTGGAGGGCGACCGGAACGCGTAACCGCAGGATGTCACCGAAAACCGGTCGCAGCGGGAGGTGCAATCCGCCCGGAAGGGCTTCGAGCTCGTTTGCGCCGAGGCCGTTGGCGAGGACGACCTCCTCCGCCGAGACCTCCTCGTTCTCGGTTCGCACGCCGGTCACGCGCGAGTCCGGGTCTGCCGTATCCGCGTGGAGCAGCGCGACCACCCTCTCGCGCACGATGACGCCGCGGCCGGTTCGGATCAGATCGTCGACCAGGCGGGCTGCGAGGGTGCGCGGGTCGACCTGATGGTCGCCGCGCACCCGGTAGGCGGACGTCACGCGTGGGCCGAGCAGGGGCTCCTGCGCTCGGGCGGCGCCTGTCGTCAGCCTCTGGACGTCGAGGTTCCAGCGACGGTGGGCGGAATGGAGGTCGGCCAACGCCTGCCGGTCGCCGGCATCGATCCCCACCAGCAGGGTCTCCGTCGGCAGATACCCGGTCGGTTCGCCGTTCGGGGAGAGCTCGCGGATGAACTCCGGGTACCGTGCGGCCGAGGCGAGCATGAGCGGGAGGAGGGCGTCCTCCTGGTAGTGGTACTCGCTCACCGGGGCGAGCATCCCGGCCGCGGCGAAGGTGGCGCCGCGGGCCGGCGCCGGGTCGAATAACCGGACGTTGCGGCCGGACCGGGCGATCCGCCAGGCGATGGCCAGGCCGATGATCCCGCCGCCGACGACCGCTACGTCGACGACGGTCCGGTCGGAGCGGCTCGCGGCCCCGGCTACGCTGACCTCATGTCCCTCGCCGCCGCACAGCTCTACCTCTGCACCGATGCCCGCACCCGTCAGGGCGACTTCGCCGACTTCGTGGGCGCCGCGTTCTCCGGAGGGGTCGACATCATCCAGTTGCGGGACAAGACCCTCGAGGGCGGCGAGGAGCTCGACGTCCTCACCGTCCTCGCCGAGGTCGCCGCCCGGCACGGGAAGCTCTGGTCGGTCAACGACCGCGCCGACATCGCCCTGGTCGCCCAGGCCCCGGTACTGCACCTCGGCCAGAAGGACCTGCCCGTCCCGGTCGCCCGGACCGTTGTCGGCGCGCAGACGGCGATCGGGCTCTCCACCCACAGCGTCGAGCAGATCGATGCCGCGATCGCCGCTGATGACCTGGACTATTTCTGCGTCGGCCCGGTCTGGGCGACGCCGACGAAGCCGGGCCGTGCCGGGGTCGGTCTCGACCTGGTCCGCTACGCGGCCGATTCTGCCTCGGCCCGGCCGTGGTTCGCGATCGGTGGCATCGATGAGACCACCATCGAGGAGGTCGTCGCTGTCGGGGCTGAGCGTGTGGTCGTGGTGCGGGCGATCACCGAGTCGGCTGACCCCGCGGGCAGCGCCGGGCGTTTGCGCGCGGCGCTCCCGGTTCTCGCGCACCACGGCTAGGGCCGGGTGGAGGTGGGTGCGGGGAGGTAGACCTTCCCGCCGGCCTCGGCGAACTCCGCGGACTTCGCCGCCATCCCGGCGACCCGCTGCTGCTCGGTGACGCCGCCGAACTGGTCGCGGATGTCCTGGGAGATCCGCATCGAGCAGAACTTCGGCCCGCACATCGAGCAGAAGTGCGCCGTCTTCGCTGGCTCGGCCGGCAGGGTCTCGTCGTGGAACGCCTCTGCCGTGACCGGGTCCAGCGACAGTGCGAACTGGTCGCGCCAGCGGAACTCGAACCGTGCTTTCGACAGCGCGTCGTCCCGCGCCTGCGCGCCCGGGTGGCCCTTGGCGAGGTCGGCGGCGTGGGCGGCGATCTTGTAAGTGATCACGCCGGTCTTCACGTCGTCCCGGTCCGGCAGGCCCAGGTGCTCCTTCGGGGTGACGTAGCAGAGCATCGCGGTGCCGTAGCGGGCGATCTCGGTCGCGCCGATCGCGGAGGTGATGTGGTCGTAGCCGGGGGCGACGTCGGTCACCAGCGGGCCGAGCGTGTAGAACGGGGCGCCGTCGCAGAGCTCCTGCTGGCGTTCCACGTTCTCCCGCACCAGGTGGAACGGCACGTGCCCGGGGCCTTCCACCATGACCTGCACGTCGTGCTGCCAGGCCCGCTTGGTCAGCTCGGCGAGGGTGTCCAGCTCGGCGAACTGGGCGGCGTCGTTCGCGTCCGCGATCGAGCCCGGCCGCAGCCCGTCGCCGAGGGAGAACGCGACGTCGTACCGGGCGAAGATCTCGCAGAGCTCGTCGAAGTGTGTGTAGAGGAAGTTCTCCTGGTGGTGGGCCAGGCACCAGCCGGCCATGATCGACCCGCCGCGGGAGACGATCCCGGTCACCCGCTCCGCCGTCAACGGCACGTAGCGCAGCAGCACGCCGGCGTGGACGGTCATGTAGTCCACGCCCTGCTCGCACTGCTCGATGACCGTGTCCCGGTACACCTCCCAGGTCAGCGCCGACGCGTCCCCGTTCACCTTCTCCAGCGCCTGGTAGATCGGGACCGTGCCGATCGGGACCGGGGAGTTGCGGATGATCCACTCCCGGGTGGTGTGGATGTCATCGCCGGTGGAGAGGTCCATCACCGTGTCCGCACCCCAGGTGGTGGCCCACTGCAGCTTGGAGACCTCCTCGGCGATCGAGCTCGTCACCGCGGAGTTGCCGATGTTGGCGTTGATCTTCACCAGGAACGCCTTGCCGATGATCATCGGCTCCGACTCCGGGTGGTTGACGTTGTTCGGGATGATCGCCCGGCCGGCCGCGACCTCCGACCGCACCAGCTCGACATCGCAGTTCTCCCGCAGCGCGACGAACCGCATCTCCGGGGTGATCACCCCGTCGCGGGCGTACCGCACCTGGGTGATCGTGCGCCCCGGCAGCCCCCGCCGCACCGGCGGCTTCGCGCCCCGCCACTCGGCCGACGCCTCACCCCGGCGCATCGCCGACCGGCCGTCGTCTTGGAGGTTGCGCTCGCGACCCTCGTAGACCTCCGTGTCGTCGCGGACGATGATCCAGCCTTCACGCAGCGGCGGCAACCCGACGACCGGGTCGCTGCCCGGCCCCTCGGTCCGGTACACCGTCACCGGCGGGTTGATCGTCCCATCGGGCGACGGGTCCAACCCGATCCGGCTGACCGGCACATGGAGGTCGTGCTCCGTGTCGTGCAGGTAGGCCAGAGTGCGTGCAGATACGACAGAATCCATCGAGGAGACTCCTACTTCCTTCGCCGGCATTACCCGGACAGGTTCGAACGGTCGCAGGCCGCGTCAGCCCGATCTCAGCCCTTGCGAGGGCCCCCGTGTGGATACCGAAACTCTACAACACGATCCCGCAACCTCCCCAGCGCTGCCGATCGGATCACGTGGCCCCCTTCGAGGAGGCACTGCGAGCGACGAAGGAGCCTGATCCATGCGATCTGTCCACGGTCTACGGCAGGGGTAGGTTCATCCACATCACACGAGGCCTCGCATTAGGGGCTAGGGATGGCCAGCGGCAGCACTACGCGAGCCTGTCGTGCCTGGTCGAGTCGGTGCTTCGGGGCGCTGGGGTCAACTCCTCCATCACGTCGCTGGTCGTCACGAGCGATCGGCTCTTGGCCCCGGTTACCTCTTCGGGGCCGGCGGCAATCTCGAATGTATTCCCTCCCGCGTTGCGGGATTTCATGGCGAAACCGCGGCGCGGTATCTTCGTTGGGCGCCTTCCGAGTTGCGTGCAACGCGGAGCGCCTTCCCTTCAATCCAAGAGGAGGGGGCTCACCTTCAGGAGGGGGAGTCCCCTCGCACTAAGCAAAGGGCCCGCTGTCAAGGCCTCCGTCAGTTGCACAGGGGTCCATGGCCTTGATGGCGGGAGAGGTCGTGGAGTAGACCAAGTACGTAGCGCGGTGGCAGTCCTCGGCCGGCGCGGATCCGGTGGCGCAACCCGGGCTGCGGATCAACCGGCGGCAACGTCAGAGGAGCGCGCTGGTTCTCGTTCTGTGGCGCGGTGCCGTGGTTCTCTGTCGCGCTCGCGGCCTCGGCCACGAAACCGCGCCAAGATCCCTACCTTGGCGGACCTAAGAGCAGCTGGAGTTGCCGACGTCGGGAAGGTGGTTGTTTGGCAACGGTCACAGGCTAACAACACGAGATGGTCCGTCGCCCCGTCCCGAAAGTACGGGTTTACCAGTTGGCGCAACTGCGTTCCGCATTGCATGCAACGGTGCTCATGCGCGGCGCGGTTGCGAGCTCTCTTGCGCTCCGTGCCCACTGATGCCTCGGCATTTTGTTGGCGGGTTCCGCGTTCACCGCGGGGCTCCAGTTGCTCACAGGTAAGCCGCTGGAGCCCCACGGGGCTTCGCCTAACCCGAATAGGCGAAGCATGCCTCGGCTGGGGATGTGTCCGTGTGCCGAGCAACCGTAGTCGGGGGAACCACGGTCTGAAATTAGAATCCCGCACGGCTCGGCGCCAGCGCAAGGCCCCGTTCGAGGTACACGGTCGGGGCGCAGCCCGTCCGATATTTCCGGCTCATCGTGATCGACGCTCAGAAGGGGGATAGTTTGCCAGGGTGGCGGTTGACTAACCTCAGCGGCGGCAGCATCGCCATCCTCCGAACCAGGTCAAGTCATCGGCAGCGTCCCGGGCTGTCAGCGCTCGTCAGGAATTGAGCACTTTCGCTCGTGAGGAATTGAGCACTTCGTTGTGTGGTTAGTTTGCCGCGTTTTCGGCGCGGACGGAGGGTAGCGTCTCGATCTCGGTGTTTCGGAGTCGATAGCTGGAGCCCTTCAGTGTGACGACTTCGGCGTGGTGGACGATGCGGTCGATCATGGCCGCGGCGACGACTTGGTCGGAGAAGACGTCGCCCCAGCGGGCGAAGGGCATGTTGCTGGTCAGGATCAACGACGCGTGTTCGTAACGGGATGAGACGAGTTGGAAGAACAGGTTCGCGGCGTCTTGCTCGATCGGGATGTAGCCGACCTCGTCGACGATGATCAGCCCGTAACGGCGCAGCTTGGCCAGCTCAGCGCCGAGCTTGCCAACCGTGTGGGCGGCTTGCAGGCGGGTTACCCATTCGGTTGCGGTGCCGAACAGAACCCGGTGACCCAGGTGGGCGGCTCTGATCCCGAGCGCGATCGCCAGGTGTGTCTTGCCAGTCCCGGGCGGACCGATCAGGACGACGTTCTGCCCGCCCGCGAGAAAAGCCCCGCCGGCCAGGTGCAAGATCGTGTCGCGCTTCAGCGCGGGTTGGTGATCGAACACGTAGTCCTCGATCGTCTTGCGGGCGGGGAACCCGGCCGCCCGGATCCGCAGATCCGATCCGGAGGAGTCCCGGGCCGAAACCTCCCGATCCAGGACGGCAGCTAAGTATTCCTCGTGGGACCACCCGGCGTCGCGGGCCTGCTCGGCCAGCCGGGCAGCGTGCTCCTGGATGCGCGGCGCCTTCAGCGCCCGGGCGAGATGGTCGATCTGCTTGATCGCGGTGCTAGTCATGCGGTGTGCTCTTCCTGGTCGAGGGTGATGCCGAAGAAGGCGTCGTAGTCGGCCAGATCCCGCAGGATCCCGGCATCCTCGATCGTCTTCGGCCACGGTTGCTGGAACGCGACCCGCAGCCGGCCGGCGCTGCTGACGTGTTCGGGGTCGGTGATCCGTCCGGCGCGTCCCCAGCTGCGGGGATGGTCGGCGACCAGCCGACCGGCGAGACGCGCTTGGACCCGCTCCAAGTCGGCGCTGACATCGACCATCCGATCGATCGCCGCCGGGTCGACGGAGTAGTCATTGCCGAGCACGGGCGTGTAGTAGTCCCGGCCGACCCGGATCCGGTTGCGGAACCCGGCCTGCGGGTCCAACGGCGGCAACGCCAGCATCGACCTCCGGTCCAGCTCGATCAGCTGAGTCGGCCGGGTCTGGAGCGATCGGACCGTTCGTTGATTCGCTCTGGTCAGCCAGGTCGCCAGCTGGGCGTTGAAGTCGTCGGGGTGCTCGAACTGGCGGCCAGGCATGAACGAGGTCTCCAGGAACTGGTTCGCTCGTTCGACGATGCCCTTGGACTCCGGATCGAAGGGCTTGAGCTGAACAATCCGAGTGGCCAGCGTCCCGCAGAACCCGGTGACGCCCTCCGCGAGATGGTTGCGGCGGCCAATGCCGGCCTCGTTATCCCAGATCAGTCGTCGGGGAACGGCGCCCAGCTGCCCACTCAGCAGCGACCACATGCCGGCCAGCAGGTCCGGTGTCTTGCGGGTGGGTAGCATCCGGGCGGTGATGAACCGTGAATACGAGGCGACCATCACCAGCACCGGGAAGGACGCCCATTGGCCGGTCCCAGTCGGAATCCGCGCTGGCGGGAACCAGAGATCGCACTGGACCTGGTCGCCCGGGGAGTAGTCCAGCCGGTCGGCTGGGTCCTTCGGTGAATACTCCGGCCGCAGCAGGGCGACCCGTTTCCGGAACCACGACGGCGACCCTGCCCAACCGACTCGTTCGGCGATCACCGTCGCCGGCATCGTCGGGAACTCGGCCAGCAGCGACCGGACCCGCGGCTCGAGCTCGTCGAACGCCGACGGTCTCGGCGGCTGCTGATAGGTCGGCGGCGCTGGCGAGGCCAACGCCCTCGCCACCGTGTTCCGCGACAGCCCGAGCTGTCTGGCGATCTGCGCCTTCGGCACTCCCTCTGCCAAGTGCAGCCGCCGAATCAAGGCCCAATGCTCCAAGGTGATCACCCGTCCAATCTGGATCAGGTGCTCAATTCCTCACGAGCGTTTCTGCTCAATTCCTAACGAGCGCCGACACGGGCTGCAAAACGAACGAGGAACATCTTTGAGTGAGCCTCCCCGGGCACCAACTCTTGAGCGACCACCTTTCGTTGGCGGGATATTTGGTGCCAGAAGTATGCAGCCGGCTCCTCTACGCCGATCGGGACAAGCTGGCAGTCTGCGGCCAACACGCCCCTTTTCGCTGCAGCTCAGGCGCATGCCGACGAGGGTGCTGACCGCTTTGCGGGCAA
The DNA here is from genome assembly GCF_050632895.1 of Leifsonia sp. L25. Next base: position 1,058,107 of record NZ_JBODRZ010000003.1, on the reverse strand, counting down.
AGCGCGATGGCGCATCACAGTTGCCCTCTGGACCGGATCGGGTCATCATGGCCCGCTGGCGGCGCACCCGGAACCAGTGGCAGCGGACCGGTGGCAACGAGACAGGATCTGAGGAAGAAGCCTGGGCGAAGAGCCGACTTTAGATGAGCTCGGGGGCACCCTCGGGCTCGGCCGCACGATGAACGAGCGAATGGTTGGACTGCACCGATCCTCGGCGATCATCGGAGAGGGAATCGTGGACACTGAGCGGCTTGGCTACGCGGCGCAGGTAGGTACCGGCCCGGACGGCGGCGAGCTGCCTTAGGGCGTCGAAGAGGTACCGAAAGATCTCGAGGACCGAGTGGCGCCAACACGACGTCGCCGATCAACGGGGTTCGGGAGGAAGTCCTTGCATGGCCTTCAGATGTACTCATCCGAAATGATGCCGAGTTGGCGTCCCCCCGCTATAGGAAACGGGCAACCTTGGAGGATTGAAGCAGCCGAATTTTGCGGACTCGTGGCCGTTCGGTCGATCTGCGCACCGGCATGGGCGGTTGCAACGAATATTACTCGTCAGAACCGGACATCCCCGCGTCCGTCGGCCCGGTGGCATACAGCCCGAAGGAGCTATCCGTCCCAGCCGTCCAGTTCGCCGACATAGAATGCCGCCTCCCAGCCGCCGGCACCCGCAACCGGTGCGGTTTCGTTCTGCCCATCCGAGTCCACTGGCTCGATAACGATCGTACTTGCCGGTCCGACGAACAATTCGAGTGACCCAAGATCAACGAACTCGCCTCCAGCACGTATGGCATCCAGGAGACGAGCCTTGGTTGCCTCGTACTCGGCGACCACGAGCCGCCGACCAGCAATATGGAAGACATACCGGCTCAACGCATCCATCCTTTCGCGCCATTCCTTCGCGCGCTACCCAGTGCAACCTGGCGCGCGCATTCGCCCGCGTGTACGATCACGGTCCCAGAAGCGCTGTTTCCAGTCACGCCAGGGCCTGCTCGTTCGGTTCGTGCAACATCCGATACGTCGCTCCGCGCTTGGCAGGATGTTCGCCCAGGCTCTGCAATCCGGCCTCGACTAGCACAAGTCGCGCTTTCGCCGCCTGCCGACGACTGACCCCGGCGCGCTCAGCCAACTCCGGCAGCGTGAGCACCGTAATGCCTCTGGCGTTGGCTGCTGACGCATCTATCTCTGCCACCGTCATAATCAGTTCGGCATCGATCCCGTGAAGAGCCATCCAGTGCGCCGCCTCAGGGCGGCGAAGCGCACGCTCGACTTCCCACAGCCAAACCCCGGCATCGGAGAACCGGGCAGTGTGCCTGATCGGCGCAGCGCCACGCCTGCGACTGGGTTGGTCTTTCACTTGCGGGTGATCCTTCGCAGCAGCCTCCCAAGTCGACGGCTGGCGGGGGGCGCTTCTTCTTGTTCTTCCTCGACGGGCACGGCCGGTCGAGGTGCGAACAGCACATATCCGCACTCCGGGCAATCGTATACGTACTCATGCACGGCAAGCCCCACACCGTAGAACCAATTGCGAAACCGTCTCATCCGCGATCGGCAGCGAGGACACAGCACAGCCGACAATGTTCCACCTCAGATTCGGGCAGGGACAGCGGCCCCAAGGACAGGTGGCGGACCCCAGGCAACCCGAATGCCCAGGGCCCTCACTGACCAGGCCTAAGCACAGCCAGCGACGCTGCAGTCAAAATAGACAGCAACCAGCCTAGACAGTATGCAGAATTAGAATTCTGTCAAGCAGCGCACTAACCGTCTGCTTGTAGCCGCCGGTCGCCAACTAAATGGTGCCGGCGCAGTGGCGCCCCTTGGTCGCATCGTGGCCCCGCATACCGGGTAGGAATACTTGTGATGCCTCAAGCGGCGACAGTTCTGTCTCAAGCTTCGGTAACAGCAGCGGGCTCGCCGTCGCCGCAACGGCGACCCCGCGGGGCCGACCGGGCGGTTGCTGTTGCCATCGATGCCCTGGACGACGATCGGCGTACTAGCGCAATAGGCGGGCGGCGGTGAGACCCGCACCGATCGCTCCCCCGAAATCGTCGAGTTCTGTCGGTGCCACCCGGAAGTCGAGCATACGGCCCGCCGTTTCCGCAAGGGAGGCGTCGAGCGCGGAACCGAAGTGGGGTAGCATACGTGCTGCGGACCCGCCGAGAACCACGAGGCTGGGGCGGTAAAGCTCGATCAGTGTTGCAAGACCCTCCCCTAACCGCGCTCCATAGTGCTGAAAGACACGTCGAGCGTCCGGCGTATGAGCTGCAGCGGCCAAGCTATCGATCGCTTCCACCGCGGTCCGGCCCGTCACCCGCTCGGCGGCCCGCTGAAGAGCGCGCCGCGAGGCGACTTGCTCCCAGCACGCGGCCCGGCCGCAATAGCAGGGCGCGTCGCCCCTGACCGTGAGGTGGCCCGCCTCGGGATGGATTCCGTCCGCGCCTCGCACCGGCGAACCGTCGACGATCATTGCGACACCGATCCCGGTGCCAAGCGTGACGTGCAATAAGTTCGCCGAACCGCGAGCCGCGCCGCGCGAATCCTCGGCCAGCGCGGCAACCACCGCGTCGTTCTCTATGACGCTCGGCACGCCGAATGCGTCGCGCAACAGTGGGGTGAGGTCGAAGTTAGAGAATGCCGGCAGCGTATCCGGGTTACGAATGACTCCTGAGCTGTCTATCGGCCCGCTCGCGCCGATTCCGATCGCTCTGAGAGCGGATTGATCTCGGGCCGCGAGCCTCCCGTCGGCGAGACGTTCGAATGCGTTCCGGAAGAAGGTCAGGGCTTCCTCGGCCCCGCCGGTATGCGGCGTTGCGACGACGAACCGATCAAGCACCGTCCCTTCTGGGTCCATGCGGGCGAATCGGGTACCGGTGCCCCCGAGGTCGATTCCGACCACGAAGCTGCTCACAGGGCGGTGGTCACCTTGCTGCCGTAGGCGAACGAGCCGGGAGTCACCCCGTTGGCGTGGGAAAGGTCCACAGCGATCAGCTCGGCCGCCACGGCTCCGGTCGCCAACCCCTCGACGGTGGTCCGACCGCGCAACCCGATACTGATAGCCCCGTCGGGGGCCTCGCCACCGACGATCACGACAGCCGCTCCGGAGTCCACCAGGTCAGACGCGAGCGCATGGAGCCGACGGTCCACGGTCGGAGCGGCGGCCGAGAAAAGCACTGCGAGGAGGCCCTCACCGGCGAGCTCGTAAGGACCATGCCGGAATGCGCCGCCCGCGAAGCCCTCGGCTGCGAGCTTCGAGGACTCCTTCACGATCAGTGCGCTGTATAACGCCGTCGTCGCGTCGTCTGCCCAACCCACCATTGCTATCCGGCGATCAGGAGCTGCGACCAGCCGCGCCGCGATCTCACCGAAGGAGGGTGCGGCTATGGCTGATGCGACGGCGTCTGCCATGGCGTCGATCTCCTCGCGAACCGCGCTCTCCTCCTCTCCGGTGAATGCCGCCGTAAGCAAGCGGTGCACGCCAAGCGTGTTCAGGTAGCTCTTTGTGCTGACCGTCGCCTCTGCGCCACTGTTCAAGGGGAGGAACAGGTCGGCATTCTTCGCGAGCGGGCTGGTTTCGTCGTCCGTGATGCCGATGACGGCCGCTGCTGTTACGGCTCCGGATGGCCGTCGGTCGAGCAGCTCCACGATCTCTCCGCTGGCCCCGGACTGGGACGTCGCGACCACGAGAGTTCGCGGGGTCAGAAGCCCGGGGGTATCCAAGAGAGTGCTCGCGTCGACGCACCAGGTCGGACGTCCGGAAGCGGCGAGTTCCCGCGACGTCGGCATCCCGGCAAAGTACGAAGAGCCCATCCCGGTGAACACGATGCGATCCCAACCACGCGACGCCAGGGAACGCAGCTCGCCTGGCATCTCCGCGGCCGCGAGCCGGCGCAAGGCGTCAGGCTGCTCCCTGATGTCCGCTTCGAACCCGCTCGATGTCGAAGGTGTGCTCATCGTCGCCCTTTCATGACGCGGTCGCTCTGCTCGTGCTGCGCTTTCATTCCGCGGCGGTGAGACGGTTCAGTTTCGTGTCGTCCTGGTGGTACAGGAAGTCCTCGATCGGGAACGACTTGTGCTCGACCGACGCAGCCAGAACCAGCTGGGCGAAGACGACCTCGACCACCGCCCGGCTGAAGCCGCCCAGTTCCGCAGCGATGGGAACGATGGTCAGGCCCGGATGCCCGGCTGCCGGAATGCTCGATTCCGGCGCCGACGTCACGAGAACCACCTTCACCCCGGCGTCGAGGACCGACCCAGGAATGCTCAGTTCTCGACCGTCACCGAAGATAACGACCAGGTCGCCCTCCGACATCGCTTCCATGGGTCCGTGGAGGTACTGGTACGTCTCGTAGGCCCCGCTCGGCGTCCTCAATCCCTCGCGGAACATGAGCGCGGTTTCGGCCGCGGAGGAGAAGGACACACCACGACCGACACAGTCGATCGCGGGTGCGGCAGCAGCAAGCACGCCAACCTCGGCGGCCAGGCGCGGGAACTCGGCGAGCGCGCCCTCCACCAGAGCCGGAATCGCGTCGAAGTCTTCGCCCGTCCCCACGCCGTGACGTTCCGCCCAGATCCCGAACGCCAGCAGCGTGGCCGTGAAACCGGCGGTGTACACAGGAGAGTCGTCGAATCCCCCGAGGAAGAGGGTTCCATCGATGACCTCCTTCAACGGCGCGTCGGCGTCATTGGTGAGACCGAGCCTGCGTCCGGCCGACAGCGCGCGGGCTGCGGCGATCGGCTCCGGGCTCTGGCCTGATTCGGAGACGACCAGATAGTGGTCTGCGGGCTGGTATCCCGGTGCGGCCAGCTCGAGATCCGACGCCGTCAGGTTGACGCAGCGCACACCGGCTTCGGCCAAGACCGCGACGAACGCATGCGCGGCATGGCCGGATGCACCCATGGCGATGACGCCGACAGTCTCGCTGGGCTGAAGGGGTGCGATCGGGCCGGCATCGAGCGACTTCCGCAACGAAGCCAGCGCGAGGCTGAGAGCTTCAGGCTGACTCCGAACGGCCTGGATGAAGGGGATCTTGTGCATGGTGTGCTTCCTAGGTGTTGGTTGTGACGGCGACGGCTCAGCCTTTGACAGCGCCTGCGGACATGCCGCTGACGACGTACCGCTGGAACACGACGCCGACCAGGATGGGTGGCAGGGCGGCGAGGATGCCACCGGCGGCCACGAGACCGAAGTCGGTCGTGTAACGGCCGGCGAACTCGCTGATCGCAACGGGCAGCGTCTTTGCGGCATCCGAAGACGTGAAGATCAGTGCGTACATGAATTCGTCCCACGCGAGGAGGAAGGCGAACATGATGGCTGCGAAGATCCCGGGCCGCGCAGCAGGGATCACGACCCGGAAGAGGGCGCCGAGCCTTGTCGTGCCGTCAATGCGCGCCGCCTCCTCGAGCTCTTCAGGGATCGTCAGGAAGTAGTTGCTGAGGATCCAGAGGACGAAGGGGACGACGAGAGCGCAATCCACAATGATCAGCCCGGTGACGGTGTCGAGCAACCCGAGCGAGTTGAGGATCAGGTAGAGGGGGATCAACAGGGCGATCTGAGGAAGCATGTAGCTCGCGAGGAACACCATGAGCGTGGCTTTGCGTCCGCGGAACCGTAGCCGGGCGAACGCGTAGGCGCCGAGGATTCCGACGATGATCGAGATCGCGACGGTACCGACGGCGACGATCACCGAGTTCCCCAGCGCCGCACGGAAGGTCTGCGCTGCGTTGTCGGCACCGGCGAAGATCTGGACGTACCGGTTGAAGTAGAGCTGGTCCGGAATCCATTTCAACGGTACCGCGATCAGCATGCTCTGCGGCGAGACACTCGCGATCACCATCCAGGCGAACGGCGCGAGGATCACGACCGCGACGCCCCCGGCAGCGAGGTGGATGAGGAGCGAATTCCGGGTCGCGCGCTTCACAGGAGACTCATTTCTGAACGGCGGAGGAGTCGGAGATAGATGGCCGTGAGCGCCAGGATCACGAGCACGATGATGTACGACAGGGCCGATCCCACACCGAAGTTCTGATCGGAGAAGGCGGTCGTGTACGCGTAATACGCCACCGTCTGGGTGCCGTTGACCGGGCCGCCGCGGGTCATGGCGTAGATGATGTCGAACACCTTGAACGCTTCGACCGTCCGCAGGACCAGCACGATCGAGATCGATGGAACCAGCATCGGCAGCACGATGGACCGGAAGATGCGCGGCCAGCTCGCGCGGTCCATCTTCGCGCTCTCGTAGAGTTCTCCTGGGATCGCGGTGAGGCCAGCGAGGAGGAAGAACGCCACGAGCGACGTGTTCTTCCAAACGTCGGCGATGATGACCATGTTGAGCGCGAGGTTGGGGTCGCCGAGCCACGCCTGATACTGCTGGATCAGTCCCAGCTGACTCAGCAGGGCGTTGAGTGCGCCGTACTGGGCGTTGAAGATGCCCTTCCACATCGCCGCATTGACGATAGTGGGGATCGCCCAGGGGATGATCACGATCGCCCGGAAGAGCCACCGTGCGCGGAGCTTCGCGTTGAGCAGGCCCGCCACGATGAGCCCGAAGAAGAGCTCGAGGGCGGTGGACACTAGCGTGAAGTACAGGGTCCGCCCGATCGACGCCCAGAAGGAAGAACTGCCGAGAACGTGCACATAGTTGGCGAACCCGACGAACGGGGTGTCGGTTGCCAGCGCCGAATCGACCTGGAAGAACGAGATGAACAGAGTCCGGAGGATCGGGTACACGATCACCCCGAAGACCGCCACTCCGGCCGGGAGAAGCAGCCAGAAAGCGAGCCTGCCCTGCTTCTCCCGTTTCCGCTTGCCGATCGGGGCCTTCTGCGGGGACCGGACCGGCTCAGTTTCGACGCTGGCAACAGACATAAGGTTGTACTTTCTTAGCCGTTGTTCGCGGCGTTGACGGCGTCATCCATTGCCTGCTGCGGCGTCTTCTTGCCGAGAAGGGCGTTCTGGATTTCGACCTGCAGTGCTTGCGAAACCGTGTTGTAGTTCGGCATCTGAGGGCGAGGGATCATCGAGTCGTACGCGGTGGCGGCCGCCTTAACGACCTCCGGGTTCGTCGCGATCACGCTCGGCTTCGAGTAACTCGCCTTCCAGTCGCTGGAGTTGCTCTGGACGAACTTCTCCTGGACGGCCTCGCTGGTGACGTACTCGATGAACTTCCATGCGGCAGCAGGGTGCTTCGACTTCGCCCCGATGGACAAAGCCATCGAACCGTTGACACCCGGGTTCTTGCCGGATGGCCCCGCGGGCGTCTGCATGACTCCGGCCTTACCGACGATCGTGGAGATCGTGGGGTCGTTCAGGTCGCGGAAGGTGGACTCCCAGTTCAGTTCCATGGCCGTCTTGCCGGATGCCATCGACTTGTCAGTGTCGTCTTCGAGGAAGGTGGTCGAGGCGGGGTCGCTGAGACCCTCGTCGATCGACTTCTTCATCCAGGTGAGGGCCTCGACGCCCGCCCCCTTGTTGATCGCGAGCTTGCCCTTCGCGTCGGTGAAGGTGCCGCCCCACGCGCCGAGCAGCTGAGCGTAGTCGCACACTAGCGCCTCGGCCTGAGACCAGCTCCACGCAAGCGGATACTTCACGATGCCGGCATCCTTGATCTTCTTGGCTACCGCCAGGACACCGTCCCACGTCTTGACGTCGTCCTGGGTGGCCCCGACCTTCGCCAGCATGTCCTTATTGAAGAAGAAGAGTTTCGTGGAGGGTCCCCACGGCACGCCGTAGTACTTCCCCTTGTACTCGCTTGTGTTCAGGGCGCCCCCGAGCATCGTCTTCTTCCAGCTTGAAGGGAACTTGCTGGTGAGGTCGGCGACGATCCCCTTCGTGGCGAACTCGGCGGGCCAGATCACGTCTGTCGCGACAGCATCGTAGGTCCCAGCCGGCGCCGACGTGACGATCTTGTCGTGCAGCGCCTCGTAGGCCACGAACGTGGTCTTCACCGTGATCTTGGGGTTCTTTGCTTCGAAGTCCTTGACCATGGAAGCGACATCGCTTTCCGAGTAACCGGCCTGTTTCATCAGGAGGACATTGATCGTGCCGGTGGCGCCGCTATCGAGGGCCTTGGATGACGAGGCGCCGGTGATGCTGCAAGCGGAAAGAGCCAACGACGTGGCCGCGACGACGCCCAGCGCTGCGAGCGCGCGCATTCGGCGATTCCGGGTTTTCATGAAATCCTCCTTGATTCTTGGTGCAGGGTTAGGTGATGGTGCGAACCGTCGCTGTTGCGCGCAAGCGCAAGAGCTCCAGCAACGGGGGGGACGTCCAGCAGGTGGACCGTGAGATCAGGAGTGAGCGCGCCGACATGGCGCGAGAACGCGTCGTACAGCCGCGGCTGGTTGGTGATGACTCCACCCGCGCAGACCACGTCCGAGGAGACAGCGCCCCGCGCGACGACATTCGCGACGCTTCGCGCCAGTTCGCGCGCTGCGTCATCAATGACGACTTCTGCGAGCGTGGACCCGTGATCGGCGGCACGGAAAACCATCGGGGCCATCGACGCCCAGGCCGCCAGCCGCGAGTCCTCGGCGAAGGAGTTGGCCGCAGCCTCGACATCGGCGACCGAGAAGTGTCGCATCAACTGCTGCGCGAGCACGTCCGGCTCGGCACCCGCGTCGCGCGCGTCGAGCACTGCGCGCATGCCTTCTCGCGCCAGAGCCGCGGCGCTCCCAGGGTCCCCGAGAAGATGCCCATAGCCACCCGCCGTGATCATCGATCCGTCAGCGGCGTGAGCCACGATCTTGGACCCTGTTCCCGCGACCACTGCGATGGCTTCCGTGAACCCGGCCGCGGGCCCGAGGAGTTCAACGTCGTTCACTGCGCGGATGGGTCCCCGGTGCTGTCCGCGAAGGGCCCTTTCGAAGTCGCGTACTTGCGCCCTGGTGTCCAACCCGTGCGCCCCGATGACGACCGCGGAATGCGACGAGTCACCCAGAGCCGCGAAGGTGGAGAGAAGGCTTTCTACGCTGCGTTCATCGTCCAGCAGGCCGTTGTGCTGCCACTCCCTCGTGGGGAGCACGCGGTCGAGAACGACATCGTCGCCGTCGGCAGCCAAGACATGCGTCTTGGTCCCACCGATATCTATTCCGACGAACACGTCGCCTCCAGTCACCGTCGTGGAACGAACTCCCGATAAAGGATTGTTTCTTATCGGAGTGATAATAAGCCACTGTAAATAACGCGGTACGGGAAGTCAAGTTTCGCGCGGACGGGCCGTACGAGGGGCCAATCAGTACGCGACGTATGCGAACCCGTTGACTTCGCTCGCGGCGAGCTCCGCAACGCCGAGCAAAACAGCGTCGACCCGGTGAGTGGCGGCGATCATGGGCGGCACGGTCATGATGCGGCCACTGAGCCGCTGTTGGATGGCAGGGATGACCGTCTCCGCACTGCCAACGAAATTGCTGCCGACGACCACCAATTGGGGATCGAGGATGATGACGATCGCCGCCATGGCGATCGCGACCATGTCAAGGACCTCTTCGGCGAGTTCCGCGGCCGCAGCATCCCCTTCTCGTGCACGCTGGAAGATGTCCTCAGCAGTGACCAGCGTGCCAGCGGGGAACTCTATCCCGCGATCACGGGCGGTCCGTGTGAGGGCGACGGAGCCGATCCTGTCTTCAAGGTCGCCGATGTCCGAATACGAGCGCTTGAACGACGCGCGTTCCATGAGCAAGTAGCCGATCTCACCCGCTTCGCCATTGGCTCCCCGATGGAGCTGTCCGTTGGTCACTATCCCTGAGCCCAGGCCGTTCTCGAGTACGAGGGCGACCAGGCTGGAGAGTCCCTGGCCCGCGCCGCGAGTCGACTCCCCGTAAGCGAGCGAGTTCGCGTCGTTCTCGACGACCACGGGAAGCGTGGTGCGGGATCGCAGGTAGGCGCCGAGTTCCAAGCCGTCCCAGCCCAGTTCGGGCATGCGGCCGACCGCGCCACCTGCGCCCTGGATGACTCCCGGGACGGCGACGCCAATGGCCACGCAGGGCGTGGCCATCCCCCGTGCGGTCTCGACCAGGAACTCGACCAGCTCAGTCGTGAGCCGCAGCGAGTCCGGCTGGCCTTCCGGGGCGTCGGCTTGGGCCCGGCGTCGGTTGCTCGCCCCGAAACTCACTTCGCGGCGGAACACGATCTTGCCGTCGAGGTCGACCAGGGCTCCGGTTGCGCCTTGCGCACGCAATTGAACGGCAACCACGACCCGGGTGCCGCCGGCGAAACGGAGAAGGATGGAGGGCCGCCCTCCTGTGGAGGGCTCGACGCCAGCGTTCGCCACTATTCCCTTATCGAGAAGGTCGGCGGTCAACCGGTTCACTGTGGCCGGGCTCAGCCCCGTCATCGCGCCGATCTGCTGTCTGGAGAGGGCGCCGGAGCTCTTCAGCGCTTCGATGATCGACGTCTGATTGACCCGGGCGAGCGTGCTGGTGGTCGCAACGCCGCGTCTTCTCGCCGCCATCACGCCCCCGTTCGTCGGATACAGCTCCTTGCGTCAGGAGACCACAGGGTAATGATAGCCAGTTAGGAAGATATCTTCACACTGACGAAAACCTTTCTCCTCGTATTTCTTTCGACTCATAGTGCCTCCACCAACAAACTGAGCTCCGCCATGGACGTGAACACCGTCGCACCCTCGCGCTCCAGCCATTCGCGTGGCGTCAAGCCGCCGGCGTACCCGAAGACACGCATTCCGGCAGTTGCTCTATGTCCCCGGCCGCATCGTTCATCACGCCGCGGCGACCTATCGTGGGGACGGAAAGACGGACGCGAAAGACGCCAGGATCATCGCCGACCAGGCCCGTATGCGCACTGATCTTCAGCCGGTGCGTGACGGTGATCAGATCAGCATCGACTTGCGCTTGCTGACCGCCCGCCGGCTCGACCTGGTTCATGATCGGGTGCGGGCGGTCAACCGGTTTCGGGCGACGATGTTGGAGTACTTTCCGGCGTTGGAGCGGGCGTTCGACTATAAGAAGAACAAGGCAGCACTGATGCTGCTCTCGGCCTACCAGACCCCCGCCGCGTTGCGCCGGATCCGGGCCAAACGGCTGACCGCCTTGCTGAAGAAGCGAGGCTGCCGCAACAGCACCGGTGTCGCAAGCAAGGCGATCGATGCGGCGTCAGCGCAAACCACCACCCTGCCGACCGAAACAGTGGGTGCGGCTCTCGTTGCCCGGCTTGCCGCAGTCATCACGGCCATCGACGCTGAGCTGGCCGAACTCGACGCCACGATCACGGCACGGTTCAACCACCACCCCAAGGTGGAGATCCTCACCAGCATGCCCGGCTTTGGTCCGATCCTCGGTGCGACGTTCCTGGCCAACGTCGGCGGGGACCTGCGTTCCTTCGAGAGCCCCGACAGACTTGCCAGCGTCGCTGGAGTTGCACCAGCACCAACGGATTCAGGCCGCATCAGCGGCAACCATCATCGGCCACGGCGCTTCACCCGGCGCCTCCTCCGAACCTGCTATCTCGCAGCGCTCTCCAGCCTGAAGAACAACCCTGCCTCCCGCGCCTTCGACGACCGCAAACGCGTCGAGGGCAAGTTACACAAGCAAGCGCTCATCGCGGTCGTCCGACGCCGCATCAACGTCATCTGGGCCATGCTCCGAGACCACCGCCACTACCTCGAGCCCGCACCTCGAGCAGGCGCACTCACCGCTTGACATCTTCATTTAGACTCCCAGTGCCCGGGAACAGCGCGGTCCTCGGCCTCGGGTGGCCGTTCGCTGATCAACGTCTCGGGTGTGACATGCGCCCAGGTCTTTCGTCGCGACCGCTCCCGCGGTGCGCGGAGTGCCCGGCCAGTGCGCAAACACCAGACCAGCTCGCGCTGGAGCGCGCCGCGGCCCTGGATATAGAGCGACTGGTAGATCGCCTCGTGGCTGATGCGCATGGACTCATCATCCGGGAAATCGACCCTGAGCCGGTTCGCGATCTGTTCCGGACTCCACGCCCATGACCACGGATGATCCTTGCGGTGCGGCTTGTTGTTGCCGGTGAACCGAGGTGGGGGCGGCCCGGGAGTCACCGTGCCGTCGGGCCGTCGGATCTGCCCGGACAGCCGCTCCTGAACATAGGCATGCAACTGCGGGTTGCTGACCAGCTTCGCGACCTTCGGTCGGCGAGCGGCCATGTCAGCCTTCCACTGCGCGACCGACGCCCGGTAGCCGCTGGTGCCGTAACGGACGGCGGCATTGCGACGCAGCTCCCTCGAAATCGTCCCCGGGTCACGCCCCAGCGCTCGGCCGATCGCGCGGACCCCTTTGCCTTGGACCCTCAGCAGCGCGGATCCTCCCGCTCGGCGAACGACAGGTAGCGACCCGAGGGCTGGAACTGCAGATCGAACGGTGCCATGCCGCCAGCGTTGTGGAACCACCGCTGGCCGACCGGCTGCGACACCCCCACGGCAGTGGCCGCCTCGACCGGCAGCAACCCCCACGCGATCTGCAACCAGAACGCCGCCTCGACCGGACGCTGAAACTTCGGATGACCTGGTGACCGCAACTTCGGCCGTATCGCCCTGTCGGCTGCTTGCTGACGACGAACCATTCAACACCTCCATCACGAGGTGTTGCGACGACCAGTTGAATCCGCCGTTCGAGCCGTGGTCGGAGTGGTGGGTCAGCCCGGACAGGTCCCCGCCAGCAGCGAACGCAGCCATCTCAAACGCCTGCAGCGGCAGGATGTCCACCTGCAGCGTCCCGGCGACGTTGAAGCTCACGATCCGGCGGGAGAAACACGTCGGTCACGAACGCAACATAGGCGAACTCGGACCAGGTGCGGACATAGGTGATGTCTGCGACCCAGAGTTGTTCGCGGGCCGGTCGCGGTGAACCGGCGTTGAACCAGATCCGTTGGCCTCGCTCCGGCCGGGTCGGGGCGGGTGGTGAACACTCGTTTCGATCGACGAGCCCCGGCCAACCTGAGCTCGCGCATGATCCGACCGGTCTGATCCCGACCCACCAGCCACCCCTGCCGGCGCATCAGCGCATGCAACAGTCGCAAAGCGCGCTGCCGGAACTCCGGCGGATATTGACGAGGCAGACGGATCGCTTCATACTCCGACTCGTAACCGGGCAACGCCTCCTCCAACGCACGATGGCTCGCCACGTCAACGACGTGACACTCAGGCCCAAAAACTCACGATGGCTCTTGACCAGAGAGCCCTCATCGAGCTGCTCGGGGAACTCAAACTTACTGTGAGTCTTGGAGCGGCTGGTCTGGGACTGGCTGGCAGGGTTGGCGTTGGCCGTCCCGTCCTACTCGTGACTCGAAACTCACGTGGCCCCGCTGCGGGCGCCTTGTTATCCACATGTCCGGGCCGGGTGGGGCGGCGGGCGTCGGCCCGGTCCACGTCGGTGGCTTGATTAGAAGCTTGTCCAACCCGTGAGGGTTGTGACTCCTCACAGTGTTGCCCCGAAGTGCTTTCCTCCCAGGTCAGCGCCGGCCGCGCGCGGTCGTCCAGTTGATTCTGATCAGGAAGGAGGCGGCCGCGTTGACTATCGTTGCGCAGTCCCGCCCATTTGTCATCGGTGTGGACTGCCACGCCCGCACTCACACCTACGCGATCCTCGACGCCCGCACCGGCGAGGCGCTCGGGTGTGAGCAGTTCCCGACCACCAGCGCCGGGATCACCCGTGCGATCGGGTGGGTGGCCCGGCGCATTGGCGGTGATGCCGAAGTGTTGTGGGTGATCGAGGGCGTGGGCACCTATGGCGCCCGGCTTGCACGAGCAGCCACCGACGCCGGCTACGAGGTGTCGGAAGCACCACGGATGGACGCTCGCGCCCGTCACGGCATCGGCAAGTCCGACCCGCTCGACGCCCAGGCGATCGCCAAAGCAGTGCTCGGCATTGACGACACGCGACTGCGTATGCCCCGGCAAGATCACGGACTGCGCGCCGCGCTGCGAACGCTGATGACCGCCCGGGACCAGCTGGGTCCAGAGCGCACGATGAACGTCAACGCGCTCACCGCGCTCCTGCGCGCGAACGACCTCGGCATCGACGCCCGCCGATCCCTCACTATCGCCCAGATCGCGACAGTGTCGCGGTGGCGTGAACGCGATGAGCCGTTGGACGCCGCGATCGCCCGGCAGGAAGCCGTCCGTCTTGCCCGCCGGATCGAAGAGATCAAGACGCAGCTCGCAGCGAACCACAAGCAACTCGCCGCACTGATCCAGGCCCTCCCGCCGCCCCGCTCCTGGAAAACACTGGCATCGGCGTCGTCACCGTCGCCGTCGTCCTTACCGCCTGGTCCCACCGCGGACGGGTCCGCTCGGAAGCCGCGTTCGCCGCGTTGGCCGGAGTCAGTCCCATCCCCGCCTCCAGCGGCAACACCACCCGCCACAGGCTCAGCCGCGGCGGGGACAGGCGACTAACCAGGCGCTTCACACAACTGCGATAGTCCGGATGACCCACGACGCCGAAACCCGCGCCTACGTCGAACGCAGAACCCAGGAAGGCCACAGCCTCCGAGAGATCCGTCGCTGCCTGAAGCGCTACATCGCCCGCAACCTCTTCCGAGTGCTCAACGCGCTCCACGAAGCCCCCGCCCCGATTTGCGAAATATAGATTCGCAATCTGTTTGTCAAGCGGCGGTGCGCGCAGCTATTGACTGTTGTTGGTAGGTGGTTCCGTCGCGCAGGAGTGCCCAGATGACGTTGATCCGTCTGCGGGCCAGGGCAAGAACGGCTTGCTTATGGCGTTTGCCCTCGGCGCGCTTGCGATCGTAGTAGGCGCGGGACTCTGGATGGGATCGGGCAGCGACCTCGGCGGAGACATAGCAGGCTCGCATCAGACGCCTGTCATAGCGTTTCGGGCGGTGCAGGTTCCCGCTGATCCGACCGGAGTCGCGCGGGACGGGTGCGACACCAGCGACGCCAGCGAGACGGTTCGCGTTCTCGAAATAGCGTGTGGTGCCACCAGTGGCGCCGATGAACTCTGACGCTAGGAGGGGACCGAACCCGGGGATGCTTAGGAGGGTTTCTGCCCATTCGTGGCGGCGAAATCGGGCATCGATCTGCGCATCGACGGCCTCCACTTCCTCCTTCAGCCGAAGGACCTCTCGAGCGAGGCGCTCGACGATCAATGCGGCGGCGTCTTGGCCGGTAACCACGGTGCGTTGTCGGTTCGCTGCTGCGACGGCGTCTTCGGCGATCTTCTCAGGTTGCCGGCATCCTTCGTTCCGCAGCCAGGTCGTGATCCGGGTGACACCACTGCGGCGCAGCTGCGCGGGCGTCTGATACTTTGTCAGCAGCACCAGCGCAGCTTTCCGCTGGGCGAAGTCGAACGCGGCTTCCAGCCCCGGGAAGTACTCGAGCAGGGTGACGCGGAGGCGGTTGATCGCTCGGGTCCTGTCCGCGACCAGGTCTGCGCGGTGAGCGGCGAGCATTCGAAGCTCGGTGGCGATCTCATCGCCGGCCCGGACGGGGTGCAGGTCGCGGCGCATCCTGGCCTGGTCTGCGATGATCGCGGCGTCTTTCGCGTCCGTCTTGCCGTCACCACGATAGGTGCGGGCAGCGCGATGAACGGTCCTGCCCGGGATATAAAGCATCTCCTGACCATTCGCGGCCAGCACCGCGATCAACAGTGCCGCACCGCCCTGGTTCAGATCCGTCGCCCAAACCACGGGGTGACCGTCTGCCAGCTCGGTCACATCACCGAGCAGTGCGAGGAGCTCGTCCTCATCGTTGGCGAGACTCCGTGACAACAGCCGTGCCCCGGCCTCGTCGATCACCACACAATGGTGATGGGATTTGCCGGCGTCGATCCCGGCCCACAGTTGCGGCATTCTGCCCTCCGTTCGCTCGGTGCGGGCTCCAGCGAACGACCACGCCTGCGCGTCCTTACACAGCGATCATGTCGCGCGTCTCAATCAGAGGTCGAGTCGTTGCGGGACGCCGGGCGGCCAATCTATGTCCTACCACTGCGGAAGCGTCGAAGCCATACCCGGCATCCCTGGAGCGGTCGAGAGCTTACAACGACCCTCAATCCACACCCCCAACAACGTAAGGAAGGGTCTGTCAACACAGGGGAGCAATCGGGATGCGGGTATTCGTAATCGATACGAGCAACATGAGTCCGGAACTGCAGGGCGGACTGATCGGGGTGGTCGGATCCCTCAGCCCGATCACGGAAGAGAAGAAGGAATGCGTGGACATGGTGAGTCGCTACGCAGTGGACGGGTGGCCGGTCGCGGCTGACCCGCACACGCCGATCGGCCGGCTCGCCGCGGTGACCGCGGAGGCGGCGTGTGTTCCGTTCGTGTCGCTTAGCCGGTTGCCGCGGTTGCGGCAAACGGTTATGGCGCACATGTTGTCCTCATCGCAGGGTGGCGCGCTCAATTGAGATTGCGTGGTTCCGCCCCTTTGGCGGGCAGCAAACTCGGCATCACCGATCAGCGTGCGCTCGACATCACTGACGATGAGCGGGCAGAGGTGGCGAGCCAGAGGCTCTTCCGCCCCGTCGCTTTTGTCGGTGTTCCGTTAGAACGGAGGGGGAGGCCTCACCCGAACTGGGGAGTGCTTATTAGGTGATTGTTCCTCCTTGCCTTGGCTATCGTGAAGGGGTTCGGACAACTGGGGTGGGGTTGTGTTGCTGGGTTTGAGCAAGGCGACTGCGCGCGCGTTGACGGCGTCGTCGGTTGGTAGCGGCGGGTGTTATGGTTCTAGCGGGTTGTCAGACGACGGGTATTTCAGGGCCGTCGACAGATCCACTGGATGCGCTCAAACCGATGCCTAGCAAGTCACGGTGGTGTGGGCGCCCGCGGCGGCCAGCGCCTCGGATACAGCGAATCCGTTGCCCGCTTGGCGCTGTTCGCGACGGCGAGGCGCCCTTCGAGGTCGGAGGAGTCCGTCGCTTACCGCCTGCTCCGGGCGACATCGACAAGGATCTTCATGGTCTTGTCGCTCGCGAGCGTTTCGACGGCGTCGGTGACGTGGTCCCGGTCCCATGACTCGGGGCAACAGATGGAGAGTGGCTCACTCCGCCTAGTGAGCCTCGAAATCGGGCGCTGTGTGGTCAAGACAGGCGGCGTTCATCCACGAGTGGAGAGCTGCCGTGAGGGGTTCGCGGTCCCGTGCAGGCAGGAAGCTCAGCAGTACCTCGTCGGCGCGCATGACCGCGCGAAAAACGACGTCGAGCTTCTCTTGGCCGCTGTCGGTGAGCTGGATACTCACGCCTCGGCGGTCGTCGGGGTTCTGGTGCCGCGTAACATACCCGGCAGTCTCTAACCGGTCGAGTCGTTGCGTGATCGCTCCGGCGGTGACTTCGCATTGCCTAGCCAACTCACCAGCACTAAGCCGATAAGGCGGCCCGGAGCGGCGCAGTGCGCCGAGGACGCTTAGGCGTCCCTGGTTGATGCCGAGCCTGCGCAATGTGGTGTCCCGCATCGCGTTCAGCTGCGCCGCGAGGTGAATGAGCGGGATCAGCACCGCGATCGAGGATGCGTCCACGTCGGGTATTTCGCGATTCCATGCCGCGATGATCTCAGCCACGGTGCCGGGGGTGCGCGCACTCACGATGATTAGTTTAGGCGGAAACTAATCCGGTGACCAACCTCAAATCCGCACTCGTGATCACCGGCACGGCTGAGGAGTCGGACGCGCGGCCGCGTGGGCGCTCGCCAGACCGGACCTGACGCTGGTCCTGGCGGGCGGCGGCCGGCGGCGGGCGGCGTTAGAGACCGCTGCCGACCTTCCGGCAAACACACCGACCCTCATCGCGGGGCCGACGTGTCCACCACTGCGGGAGCCGAAGCGCCCCATCTCAGGCAGCTTCAGCATCCGCAGAATTGCCCCGCTTGCAGGCGATCTCCAAGGCGACTCCTCGGCGTTGCTGAGAGCCGGATCGTCGACTACCGCGCCAACGTGCTCACTGCCGTCCTCACGGTGGCGGCTCTCCGGCCACTCCTGCCGGACCACGCTTGTATCGTCGCGGCCAGCTCGATCGGCGCTACGACCAGCGGCCCTTCACCGGAACGGGCGAATTCGAGGAATGGCCGTGTAGCGCCCCACGCAGGTCGTGCTCGGCGTTAGCGCCGCCGCGCATCTGCGGTACTGGTGCCGCGAACTCGAGCAGAGACAGTCATTGAAGTCCTGCTGGCGGAGATCGTCGAGGTGAAACTTGACGACTACGGCGCAGTGGCTCCTCGCATCCGCTAGTAGCCTTCAGACGCGTGTCACAGGCTCGATGCACGCACCATGAGACGGCTCGGGTAGTGAGGAAGATCAGGCAGCCCAATGGAGTAGGCGCTGTTCAGCAACTGCGTGGCTGCCACTTCGCCGTAATGGCCGTGGTCGCGGTCGAGGGCGGTAAGAGGATGCGCGGAATACTGGCAGAGGAGCGAATCGTCCCAACTCACAACGGCCACCGATGTGCCGGGATGCTCGGAGACTTCGGCCACGGCCCCGATCGCCAGAAGGTCGCTTGAGGCCACAACAGCCGAGAACTGCGCCGATCCGAATGCATCTCGGGCGGCCTTCCGCCCCCTTCGATTGAATAGTCGTTGTTGGTTGCAACGACCCGGATCCCCCGGCTCGAGCTCAGGCGAACCAGTTGGTCAGCCCGGTCGCGTTCGTGTGCGAGATTGCCCGGCCCACCGATGAAGAGCGCGTTCGTGTGCCCGCGCGAGGCGAGGTGCTCGACGATGGTCTGTGTTTCTTCCACGACGAGCTCAGTGGGGGAGAGCGTGCTTGACTCTCCGTAGACCGCGAAGGGAAGTTGACCTTGCATGAGGAGTCGCGGACGAGGGTCGTGGAGGCGGGGGTCGAACAGGATCACCCCGTCGACGCGTCCCTCGGTGATCCATGACTCGTACACGGCCAGCTCATCGTCCGCCGCCTCGATGGTGCGGAGGAGCAGGTTCTTCCCGTTGGGGCTGAGCACCCGCTCGATCCCCGCGATGGCGTTCATGTAGAACGGCTCCGAGCGCAGCAGCTGCTCCGCCTGAACCAACGCGATGCCGACGTTGTCGCTGCGCGCCAGGGACAACGCCCGTGCGGCGGCGTTCGGCCGCCAGCCCCGTTCCAGCGCGTAAGCCTTCACCCGCGCTGCTGTGTCGACGCTGACCTGTGGGAGTCCGCGCAGCGCGTTCGAGACCGCCGACTTGGAAAGCCCGAGTTCGCGAGCGATGTCGGCGATCGTGGGTTTCTCCACCATTGCTCACCCTTCCACTCCTACTTCGCCTAGCGAGCGATCCCACGAATTTGCGGCGACAATCTTGACCCGCTCTGGGGGAGCCACTAGATTCTACAGAACCGGTATACAGAACCGGTTCTGTACAAAGGAATCCGACGATGAGCCTTCACGCGATCCATCCGGGGCAGGCTCGAGCGCATTCGCATGAGGCGCCCGATCCCGCGAGTGCCGGATGCTGGGTCTCTTTGCGGCAGGGTATGTTGCGTTTCGCTCTCCAGAGCGCTCTCGATGCCGTTGGAGTCGGCGCCGGCGACCAGGTCATCATGCCGACGTACGCGCGGCGTGAGCTCGCTCACGCGATCGCCGCCGCCGGCTTCGTTGTCGAATTGGCCGATGTGGATGAGAGCCTCACGCTCGATGCGGCGGATCTCGAGCGGCGGATCCGGCCGCAGACGCGCGTGGTGGTGGTGCACCATGCCGCCGGTGCCCCGGCGGACATGAGTCGCCTCATCCGCGTGGCACGCGCACGTGGGATTGTCCTCATCGAGGACGTGTCGGAAGCGTTGGGAGTCACATTCGGCGGACGGGACGCGGGCTCTTTCGGTGACATCGCCGTTCGTGCCCGGGGGTCGAACGTCGAAGTTGCCTCGCGTCTGCCGGGAACTTCGGAGACGCTGGCGGCTCTCGGCCAGTGGCAGACCCCTACCTCTCCTTCCGCTCGTGAGTGCGTGGAGGCAGCGACGCGTCGCGCCACCCGCGATGCCGTGCTGAGTCAGCTCGGAGCGGACGCCGGGCGGAAGGTGACCTGGAGACCCTTATGGGATCCGGAGGGAGACTGCGGGGTCTACCTCGTCGCCCTCTTCGACGACGCGTCGGCCAGTCGGTTGGCTGCCGAACGGCTGACCGCGGAGGGCGTACCCGCGTCGTTGGTCTTCTCGCCGGAGCACGGGAAGGAGCATGTCGCATATTTCTGGGGTTCCGGCGAGCAGAGCCCCTGGTCGTGCACCCGCATGACGATGGATCCGGGGGAGTTCGCCCGCTCCTGGGCAGTGCTCTCCAGGGCGGTCCGCATAGACGTCGCATCGGCACTCACTTGTCAGGATGCGGGCAACCTCGCCAGTCGCGTCCGCACTGCGTTGGGGAGCCTTCCGTGATCGGCAGACCCCTCGAATGCGGCATGCCGCGCTGCAGTGCGCGATGCACGTCGAGGAGCAAAGTGGTTCACTTATGTCGTGAGACCTTCGAAAGACTTCGTCCAGGTAGCGATGCCGGGGTTCAATCGCGCCGGCGACATCTTCCAGTATCTGCGAGACGGAGTGCCGCGGACTCGCATCGAGCTCGCCGAGTTGACCGGCTTCGCCCGATCGACCATCTTTTCGCGTATCCAGACGCTCGCGGACGCGGGTCTCGTCATGAACGTCGGTGACGCCCGGTCCAGCGGTGGCCGCCCGGCTACGCGTTTCGCGTTCAACCCCAGCGGTCGCGTGCTCTTGGGGATCGAGGTCGGGGCGGAACGGACGACCGTCGCTCTGACCGACCTGATCGGTCAGATTATCGCGCGCGTCGCGTTCGATCACCCCCCGACGGCCGGCCCCACCGAGGTGTTCGACCGTGCACGAGACAAAGCGGAGGACCTGCTCGAATCGACCGGTGACCGCAGCAAAGACCTGATTGGCGTCGGGATCGGGTTGCCGGGTCCCGTTGAGCGCTCCGCAGGGCGGCCGGTCCGACTGCCTACCCTGCCGGGGTGGGACGGGTTCGACGTCGCCGGTTACGTCTCGCGCGCCTTCCCGGTTCCTGTGCTGGTGGACAACGACATCAACCTCATGGCCTTGGGCGAGCAACGGACCTTCTGGCCGGATACCAAGAATCTGTTGTTCATCAGGGTTGCGAGCGGCGTCGGCATGGGGATCATCAGCAGTGGGGCGCTGCAGCGCGGTGCCGACGGATCGGCTGGCGACCTGGGACACGTCGCGGTGGGCAGAGGCTCCGATATGCTGTGCGACTGCGGCAATTACGGATGCTTGGAAGCCTTGGCCGGCGCGCCCGCCGTCGCGCGTTCGCTGACCGGGAGCGCTGAGGCCGACGTGGCAAACCTGATCGTGCTGGGTCAACGAGGGGACGTGCGCGCCTCCACAGCGCTCAGGCAGGCCGGCCGGGACATCGGTTCGGTGCTCGCCGGGTGCGTCAATATGCTCAACCCCTCTGTCGTGGTGGTCAGCGGCCCCATCGTTGAGGCAGGGGACTCGGTGCTCGCCGGCATCCGAGAGGTCGTGTACAAGCGCTCCCTTCCGCTCGCGACCGCGCGATTGACGATCGCGAAGTCGCAGGCGATGCACGACGTCGGCGTAATCGGCGCAGCTTCGATGGTCGCTGAACATGTACTTTCGCCGCTTGCGATCGAGAACATGCTCGCCGCGGCCCGATTGGACGACGGAGCACCGGTGGCAGTCAGCGCGTAGCCGCTCCGGGCTTTGCCTGCGCCCACCGCGGGAAGAGTTGTGCTCTCTCTGATCGAGCGCTCGACTTGCGCTTGTGTCGTTGCAGTCTGATTTCCCTGTTGGCCGGGGTATTCGTTGCCATCGACATCTCCGGATTTCGATAAACAGGTAACTTACGATGATCAGGTTACAACTTTCGATTGTTGAAAAGCGTAAGTCTTGCTAGCGTGAGTCGAGCGCCGGTCCCGATCGGTGCGAGAACACCCTCCCACCGGATCCGCTCGAAGGAGAGCAATGCGACGTCTGCTTCAGAGAGTCGGTTTCTACCTGCTGACGGCGTGGGCTGCCTTCACGCTGAACTTCCTGATCCCGCGGATGATGCCGGGAAGCCCGGTGCAGGCTCTGCTGGCCAAGTTCAAGGGGCGCCTGTCGCCGGCCTCCCAGCACGCCATCGCGGCGATGTTCGGACTAGGCAAGCAGGACCTCGTCTCGGCCTACTTCTCGTATTGGGGGGAGATCTTCCACGGGAATCTTGGCGTCTCGTTCAGCTATTTCCCGTCCTCGGTGGCGAGCGTGATCAATGACAGCGCCTACTGGACGCTCGGCCTCGTGGGCATCTCGACGATCGTGAGCTTCGTGCTCGGCACGTACCTGGGTATCGTGATCGGCTGGAGGCGGGCCTCGTGGCTCGACAGCCTTCTCCCCGGAACGACGTTCTTCACAGCCGTCCCGTACTTCTGGCTGGGCCTCATCACGCTCTTCATCTTCGGACAGGCGCTGGGCTGGTTCCCGTTGTCCGGCGCCTACTCGTCGGACGTCGATGCGGGTTTCAACGGCCCCTTCATCGCGAGCGTGATATCGCATGGGTTCCTGCCGGCGGCCACGCTGATCATTTCCTCGCTTGCGGGCTGGATGCTCGGCGTGCGCAACATGATGGTCACGACACTCGATGAGGAATACGTCTTGATGGCCGAGGCCAAAGGACTCTCGCCGCGCCGGATCATGCTGGTCTACGCAGCGAGGAACGCTATTCTGCCGTCGATCGCGAGCTTCGCCCTCTCGCTCGGATTCATTATGGGTGGTGCGATCCTGACGGAGGTCGTCTTCTCCTACCCGGGTCTCGGCTACGTGCTCTACCAGGCGGTGACGAACGAGGATTACCCGCTGATGCAGGGAATCTTCCTGATCATCACCCTCTCGGTGCTGCTGGCCAACCTGCTCGCGGATGTCCTTTACGTCATCCTCGACCCCCGCACCAGACAACGAGGAGCGACAGCATGATTCCCGTCGAGCTTGCAGAAACGGATTCGCCCATCACCGGCATCACGCCTCCGATGCGCGCCCGGGGCCTGCGCCTGGGCTGGCCGAAAGAGCTGCGGTCTGCCAAGTTCCTGACGGGAAGCGGTATGGTCACCTTCTTCGTCGTCATGGCCGTCGTTGGTCCGCTGGTGTATCGCGTCGATCCGTCCGCGCTCAGCAGTGATGTCGTCTCACCGCCGTCCGCGGAGCATCTGCTCGGGACGACCCAGAGCGGCCAGGACGTGCTCGCCCAACTGATCGATGGCGCAGGCGAGTCGCTTCTCGTCGGTTTCGTGGCGGGCATCCTTGCGACAGTCCTCTCGGTGCTCATCGGGCTCCTGGGCGGCTACCTCGGCGGCGTCACCGATGAGTCGCTCTCGGCCTTGTCGAACATCTTCCTGGTGCTGCCCGCTCTTCCGCTGGTGATCGTCCTGGCCGCGTATCTTCCCAGCAAGGGCTGGATCAGCGTGGCCCTCGTCATCAGTGTCACCGGCTGGGCCTGGGGCGCCCGGGTGATCCGCGTGCAGACGATGTCGATCCGGCAGCGGGACTACGTCGCCGCCGCTCGTGCGAGCGGAGAGAGCACCCTGCGGATCGTCCTGCGCGAGATCCTCCCGAACCAGCTCGCCCTGATCTCCTCCACCTTCCTCTTCACCGTGATCGCAGCCGTGCTGACTCAGGCGGGACTGTCCTTCCTCGGACTCTCGGACGTGTCGACGTGGTCGTGGGGAACGATGCTGTTCTGGGCTGAGAACCAGAGCGCGCTTCAGATGGGAGCGTGGTGGTGGTTCATCCCGCCGGGCATGTGCATCGCCCTCCTCGGCACCGGGCTCGCGCTCATGAACTTCGGCATCGACGAGTACGTGAATCCTCGACTTCGAGTCGCTCAGGAGATCCGGAAGCAAAAGCAGGCCATCGGCCGGAAGCCCTCTGCTGCCGCCCGTTCCGTCGGCCGTTCGGACAGGAGGGTCCAGGAATGAGCACCGCAGAAAGCACCACGACAGGCTCCGAGGACGGTCGGGCTCGACCCGCGCACGGGAGGCCGCTGATCCACGTGCGGGACCTCTCGGTCCAATACGGCATCGGCGAGAACAGCGTGCGGGCGGTCCGGGAGGTGGATCTCGAGATCCCCCGGGGCGAGATCATCGGCATCGCGGGCGAGTCGGGCTCCGGAAAGTCGACTCTCGCGTTCGCCATAGCCCGTCTGCTGCGGGCGCCTGCGGAGATAACCGGGGGCTCCGTCATCTATGAAAGCGTCGACGGCGGACGCGACGACCTGGTCCTGCTCACACCCAAGGAGCTTCAGCCGTACCGGTGGGAGCGGATCTCCATGGTATTCCAATCCGCGTTGAACGCCCTGAATCCTGTGCTGACGATCGGCGCACAGCTCGATGACGTCCTGAAGGCCCACCGTAAAGGGATGGACAAGCGTCGGCGGCGCGAGCGCGTGGCCGAACTGCTCGGACTGGTCGGCATCGCCGCCGCCCGCGCGAAGGCGTATCCGCACGAACTCTCCGGAGGGATGCGGCAGCGTGCGATGATCGCGATGGCTCTCGCCCTCGACCCCGAAGTCATCATCATGGACGAACCGACGACGGCACTCGACGTCGTGACGCAGCGAGCCATCCTGCGCGAGATCATGAGTCTCCAGAAGCAGAAGAACTTCAGTATCGTCTTCATCACCCACGATCTTTCCCTGCTGCTCGAGATCGCGGATCGCGTCGCGGTCATGTATGCCGGACGCATCGTCGAGCTCGGCACGACCCGTGAGCTGCTCGACTTCGCGGCCCACCCCTACACGACCGGACTGTTGCGCTCGTTCCCGATGCTGTCAGGACCGAGGCAGGTCCTCGAAGGCATTCCCGGGACGCCGCCGGATCTCCGGCGCAGCACCTCGGGATGTGCGTTCGCGGATCGGTGTGCGTGGGCGATCGAGCACTGCGTGTCGCAGGACCCGCAGCTCGAGGCAGTGCACGGAGCTCCGTCCGGGCAGAGCGACCATCGGGCGGCGTGCTTCCGCGCGGAGGACGTGCTCAACGCCAGCGCTCAGCGCGGATTGGCAGGTACCCGATGAATGGCGCTGAGGCGACCACCCGCTTCGCACCGGACGCGTCCCCGGCGGCGGACGACGGCATCGTGCTGGAGGCCGTCCGGCTCTCCAAGACCTTCCCTGTCGGCGGCAAGGGTCGCCGCGGCGGGCGCAAGCGCGCGCGGCTGCATGCTCTCAGCGACGTGTCGCTCACGCTGAGGTCCGGCGAGATCACGGCCCTGATCGGAGAGTCCGGGTCGGGGAAGTCGACGCTCGCCCGCGTTCTCGCGCGCCTGGAGCAGCAGAGCGAGGGAGTCGTGAGGCTGCGGGGGAAAGAGGTGGACACCCGGGGCCGCTCCCGGTTCCTGCGGTACGTCCGTGACGTGCAGATGGTCTTCCAGGACCCGTTCTCGTCACTCAACCCGATGAAGAGCGTCGAAGACCATGTCGCCCGGCCCCTGCGCATCCACGGTCGCGCCTCATCCGGAGCCGAGGCGCAGCAGATGGTGCAGGATCTGCTTCGCGAAGTGCAGCTGACGCCCACGAAGCAGGTGGCCGCGAAGTTCCCCCACGAACTCTCGGGCGGTCAGCGTCAGCGCGTGGCCATCGCCCGCGCCCTCGCAGTCCAGCCGACCGTGCTGCTGGCGGACGAGCCCGTCTCCATGCTCGACGTCTCGATGCGGCTGGGGGTGCTCAATCTGCTGCGGCAGATCGTCGTGGAACGCTCAGTTGCGTTGTTGTATATCACTCACGACATCGCGTCGGCCCGGTATTTCGCGAAGCGCGGCGTGGTCATGTACGCCGGCCACGTCGTCGAGGAGGGACCGTGCGAGGAGATCACTCAGTCTCCGGCCCACCCCTATACGCAGCTCCTCATCTCCAGCGCTCCCCAGGTCGGCGCTGACGGTGCACGCGCGGAGGTGCGCGGGGGTGGAGAGCCGCCGAAGGTGATCGACCCGGGACCGGGCTGCCGCTTCGCATCCCGATGCCCCTTCGTGATGGAGCGGTGTCGCACCGAGACACCGCCAATGTTCCCGATAGCGACGGGTCGAACGTCGCGTTGCTGGCTGCACGAAGAATCGGCGGTCGCCTCCGCGACGCCGGACCCCCACCACGAAACCCGACCGTCGACGTCGACGGCGACCCAAAGAGAGGATCAGGCATGAACACCCCCAGACGGAGGACGATCAAGCGGGCGCTGCTCGCGGCGGTCGCACTCGGCAGCGCCTTCGCGTTGGCCGGCTGCGGCGGCTCAAACGGCGGCGGCGGTTCCGCCAAAGCCCTGGTGGTGCAGGTGAACAATGCCGGCCCGCAGCCCCGCAACTTCAACCCTCTGCTGGCGAGCAGCCCTGTGCAGGCGGTGAACCAGAACTGGGCGATGATCTACGAGCCGCTGATCCAGTACAACGTGGTGAAGCCGGGACAGACCTATCCGTGGCTGGCGAGCTCGTGGAAGTGGACGGATGGCGGCAAGACTCTCACGCTCGCCCTGCGTAAGGACGTCAAGTGGTCGGACGGCCAGGCGTTCACCAGCGCCGACGTCGCCTTCACCCTCAACCTGATCAAGAAGTTCTCCGCTCTGAACCTCAACGGCATTGCGTTCACCAGTGTCTCGACGCCGGACAAGTACACGGCGGTCGTCACCTTTGACGCTCCCGCCTTCACGCAGCTCTACTTCGTCGGCGGTCAGCTGCCGATCGTCCCCGAGCACATCTGGGGCAAGATCTCCGACCCGACGACCTTCGACGACCCGAACCCCGTCGGCACGGGCCCGTATGTCCTCGACAGGTACACGCCCCAGGAGGTCGACCTCAAGAAGAACCCGCTCTTCCGGAGCCCCGTTCCGGTCAGCGAGCTCAAATTCCCGATCATCAGCTCCACCTCCACCTCGACCTCCGAGCTGCTGAGCGGCCAGATCCAGTGGACGACCGGTGGCGAGCCGGACTTCAAGCGACTCTACGTCGACAAGAGCAAGTACAACCACTACTGGTACCCCGAAGTCCAGCCGATCAGCCTCATCGCCAACCTCACCAAAGCGCCGCTCGACAACGTGGCGGTCCGCAAAGCGATCAGCTACGCCCTCGACCGAAAGGCGATCGACACCTCGGGCGAGTTCGGCTACGAGGCGCCCATCACGTCGGCGACCGGCCTGGTGAGCACCCAGCTGAGCTACCTCGACCCGAAGTACAAGAACGACACCCTGACGTTCGATCTGGCGAAGTCCAAGGCGCTGCTGTCGGGGGCGGGATTCAACTGGAACGGGTCCGGTCAACTCATCGGTCCGGATGGGAAAGCCGTGCAGCTGAGCATCGAAGACCCGTCGGGATTCGAGGACTACATCTCCGACTGCCAGATCATCGCCAAACAGCTGCAGAAGATCGGCATTGCGGTGACGGTGAAGGGTGTGTCCACGAACAGCTGGAACGCCGATCTCGCGTCGGGCAACTTCGATCTGAGCGTCGATTGGTCGGCGATCGGCCCGTCGCCGTATTACGCCTACAACTACCTGCTCAATTCCGATCAGACCGCACCGATCGGTTCCAACGCGGCCTCCAACTTCGAACGGTGGAAGGACCCTGCGACGCAGAAGTTCCTCACGGCGTACGCCGACTCGGGAAGCGAGAAGGAGCAGCAAGACGCCCTGTCCGGACTGGAGGGGATCATGGTCGAGCAGATGCCCGTCATCCCGCTCGTCGGAGGCGCCGACTGGGGCACCTACACCGACAAGACGTTCACCGGCTGGCCGACGCCGCAGAACCCCTACGCGGACGACAGCCCTGCCGGCCCGAACGGCGAGTACGTCGTGCTGCACCTCTCGCCCCGGAAGGGCAGCTGACGGATGGGTGAGACGGCTCCTGCGTCGCCTTCGCTGGCCAGTACCGCGCAGGGGCGCGCAGGAGCCGCTCGCGTCGATATCACGCCTCCCATCGGCGCCCCGCTGATCGGCTTCGCCGGGCGCGGGCCGGCAACGGGAGTCCTCGATCCTCTGGCCGCGACCGTCCTGTTCCTGCAATCCGGTGGCCCGGAGGGGACGGCCCTGGCGCTTGTCTCCTGCGATCTCGAGGGAATCGACGCCGAGTGGACCGACGAGGTGCAATGCCGGGCGCGCGCAGCGACCGGAATAGCCGACTTGCATGTCATCGTCTCGGCCACCCACACGCACTACGCTCCAGCGGGCCCTTCGATGGACAACGAAGGGGAGCTCGAGCATCCCGTGTCGATCGCCTACACCCGGCTTCTGGTCTACGATCTCGTCGGTGCGATCCAGCTGGCCTGTTCTCGTGCGCGACCCGCCCGATTGCGCGTGGTCGCTGGCGAGTCGGATGTCGGCGTGAATCGCCGCGAGACGACGCCGAACGGCGACGTCATCCTCGGGCACAACCCGGCGGGCCCGCGGGATGCCCGAGTCGTGCTGGTGGTGGTCGAGGGCGTCAACGGGGACGCGATCGCGTCAGCCGTCAGCTTTGCGTGCCACCCGGTCTGCTTGGGCTCGGAGTGCCGGGACGTCAGTGCGGATTTCATCGCCCCTTTGCGCTCGACCGTCGAACAGGTCACCGGCGTGCCGATGTTGTTCCTCCAGGGCGCGGCAGGAGACATCAACCCGAGAACGATGGGCGAGTCGACGACGACGCCCCTGGATACGGCGATGCCTCTGGCCGCCGAGGTATTGCGACTGTGGAACACGACTTCACGGACGGCGCCCCACGATATCTCCATTCAGGTGTGCGCCCAGACGTTCGCGTACCCACCGCTGCTTCCGGAATCGAGAACGGATGCCGTGCGCGCGGTGAGCCTGCTCGCCGACCGGCTCACCTCCCTGGGGGCAGACCGCAGTGCGGATCCGGCTGACGTGAGCTGGACCCAGCTCCGCCTGTCCCGCGCGCGAGATGCACTGCGCGTCATCGACGGCGAGGACACCGCCCGTCCGGTCGAAGCGCGACAGTACGCCGTAAGAATCGGTCCGCAGCTCGCCATCTCGACGGCTCCGTGCGAGCTCTTCACTGTCCTCGGCCAGGACATCATCCGGCGCTCTTCTTTTGCCACCACTGTCTTCGTCGGCTACGCGAACGGGCTCATCGGCTACGTCCCGGACCGGGCTTCCTATGAGGAAGGGGGCTACGAGGTGACGCACGCGACGCTCGTCGCCCGCGGAGCAGGCGAGGAGATCGTCGAGAACAGCGTCCAGCTCCTGTACGCGCTCGCCAGCAGTACACCATGAGCCTGCTGACAGTGCTGGGCTCCGCGGCCGCCATCCTGACGACCGGCGCGTGGCTGCCGCAGCTGCTCCGGTGCTGGCGGACCAGGTCCACAGGGGATATCTCCTGGAGCTATGTCGTCGTCCTGGGCTCAGGCGTCACTCTCTGGGTCACCTACGGGATCGCCATCGCGGACCCCGTCGTCTTCGTAGCTAACACCGTGACGCTCGCTGCGCTGGCCGCCCTGGCCATCCTCAAGGTGGCGTTCGTCGGACGCGCGAGCAGGAATAGCCGGTCACTGACACCGAAAGCAGAAAGAGGCCGATACGGAACGTGTCCGTATCGGCCTCTCGGCGCGCCTCGCGTCTCGGACCCTCGAGTCGACCCCCCGTCGCGCCCTGCAGCCAGCCCGTCAGCCGCTCGCGACTAACCACGACGTCGTCGAACGGGTCGAAGGTCTCCGGCTCGTGCTCTATGCTGATCGGTCCGGCGAAGCCGAGCGACCTCACCACCTCGACGCAGCGGGGATGTCCGCGACGCCGCCGCCCAGGGCACAGGTCGTATGCTCGCCCTCGGCCAGGATGTCCTTCAGGTGCGGAGGAGGTCGCGGCAGCGGTCACCTTCCTGGCATCACCTGCTGCCTCGCTCATCACTGGTCAGACTCTCGCCGTGGACGGGGGCTGGACCGCTCGCTGAAGGCATCGGACCCGAGGAGCAGGACTATGAGGATCACGGATGTTCGCACCTGCGGATTGCGCGGAGCCACCCTGCCAGGCGGACGGTCGAATGAGCTCGAGCCGGATGACGTCGTCCACACGCTCATCGCCGTTCACGCCGATGATGGGCACGTCGGCGTCGGTAGCGTTTCCAGCATTGAAGCGCTGGTTCGAGCCGCCCTCGATCTGTTCAAACCCCTCCTCGTCGGAGAGTGTGCACTCGCGCCCGAGCGCATAACCGAGAAGCTGCATCAGAGCAGCTTCTGGCGGGGGCGCGGGGGCGCGGTGACACACATGATCAGCGGGATCGATATCGCTCTGTGGGATCTGATGGGTCAGGCCCTGGACCAGCCGGTCGGACGCCTGCTCGGTGGCCGGCACCGGCAGTCCGTCCTCCCGTACGCCTCTGTGCTCTTCGAGGACTGCGAAACGCTGACGGATGGTCTGCGCTGTCTTGCTCAGCTAGGTTTCCGAGCATTCAAGATCGGGTGGGGTCATTTCGGGCGCATCGACCAGAGGACGGACGAAGGAATCGTCGCCTGCGCGCGGTCGGCAATCGGCGATCGGTGATGACTGCCTTCTCGCGGTGGACGCGGGAGGCTCGGACGCCTCGTTTCCCGGGCGGCTCGCGTGGGTCTGGTGCACAGCGCGGATGCTCGATAGCTATGACGTGGCGTGGTTCGAAGAGCCGCTACCGCCCGATGCGCTCGCCGATTTCGTCACGTGCGGCACAGCTCCTCCGTGGCGATCAGCGGAGGAGAGGTGCTGACGCGACGACAGTCGTTCCTGCCCTTCCTGGCGGCGGGCGCGTCCGATATCGTGCAACCCGACCAGACGAAGTGCGGTGGCTTGAGCGAAACACGGCGCATCGGCTTCATGGCCGGCGATCATGGGGTGACGTTGGCAGCGCATGGATGGAACACCGCTGTGGGACTCGCTGCAGACCTCCAACTCGCCAGCGCGCTGGCCGACACCGATCTCGTCGAATAGAAGACCGGCGCCGCTTCGACAAGCTCGTAGCTGAGCCATGGCAGCTCGACGAGGACGGACGACTGCCGATCCCGAGCGGTCCGGGCCTGGGGATCCAGCTGGATCCGGACGCATTGGAGCGTTGGAGAACCAACCCGACCTTGGCGGATCCGACCGTCGGCTGACCTGCGCGCCTGTCGGATTGTTGACGCGGGGGCCGTGAGCGTTTACGTTTACAGAACCGGTTCACAGAACCGGTTCTGTATCGGTTTTGTAGTTCTGGATTGACTAGTAGAGGAATGAACCAATGACGGTTTTCGACACGGTGCCCGCGGGTGCGTTGGCTGTGAATGGTGGGGAGCCGGCGGTGACGGTGTCGCTTCCGGCGATGTATCCGGGTGGGATGCGGATCGGTGCCGAGGAAGAGGTTGCTGTGCTGGAGGTGCTGCGCAGCAAGCGGCTGTTCCGGTACTACGGGCCGGGGGATGGCGCGTCGAAGGTCGAGGAGCTGGAGGAAGCGGTCGCGTCTCGGTTCGGTGTCGCCCACGTGCTGGCGGTGTCTTCGGGCAGCATGGCGTTGGCGTCGTCGCTGGCTGCGCTGGGCGTGGGGCCCGGCGATGAGGTGATCGTGCCCGCTTACACGTGGATCGCCAGCGCCGCGGCGGTGTTGTTCGTTGGCGGGGTGCCGGTGCTGGCGGAGGTCGATGAGAGTCTGACCCTGGATGCTGCGGATGTCGAGGCGCGGATCACCGATCGGACCAAGGTTATCCTCACCGTTCACATGCGCGGAGGCGCCTCGAACATGGACGCGCTGCTGGAGGTGGCGCGCCGTCACGATTTGCGCATCCTGGAAGACACAGCTCAGGCCTGTGGTGCCAGCTATCACGGCCGCCGGCTGGGCACGATCGGCGACATTGGCATCTTCAGTCTTCAGTTCAACAAGATCCTCACCTCCGGTGAAGGGGGCCTGGTCACCACCAACGACCGTTCTCTCTATGAGCGGGCGCTGATGTTCCACGATGTCGCCGGCAGTCTGCGCGCGTCGCTGAAGGAGAGCAAGACCTTCGTCGGCACCACCGGGCGCATGTCCGAGCTGCAGGGCGCTGTCGCCGGCGCGCAATTGGCCAAGCTGGATGGCATCCTCGCCGACGCCCGCCGCAACCACGCTGCTGTGCTGGAGCAGATCGCCCCTGCTGCGGCCGCCGCTGGAATCACCTGGCGCCATCAGTGGGACCCGGAGGGTGATGCTGACATCGCGCTAATCGGTTACCTGCCCGACGCCGCCCGCACCACGGAGGTCGTCGACGCCCTGCAAGCCGAAGGCGTCCCCGCGTCCCGCCTGTTCAACCCGGAGATCACTGACTACCACATCGCTTACCACTGGGACCCCCTGGTCGCCGGGCGGAGTTGGTCCAACCGCACCCCCTGGGACGCCAACCCCCAGACCCGCAAGCTCGACCCCGCCAGTTGCCCCCGCACCAACGAGCTGCTGGAACGGGCCATCCACATCGACATCAGCCCCGACCTAACCCCCACCCAGATCCAGCAGATCGCCACCGGCATCACCAAAGTCCTCACCGCCCTCCAGTAGTAAGACAGAAGGACCTGAGCATGCAAGCGATGGAACCGTGGCAGTGGTCAGAGGACGAATGGCGAGCCCACGTCGAGCGGGTTCGTGCGGGGCAGCCTCTTGTGGGAGGCGGCGGTACCTCGAAGTGGCCGGAGGGCGCCAAAGCGGTGGTCCTCCTCTCCTTCGATTCCGATCACGAGGCGCCGGGTCAGGAGAGGGGGCCGCCGCCCCGCCCCGATGGAGTAGGGCGAGTTCCGTCCGCGGGGCGCCCCGCATCCTGGAGCCTCGACGAGGCACGAGCCACCTGCTTCTCCCGCAGTGCGCGCGTTACTGCGGTGCAACGAGCTCGCTTCCTACGTGGCCCATGGCGCGACTCGGGAGTCCACAGATGGATCAACTAGTGCAATGCGCTCTTCCCGGCAGAGGTGGAGCTGAACGCGTCACGCCCAGTGCGCGAGTCTTCGAGGATCAGCTTGGAAGCCGGGCATGTGCATAAGAACGCCCTGATGGGATTTCTCGCCTCGCACACTCTCGATTACGGAGAGCTCGACCTCGGGTACGACACGTCCCTCATCGCCGACGGTGAGCCGCATGAGCTCGTCAGGTGGGGCGTGCGCGTGGGAGCGGCGGAGATCCCGGGCGAGTTAGTCTCGGGTCCCCACCGCCGCCTGTTTTCCGCAGAGAACATGTCTGCTCTTGACGGGCAGTCCTTCGCCCCCTAATGTTACAGAACCGGTTCACGAAACCGGTTCTGTTACTCGAATTGCGCCGTCCAACATCACCAGCGTGGGTGAGCTGAAGTACGTCACCCCGTGTTCCAACGCGAATGGAGCGTTTATGAAATTCAGCACCAAGACCGTGGCGGGAGGCGTCGTCGCGCTCATTGCGACGGCAGGCCTCGCCGGCTGCTCTCAAGGAAGCAGCGGCGGCCCGAGCACGATCACATATCTTTCTCACCTGGCGGCCACTGCCGGCCCGGGTAAGGACCTAGAGAACAAGCTCGTTGCAGACTTCGAGAAGGCTAACCCGAATGTCAAGGTGAATATCATCCCCGTCGACAGCGGGGCCGAGTCGCAGAAGTTCCAGACTCTTGCAAGTGCGGGCTCGCCACCCGACGTATATCTGGTTTCGAACGACCAGATGCCACAGCTGTTTTCTAAGAACGTCTTGGCACCGATCGACTACAGCTCGCTCGGCTACTCAGGCATTTCGAGCCTGAAAGGCAAGTATCTCAAGGGCGTCTTGGATGGGTATTCGCAGCACGGAACCTATTACGGCGTCCCGTCGGAGGTCTCGAACTACGGTGCCTGGGTCAACACGGCGGCTTATCAGAGCGCCGGGGTTGCCGTTCCGAAAACCTGGAGCGATGTCTGTGCGGCTGGTCCCAAGCTGTTGAAGAAGGACGCGTCCGGCAAGGTCACCCAGGAGGCCGTCGTCTTGCCGACCAACCTTGCGGTGTCCCAGGTCTACTTCGTCGATGCCATCGCTCACGAGAACGGAGGCGCGCTGTTTAGCGCGGACGGCAAGAAGTCTTTCCTCACTTCCGAGGCATCCAAGAAGGCATTCCAGACTGTGCAGGACCTGGTGTCCAAGTGCCAGGCATCCGTTCCGTCGATCAACGGCTCCGACGTCGGCGCCGACCGCACGACGTACGGCGCGGGACTGGGCGGGATGCTGTTCACGGCGGGCTCGTGGTACTTGGGCTCGCTGCAGAAGCAGTATCCGACGGTCGCTCCTCCTGTGAGCGTGGCGGCAGAGTACCCGGCGGCGGACAACGGGAAGACTGCAAGCACCGCTTATGGTTACGCATGGGTGGTACCGAAGGGGTCAAAGAACCCTCAGGCAGCCTGGAAGTTCATTCGTACCCTGCAGAACGCAGGTCTGGATTACTTCAATCAGATCGGCATCTTCAACGGTACGAACGCGGTGGCCGATTCGCCAGATGCGACCAAGGTGCCGTACTGGACCTCGACATGGAAGCCGTCGCTCGAGAAGGCGAGCTACGCGGCCAAGCTGCTGAACGCGTCGCAGATCTACGACATCGTAGGGAACGCGTTCACCTCCGTAATTCTCAAGAATGCCGACGTGGCGTCGACGCTTCAGTCGGCCGACTCGCAGGTCAAACCGCTCCTAAACAAATGAGAAACGTGGGGCGCTCGGTTTCGAGGACCGAGCGCCCCGCACCTCCCGACGCTGTGAGGACCTCGAATGTCCGCTATACCTTTGATCCGACGCCCGGCCGCGCGAGCAGGCGGCGTTCGTGCCGGCTCCCGGTTCCGGAGCGGCTCCTTCACGTTGGCGCTCGTGCTGCCGACGATCGCCTTCTTCGCATTTTGGGTTTACCTTCCGGCTCTGTACGGCTTCTATCTTTCCTTCACCGACTCGTCTTTGATTGCGCCGCCCAACCTGATCGGTGGGGACAACTACAGCAAGCTCGCCTCCGACCCTGTCTTCTGGGGATCACTTGGGAGGACATTTCAATACGCACTCGAGGTGGTCATCCCGACCCTGGCTGCGGGAATCCTTCTCGCGCGTGTGGTCGTGCGGATCAAGCACGGCAGGGCTCTGTTCATGACGATCTACTTCCTTCCGTTCGTCGTCCCCGGCGTCGTCTCTGCGCTGGTGTTCTCGCTGTTGTTCAACCAGTACGGCTTGATCAACTCAATTCTCGGGACACGAATCGCGTGGCTCCAGGACGAGAGTGTGGCGATGGTCGCGCTCAGCGCGACGACAATCTGGGCTATGACCGGCTATTACACAGTGATCTTTATGGCCGGCTACCAACAGGTGCCGGAAGAGTTGCTCGACGCGGCCAAGATAGACGGGGCAAGCGCCTGGAAGCAGTTCCGCTATGTCGAGATCCCAGCTCTTACGCCGACCATTCTGTTCGCATCGATCAGCGCGACCGCCGCCGTGATGACTGACTTCGGAACACCATTCATCCTCAACTCAGGTGGTCCGAATTACGCGACCACCACGTTGCCGCTCTACATCTACAACCAGACATTCCAATACTCGAGCGCTGGATACGGAGAAGCTATCTCAACGGTTCTCCTTGTCATTGCCCTGCTGCTCACGCTTCTACAGGTCCTCCTAATCACGGGCCGGAACAGGAGGACACGATGAAGGCACGTCTCAAGGGCTGGGTCGCCCTCCGATATCTTCTCGCAACTGCCGGGGCCGTCATCCTCCTGACGCCGCTTGTCTGGGCAGTCTCTGCGTCGCTCCACGACAACAGCACGATCTTCTCCTTACCCTTCAACTGGATCCCCCATCCGCCGCACCCGGAGAACTACACCGGTGGGCTCAAGACCGTCGACTTTGGCGTTCTCGTAATCAACAGCTTGATCATCGGGGTGGCGATAGCGGTGGGCTCGGTCGTTCTCGGCCTGATGTCCGGCTACGCGCTCGCCAAGCGGCGCTTCTTTGGCCGAGACTTTCTTTTCTGGTCAATCGTCGCGACCTTGCTGATCCCGTTTCCTGCCATCATGGTCGGCGTGTTCATCCTCGCTCGCTGGATGAACATCACCAACTCCTACGCGGGCGTGATCATCCCGGGGATTCTCACCGGGCAGGTCGTTTTCTTCATGCGTCAGTACCTCCAGGGGATACCCGACGAACTGATCGAGAGCGCCCGTGTAGACGGGGCCGGCGAGTGGCGAATTCTTTGGCGCATCGTGCTGCCGCTGGCGTGGCCGGTGATGATCTCGATGGGCATCCTGACCTTCGTCGGGAGCTGGAACAACCTCTTGTGGCCTCTCATTGTCATCCAGAGTGACTCCCTCTTCACGATCCCTCTAGGTCTGAGCCGGCTCAAGTCGCAGTACACGACGGATTACGTGTCGACTCTCGCGGTGTCGGTGATTGCCATCATTCCCGTGGTGGTCCTCTACCTGATCGGCCGCAAGAAGCTGCTGGATTCCATCGTCGTGTCCGGCGGTGCGGTCAAAGGATGATTTCGCCAAGTCACGAATCGAGAAACGGAGCCTCACCGTGAATACCTGCCCTGAACCTGCTTTCGTCGCCGGCGCTGCCCGGGCAGTCATAACGCCACCGGTCGGCGGCCCGATGTCCGGATTCGCCGGACGCGCCGATTCCACTGGCACCCACGACGATCTGATCGCCAACGCTGTGGTCCTACGTCACGAGGGCGCGGGCGGCGGCATCGCGATCATTTGCTGTGACCTTCTATTTCTCGCGAGGAGCCAAGTCGAGCGGATTCGGAGCGCCATCAGCGCAGCGACCGGGATCGGCGAGACTGACATCATTATCTCCAGCTCCCATAACCATTACGGCCCGGTCGTCGATGACCGCGGCGAGACGATCGTGTCGTCGAGCTCTCCTCAGACGACGCCGTACCTGGAGAACCTCGCGAACGTCCTGGCGGGCTTAGTGCTGCAAGCCAGCACGCGCGTCAAACCCGCTGTCCTGTCCACTGGCGTGGGGGCGGCCACCCTCGGGATCAATCGACGTGAACTGACACCGGACGGGATCATTCTCGGCAACAACCCTGACGGTCCGCTCAATCCGCGAGTCGCAGTCCTGCGGGTGGACGGTGCCGATGGGCAACCAATCGCCGCCGTGGTGAACCACGCCTGCCACGGTGTGTCGCTGGCGCACGAGTGCACTGAGTACTCCGCCGACTTCCCCGGCGTTCTTCGTGAGGTACTCGGTGAAGCGACCGGTGCCGAGGTGCTATTCGTGCAGGGCGCCGCGGGCGATATCAACCCGCGGTTCATGAGCTGGACATGGAACAACCCGAAGCGTCTTGGCCATCTCCTCGCTGCAGAAGCGATGGCGGCCTACTTCGATGCTGTCCCGGATGAGGCGGTCACGACGGACCTGCACATTACGGAGGTCGTCCTTGACCTTCCCGAGCTCCTGCCCGCCTCTGAAGCCTCCGCGGAGGAGGAGCTAAGCGAGATCGAACTGGTCATGGACAGCGCGGACGAGGGGAGGTGTACTGGGCCCGCACTCGCCGCGATCGCATCCAGCACGGGCTGGCAGTTCTACGCGGCGAGGAGCCGGTCCGGGTGGTGAAAGCGCCCGTGTCCGCGCTTGCCTTGTCCTCCACGATCGGCTTGATCACGGCGCCAGGCGAGGTCTTCACCGAACTCGGCGACCAGATTCTGGAGGGCTCGCCGTTCCCGTTCACCATCTACAGCGGCTACACGAACGGCTCCATCAATTACATCCCCACTCGAGAGGCCTACGCCCAAGGCGGGTACGAGGTGACTCACGCGTGCCAGGTCGCACCTGAGGCTGGCGAGATGCTGGTGGCTGAGTCCCTCAACCTGCTCCGCACCGTTCACGAGCGCGAGGTCGCGGCGCAACGCTAGATCGCGCAATCGTGGCTCATCCCCATCGTGGAGCGGAACCCGCTCGTTTGATCGGCCGCCTGCTGCGCTATGAGCCAGACGGTCGCGTTCATACGTCCCGGTTGTGACATTTCGGTTCCCGGGAAGAGGGCAAACAGCCACCGCCCGTTGACGTTGGGGGTGTGGATCGTTTACGTTTACAGAACCGGTTCACAGAACCGGTTCTGTATCGGTTTTGTAGTTCTGGATTGACTAGTAGAGGAATGAACCAATGACGGTTTTCGACACGGTGCCCGCGGGTGCGTTGGCTGTGAATGGTGGGGAGCCGGCGGTGACGGTGTCGCTTCCGGCGATGTATCCGGGTGGGATGCGGATCGGTGCCGAGGAAGAGGTTGCTGTGCTGGAGGTGCTGCGCAGCAAGCGGCTGTTCCGGTACTACGGGCCGGGGGATGGCGCGTCGAAGGTCGAGGAGCTGGAGGAAGCGGTCGCGTCTCGGTTCGGTGTCGCCCACGTGCTGGCGGTGTCTTCGGGCAGCATGGCGTTGGCGTCGTCGCTGGCTGCGCTGGGCGTGGGGCCCGGCGATGAGGTGATCGTGCCCGCTTACACGTGGATCGCCAGCGCCGCGGCGGTGTTGTTCGTTGGCGGGGTGCCGGTGCTGGCGGAGGTCGATGAGAGTCTGACCCTGGATGCTGCGGATGTCGAGGCGCGGATCACCGATCGGACCAAGGTTATCCTCACCGTTCACATGCGCGGAGGCGCCTCGAACATGGACGCGCTGCTGGAGGTGGCGCGCCGTCACGATTTGCGCATCCTGGAAGACACAGCTCAGGCCTGTGGTGCCAGCTATCACGGCCGCCGGCTGGGCACGATCGGCGACATTGGCATCTTCAGTCTTCAGTTCAACAAGATCCTCACCTCCGGTGAAGGGGGCCTGGTCACCACCAACGACCGTTCTCTCTATGAGCGGGCGCTGATGTTCCACGATGTCGCCGGCAGTCTGCGCGCGTCGCTGAAGGAGAGCAAGACCTTCGTCGGCACCACCGGGCGCATGTCCGAGCTGCAGGGCGCTGTCGCCGGCGCGCAATTGGCCAAGCTGGATGGCATCCTCGCCGACGCCCGCCGCAACCACGCTGCTGTGCTGGAGCAGATCGCCCCTGCTGCGGCCGCCGCTGGAATCACCTGGCGCCATCAGTGGGACCCGGAGGGTGATGCTGACATCGCGCTAATCGGTTACCTGCCCGACGCCGCCCGCACCACGGAGGTCGTCGACGCCCTGCAAGCCGAAGGCGTCCCCGCGTCCCGCCTGTTCAACCCGGAGATCACTGACTACCACATCGCTTACCACTGGGACCCCCTGGTCGCCGGGCGGAGTTGGTCCAACCGCACCCCCTGGGACGCCAACCCCCAGACCCGCAAGCTCGACCCCGCCAGTTGCCCCCGCACCAACGAGCTGCTGGAACGGGCCATCCACATCGACATCAGCCCCGACCTAACCCCCACCCAGATCCAGCAGATCGCCACCGGCATCACCAAAGTCCTCACCGCCCTCCAGTAGTAACAACAAAAAAACAGCGCGACGGCGAGAGCGACCCATGACTTGTGGCGTCACGCGCACGCCAACGCTGTCGTTGGCGACTGCTTCCGCGTTTGCCCCCTCCCGTTTGGGATTGGAGAAGAAACTCGTGCTCAACAATCCGGCTCGTTTTCCCGTGACCCTGCGGATAGCGGATATCGAAGCGTGCGCGCTTCTCCTGGCTGCCTTGGAGGACTACGCAGCAACGTGCGAGACGGACGCGCTCGAAGAGTTCGCGCCCACGGTGGGGTCGGCATTGTCCGAAAATGCCCTTGCCAGTCGCTTGCACAGGTCGGCAGGCCTTGCCCGACGGATCCTCGACGACATCGAGGACGCTGAGCCGGCACGAGGGGACCTCCCGTGACGATCGACACCATCCCTGAACTCGAGACAACGCCGCTCGACGCAGCACGCCAGCAACTGCGGGAAGCAGCTGACCATCTCGGATTCGATGACGGAACCACAAGCATGCTCGGCAACGCGCGTCGGGAGCTCATCGTCAGCGTTCCGCTGCGGCGGGACAACGACTCGCTTGAGGTGTTCACCGGGTATCGCGTTCAGCATAACCTCTCGCGCGGACCGGCCAAGGGTGGCCTCAGATACCACCCTTCGGTGAGCCTCGATGAGGTGCGAGCGCTTGCCATGTGGATGACTTGGAAGTGCGCGCTGCTGGACGTTCCTTACGGAGGAAGCAAGGGTGGTATCGCCATCGACCCGAGGCGCTACAGCACACGCGAACTGGAACGCCTCACCCGCCGCTACACCAGTGAGATCAGTCCCCTAATCGGTCCAGAACGGGACATCCCCGCTCCCGATATC
Organism: Leifsonia sp. L25; assembly: GCF_050632895.1. The sequence goes on along the minus strand of NZ_JBODRZ010000003.1, from coordinate 1,018,049 downwards.
GGGACAGACGAACAAACGATGGCATGGATCATGGACACCTACTCGGTCAATATGGGACACACGATCCCGGGAGTGGTGACTGGAAAGCCGCTTAGCCTCGGAGGATCGCTCGGGCGGCCCGGAGCAACGTCGCGAGGACTCGTGCATATCGCATTGGAGGCGCTAAACGCCCTCGGTATACCGTCCGCTCAAGCCAGCGCGGCCGTGCAGGGCTATGGCAAGGTCGGATCCGGCGCCGTCCGCTATCTGGCCGAGACCGGAGTGAAGGTTGTTGCCGTCTCGGACCAGTACGGGGCGGTCTACAACGAACGCGGAATCGACGTCGACAGGCTCGAGGCGCACGTTGCCGTCTCGAAATCGGTCGTCGGCGCACCTGGGTCATCGCCTATCAGCGGCGCCGACCTGCTCCTGCTCCCGGTAGATGTGCTGGTTCCTGCAGCTGTCGAGGGTGTTCTCACCGATACGAATGCGCCGGGCGTGATGGCCAAAATCATCGTAGAGGGCGCCAATGGGCCCACCAGCCCTGCCGCGGACGCGGTCCTGGCAGCCCGCGGGGTGCTCGTCGTCCCGGATATCCTCGCCAACGCCGGAGGTGTGCTTGTCTCCTACTTCGAATGGGCACAAGCGTTCCAGGGGTACCCCTGGGGCGAAAATCTAGTCCAGCGTCGCCTTCAGGAACGTATGGTTCAGGCCTGGCATCTGGTGCGGAGATACTCCGAGTCCCAGCGCCTGGACCTGCGGCGAGCGGCGACAGCGATCGCTGTCGAGCGAGTTGCTAACGCGCACCGTGCTCGCGGTCTCTATCCGTGAGCCGAGTCAACACGACGATGGATGCGTCCGATAATTCCCGTCGGAGTGACCGTCGGCAGCAAATGATCCTTCAAATCCGACGTGCCGAAATCAGGCTGAGCCTTCGCCGGGCGAGCCCACACCCATAAGGAGCGCTGTGAGAACTGCAAACCCCCTCGAAATCCGTCAACTCGGCAATACCCTCATGGCAGTTACAGCGATCGGTCTCGGCGGTGCCGGGCTTGGCGGGGTGTTCGGTTCCGTCGGAGACACTGACGCGGTCGCGGCGGTGGAGAGGGCGCTCGAGTTGGGTATCAACTATGTGGACACGGCCCCCGGATACCGCGATGGCGAGCGACGCACAGGGCTCGCCCTACGCGGAGTTCCTCGCGAGAGCTACTTTCTCTCCAGCAAGATTGGTTCGCATCCACAGATTCCAGGCGACTACTCCGCCGAGGCGGCCCGGTGGACCGTATCGAACAGCCTGGAGGTTCTCGGTGTTGACTATCTTGACCTCTGTCACATCCACGGCCCGGAGCCAGAGCAGTTGGCGGCGGCGCTGGCACAAGGCGGCGCCATGGAGGCATTGGTCGCGCTAAAGGACGAGGGGGTCATCCGCGCGATTGGCATCGGAGTGCAGGATCATGAACTTCATCGGCGGGCAATCGAAAGTGGGCAACTTGATGTCTGCATGACAGTGAATGACTACACGCTGTTGCGTCAGAATGTAGATGACATATTCATGCTGGCCCAGCCCCGAGCGATCGGGATGGTCAACGGTGCGCCCCTCGCGATGGGACTCCTTTCCGGTCGCGATCCAGAAAGCATCGGTACTTCGCTATGGTCCCCGCCCGCTGATGAAGTTCACGCGGCCGAAAAGGTGCACGCCTGGTGCTCAGAACGCGGGGTATCTGTTCTGGCCCTTGCCCTGCAATTCAGCTTGCGCCGGTCGGAGTTCGACTGCACCCTCGTCGGAGCCGCCACCGCCGCCGAAGTCGAGGGCTGCTGGGAGGCTCTCAATCTTGAGATCCCCGGACACGTCTGGGAGGCCCTGCCGACGCTGCTTAGCGAAGCACGCGTGCCCTGATCCAAGCGCTACACCAGCGGCGTCAACCACGGCACGCACCCCCGGGCCTGCGACCGCAATGACAGGTCGAACAGACGACCCGGAGCACGTGTGCTGGGTAGAACAATCAGCGCCTCCACGGCGAGCTCAAGATCTACCCCAATCTACGTCGGGACTGCTGAACGGATAGGTGACACCTGATCTGTGGTGCCGTTGGCATCGCTGGGAGGATGTCATCATGCCGAAGCCTTATCCCCGCGAGTTCCGTGAGGACGTTGTCGCGGTTGCTCGTGATCGTGGTCCGGGGGTGCCGTTGCGGAAGATCGCGGCGGACTTCGGGATCAGCGAGACCTGTTTGCAGAACTGGATGCGTCAAGCCGATGTGGAGGCGGGCGCCCGGCCCGGGGTCACGAAGGCCGAGGCCGACGAGCTGCGGGAGGCGAAGAAGCGGATCCGTTTGCTGGAGCAGGAGAACGAGGTGTTGCGGAAGGCGGCGGCGTATTTGTCGCAGGCGAACCTCAAACTCGGGGGCTCCCCAAAATGATCTACCCGCTCGTCCGCGAGCTGGCCGTAGGCGGCATCGCCGTCGCGGTGACGTGCCGGGTGTTGAAGATCGCGCGCCAACCGTTTTACCGCTGGGTGGCAGAGCCTGTTTCTGAGCGGGCGTGGGATCAGGCTCACCTGGTCAACGCTTTGCGGGACGCGCATGGGGAGGACCCGGAGTTCGGGCACCGGTTCCTCGCCGACGAGGTCCGCGACGCCGGCTTCACGGTGTCGGACCGGACCGCGTGGAGACTCTGCTCGGAGAACGGGGTGTTCTCGGTGTTCGGGCGCAAGCGCGGTAAGAACGGCAAGGCCGGCCCGCCCGTGTTCGATGACCGTGTCCAACGCTCTTTCTCCGCTCCCGCGGTGAACGAACTGTGGTTGACCGACATCACCGAGCACCACACCGCCGAGGGCAAGCTCTATCTCTGCGCGGTCAAGGACGTCTGCTCCAACCGGCTCGTCGGCTACTCGATCAGCGACCGGATGCGCTCGAGCCTGGCCGTCCAAGCCATCGAGAACGCCGTCGCCCGCCGCGGCGAGGTCGTCGGCTGCGTGGTTCACAGCGATCGAGGAAGCCAATTTCGCAGCCGGCGTTTCGCCAGCGCTCTTCACCGCCACGGCCTGATCGGATCGATGGGCCGCGTCGGCGCTGCCGGTGACAACGCAGCGATGGAATCCTTCTTCGCCCTGCTTCAGAAGAACGTCCTGAACCGGCGCTCGTGGCGCACCCGGCAAGAACTGCGCATCGCGATCATCACCTGGATCGAACGCACCTACCACCGACGCCGCAGGCAAGCCCGCCTCGGCCGTTTGACCCCGATCGAGTTCGAGACCATCATGAACCAGAACCTGGCCCTCGCGGCCTAACCGAAACTGTCACCTAAACGCTCAGCAGTCCCATCCCTTGCTTCGGCGCGACACATGCGCGCACAATCAGCACATGGCAAACGGCTTGAATAACGACAGTTGGTGTTTGAGTGCGCACGCGGTCGGCGGCGTAACCAACATGATCGGACCCAATGGGGTCTCCCAAGCACCGCTAGTACGCCTAAGTCTCGCGGCACTAGGTGCCGGGGTCGACCCCACCCCCGCACTTATCAGCGGTGGCGGTGAAGAATCTAGCTCTCTCCTGACACTGGAGATGGCTCGGGCGCTAGCGGATGAAATTCAAGCCGCACTCCAGCGGCTTGAGCCGCCTCAAAAGCGCTGAAATAGGGCGACCAGTTACGAACGCCTTCGCCGACCTCCTGGGTGGGAACACGCGCCACCGATGGTTTGAGCGTGTGGTCCACGAACGCTTCGAACCGCTCCCAATCGTTACTCATGCGGTCAACCCTTCGTACGTGATCCGGCAACCCTCAGCCTTCCCAAGCAGCGCGTCAATGCGTTGCATCGTGGACATATGCACGTTCCCTTCGTTCAGTCGGTACGTGAACTCATCCACATACCGTTGTAAGTGCTTCACCGAGAACTGGTGATACACCCCGTAATAGCCGCGCTTCAGGACCGCCCACACCGACTCAATGTCGTTCGTGTGAGCCATCCCATCAACGAACTCCTTAGCCGTGTGATTCACCGACATATGCGCGGCCACAGGGGCGCCACGATACGCGGCGTGCTCATCGGTCATCAGCATGGCGGACGGGTCAACCAGTGCCGCCAACGCCTCGTGAATCACCCGCGTAGACGCAGTAGGGATAACCACCGCCCGAGTCTCGCCGCCGCGTTCCCGAACACCCAACACCGCAGTCTTACCCACCGTGCCACGGCCCGCGCGAAGCTTCCGAGACTCATGCTTGTTCGACTCGCGGCCACCGAAATACGCTTCGTCGGCCTCCACGATCCCGCCCAGCAGACCGTCGCCGTTGTGGCCCGCCGCCTCACGCAACCGCTGCAACATGAACCATGCCGTCTTCTGCGTCACACCGATCTCTTTCGAGAGCTGCAACGAGGACACACCCTTCCGGGCCGTGACCAGCAGGTACATGGCGTACAGCCACTTGTTCAGCGGGACATGCGAACGCTCAAACACGGTGCCAGTGCGGACGGTAAAGTCCGAACGGCAGTCCAAGCAACGGAAGAACCCAACCCGGGTTCGTGTCTGCACTCGGCCAACCACCCCGCACAGCGGGCACGCATCAGGCTTACCACCCCAACGACGCTGCTCCATGTACTGCCGGGCCGCAGCATCCGTGGGGAACTTCTCGAAGAACTCGTAGGTACTAAGCGTCGTGCTCATACCCCGATTTTACCGCAAATTAGGGACTAAAGTATATAGGTCCCTTTTTTATGCACAACCGTTTGATCTCGAATGAGGTCGGAGTCGGTCGCCGGAGCACACAGATCGTTGATCTTTCCGTGGTCCTCCGTCGGCTGGCGGCACGGGCAACTGTGCCGGGTGGACGTCGAATCGGGCGCGCTCAAAAGTCAGGCCACTCTGGCGGCAGTGACTCCGAGTGTCGATTCGCGCGCGATCAATGTTGGGCGCAAGAGCACGGACGAGGGGTGCTCCCCGCTGAGCAGCTTCACGGTCAGCTCGACGGCCTCTTGGCCCATTCGGTTGTGGTCCGAGCGCACCGTGGTCAACGGCATGGGAATGGCTTCAGACAGCGGAACGTCGTTGTAGCCGATGACGGCGACATCGGCGCCGGCGACGAGTCCCGCGTCTCGCAACGCACCCATCGCGCCGATTGCGGCGAAATCGTTGGTGGCGAAGACCGCGTTGAGGCTCACCCCGGTCGACAGGATCGATTGCATCGCCTCGCGGCCGCCGGCCGTATCGAATGTGCCGTTTAGGATCAAGTGCTTCGGAATCGGATGGCCCGCGGCGCGGAAAGTGTCGACGAACCCGGCGGTGCGGTCGATCGCCGTGCTTGCGAAAGACTTGCCTGCGAGTACGACCGCGTGGACGAGACCGAGTTGGAGGAGGTGCTCCGCCGCCAGCTCTCCGCCCCGGTAGTCGTCGGTGGTCGCCGAGAGAAATCCTTCGGCGCGACGGGAAACCAGACAGAACGGAACACCCTTCCGAACCTGGCGCTCCAGGAAGTCGCTGTGGAAGTCCGCATCGCCGAAGATCATCGCATCCGGATGGCGCGCGAGCATAGTCGCCGTCTGACGCTCGCGTCGGCCGGGATCGTCGAGGGAGTTGGTCACGTAAGTCGAATACCCGTGACGCTCGGCGGCCTCTTCGATCCCCTCGTAGATCCGTGCGAGGACGATGTCGGTCAGCGTCGGGACGAGAACCCCGATGTGGCGGCTGCGGTTCGTCCGCAGGCTCTTGGCCGATGGGTTCGGGGTGTAACCGAGATCGGCGGCAACGCCCAGGACACGCTCGACAGTCTCCGGGGATGCCGTGTGCTGCGAGCCGCCGAGCTGGTTGTTGAGGATCCGCGAGACGGTCGAGACATGCACACCAGCCGTTTCGGCGATCGTCCGCAGCGTCACCCGACCGACCCGAGCACGGCCAGTCGCGGCTTCAGGACCTGACTTCATCGCATCTCCTCCCCGGTTGCTATTTTGGCGCAACTCTCGTAGAAATCCGTCGTTGACATCGCCAAACGTTTGCCTATATGGTTTCGATCATCGCCAATCGTTTGGCTAACGTAACCAGAAACACAAAGAGGTATTCGGGTGAAGAAGGTCGTGGTTTTCGCGACGGGCGGCACGATCGCCAGCGCGCACAACGCCGAGGGTGATGCGGTCGCCGCTGTTCCAGGCAGCGACCTGCTCCGCGCGGTGACCATCCCGGCAGGCGTCGAGGTGCAGGTTGAGCAGCTGTTCCAGCTCAACAGCTTCAATTTCGCACCGGCCGACATGGCGCACATCCTCGATCGAGTGCAGCAGGTGGTGCGCGACCCCGAGGTCTGCGGATGCGTCATCCCCCACGGCACCGACACCATGGAGGAGACCGGCTTCTTCCTGAGCCTTTTCCTGGACTCGACCAAGCCCGTGATCCTGACCGGAGCGCAACGTTCATCCGACGACCCGGCGCCGGACGGGGCCCGCAACCTCCAGCACTCTGTCATCGTGGCGGCCGACGAGCGCAGTCGCGGCCTGGGGGTGCTGATCGTCTTCGACGGTGAGATCTGGGCCGTGCCCGGGACGAGGAAGGCCCGCACACTTTGCAGCGCCGCATTCGATTCGCCGTTCGGCCCGGTCGGGAGCGTCTTGGGCGGCGAGGCGGTCATCAATCGCCGGCCGGCCCGTCACCCGCTCTTCTCGGCGACGCGGTTGACCGCCGATGCCCTGCCCCGCGTCGACATCGTCTCGTGCTACCCCGGAGGGGACACCGTGGCCCTCGATGCGGTGGTCGCCGCGGGGGCCGCCGGATTGGTCATCGAGGGCATGGGCGCGGGCAATCCCGGTCGGCCTGTGGCGCAGGCGCTCGTCCCGTTGCTCGCAGCAGGTATGCCCATTGTCCTGACCTCGCGCGTCCCTGCCGGGCGCCCAGCGGGGATCTACGGCGACGGCGGCGGTGCCGAACTCGTCCGCGCCGGCGCGGTGCTCGGCGGGCTCTATCGGGCACCCCAGCTGCGCATCCTCGTGATGGCTGCGCTCGGCACCGCGGACTCGCCGGAGTCGGCGAGGGCCGCACTCACGCACTTTCTCACCCCCACCCGCGCAGACAAGAAGTAACGGAGGAATTCCTATGGCAAAAGAGATCCTGGTCGGATTCGGAGTCGATGTCGACGCCGTCGCCGGCTGGCTGGGCTCCTACGGGGGCCAAGACTCGCCCGACGACATTTCACGCGGAATGTTCGCCGGTGAAGTCGGAGTGCCGCGGCTGCTCGATCTGTTCAAGAGATACGAGATCCCGACCACATGGTTCGTGCCCGGTCACTCCATCGAGACGTTCCCGGATCAGTTCCGGCGGATCGTTGACGAAGGCCACGAGATCGGCATCCACGGGTACAGCCACGAGAACCCGATCGCTATGAGCCGCGAGCAGGAGACGGCGGTTCTGGACCGCTGCATCGACCTGATCCAGGGCGTCACGAACCGCCGGCCCACCGGTTATGTCGCGCCGTGGTGGGAGTTCTCTCGCGTGACGAATGAGCTGCTGCTCGAGCGAGGCATCAAGTACGACCACTCGCTGATGCACAACGACTTCCACCCTTACCGGGTTCGCGTGGGGGACTCCTGGACGCCCATCGACTACTCGCAGCCCGCGGAGACGTGGATGAAGCCGCTGCGGCGAGGCGAAGAGACGAGGCTGATCGAGATCCCGGCCAACTGGTACCTGGACGACCTGCCTCCGATGATGTTCATCAAGAGCTCGCCCAACAGTCACGGCTTCGTCAATCCGCGCCACCTCGAAGAGATCTGGCGGGACCAGTTCGACTGGGTATACCGCGAGAACGAGCAGGCGACCTTCACGTTCACGATCCACCCGGACGTCTCTGGGCGCCCCCAGGTTCTGCTCATGCTCGAGCGGCTGATCGAACACATCAACTCCCATGACGGGATCCGGTGGGCCACCTTCGACGAGATGGCGGACGACTACGACAACAAGAACCCCTGGAAGGAAGTAACAGCATGACATCGCCAGCGAACACAGCGCAGTGGAAGCCGAACGTCATCACCCCCAAAGATGCGCGGTTCGCCACCGTCCTGGCGTTCTTCGCCTGGACGTTCGCGGTCTACGACTTCGTCCTCTTCGGCACGATGCTGCCCGCGATGGCGAAGGACTTCGGCTGGTCGGCGGCCACGAGTACGGCGATCAACACCTGGGTGTCGGTCGGCACCTTCGTGGTCGCCATCCTGCTCGGCCTCATCTCCGACAGGATCGGACGCCGGCGAGGCATGATGCTCACCATCGGTGGAACGGCGGTCGCATCCGTCGCGACAGCGCTGACATTCGCTCCGCTGTACCTGATCGGCGTCCGGAGCATCGCGGGCCTCGGGTACAGCGAGCAGGCGATCAACGCCACGTATCTCAATGAGGTCTACGACGTCACCGACGACCGGTTCATCAAGCGCAACCGCGGTTTCCTCTACAGCATCGTGCAGGGCGGGTGGCCTGTGGGTGTTCTGCTGGCCGCGGCGCTCGCGGCGATCTGCCTCCCGACCATCGGGTGGCGCGGCAGCTTCCTCGTTGCCACGTTCCCGGCGATACTCCTCATCATCATGCGCATGCGAATGAAGGAGACCCCGCAGTTCCAGGTGCAGCAGCGCATCCGCGGCCTGGTCAAGAGCGGCGATCGGCGGGGGGCCGACGAACTGGCGGCCGTCTACAACGTCCCGATCGAGCAGGAGCGCACGCCCCTGGTCGCGATCTTCGCCCGGGGAAAGCGCAAGAACACCATCTTCCTCTCGCTGGCGTTCTTCCTGAACTGGTTCGGGACGCTCACATTCAGCATTCTCGGCACGACGGTTCTCACGGAGGGCAAGCACGTCACCCTGAACAACGCGCTCATCATCCTGATCCTGTCGAACATCGTCGCCTTCGTCGGCTACGTGTTCCATGGCTGGCTCGGCGACCGCCTGAGCCGTCGGAACGTCATCGCCGTGGCCTGGATTCTCGGGGGCGCATGCTTCGCGATCATGACCACCCTTGCCCAGGGCGCCGTCATGGTGGTCCTCTTCATGAGTCTCGGCCTGTTCTTCCAGATCGGCGCCTACAGCGCGCTCCTCTACTTCATGGCCGACTCGTTCGACACGAAGTCGCGCGCCACCGGGACCACCTTCGTCAACGCTCTCGGTCAGATCGGCGCCGTGGTCGGTGGCATCATCATCACGACGATGCTGTCGGGCGGTGCAGACATCAGCACCGCCGCGTTCGTCGTCGGAGCCCTCGGGACGGTGGCATCCGGCCTGCTGATCATGGGATGCCGAAAGGATGTTCCCAACGTCACCCGCGCTGAGGACGCTGCCCTAGAGTCGGCCCTCGCGGCCGAGTAGCACACGCGCGGGAACGACCGAAGCCACGTCCGACCGGAAAGGGAACCCCACGTGTGTGGAGCATGCGGCAACTACGTTCTCAAGGATTGGTCGTGGCCATGGTTGGCCGGTAGCCGCTCCGCAACCCTCGTCGCGAGGGGTGCGGAGCGGCTGTCCCGCGTCCGCGGCATCCGGGTCCTCCCAGCGACGAACGGCTGGCAGGTCCGGATGCCGACAGGGGCCGCGCACGCAGTGGAGTCCATCACTGCGCTCGCACGCATCGCCCAGGTCGACTCCTCGAACCCACCCGAGATGTTCCTCACCCATTCGGGCGAAGAACCCGTTGTTGACCGGCGCCGGCCGATCCAGGTCCGGGTGACACCGTCGGACGCCCCATCGCCGGCCGCGCCCGGTGGCTGGTCCGACATCCTGATGCATCCCGAAACAACGGCCGTCACACTCGATGACTCCGATCCGACACGAATGCTGCACGACCTCGAACAACTCGCGAGGACCGTGGCGCAGGCTCCCTATCGCGATCACCTCCGGGTGCTTCCGATTCCCGACGAGATCACACGCCGGGTAGCAGCGCACCGCTGGACCGATCTGCCCGATCGAATCGGTACCGGAGGCCTCCCGGTACTCTGCTTGACTCTCGCGGGCCGACTCGTCGCGCTGCCCGCGACAGACGCCGACTTCCGCGAGGTGTTCGTCCGCTTCGGCGACCGAGGGACAGTGCGCATCCAGTCGGTCGGATCGACCGTCATCGCGATGGAAGTCCGCCGGACGTGACTGTTCGGCAGAGGCACCGCGCGGGCGATCCGCCGCTTCGCTTCCGGATCGTTGCCCTGAGAGAGAAGAGTTCACGATCATGACCATGCCCACGGCCGCCCCGTCGGATCGATCCGGCGTCAGCGAGCGCGTCCCCGCCGAGATCGCCCGTTCCTGGCTCTTGGTTTCCGGTCGTCGCGCCGACGAGTTCGACGAGGCCCACCGATCGCGAGCAGATCAGATCGTGCTGGACATCGAAGATGCCGTCGACCCGAGCCTGAAGGCGGCCGCGCGTGCCGACGTGGTGACCTGGCTTTCCGGGGGCGGATCCGGATGGGTGCGCATCAACGACCGGACCACGACGTTCTGGAGTGAAGACGTGGACGAGTTGAAGGGGCTCCCCGGGCTGCGCGGTGTGATGCTTGCCAAGACGGTGTCGGCGGCCCACGTAACGGAGACCTTCGACCGGCTGGGCGCCTCCACTCCGGTGCTGGCTCTGGTCGAGTCGGCACTGGGCATCGAGGAGGCCGTTTCGATCGCTCGCGCGCGCGGGGCCGTCCGGCTGGCCTTCGGCAGCGGCGATTATCGTCGGGACACCGGCACCAGTGCCGACGAGATGGCCATGGCCTACCCACGGTCGCGACTCGTTGTCGCGTCACGGATCGGGCGCCTACCGGGTCCGATAGACGGTCCCACCGTGAGCTCCAGCCACCCCGTCCTGCGCGAGCAGTCCGCCGTGTCCGTGGCGCTGGGAATGACGGGCAAGCTCTGCCTCGACAGGGACCAGCTGCCGGTGATCAACGAGGTCATTTCTCCGACTCAGTCCGATGTGACCTGGGCGCGGGACTTCCTCGCAGACTTCGAGGCGCGGGGGCGGGAGGTACGCGACGGCAGCGACCTCCCTCGTCTCGGCCGTGCACAGAAGATCGACAAGCTGGCTCGCGCCTTCGGGGTCGAGCCGGTCTGATCGGGCAATGGGAGGTCGGAGCCGGCGGACGACGCGACCTGAGGGCCCATGGCGACTATCCCGCCTCCCGCAGTGCGCTTGTCGCACCATTGCGCGCCGACGCTGCACCCCTCGCGAGGCACCGCCTCCCGGTAGGCGCTAGCCGTCGTCAGTTTTATATGCGTGACGTACTCCCGGGTGTATAAAACTGACGGAGGTTGTTGACAGTCGGGTCTTCCAGTTGGGAGGAAGACTTCATGACCAGATCACTCTCCGCCTCGGCCCAGCGGGCCATTGAACGGCGGGCGAATCACAAGCTTGCTCTGCTGCGGCATGTTGAGGAAGTCAGCGGGAACATCGCCGCGAGCTGCCGCTACTACGGCGTGAGTCGGCAGGCGTACTACCACTGGCTGAAACGCTATGAGGCGGAAGGGTTCGAGGGGCTGAAGGATCGCTCCAGCGCCCCGCACCATTCCCCGACGGCGACCGATGCGGAGGTGATCGAGAAGATCCTCTGGCTGCACCAGCAGTATCACTTCGGGCCGGAGAAGATCACGATGTATCTGAAGCGGTATCACGACATCACGATCAGCGCCTCGGGGGTCTGGCGGATCCTGAAGAAGGTGGGCCTGAACCGCCTCCCCGCCTCGCAGCGTTACAAACGGCGCGAGATCCGGTGGAAACGCTACGAGAAGCAGCGCCCGGGCCACGCCCTGCAGGTGGATGTGAAGTTCATCGAGCCGCTGGGCCAGACCGGCAAGAAGAAGCGCTACTACCAATACACGGCCATCGATGACTGCACCCGCCTGCGCGTGCTGAAGGCCTACCCGACCCACGATCAGAAGACCGCGATCCGCTTCATCGACCACGTCCTCTCCAAACTCCCGTTCAAGGTCGAGAAAGTCCAAACCGACAACGGCAGCGAGTTCGGCCAATCCTTCCACTGGCACCTGCTGGACAAAGGCATCGACCACATCCGCATCAGACCCGCCACCCCACGCCTGAACGGCAAGGTCGAGCGCTCCCACCGGATCGATGCGGAGGAGTTCTACCGACTCCTCGAGGGCCAGGTGATCGACGACGTCAACCTCTTCAACGACCGCCTCCAACAATGGGAGGACTACTACAACTACGATCGACCACACGGAGCCCTCGCAGGCCAAACTCCTACGAGCGACTCAAGCAGAAAACACAGGACCCGCTGTCATAAGCCTCCGTCAGTTGCACAACGTACTTGTCATGTCTCAGGACATCGGTAACGCTTCTGCCTCAATAGATCGGTGACAGTTCGGGCTGTCTTGGTGGTGACACTTCTCTCCATTGTTTGAGGGATGAGCGCTGTTGATCCTGTTGATCCTCGTGTCCGTCTTGCGATTGCTCAGTGGCCTGATGATGCGCCGCGGGGAGCGGTGACGACGTTCTGTCTGGAGCAAGGGATCGCGCGGAAGACGTTCTATGCGATCCGCAAGAGAGCGCGCCTGGAGGGGCAGGCAGCGGCACTTGAGCCGCGGACCCGTCGACCGGCGGCGAGCCCGAACAGGTTGTCGGATGAGGTGAAGGCTCAGGCGGTCGCCGTCCGGGCGGCGTTGGAGGCCTCCGGACTCGACCATGGGCCGATCAGTGTTCACGAGAAGATGCGGGCGCTGGGGATGGAGCCGGTGCCGGCGGTCTCGTCGCTGGCGCGGATCTTCCGCGATGCGGGCGTGGCCAGGCTGGAGCCGAGGAAGAAGCCGCGGGCATCGTATCGTCGGTTCGTCTATCCGGCGCCGAACGCGTGCTGGCAGTTGGACGCGACCGAGTATGTCCTCACCGGTGGTCGCAAGTGCGTGATCTTCCAGCTGATCGACGACCACTCCCGGCTCGCGGTCGCCTCCCATGTCTCCTGGGGTGAGACTTCCGAGGGCGCTATCGCCGTGGTCAGCAAAGGCATCGCTGCCCACGGCGTCCCGCAACGGCTGCTCTCCGACAACGGGGCCGCGCTGAACCCGTCCCGGCGAGGAGTGCTCGGGCAGCTGGTCGCTTATCTGCGTTCGCTCGGGGTGGAGCCGATCACCGGCAAACCCTATAAACCGACCACGCAAGGCAAGAATTGTGAAGACTTGTCATGGTGCTGCGACGGTCTCGGTCTGACTCAGGCCAAGAACTGACCATGGTGTCCTTCGTTCGATTTGTCGACCGGGGCCGGCGCAGTATCCAGGAGCGCGCCGGCCGACCGGATCTGACCTGATAGGAGCTTGGACTAGAAGCCCCATCACAGTTCTGTCGACCCGCCCGACCGGCTCGCCCCGTCCGTTCAACCAGCGCGCACGGAAGGAGCACCTCCAGCATGACAATTGAATTGACCGATGTCACGGTCATCGGCGGAGTCGACACTCACAAGCACACCCACTACGCCGCCGCCATCGATGATCATGGTCGGCTGCTCGGCCACCACGAGTTCCCCGCCACCGGACCCGGCTACGACGCTCTTCGGTCCTGGATGCGCAGCTACGGCAGCCTCGCCTCTATCGGGGTGGAAAGCACCGGCTCGTTCGGCGCCGCGCTCGCCCGCGAGCTGACGAGAAGCGGTGAACACGTCATCGAAGTGAACCGGCCCAACCGGATCGCAAGGCGGATGGACGGCAAGTCCGATCGCCTGGACGCCGAGCAGATCGCCCGCGCAGTGCTCGGCGAGACCTCCACCGCTGTTCCCAAGAGCAAGTCCGGCGCGATCGAGGTGATCCGCACCCTGCGGGTCGCGCGCTCTGGCGCGGTCAAGGCACGCACCCAGGCCTTCAACGCCCTGTTCGGCGTGATGATCGGCGCGCCCTCGCAGCTGCGCGACGAGCTCGTCGATCTGACCAAGCGCACACTGGTGAACCGATGCCTCCACCTACGACCTGAGACAGAGAATCTTCTCTCGCTGTTGTCGGATCCTGCTCGTCTGCACCTGGCCGGCACGAAGCTCGCCCTCCGCGACCTCGCACGACGCTGGAAGACCCTGGACGACGAGGCCAAACGGCTCAGCACACAGATCGCGGACCTCGTCAACCAGACCGCTCCCGACCTCGTCGCCTTACACGGAGTCGGCGTCGAAGTCGCCGCCCAGTTCTTAGTCACCGCCGGCGACAACGCCAACCGCATCAAGAACGAGGCAGCCTTCGCCAAGCTCTGCGGCGTCGCCCCACAACCCGCCTCCAGCGGCCGAACCACCGGACGACACCGGCTCTCCCGCAGCGGAGACCGCGCCGCGAACAGCGCCCTCTACATCGTCGCGATCGTCCGAATGCGCCGACACGAACCCACGCTCGCCTACGTCGAACGCCGCAGCGCCGAGGGTCGCACCAAACGCGAAATCATCCGCTGCCTGAAGCGATACATCGCTCGAGAGATCTACGCCAACCTGCCCCAAATCGGCACTTGACGAACATAGGAGCATCGAGCGCTTCCACCAGACCCTGTTCCGCTTCCTCGACAAGCAACCGATGGCTGCCACGCTCGAGCAGTTGCAGGGCCAGGTCGACGCGTTCGATCTGATCTATAACACCGAACGCCCGCACCAAGGGCTCCCCGGTCGGGTCACCCCGGCGACGGCTTGGATGGCGACACCGGTGGTCGAACCACCACGCCCGCCTGCTCAACCTGCGGCGCCGATCGGGGACAAGGAGGGCCCGTGGGAGACGCGGATCCAGACCAACGGCACCGTCTATGCTCGCGGCACCAAGTTCCAAGTCAGCCGCACCCTCGCCGGCCAGATCGCTTATCGGCTCGAGGAAGACGACCGGCTATTGATCTTCGACGCACACGGCACCCTCCTAGCCGAATATCCATGGCCGGCATCCGGGACCAAGTATGTCGGCAGCGGCAATCCCCGAGGACCCCGTGGGCCACGCACAATCCGCTAACTGTTACCGATGTCCTGAGACATGAACTGTTACCGATGTCCTGAGGCAGAACTGTTACCGATGTCTTGAGACATCACAGTTGCACAACGTACTCCCGGGTTGTCGGCGCTCGTTAGGAATTGAGCAGAAACGCTCGTGAGGAATTGAGCACCTGATCCAGATTGGACGGGTGATCACCTTGGAGCATTGGGCCTTGATTCGGCGGCTGCACTTGGCAGAGGGAGTGCCGAAGGCGCAGATCGCCAGACAGCTCGGGCTGTCGCGGAACACGGTGGCGAGGGCGTTGGCCTCGCCAGCGCCGCCGACCTATCAGCAGCCGCCGAGACCGTCGGCGTTCGACGAGCTCGAGCCGCGGGTCCGGTCGCTGCTGGCCGAGTTCCCGACGATGCCGGCGACGGTGATCGCCGAACGAGTCGGTTGGGCAGGGTCGCCGTCGTGGTTCCGGAAACGGGTCGCCCTGCTGCGGCCGGAGTATTCACCGAAGGACCCAGCCGACCGGCTGGACTACTCCCCGGGCGACCAGGTCCAGTGCGATCTCTGGTTCCCGCCAGCGCGGATTCCGACTGGGACCGGCCAATGGGCGTCCTTCCCGGTGCTGGTGATGGTCGCCTCGTATTCACGGTTCATCACCGCCCGGATGCTACCCACCCGCAAGACACCGGACCTGCTGGCCGGCATGTGGTCGCTGCTGAGTGGGCAGCTGGGCGCCGTTCCCCGACGACTGATCTGGGATAACGAGGCCGGCATTGGCCGCCGCAACCATCTCGCGGAGGGCGTCACCGGGTTCTGCGGGACGCTGGCCACTCGGATTGTTCAGCTCAAGCCCTTCGATCCGGAGTCCAAGGGCATCGTCGAACGAGCGAACCAGTTCCTGGAGACCTCGTTCATGCCTGGCCGCCAGTTCGAGCACCCCGACGACTTCAACGCCCAGCTGGCGACCTGGCTGACCAGAGCGAATCAACGAACGGTCCGATCGCTCCAGACCCGGCCGACTCAGCTGATCGAGCTGGACCGGAGGTCGATGCTGGCGTTGCCGCCGTTGGACCCGCAGGCCGGGTTCCGCAACCGGATCCGGGTCGGCCGGGACTACTACACGCCCGTGCTCGGCAATGACTACTCCGTCGACCCGGCGGCGATCGATCGGATGGTCGATGTCAGCGCCGACTTGGAGCGGGTCCAAGCGCGTCTCGCCGGTCGGCTGGTCGCCGACCATCCCCGCAGCTGGGGACGCGCCGGACGGATCACCGACCCCGAACACGTCAGCAGCGCCGGCCGGCTGCGGGTCGCGTTCCAGCAACCGTGGCCGAAGACGATCGAGGATGCCGGGATCCTGCGGGATCTGGCCGACTACGACGCCTTCTTCGGCATCACCCTCGACCAGGAAGAGCACACCGCATGACTAGCACCGCGATCAAGCAGATCGACCATCTCGCCCGGGCGCTGAAGGCGCCGCGCATCCAGGAGCACGCTGCCCGGCTGGCCGAGCAGGCCCGCGACGCCGGGTGGTCCCACGAGGAATACTTAGCTGCCGTCCTGGATCGGGAGGTTTCGGCCCGGGACTCCTCCGGATCGGATCTGCGGATCCGGGCGGCCGGGTTCCCCGCCCGCAAGACGATCGAGGACTACGTGTTCGATCACCAACCCGCGCTGAAGCGCGACACGATCTTGCACCTGGCCGGCGGGGCTTTTCTCGCGGGCGGGCAGAACGTCGTCCTGATCGGTCCGCCCGGGACTGGCAAGACACACCTGGCGATCGCGCTCGGGATCAGAGCCGCCCACCTGGGTCACCGGGTTCTGTTCGGCACCGCAACCGAATGGGTAACCCGCCTGCAAGCCGCCCACACGGTTGGCAAGCTCGGCGCTGAGCTGGCCAAGCTGCGCCGTTACGGGCTGATCATCGTCGACGAGGTCGGCTACATCCCGATCGAGCAGGACGCCGCGAACTTGTTCTTCCAACTCGTCTCATCCCGTTACGAACACGCGTCGTTGATCCTGACCAGCAACATGCCCTTCGCCCGCTGGGGCGACGTCTTCTCCGACCAAGTCGTCGCCGCGGCCATGATCGACCGCATCGTCCACCACGCCGAAGTCGTCACACTGAAGGGCTCCAGCTATCGACTCCGAAACACCGAGATCGAGACGCTACCCTCCGTCCGCGCCGAAAACGCGGCAAACTAACCACACAACGAAGTGCTCAATTCCTCACGAGCGAAAGTGCTCAATTCCTGACGAGCGCTGACTGTGATCCATCAGGACATCTCTGACGAAGCTGCATCAATAGAGCTCTGACGTTTCGGCGGGGTTTGGTCCTGACACTTGCCCTCAATGTTTGAGGGATGAGCCGTGTTGACCCTGTTGATCCTCGTGTCCGTCTCGCGATTGCTCAGTGGCCTGATGATGCGCCGCGCGGGTCGATCACCACGTTCTGCGCCGAGCACGGGATCGCGCGGAAGACGTTCTACGCGATTCGGAAACGGGCAGCGGAGGATGGGCAGGCGGCTGCGTTGGAGCCGCGGTCGAGACGCCCGCGCAGCAGCCCATCGCAGATCGCCGACGCGGTCGTCCAACGAGCGATCGGAGTCCGCGCCGCGTTGGAGGCCTCCGGACTCGATCACGGCCCGATCAGTGTTCACGAGAAGATGCGCTCGCTCGGGATGGAACCGGTGCCCTCGACCGCCTCTCTGTCGCGGATCTTCCGCGAGCAGGGTGTCGCAAAGATTGAGCCGAGGAAGAAGCCCCGGGCGTCCTATCGTCGGTTCGTCTATCCGGCGCCGAACGCGTGCTGGCAGCTCGACGCCACCGAATACGTTCTCACGGGTGGTCGCAAATGCGTGATCTTCCAGCTCATCGACGACCACTCCCGGCTCGCGATCGCCTCCCACGTGTCCTGGGGTGAGACTTCCGAGGGCGCTATCGCCGTGGTCAGCAAAGGCATCGCTGCCCACGGCGTCCCGCAACGGCTGCTCTCCGACAACGGGGCCGCGCTGAACCCGTCCCGGCGAGGAGTGCTCGGGCAGCTGGTCGCTTATCTGCGTTCGCTCGGGGTGGAGCCGATCACCGGCAAACCCTATAAACCGACCACGCAAGGCAAGAATTGTGAAGACTTGTCATGGTGCTGCGACGGTCTCGGTCTGACTCAGGCCAAGAACTGACCATGGTGTCCTTCGTTCGATTTGTCGACCGGGGCCGGCGCAGTATCCAGGAGCGCGCCGGCCGACCGGATCTGACCTGATAGGAGCTTGGACTAGAAGCCCCATCACAGTTCTGTCGACCCGCCCGACCGGCTCGCCCCGTCCGTTCAACCAGCGCGCACGGAAGGAGCACCTCCAGCATGACAATTGAATTGACCGATGTCACGGTCATCGGCGGAGTCGACACTCACAAGCACACCCACTACGCCGCCGCCATCGATGATCATGGTCGGCTGCTCGGCCACCACGAGTTCCCCGCCACCGGACCCGGCTACGACGCTCTTCGGTCCTGGATGCGCAGCTACGGCAGCCTCGCCTCTATCGGGGTGGAAAGCACCGGCTCGTTCGGCGCCGCGCTCGCCCGCGAGCTGACGAGAAGCGGTGAACACGTCATCGAAGTGAACCGGCCCAACCGGATCGCAAGGCGGATGGACGGCAAGTCCGATCGCCTGGACGCCGAGCAGATCGCCCGCGCAGTGCTCGGCGAGACCTCCACCGCTGTTCCCAAGAGCAAGTCCGGCGCGATCGAGGTGATCCGCACCCTGCGGGTCGCGCGCTCTGGCGCGGTCAAGGCACGCACCCAGGCCTTCAACGCCCTGTTCGGCGTGATGATCGGCGCGCCCTCGCAGCTGCGCGACGAGCTCGTCGATCTGACCAAGCGCACACTGGTGAACCGATGCCTCCACCTACGACCTGAGACAGAGAATCTTCTCTCGCTGTTGTCGGATCCTGCTCGTCTGCACCTGGCCGGCACGAAGCTCGCCCTCCGCGACCTCGCACGACGCTGGAAGACCCTGGACGACGAGGCCAAACGGCTCAGCACACAGATCGCGGACCTCGTCAACCAGACCGCTCCCGACCTCGTCGCCTTACACGGAGTCGGCGTCGAAGTCGCCGCCCAGTTCTTAGTCACCGCCGGCGACAACGCCAACCGCATCAAGAACGAGGCAGCCTTCGCCAAGCTCTGCGGCGTCGCCCCACAACCCGCCTCCAGCGGCCGAACCACCGGACGACACCGGCTCTCCCGCAGCGGAGACCGCGCCGCGAACAGCGCCCTCTACATCGTCGCGATCGTCCGAATGCGCCGACACGAACCCACGCTCGCCTACGTCGAACGCCGCAGCGCCGAGGGTCGCACCAAACGCGAAATCATCCGCTGCCTGAAGCGATACATCGCTCGAGAGATCTACGCCAACCTGCCCCAAATCGGCACTTGACGAACATAGGAGCATCGAGCGCTTCCATCAGACCCTGTTCCGCTTCCTCGACAAGCAACCGATGGCTGCCACGCTCGAGCAGTTGCAGGGCCAGGTCGACGCGTTCGATCTGATCTATAACACCGAGCGCCCGCACCAAGGGCTCCCCGGTCGGGTCACCCCGGCGACGGCTTGGATGGCGACACCGGTGGTCGAACCACCACGCCCGATCCCGCAGCCGGCTGCCCCGGCCGGGGATGACGGGATACGGATGACGCGGATCCACGACAACGGCACCGTCTATGCCCGCGGCGCCAAGTTCCAGGTCAGCCGCACCCTTGCCGGAGCGATCGCCTATCGGGTCGAGGAAGACGACCGGCTGCTGATCTTCGACGCCGTCGGCACCCTCCTGGCCGAGTATCCCTGGCCGGCTCCGGGGACCAAATACGTCGGCAGCGGCAACCCCCGCGGACCCCGTGGGCCACGCAAGAACCGGGGAGTGTCAGAGATGTCCTGATACATCCTTTGTCAGAGATGTCCTGATGCAGAAACGTCAGAGATGTCCTGAGACATCACACTGACGAGCGCTGACACGGGTGCCGGACGTGGACACATTTTGGACACACTTGCGTTCATATTCATGTGATTGGGGCCACGCCGGGTCATCGGAAATCGTTGATTTTCCGCGGATTCCGCGGACCGGAGCCACTGCAAACAGCGTCCCATACGAGCACACGGCTCATAATCGTGGTGTCGCGGGTTCGAGTCCCGCCCTCGCTACATAGCTTGAAAACACTGAGAACGGCGGCTGTTGAACAGCCGCCGTTTTCTCATGTCATGTCTCAGGACATAGGTGACACTTCTGCCTCAATAGATCGGTGACGCTTCGGGCTGTCTTGGTGGTGACACTTCTCTCCATTGTCTGAGGATGAGCCCTGTTGATCCTCGTGTCCGTCCCACGCACAACCCGCTAACTGTTACCGATGTCTTGAGACATCACAAGGCCTCGTCGCGTTGTACCCCTCCAATTTGCGCACATTCTGCGCACAAACGAGCGGGGTCAGTTGGGGTCGTAGCTTGTCGAACGGGGTTAGAAAAGGCGGAATTTCGGCGGATCTTCAGCTCGTGCTGCACCGTTCAAGGGCTCCGGATAGAGTTCGAATCCCACGCCCTCAGCACTAGTCGCTGCAGCTACGAATCACCACATTGAATCGACCTCGGAGACATGACGGCGCGTCGTCGTCGCATTCCGCTTGTCCGTGCGACGACGACGCGCCCGCAGATCGGGCAGAAGCGCGCTTACCTGCTCATGCCTAGCCCGGTCTGCACCTTCACCGTCGCCGGCGCCCCCGTCACGAAGCGCGCGAGCGTGATCGTGTCGATGTTGGGGCCGTAGGCGGTCGCGTTGCCCAAGGTGAGGGCGCCGCCGTCCGTGGTCAGCGTGAGGGGCACGGTCTTGTCCCAGTAGCTGCTCCACGAGTAGTCGTGCCGGAACGCCGCCCGCACCGTTCCGGCACCGGCCTCAGCGATGTCGAGGAAGCGGCTGATCACCTGCGGGTTGTAGTTGATCGCGGCGGACTTGTCGGCGTTGGCTGCGGCGATCACCAGCTGGTAGTCGCCGGCGCCGAAGCCCGCTGGGCGCGGGACGTTGAGCGTGTTGGCCGCCCCGTTTCCGATGTAGCCGACGTCGCGTACGACTCCCTGCGCGTCCGCCGACCCGTTGGAGTTCGCCGGCTCGGTCTGCACGCGGGCCGCGCCCGAGCGCGGCAGCGACTCCGCCTCGCTGTGGAACACGGCGCCCGGGTCGGCGTCCGACGCCTTCTGCGCCGCGCCGCGGAGCGTGGAGACGCCGCCGATGAGGGCACTGCCGGCGGTCGCGCGCACGGTCAGCTCGTTGACGCCCTGCGGGAGGTACACACGCGCGGTCGAGTCGAACGTGCCAGGACCGGTGGTGGCCGGGAGGGCGACCGTGCGGCCGTTCACCGACAGCGCGAGGGTCGCGCCGCCTCCGCTCGTCGCCGAGTGCACGGTGACGTCGTAGTAGCCGGTCTCCGCCGTGGTCGCGTAGAAGGTGGCGCTCGCGTCGCCCGACACCGTCGCGTAGCCGCGCGCTGCTGGTTGCTGCCACGACAGGGCGGCGCCGCCGGCGAGGCTCGCGTCCACGGCCGGGTACACGGCCCGCTCGCCGCCGGTCACGTCGTACAGGTCGAACCGGTCGAGGGTGATGTCGGCGCCGGGGAGCACGGTGGCGCCGTCCTTGCTTGCACGCAGCGACACTGCGTGCGTGCCGGCCGTGAGGTGGAGGGTGACATCCGTTGTGCCGCGGTAGGTCCAGCCGAGGTCGGCCGAGTACTTCACCAACTGGTTGTACGTGCCGTCGACGAACAGCGCGTGCTGGCCCGGAGCCTGGTTCGCTCCGGCGAGCACCGAGAGACGGTAGTCGCCGGTCGTCGGGGCGGTCACGTTCCAGGTCGCGGACGAGCCCGCGTTGTTGAACGAGCCGACGTCGCGACCTCCGGAGGCCATGAACGACCACTCCCGCGACGGGTCCTGGTTGTAGACGGTCGCGTTCGCGATGGTCGCGTTCTCGGCCTCCGTGCTGTTCACCAGGGCGCCGGAGACCGGCTGCGGGTCGGTCGACTGCGGCGTGATCTCGAGCTGATAGGCCGAGTACCGGTCGCTGTTCGGCACGGTGAGCAGGAGCTCGCCCTTCTGGATCTTCGCGGTCGTGGACAGGACCACCGGCGGCTGCAGCGACGCGCCCTCCGCGCCGTTCAGGCGGTCGGCGCGCACCTGCACCTGCACGGTCTTGCCGAAGGTGGAGACGTCGAGGCCCTTCACGTCGAGCGCGACGTCGGCGGACCCGCCGCCGAACAGCACCGTCGCCTTGCGGTTCGCCGCGTCGATGGCGGCGAGCCCTTGGAGACTGTCCGGGGTGTTCAGGTGCGGCGGAGTGACCGTCGCGGTCTTCGACCCGGCGAGGGAGCCGTACCAGTCGAACATCCACCAGCCGCCGTTGGCGCCGTTGTTGCGCGACGAGTTGTCGGACAGGTTGCCGGCGTAGTTCCAGAAGGCGGTCTGGGCGTCGACCTTCTCGCTCTCGAACATCGAGATCCACTGCACGAGCTGGCCCGGGACGCTCATGTCGCGCAGCATCCCGTACTCGGTGATGTTCACCGGGATGGGCTCGATGCCGAGCTGCGTCAGCAAGGCCGTGTAGGCGTCGTGGTGGCTGCGGAACGTCGCGAGGTTGTTCGTGCCGAGCTCGTGCCAGATGAACACATCCGGCAGCTCGGAGTGCTGCTTCGCGTAGGAGAGGAAGTCGGCGCTGCGGTCGGCGTGCCAGACGGAGTCGCCGGGTCCGCCGACGCGGGCGTGCCCGAGGCCGTGTTCGGCGTAGACGCTCTGGATGGTGTCGTAGGCGGCCGTCCAGTCGGCGAGGAACTGGTCCTTCTGCGTCGACCAGTTCGGGTACCAGTTGCCGCCGTCCGGCTCGTTGAACGGGATGAACACATACTTCGACGGGTCCTGCGACTTGATGGCGACGTCCTCCACGGCCTGCTTGAGGACCGGGAGGTAGTCCCAGATGCCGTCGCTGTTCGCGTCGCCCGGGCGCTTGCCGCCGTTGTACGGCCAGTCCGGGTACATGTCCTGCACGTACACGTAGAGGTCCTGACCGCCGCCGGCGAAGAACGACTTCTCGACCTGGAGGGCGTCGCCGCTGGGGTGCTGCGCGCCCTGCGGCGGCTTCTGCGAGGTGTTGGTGATGTGCGCCCCGTCGAGCACCGCCTGGCTGGGCACTCCGTCGTCGCCGAGGCCGTAGAGCGTCCCGGTCGCGCCGCCGCGGAAGGCGCCGGTGGTCTGCGAGAAGTCGACGGAGAGCGGGTCGGTCGGGGCGGCGGAAGCCGGTGCGGCCACGAGGCAGCCGACCATGAGGGCGAGGCCGGCGGAGGCGGCGATCGCGGGCGGTAATGCCCGGCGGCGAGAGCGCAGGGCGGGTTGTGCGGTCAAAGCAGTACTCCTTCGTACGGGATGGATGGACGGCTCCGTTCACAGCGACACTTCATCGGCAGAGCATGCACGCAAATGTGAAACCGCTATCATGATAGCGATATCGTCTACCCTCGCAAGAGGGGAGGAACCCAATATCCGCCTGGCTGATAGCGCTATCAGATTGATGCTTGCAATTGCTTCTGATACCGCTATCATGAATCCAGCGCCGCACCGGGAACGACCGGCGTGGCACCGCATCCGCGAAGAAGAGGAACCCGATGACCGACCGCCTGAGCTGGGGCAACGGAACGCTGACCGTCGAACTCGAATGGTCGGCCGACTCCGCCCCGCGCATCGCGGCGGTCGCCGCTCCCGGGTTGCGCCTGGAGATGCCGGCCGGACTCCCGCTCGTCGACGTGCTGACGGTGTGCCACGGGCACTCGCTCGCCAACGACCGGCTGGTCCACACGGTGATCGGTCACGAGTCCCGCTACACCGGACACGAGGAACGGACCACCGCCGCCGGCCGCGAGCTGCGCCTCCGGATGCGGCACGACGGCACCGGGCTCGAGATCGAGCTGCTGCTGAGGCTCCCCGTCGGACTCGCCGTGCTGCGTTCCGAGGTCACCGTCGTCAACCGCGGCGACGAAGACCTGGTCCTCCGCTCCATCCCGTCCCTCGCGCTCTACCTCGGCGGCGACGCCTCCAGCAGCATCCGCGACTGGGACGTCCACCACGCCTTGAGCGACTGGCTCGGCGAGGGCCGCTGGATCACCGAACCGCTCAACGGCGTCCGCTTCCCGCGCCTCGAGCAGCACCTGACCAACCACAACCCGCGGGGCGAGTTCAGCGTCACCTCGACAGGCACCTGGTCGACGGGCAAGCACCTCCCGGTCGCGGCCGTCGGCTCCGCCCGGCTCGGCGCAGCCTGGGCGTGGCAGATCGAGCACAACGGCGCCTGGCGCTGGGAGATCGGCGAGGACACGGCCAGCGGCTACGTCGCACTCTCCGGGCCGGCCGACACCGACCACCAGTGGACCCAGGTCCTGCGTTCCGGCGACACCTTCACCACCGTCCCGGTCGCGCTCGCCCTCTCGACCGACTTCACCGCCGCGATCGCGCAGCTCACGGCCTACCGTCGCGGCGCCCGCCGTGCGCACCCGGACAACACCGCGATGCCGGTCGTCTTCAACGACTACATGAACACGCTCAATGGCGACCCCACCACCGACAAGCTGCTCCCGCTGATCGACGCGGCCGCCGCGGTAGGCGCCGAGATCTTCTGCATCGACGCCGGCTGGTACGACGACAGCGGCGAGTGGTGGGACACGGTGGGGGAGTGGACGCCGAGCACGACGCGCTTCCCCGGCGGCCTCGTGGAGGTCATCGACCGCATCCGCGACGCAGGGATGGTGCCGGGGCTCTGGCTGGAGCCCGAGGTCATCGGCGTGAACAGCCCGATGGCCGGCAGGCTGCCGGACGACGCCTTCCTGCAGCGGGGCGGCAAGCGCGTGGTCGAGCACCACCGCTACCACCTCGACCTGCGCCACCCCGCCGCCCGCGCCCACCTCGACGAGGTGGTCGACCGCCTGGTCCGTGACTTCGGCATCGGCTTCTTCAAGCTGGACTACAACATCAACCCCGGCCCCGGGACCGACCGCGACGCCGACAGCGTCGGCGCCGGCCTGCTCGCCCACAACCGCGCCCACCTCGCGTGGCTGGAGGGCGTGCTCGACCGCCACCCGACCCTCGTGCTCGAGAACTGCGGCTCCGGTGCGATGCGCGCCGACTTCGCGATGCTGTCCCGCGCCCAGATGCAGTCGACGTCCGACCAGCAGGACTTCCTCAAGTACCCGCCGATCGCGGCCGCCGCGCCGGCCTCCATCCTCCCGGAGCAGGCGGCGAGCTGGGCGTACCCGCAGCCCGAGATGACCGACGAGGAGGCGGCCTTCTGCCTCGCCACCGGCCTGCTCGGCCGCTTCTACGTGTCGGGGCACCTCGCGCACATGGACCGGCCGAGGCTGGACCTCGTCGCCGACGCCGTGGCCGTAGCGAAGTCCCTGCGCGGCGACCTGCTCGCCTCCGCTCCGTTCTGGCCGCTCGGCGTCCCGACCTGGGATGCGCCGTGGACCGCGCTGGGGCTCGCCGTGGACAGTGACCATCCCGGCCAGAGCGCGCTCCTCACCGTCTGGAACCGCGACCCGTCCGCAGGTCCGGTCGAACTCGACCTCCGCCGGTTCGCCGGCTCCGACCTCACGGTCACCACGATCTTTCCGCGTTCACTACCCGAGTGGAGCACCCACTGGGACGCGGAAACCGGACGACTGCGCGTCGCCGGCCCTGCCGATGAGGCAGGCGCACGAGTCCTCCGCCTCCAGGTCGTCGACGGCACCGCCCCCGGTGCGCCGTCGCCGACCGCAACACATTCCGCAACTCGAACCCAGTGGCGTTAATCTCGCTACGACATATCAAGGAGAGCAGTTCAATGAAGATCGCTTGGAAGGGAGCCGCGACCGTCGCGGCCATCGCGGCCGCCGCGGCGTTGGCCCTCAGCGGATGCAGCGACCCCGGCTCGGGAGGCTCCGGCAGCGGCGCCGCCACTTGGCCGGCCCAGGACACGAAGCTCGACGGCGTGAACCTGACCATCTGGGCCGCCCAGAACTCCAACAAGACCGCCGACAGCGTCATCTCGGGCTTCGAGAAGCTCACCGGCGCGAAGGTCAAGGTCGTCACGATCCCCGACCCCTACGAGCAGGGCGTGCAGACCAAGGTCGCGACGGGTGACAAGCCCGACCTCGCGTTCTGGCAGCCCACCGCCTCCGAGCTCACGGCACTCAACGCGACGCAGAACCTGCAGTCGCTCGAGGGCGCGCCATGGGTGAAGAACTACACGGGCAACCTCGGCAGCATGACGGGCATCCTGAACAAAACCCGCTACGCCGCGCTCGTCACCACCCCCGCCGTGATCGGCGTGTACTACAACAAGGACGTCCTCTCGGCCAACGGCATCACCGCGACGCCGAAGAACTGGGACGAGTTCATCGCCGACGCGCAGGCGCTCAAGGCCAAGGGCGTCGACCCGTTCTACGAGATGGGCGGCGACAAGTGGGCCACCCAGTGGTGGGTGCAGGCGCAGCTCGCCGACGCCGCCAAGAGCGGTCTGTGGGACAAGGTGAACTCCAACACCGAGAAGTTCACCGACCCGACCATCCAGGGCGCGATCGACAACTACCAGAAGCTGATCCAGGAAGGGCTGTTCAACTCCGACATCAAGACGGCGACATTCGTCGACCAGGGCAAGGCGCTCCTGGACGGCAAGGCGGCGATGGTCATGCAGGTCAACTCGTTCTTCGGCGAGCTGCAGGCGACCTCCAACACCGCCGACCTGAACAAGAAGATCGGCTTCTTCCCGATCTCGCCCACCGGAAACGTCGGAACGTTCATCCCGGACCAGTCCAATGCCCTCGTCGCCTTCAAGACCGGTGACACCAAGCGGGAGGCCGCGGCCCGCCAGTTCCTCAGCTACTGGCTGGGCGACGGCTACAAGGACTTCGTGAAGGCGCAGTCCACCGTCTCGCTCATCAAGGGCGTCGACACCCCGAGCGACGTCCCGACGGCGCTGCAGGACGTGGCCAAGTCTCTCGACTCCTCGGTCGGCTCGATGCAGGCGCTCGCCGTGGCGAACCCCGACCTGTACCTCAACCTGGCCGACATGATCCAGGGCACGAAGACGACGGTCCAGGTGGCCCAGACCACCCAGGACCAGTTCGCCCAGCTCGCGAAGGCGCAGGGAGCGAAGGGCTTCTAGCCCGGAGCTCCGGCCCGGAACGCCGGGGCGGTGGCCCGAGTTGCATACCGCAGTTCTGACCGCCGCCCCGGCGCCCGAATCCAGAAAGGCATGACCCGATGACCGCACAGCTCGCACCGCCGGCGCCGGCGCCGACCGTGGCAGCGCGCACGGTCCAGAACCGCCGAGGCGGCCGCCGCCAGGACCACCCGGCCTGGTTCCTGGTCCCCGCACTGATCGTGCTCGTCGTGTTCTTCTTCGTGCCCACGATCTTCAACTTCGTCTACGCGTTCACCGACTGGTCGAGCTTCCACAGCCAGATCAACTTCGTCGGCTTCGACAACTTCATGTCGCTGTTCGGCAACGGCAGCCTCCTCAACGATCTGCGGATCACGCTGATCTACGCAGTCCTGGTCGCGCTCTTCCAGAACCTCTTCGGGCTCGTCCTCGCCCTGGTGCTGGAGCGCGACACCCGAATCAACCGGTTCGCACGCGTCGCGTTCTTCGTGCCGGTCGTGATGTCGGCGCTCGCCGTCGGCTACATCTTCCAGGCGCTGTTGAAGCCCGAGGGCGGCCTCAACCAGATCCTGTCGTTCTTCACCGGGCAGCACGTCACCGTCGCGTGGCTCGGCAGCACCACGTGGACCATCGTCGTCGTGGCGCTCATCCACGGCTGGAAGTGGATGGGCCTCTCGATGCTCATCTACCTCGCCGGGCTCAAGACCATCAACGAGGACATCCTGGAGGCCGCGCGGCTCGACGGCGCGAGCTGGTGGAAAACCTTCAGCACCATCCGCTTCCCGCTGCTGGCACCCGCGGTCACCTTCAACGTGGCCACCGCGCTGCTCGGTTCGATGAACGGCTTCGACATCGTTCAGGCCACGACCGCGGGAGGCCCGGGCGGCACCACCGAGCTGCTGAACATCTTCATCTTCCGCACCTTCGGGCAGGGGCTGTTCGCTCAGGCGACCACGATGAGCCTCAGCCTGTTCCTGATGGTCACCGTCCTCGCCTTCCCCGTCATCTACTTCCTGCGCAGAAGGGAGAACGTGCTGTGAGCCTCACCACGTCACGGCGTCGCCGCCGGATCACGCCGTCGCGCGTCGTCCAGCCGATCGTCGCAATCCTGCTGGTCGTGCTGCTGCTCGGCGTGCCGTTCTGGCTCGTCGTCGTCACGGCCGGCAAGGACCAGGCCGAGGCGCTGAACCCCAGCCTCGCCCTCCCGACCACGTGGCACCTGCTGCAGAACTTCGCGACCGTGCTCGACCAGGGCCGGATGGTCGCCGCGTTCTTCGGCAGTCTCCTGATCATGGTGCCGTCGGTGTTCGGGGTGCTGCTGCTGGGGGCGATGGCCTCCTGGATCCTCGGCCGGCGCCGCAGCAAGCCGATCGCGTTCGTGTACGCGCTCGGCATCAGCGGCATCGTCCTCCCGCCTGCGGTCGTCACGATCGTGCTGCTGCTGCGTCAGATCGGCCTCGCAGGCACGGCGGTCGGCATGATCGGCGTCTACATGGGCATGTACCTGTCCACGGTGATCTTCTTCGTCACCGGCTTCGTCCGCACCATCCCGGTCGAGCTGGAGGAGGCCGCCCGCGTCGACGGCGCCGGCCCGCTCCGCGTCTTCTTCCGGGTGATCATGCCGTTGCTCGGACCGACGCTCGCGACGGCGACCATCCTGATCTGCCTCTACATCTGGAACGACGTCTTCTACGCGCTGTTCGTGGTCGGCGGCCGGCTCGACACGCTGCCGCTGAACCTCTACCAGGTCGCCAGCTCCGGCCTGTACCTGCAGAACTGGCACCTGATCTTCGCGTACATCATCCTGATGAGCCTTCCGCTGCTCATCACCTTCACGGTGATGCAGCGCAAGATCATCTCCGGCATCACCAGCGGCGCGGTCAAGTGAGCAGCGCCGCTCGTCCGATGACCTCGCGAGGGGGTGCGTCGCTATGCTGAGGACAATGTCGAACAACGCCCCGAAACCGCCCGTGATCAGCGACGTCGCGCGCCGGGCCGGGGTGTCCGTGCCGACCGTGTCGCGGGTGCTCAACGGTGCGGCGTACGTGTCGGAGGAGAAGCGCGCCAAGGTCATGCAGGCCATCCAGGAGCTCGAGTTCCGGCCGTCGGCCGCCGCGCGCGCCCTCGTCGCCCGGCATCCCAAGCTCATCGCCGTGATCGCAGGCAACACCTCCCGCTACGGCTACGCCGAGACGATCCGCGGTGTCGAGGAGAGCGCGCGTGCAGCGGGCTATACGGTCACGATCACCGTGGTGGAGTCCGCAGACGACGAGACAGTCGCCCGGGCCGTCTCACTCGTGCTGGACCAGCCGCTCGCCGGCGTCGTGGTCCTCAAGTTCGACCCTCCCGGTGTCGCGGCGCTGCACCGCATCCCCAAGTCGATCCCAACCGTGTCGATCTCCGGCGTCCGCGAAGCGGGTGTGCCGCAGGCGGTGCTGGCCGAGGCGGACGCCGCGGAGGAGGTCGTCGGCTACCTGCTCGGCCTCGGGCACCAGACGGTTCAGCACGTCCGGGTGCCCCCGTCGCGCAAGGAGGACGGCCGCACCACAGGGTGGCGCAGGGCCCTCGTAGCGCACGGAGCCCCCGTCCCCGCTCCCGTGGACGCCTCCTGGGAACCGGAGTCCGGCCGGGAGGTCGGGCTCGCGCTCGCCGCGGACCCATCCGTCACCGCCGTGTTCTGCGGGAACGACGAGATCGCGATGGGCGTCATCCGCGGCCTCGTCGACGGCGGCAAGGCGGTGCCGGCGGACGTGAGCGTCGTCGGCTTCGACGACCACCCGCTCGCCCGCATGTGGACACCGCCCCTCACTACCGTCGACCAGGACTTCGCCGGACTGGGGTCGCGCGCATACATGCTGCTCGAGACAGTCATCAGCGGCGGCAAGGTCCGCAAGTTCTCATCCGAGCGGCCGACCGTCATCATCCGCGAGAGCACCGCGCCACCGCCCGGTCAAACGCGAACAGCCTGACTCCGACCCGCATCGGACACTCCGCTCGCCGAGGATTGGGGGGAATTAGTGCAGACACACGACGAAACACCTCCGCGAGTCGCATAGGCGACAGGCCTGCGTCCCTCCACAGTGCTCTTGGCTCGTGACCCGAGATATTGTGGCTGAACCGTCCCACCACGAAAAGTTGAGCCCAATGGTCGACCCAGCAAGTAGTGATCAGCGCCCACGCACCGAGCTCCAATTGCTCGTGCCTGGCGAAGATGACATCGGGGAGTCTCCGATCTGGCTGCCCGAGGAAGGTCGTCTGGTGTGGGTCGATATGACGCCTGGCGTTCTCAACACGTGGGATGGATCATCCAAGACCAGTCGCGCTCTGGGCGGCTTCATCGGAGCTGTGTCGCCCAGTACGCGAGGTTATGTCGTTGCCACAGCGTCGGGATTCTTGGAATTGTTGGCGGACGGGGGCGACGGCCGATTGCTGTCCTTCCTGGACGCGGACCACTTGATGAATGATGCGAAGCCCGGCCCTGATGGTCGGCTCTGGGCAGGCAGCCTCCATAAGGATGAAGCCGCCGAGCAAGGCGCCCTTCATGTACTCGACACCGACTGGGGCGTGCGGCAGGTCCTGACCGGCCTCACGCTGCCGAACGGCCTGGGCTGGGACCGCGAGGGCCGGATCTTCTATCTGAATGACAGCGTGACGGGCGAGACGTTCGCGTTCGATTTCGATCCGGCAAGCGGGTCGATCTCGCACAAGCGAGTGGTGCGCCGCTTCCGTGAGTCCGAAGGATTGCCGGACGGCCTCGCAGTGGACATGGACGGCTGCCTGTGGATCGCGCTGTGGGGCGGAAGCAGAATCGTTCGCATCAGTCCAGAGGGCGACCTCCTTCGGGAGATCGGGTCGGAAGCGAGTCAGCCGGCCTCCTGCGCGTTCGGAGGACCAGGCCTGCGGGAACTCTTCGTGACCACGGCGCAGTATGGACTCGATTCACCTCGAACCGCTGATGGGTCCCTTTACCGGCTGGCTGACGCCGGCGTGTCAGGAGTGCCTGTCGGGTCCTTTCGCGGCTGAACAAACACGCGAATCGCTACCGCCGAGATAGCGCACAATTGTGGCTGAGAAGTTCTCCGTCCTGTCGTACCACCAACGCACGCTGGGCGGCTTAGGAGAATCCCCAATGGCGATCGCGACTCCGCCTACCTATGTTCATGCGAAACGTAGACCTTCGATGGCGAAGGCGGTCACGTCCCGGTGGCCGAGCGACCGCACTACGCAAGACCCGCGCCCCCGCGCCTTGCTCACTGACAGGAGAAACCGGACATGACCGCGACAAGTTCGGACGGCACTCACGCGATGGAGGCCGGTACGGCCCCCGGCGACAAGCTCCAAGGCAACATCGGATTCTTCAACCTGGTCTTCACCGTCCTCGCCTACAACGGCCCGATGGTGGTCTTTCTCGGCTTCATACCCGTGACCATCCTGTTGGGGAACGGAGTGGGAACTCCGGTCATGTACCTGTTCTGCGGCGTGATCGCGGCACTCTTCGCTGCCGGCCTCGTCGCGATGGGCCTGCGACTTCCGAAGCCGGGCGGCTTCTACGCCTTCGTCTCGGCGGGGCTGGGCAAGATTCCCGGGCTCGGCACTGGTTTCGCGGCGATGGTCTGCTATTACGCAGCAAATCTCTCTGCCTACGCGCTGGGCGGCGTCGCGACCGACTCTCTCGTCCATGGAGCTCTCGGGGGCCCTTCGCTGCCCTGGTGGCTGTACGCGGGTGTGATGTTCGTCATCGTGGCGGTGCTCGGGTACTTGAACATCAACTTCTCGGCCAGGCTGCTGACCGTCTTCCTCGCCCTCGAACTGCTGCTTCTTGTCATCTACGACATCTCGGTGATCGTCCAGGGCGGAGCCCATGGCCTCGGCTTCGACAGCTTCAAACCGTCGAACATCTTCTCCGGCTCCATCGCCGTCGGCTTCATCTTCGGCATCGGTCTCTACGGCGGGTTCGAGGCGACCATCATCTTCCGTGATGAGGTGAAGCGTCCACGCCGCACCGTGCCTCGGGCGACCTATGCTGTCGTCGGAACGCTGGCTGTCCTCTATTCCCTGACCGCATGGGTGTTCATCAACTCGTATGGGGCTGATGCCATCATGGCCGTTCTCAATAAGAACCTCGTCGCGGCATCGAGTGAGAGCGTCAAGCACTACACCGGAAATGTCGCGTACTTCGCCGTCTCCGTGCTCCTCATCACCAGCTCCTTCGCGCTGGTCCTGGCGAGTCACAACATCACGTCGCGATACCTCTACAACTTGAGTGCGGACGGCGTGTTGTCGAAAGGCCTCAGCCGGGTGCACGAACGTCACGGGTCCCCGCACCGCGCCTCGATCGCGGTGAGCATCGCGTCGTTGGCGGGACTCGTGATCTTCGCAGTCGCGCAGATCGACGGCGACACGGCCTACGCGAGGCTCTCCGGCGTGTACTCGTACTGCTTCGTCATCCTGCTGGTCGTCGCTGCGCTCGCCATCACAGTGTTCCTGGTGCGGGACACGACGGCGAAGAAGAAAGCGACCTGGCAAGCGATCGGCACTGCCATCTCGCTTGTATTCCTCGCGGTGGCGCTCGTCCTCTCGACGATCAATTTCGACTTGCTCGCCGGGACGGAGGGATGGCTGACCTGGCTCGTGCTCGGAGTGATCTACGGACTCATCGCCGTCGGCGTCATCCTCGCCGCGGTGTACCGGACCCGGCGGCCGGAGGTCTATGCGCGCATCGGCCGCGACGACGCCGGTGATCTCGTCCCCGACCCGGCCGGCTGAGTCGACGACAGGACCGCCGCAGCACGCAGGCGAAACGATGAGCCGCACCCGCCTTCGGGCGGGTGCGGCTCTGTGTGTCAGCCGGCGCCTCTCCCTCAGGCGATGATTCCTGCCGGTGTTGGTCTCCTGCACTGGCGGATCACGGCTTCGTTGTTAATCGACCAATAGCGCGAATTCCGGCGACGGGGTGAGATATGTCATGGCCGCAGGGAACTCGGTCGCCGGAACGTGAAAGGGACCAACGTGGACATCGCAGAACAGACGAGACAACGGGGAATGTATTTCGACGAGTTCGAGATCGGCCAGACCTGGGAGAGCCCCGCGCGGACGATCACCGAAGCAGACCTCGTCCTGTTCGCCGGCATCTCGGGGGATTTCAATCCGCTGCACACCGACGAGGAGTTCGCCAAGGCGACGCAGTTCGGCGGACGCATCTTCCACGGACCGGGTGTCTTCGCCATCGCAACCGGGCTGGAATCGCGCCTCGGAATCAAAGAAGGAACGGCCATCGCCTTCCTCGGCATGACATGGAACTTGAAAGGCGCCGTACGGATCGGCGACACGATCCACGTGCGACAGACGGTTGCGTCCGTCAAGCCGTCGTCGTCGAAGCCCGACCGCGGAATCGTGACCTTCGATGTCGAGGTGGTCACGCAGAATGGGGATGTCGCCCAAGACGGCCAGTGGGTCGTCATGTTCAAGAGGGAGCAGGCGTAACACATGCGGTTCCTGGAACGGATCACGAACGCGACCGACGGCGATGCTGTCGCTCTCGAAGATGGCGACCGGCTCGTCACCTTCGCCGCGCTCGTGGACGCCGTCGATCGCTTCGCCGGGCGTCTCCAGGAGATGGGCGTCGCCCGTGGCGTGCGCGTGGCTCTGATAGCAGACAACTCGGCGGCCTATCTGGTCGTGGCGTTCGCCGTCTGGCGCCTCGGCGCGACCCTCGTCACGGTGTATCCGTCGTCGACGACCGACGAGCTCGAGTACGTGATCGGCAACTCCCTGTCGACGGTCGTGCTGGCGGATGGCAGAGCTGCCGCGCGACTGAACGGCTCAAGCGTGTCCGTGGACACGATCGTCGACAATGACACGGTCCTGCAGGACGCGTCCGGCGATGGAGCCGCCGCGGTCCACACGCTTCCTCCGCTGACGGAGCTCGATCCGGAGGCGCTGGCCCTGATCTGCTACACCTCCGGAAGCACGTCGCGTCCGAAAGCGGTGATGCACTCGGCGGAGGGCCTGTCTGCCGGCGCCGACGCCTATGCGGACGTGTGGCGCATCGGCCCGGCCGACCGCACCATCGTCTGCCTTCCCATGGCGTGGGTGTTCGGGCTGACGACGGCATCGATGTCGACTCTGAGCCGCGGCGGCACCGTCCTCATCCTCGCTCGCACCAACCCGGCGCTCCTGGTGGAGGCGATCAGTGATCGACAGGGCACGTTCCTCCCCGGCGTGACCACGATGTTCGTCAAGCTGACGGAGTACGCGGAGAACCATCCGGGAGCCGCCGACTTCCGCTCCCTCCGGTTCTGCATCTCCGGCGGCGAGCCTCGAAACGAAGCGGTCTTCGCCCGGTGGCAGCGCCTCACGGGTGTTCCCGTGCATGACGTGTTCGCTGCATCCGAGTGTTTCCCCGTCGTGACCTACGATCCGGCCGTGGACCCGGAGCCGCGGCTCGGGAGCGCCGGCAGGGTCGTACCGGGTGCGCGGATGCGCGTGGTGGACGAGGACGGGTCGGACGTGGCCCCGGGCCGAGCAGGCGAAGCACTCTGGAAGGCGCCCGCGCACTTCCTCGGCTACTGGGACAATCCCCAGGCGACGGCGGATGCGACAGTCGACGGCTGGTACCGCACCAAAGACCTCGTCACCGTGGATGAGCAGGGATACGTCTACGTCCTCGGCCGGCTCTCCGACATGATCATCCGCGGCGGGGCCAACGTTTCGCCCGCCGAAGTGGAGGGCGTGCTCGCCGAACACCACTCCGTTCGCGCAGCGGCCGTCTTCGGGCGTCCCGATGCCGAGTACGGCGAGGCGGTCGTGGCCGCGGTCGTCGCACGGCCAGGAGAGGCCATCGATCCGGATGCGCTCGCGGAATTCTGCCGCACGCGCCTGGCTTCGTTCAAGGTGCCGACCCGCTTCATCACCGTGGACGAACTGCCGGTGAATCCGCGCACCGGCAAAGTAGACCGGAAGTCCCTGGCGCTGGTGACGAACACGACGGCCGGCGCATGAATACTCTCTCCGTGGCAGCGACCCAGTTCGAGCTTCGGCCGGAGCGCACATTCGATGATTTCGAGGAGCACCTGACCGGCCTGGTCCGTGCCGCGGCCGCTGACGGGGCGGAGGTCGTCCTTCTGCCAGAGCTGACGACCATGGGTCTGCTCGCGTCGCTTCCGGAGGCGGAGCACCTCACGGTCGATGACCTCGACGAGGCGTACCGTTCCGTGTTCCCGTCCTACACCGGGCGGTTCGTCGACGCGATCGTGCGGGTCGCCTCCGACCTCGGCGTGGTGGTCGTAGGCAGCCACTTCCGCGAGACGGAAACCGGCGCGCATCGGAATACCGCATACGTGGCGCACCCGGATGGCCGGGTGGAGCAGCAGGACAAGCTGCACCTCATCCCGCAGGAGCGGAGCCTCGGCACCGAGGCCGGCGACGCTGTGCTCATCACCGAGATCAACGGAATGAGGACGGCCGTGCAGATCTGCGCCGACATCGAGTTCCCCGAGG
The DNA here is from genome assembly GCF_050632895.1 of Leifsonia sp. L25. The sequence goes on along the minus strand of NZ_JBODRZ010000003.1, from coordinate 982,484 downwards.
TGTCGCGGCACCTGGCGAAGCGAGGGGTGGACCTCATCCTTGTGCCATCACTGACCTGGAACCGGCGCGGGGCACAGCGCGTCCGCTACGGGGCGCACGCGCGCGCCATGGAGAACCAGGTCTACGTGGCGGTCTCCACACTGGTCGGCTCCAGCGGTCTGCCGCGGGACGGCGCGATGCACGGCACTGGTCATGCTCTCGTCGCCATGCCGTTGGAGCGGCGATTCGGCGACAACGAAGGCATCGTTGTCGCCCACGACGACGACGGAAGCGAAGGATTCGTGATCGCCCGGCTCGACTCGGCGCTGCTGGAGGAGTCCCGGGCGCAGCCGGAGCCGCCCGGCTTCCGGTACCGGCGCGAGGACCTCTACGCGCGGCTGGAAGCGGACGCGAGCTGAGATGGCCTTGTTCGTCCACACCTTCCGGGTGCGCTACCACGAGACCGATCCGCAGCAGTTCGTCTTCAACAGCCGGTATCTCGAGTACGCCGATGTGTCGATGACCGAGTACTTCCGCTTTCTCGGATGGGGATACCCGGAGCTGCTCTCGGCAGGGTACGACCCTTCGCTCGTCGCGACGCACCTGACCTTTCACCGTCCGGCGCGACTCGATGACGTCATCGAAGCGCGGGTCACCTGTGTGCGCGTCGGCACGTCGAGCGCCGATCTCCGTTTCGCGTTCCACCGGGAGGCGGAGCTGGTCTGCACGGTGGAAAGCACGTACGTGAACGTCGACGTGTCGACGGGTCGCGCCCAGTCAATCCCCCACCCCATCGCGGATGCGCTCCGCACCGACATCCGCACGTCTGAAAGGACCTCCCTCTCGTGATCGCCACTGAGCTCACCCGTCTTCTGCAGATCGAGCATCCTGTGCTCTCAGCCGGCATGGCACGCGTCGCGCAGGCCGACTTGGTCGTCGCCGTCAGCGAGGCAGGCGGAATGGGCTGCTTGGGCGGCGTCAGCTTCATGCCGGACGCGCTGCGGGCCGAGATCCGAGACATCCGCAGCCGCACCTCCAAGCCGTATGCCGTGAATCTGCTCCTCCCGGAATCGTTGACGACGGAGGATGAGGCGACCTGGGCGCCCGTCCGCGAACTCTGGGACGCGATGAGCCCGGCCCAGCGCACCAAACTGGCCGGAGTTCAGGCGCTCCTCACTCCCGGGGCGGTCACAGACCAGGTGCAAGTGGTTCTCGACGAAGCGCCGCCGGTCGTCGTGCTGACTTTCGCGACGCCGTCGTGGTTCATCGACGCGGCCAGGAGCAGAGGCATCCTGGTGGGCGCGATGGTCGGCTCGATCGGCGGGGCCCAACGAGCCGCCGCAAGCGGAATCGACTTCCTGATCGCTCAGGGCACCGAGGAGGAGGTCACACCGGTCATGTCGCCACGATGGCGTTGACGCCCGCCGTGGTGGATACGGTCGATCTCCCGGTCGCCGCAGCCGGCGGTATCACAGACGGCCGTGGCCTCGCCGCCGCGCTCGCGCTGGGCGCGCAGGCGGTCTGGGTCGGTTCCCGGTTCATCGCCACCCCGGAGGCGTACGGTCATGATGCCTTCAAGGCGCGCGTGCTCGCCGGTCATAGCCGTGACACCGTGCTGACCAAGTCGTACACGGGCAAGCCGCTCCGTGCCTTCCGGAACCAGTGGACCACGAAATGGGAAGGCGACCCGTCGTCGGTGCGGGGCTTCCCGGGGCAGTACGCGGTCGCGGGCGAGCGAGTCGAGACCGGCTACCAGGATGGCGACCTGGACTGGGGCATGATGCCGATCGGGCAGGGTGTGGAGAACATCCACGAGCTGACGCCCGCCGGAGACGTCGTGACCTCGATGGTGGCCGAGGCGGAGGCGATCATCGGGGCGCTTGCGCGGTCGACGACCACGTCGGTCGAATAGCGGGACCGCGCGAGCCCCGCTCAGGTCGGCTTCCTCAGTCGACGCGCGCGGCGCCGAAGCTGTCGCTCGGCTCGGGGAACAGCGGTCCGCTCGCGGGCGCGTCGCTCGCCACCGCATCGGTCACGCGGTCGCCGGTGTCGCGTGAGGGTCGCAGCGGTCCGAGGGTCTCTGCGGTCAATTCCGCGCCCGCCGCTTCGGCGGTCATCGCCAGATGCAATGCCGTGATCATCGAGGGGGAGCGGATGGACGCGCCGAGGATCTCCTCGACCTTGGACAGCCGATAGCGCATCGAATTGTGATGGATGTTCAAGTGCCTGGCCGCGGACATCACATCGAACTCTTCAGCGAAATACGTGGTGATCGCTTCCAGCAGCAGCGGCTTGTCTCGAAACGGCCCGAGGATGCGGTCGCGCCACTCGGCCATGCTCGCCTGCCCGATGTCGGCCAGCAGCCGGACGGAGAAGTCCAGTTCGTCGTAGCTCGCGGTCCGCGTCTTGCGGCCCCTGAGTGCGAACTGCACGGCAAGGATCGCGTCGTGGTGCGAGGTGGCGACCTCGCCGATCTTCTCGATGGCCCGTCCGGTGCCGACGAAGGACCCGGGCTGATTCGAAAGGATGGACTTGATCGTCTTGGCCTGCGTGTCGGCGCTCGCCTGGAGCAGGACGGTGAAGCCGTTCGCCTGCTCCAGGGTGAACCCGGTCGCCCCATGAGCGGCGATCGTCTCCTCCAGGAGGTCGGCAGCCGGGATGCGGTGCTGACGGTGCGCGTTCGGGAACACGATCGAAAGCACGCGCACCTCGTTCGCGAAATTCAGGCCCAGCGCCGAGGCTCGTTCCTCGAGCCCCTCGGTGCTCTCATACGGCTCCAGCTCCAGAGCGCGCCGCAGGATGGAACTCCGGATCGCGCGGTCCTGATTCATCGCGAGAGTGTCGATCCGTTTCGCCGCCTCCAACAGCGACGCCGTGACGGCGGCGGCGGCGCGACCGTAGGCATTGAGGAAGCCGACGCGCCGGCTGGCGAGGATGAGCCAGCGTCGGGGTCGGCCCGGCAGCGAGTGCAGGCGAACCGCGAGGCCCTCCCAGCCGCCGACGTCGAGCTCGATCGTGGGCGCTTCGTATCCGCCGATCTCCTGGCGGAACAGGACGAAAGGGAGCGCGCCGGTCGCGTTCTCCACGAGCCCGGACTCGTCGGTGACGCCGGCGATGCCATCAGTCAGCGTCGCGAGTTTGCGCACGAGCGAGACGGCGGGCTCGGCAGAGTCCATCGCCGCGACCAGGGACTGCTGCATCGACATCATCCGCTGGAAGCGCGCAGTATCGGGACTGGCGTGAGCGCGGCTCACGGTGTCGATGATGTCGGCGAAACGGGTCGTCCTCGGGACGAGGAAGACCGGGATCCCCGCAGCCGAAAGCGCTTCGGACGCGCTCGTCTGAAGCGACTCGCTCAATGTCTCCGGGATGACCACCGCGGCGACTTCGGCTTCGGCGAAAAGGGCCGCGATGCGTGCGGGTTCCGTGGGCCCATCCGCCCACCCGCCGATCAACAGGATCAGCTCGTCGGCGCTCAGCCGATCCTCATCGAGACGATCAGAGAAGATCTGGGCCGATGTCACGGGGCGTTCCTCGAAACCACTGGCGCCGGCGATGAGACGCAGGCCGAGGGCTTCGTGACTCATCAAGTCTGCCAGCGTGCACGGGCTCAGGGGCGGACGACTCACGTCTCCTCCGCGAGGCCCGGTGAGGCCGTGGTGCCCCGGCTGCATGAGGCGATTCTAACCGCGCGCCCTCCGCCTGACTCCGGTGCTTCTCACAACCAGGCGCCGGAACTCATGGAAATTCTCCAATGGTTGGTCCGCGGAGGCGGCCCTAGTCTGGGCACAATGACGAGGCCGGAAGGTCGCCGAGTATCGCGGAGGGACGTTGTGGGAGAGCGCTATTGGACATCGTCCGTGAGCCGCGTGGATGAGTCCACCGTACGGATCCGTGGATACGACCTGGAGGAACTCATCGGAGGCGTGTCGTTCAGCGCCGCAACCTACCTCCTCATCCGCGGCTCGCTTCCCACGCCGGAGCAGACCCGGATGCTGGATGCGATCCTGACCGCGGTGCTCGACTACGCGCTGGAGAAGCCGGGCACCGTAGCGGCGCGCTACGTCATGTCGGCGAACCCCAATGTGGCGGCCGGCCTCGCGGCAGCCGTCCTCGCAGTGGGGAAGAACACGCTGGCGCCGGAGGACACGGCGAGGTTCGCGATCGAGAGCTTCGATCGGCTGCAGGTCTCGGACCGGTCGGCCGCGGAGGTGGCCGAGGAGATCGTGTCCGAATACCGGTCGTCGCGCCGCAGGATTCCGGGCCTCGGGCATCCGGTGTTCAAGTACGTCGACCCTCGCGCGCAGAAGATCAAGGAGATCGCCGAGACGCTCGGCTTCTGGGGACCGCGGGCAGCGTTCTACGAAACCCTCCACGCGGAGTTCGGGCGGCAGACGGGGCGGGACTGGATCCCGGTCAACGATGTGGGGATGATGGCCCTTGTTCTTGTGGAGATGGGCTTCACTCCCGATGAGACGACGGGAGTCGCCATCCTTTCGACGCTGCCGGGGGTCATCGCTCACCTGACCGAGGAGCAGGAGAGCGGTCGCCCGATCCGGGTCATCCCGGCGGATTCCGTCGAGTACGACCCGGCTGTCCGGGACTTTCAGGCCGATAAGGAGGCAGCGGGATGGTGAAGCGGGTAGCGATCACGGGCGCAGGTTCGGGCATCGGACTGGCGGTGGCACGTGCGTTCGCGCAGAACGGCGACACGGTCTACGTCGGCGATATCTCGCGCGAACGGCTGGACTCGACGAAAGCAGCGCTGCCCGAGGTCACGACCGTCGAACTGGACGTGACCGATTTCGACGCGATGCGAACATTCGGTGCCGAGGCCGCCGGTGACGACGGTCTCGACGTGTTCGTCAACAACGCGGGTGTCTTCGACGCGTACGCCAGCATCGAGGAGACCACGCTGGAGCTGTGGCAGCGGATCATCGCGATCAACCTGACCGGCTACTTCCACGGCTGCAAGGTCGCCTCCGAGTTGATGATCCCGAACCGACGCGGACGGATCATCAACGTCGGTTCGGTCGCCGGGCAGCGAGGTGCGGCGGACGGACTGTCCTATGCGGCGAGCAAAGCGGGGATCGAGGGCATGACGAGGAGGCTCTCCATCGACCTCGGACCGCTCGGAATCACGGCCAATGTCGTCGCCCCCGGCGTGACCCAGACAGATATCCGGAAGAATTCCGGCGAGCAGCTCGGCGGCGTCCTCGACATGGATCGCGGGATCGGAGCCTCGCCTGAACTCTGGGACTTCCTCATCCCCGCCAAGCGGGGAGGGAGCCCCGATGAGGTCGCGGCGGTCATCGCTTTCCTCGCATCCGACAGCGCCTCCTATGTCACCGGACAGGTCATCCATGTCGACGGCGGATGGACGGCCACCTGAGATGGCCGGATGGCAGGATGTGAGAATCACAGTGGGGCGGCCAGCGGAGGTCCGGAATGGTTCTTGACCAGGCAGATATCGTCGTCGTCGGGGGCGGCATCGTCGGATTGACGACGGCGCACGCGCTGAAGCAGCGCGGATTCGACGTCCTCGTCGTCGAGCAGCGGTTCACCGCGTTCGGCGCATCAGGGCGCAACTCGGGCGGCATCTGGGTGCAGACCGTGCGCGGCGGCACCGAACTTCAGCTCGCACGCCAGGGTGCCGAGCTCTACGAGCGGTTCCTCGACGATCTGGGTGACACGTTCGAGCTCCGGCGGGATGGTGGCCTCATCTACTTCGAGACCGAGGACCAGCAGAAGGTCTTCGCCGACTATGTGGCCGACCGTCGTGAGCACGGGGTCCAAGCTGAGCTGATCAGCGCTGCCGAGGCGAGAAAGTTGTCGAGCGGTGTTCCGGCGTCCGCGATCGGCGCGGTGTTCAGCGGCGACGACGCTCAGGTGAATACCGCGAAATTCACGCGCGCTCTCGGCGACGCCTGCAAACGTCGCGGCGTCCGCATCTACGAGAACACGCCTGTTCTCGGCATGACCCGACACGGAGACGCCGTGACCGGTGTCCGCACGGTGCGCGGTGACATCGCCGCAGGCGGGGTCGTCTGGTGCACGGGCGCCTGGGCCTCCACGCTGTCTTCGGAGGGCATCGATCTTCCCATCACCCCCATCCGGGTCGGGATGCTCATGACGCAGGCCGTGTCGCGGCAGGTTCACGTCGTCACACGCGGCCCGGGCGGCGTCGAGAACTTCGGAGCGCTGAGCTCCTTGCCCAGCTTCGAGCCGACACTGTTCGCTACGCCGGGCCTGGAGGAGGGCTCGCACCTCACCTACGAGGACATCGTTACGCAGAACGCCGAGGGCAATATCATCATCGGCCACACCCACGACGCGGCTCAGTCCCTCAACCCGCACATCACTGTGGAGGCGACCTCGTTGATGATCCAGTCGCTCCAGCGCCGCGATCCGTCCTTCAGAACGCTGGGCGTCACAGGTCTTTGGGCAGGACTCGTCGGAGTCACAGCCGACCGGCTGCCGATCATCGACAAGGTCGACGGGCTGTACGTCAATTCCGGCCACGTCGCCGGCACCGCTTCCGGCCCCCTCGCGGGTGAGCTGATGGCGCAGCTGGTCGCGGGGGAGGACCCGACCATCCCGCTGGAACCGTTCGCTCGCGACCGCGAAGCGCTCGCGGAGCCGGTGTTCGGAGACGGGGCTCCCTGATGCACGCGAATCTCAGTGACCAGGATCGGGCCTCTCTCGCTGATCAGGACTTCCTCGACGCCATCACCGCCTTCGTGGACAGTGAACTCCACGATGTGCACGGTCGGGACGCGCGCAGCGAGTACCCCGCGGATCTGGTGAGCCGGCTCCGCCAGCTCCACCTGTTCGACGCGTGCACACGTGATCTCGAGACATACGCGCTCGCCCTCGAGGAGATCGGCCGCGGGTGGCTCAGCCTCGTCCCTGTCGTCAACGCGCACTCGACGAGCGTGTGGACGGTGAAGAACTATGGGACGGCAGCCCAGCGTGCGCGATGGAGCGGACCGCTCGAGACAGGCGCCGCCATCGCCGCTCTGGCGCTGACCGAGGCCCACGCCGGTTCCGACCTGCAGCAGATCCGCTCCACGGCCGAACGGGTGGAGCACGGGTGGTTGATCCGGGCCCGGAAAGCGCTGATCACCCACGCCGCGAACAGCGACCTGCTTCTCATCCTGGTGAGAACGGATCCGACGCCAGGAAGCGGTGCCGGCGGTCTCAGTCTCTTCCTGCTCCAGGCAGGCGAGTGGACGGTCGACCGCAGGCTCGACAAGCTCGGCTCGCGTGGCATCGAAACCGTCGAGCTGTCGGTGAACGGCATCATGGTGCCGGACGACCGCCTCATCGGCGGAGTCCCCGGCCACGGGTTCCGACAGGTCATGGACGGGCTCGAGGTCGGACGGATCGCTGTCGCGGCCGCGGCGGTCGGCGTTGCTCGAAGCGCGTTCTGGAACGCCGTGTCCTATGCGAGCGAGCGGGAAGCGTTCGGGACGGCCCTCATCGAGAAGCCGACGGTCCGCACGCGCCTCGGGGCTGTCGCCATCGAGATCGCCGCCGCCAAGGCACTGACGCTGGCCGCCGCCCGCGCCAAGCAGGCCGGCGGCAGGCGCGACATCGAGGCCGCATCGGCCAAGGTCGCGGCAGGCGACGCCGCTCTCCACGCCGCGCTGGCCGGTATGGAGCTCGGCGGCGGCTGGGCGTACGTCGAAGACCTCGAATTCTCGCGCTTCCTGAGGGATTCGGCCCTGTTCATCGCGGGGAGGGCTCCAACGCGGTCCTGACGGACCTGGTCGGCACGCGCCTGGCGAAGGCCGGCCCGAGCCGGGATTGGATCTGAGGCCGTGCCGCTGCGACTGCCCGAGGGCAAGCGTCTCGCCGTGTCCATCTCCTCCGACTTCGACGCCCAGAGCGTCTGGATGGGGACGTTCGGCGTCGCGACGCCGAGCTTTCTCTCACGCGGCGAATTCGGCGCGCTCGTCGGCGTCGACCGCGTGCTGAACGCCTTCCGGCGGTACGGCATCACGACCACGTGGTGCACGCCTACCCACACTCTTCAGACCTTCCCGGAACAGTGCGATCGCATCCTCCAGGCGGGACACGAGATCGCCGCCCATGGCGTCTACCACGAACCGATCCACAAGCTGGACGTGGACGAAGAGCGCCGCCTGCTCGACCTCCAGATCAGCCAGCATGAACGGCTCCTCGGCCGGCGTCCGTTCGGGTATCGGTCGCCGGCGTGGGACTTCTCGGATGCGACACTCGGACTATTGGAAGAATTCGAGTTCGTCTGGGATTCCTCGCTGATGGGCCGGGACTTCGAGGTTTATCGGCCGCGCCCGGTCGTGGTGCAGGATCGCGAGAACGGGAACCGATTCGGGCCCGAGTCGCCGATCATCGAGATCCCCGTGTCGTGGTACCTGGACGATTTCCCGCCGCTGGAGAACCTCCCTCGCAGTGTCGGCATGGCGTCGACCGGCGACGTCCTGCAGCGGTGGAAGGACTCGTTCGACTTCGCGTACGAGCGCGTCCCGGGCGGAGTGTTCGCGCTGACCGTGCATCCCCAGACCATCGGGCGAGCCCACCACCTCATGATGTTCGAGCAATTCCTGGAGTACGTCGCGGGCCATGACGGTGTCTACTTCGGCACGCTGTCGGACATCGCCGCGGCCTGGGTGGATGAACAGCCCCCGTTGTAACCCTCACGGCTCCCCGGCGGTTTGCTCGTAACTACTCCTATGGATCGGGCGAGGCGCGGTTCCTAGAGTCGTCTCAAGCCTCCCGACCAACCGACGAAGGACCTCGATGAAGATCTGCTTTCTGAACCCATTCGGAACCGATGCGTACGACGAGATCATCGGAACGGTCCTGCAGGGGGCGCTCCTCCCCGACACCGAGCTGGAGATCCGTCATCTGACCACGGGCCCGCGCAACCTCGACTACTACGCGCCCAAGCAGCTGGTGCAGGTCGAGATCCTTCGTGCGGTGAAGCAGGCCGAAGAGGACGGATTCGATGCGGTGGTCATCGGATGCTGTTACGACCCGGCGCTCACCGAAGCGCGAGAACTGGTCTCCATTCCGGTGATCGGCCCTCTCGAGTCGTCAGTCGGGCTCGCCCGGCCGTTCGGTCACCGCTTCGCCGTGGTGACCGATCACCACAAGGCGGTCCCGATGTTGAAGGACACCATCCGCGTCTATGGCGCCGAGGCCAACTGCGTCTCCGTCGAATCGGTCGGCTGGTTCGTCGACGACATGGTCCTCGATCCCGCAGCCGTCGCCCACGACACGTACGCGAAGGTGCTGGACGTCATGCAGCGGACCGGAGCGGAGACCGTCATCATCGGGTGCACCATCGTCTCCGCGTGCTACGAGCTCGCTGCGATGAACGGTGAGGCAGGACTCAACGAGCTCTCCGTCATCAACCCCAACGTCTTGGCGGTCAAATCTGCGGAGCTCTTCGCCCAATTGGACGCCCGGGGCATGTACAGGATCTCGCGCGCCGGCTACTACCAGAACCTCGAGGACCATGACCCCGTCGAGGCGGCAGAGGTCGCCCCGTATTTCTCCGGCACCCACGTCTGAACGAAAGGAAGAATCATGAGCACGTCTGTCATCGTCATCGGCGGGGGCCTTGTCGGCACATCCACTGCGTACTTCACCGCGCGGGAGGGCCTGGATGTGACCTTGTTCGAGCAGGAGACCATCGGCTACGGCGCCTCCGGCCGCAATCCCGGCTTCGTGTGGCTGCACTGCCGCAACACGGGATGGGCGCTCGACGTCTCGTTCGCCGGCCGCAAGCTCTACGACGATCTCAAAGAAGATCTGCCGATCCCGTTCGAGTTCCGCGCCGACGGCGGACTCATCTACTTCACCGACGAACGCCAGGCTCCCGTCTTTGAGGAGTTCGTCGCCGCCCGGCGTGCGGACGGACTCGACATGGAGCTCATCGACAACAAGGCCGTTCGTGAGCTGGTCAAGCCCATCCGGGAAGACGTGCTTGGTGCGAGTTTCTGTGCGAACGATGCGCAGATCAACACCCCCACCGTCGTCGCCGCTCTCGCTGCGGGGGCACGACAGGCCGGCGCCGTCATCCGTGAACACGAGCCCGTGCTCGAGCTGATCTACGACGGCGAGCGGGTCGTCGGCGTGAAGACGGCCCAGGGGATGTTCTTCGCCGACTATGTCGTGGTCGCATCCGGCGCGTGGACCGAGAAGCTGATGGCCGCGAGCGGAGTCGACGCCCGCGTCGGGCGGGAACGGCTGCAGGTCATCGCCACCAAGCCGCTTCCCCAGCAGATCCGGCCCGTGGTCTACGGACCCCTGACAGCCAAGCAGTACGAGCTGTTCCGGGTACTTCCCTCGTGGGACGAGCAGGCCTTCCTCTCACCGATCGAGATCGAGACCGGGTCGTGGATGCTCACCCTCGCTGCGCAGCGCGCCAACGGAGAGATCCTCCTCGGCTGCCCGATGGACTACCCCTCCGACGTGGATCTCTCGCCGACGCTCTCGGGCATACGTGCGACCGCCGAGAACATCGGCGACGACTTCCCCGGCCTGAAGGATGCGCCGATCGACCGCATCTGGGCGGGAGTCCTGCCGTTCACCTCGGACATGGTGCCGATCATCGACGAGGCGTCGCCCGGGCTGATCGTGGCCGCGGGGCACGTCTTCGGCAACTCGTCCGGCCCGATGACCGGCAAACTCGTCAGCCAGCTCATCCGCGGAATCGAGCCGGAGATCGACCTCACCGAGGTGCGGTGGGGCAGGCACCTCGACCCGATCGTGCCCGGCGTGGCCGTGCACTGGTGACCGGTCGCATGGTCGTGCTGGGGGATGTGGACGCCGCCGGAGTGCTCTACTTCGGCAACGTCTTCCGCTGGCACGAAGAGGTGTTCACCCGGTGGCTGAGCGATGTCGGCATGCCCCTCGAGACCTTGTTCGCGAGCGGGCGCGGCCTCCCTGTGCGGTCGTCGTGGGCCGAGTACCCGGCAAGCGCCGGGCTGGGGGAGGCCCTTTCGGTCACCGTCGCGGTCAGCGATCTGCGAGACACCGAGTTCGTCTTCACCACCGATTGGCGCTCGGAGAACACCGAGCGCACCGTCTCATCCGTCTCGACCAGGCACGTGGCGTGCGTGAAGGACGCCGACTCCGGGTATTTCGTGCGGACCGACGTCTGGCCCGAGCTGCGCGAGCACCTCCAGCGCCTGACGACCTGACACCCCCACCAGCAGCCGGATTCCCTCCAGCAGCAGAAAGGCGAGAAGCAGCCATGAGTTCGACTGAACGCGCCGAATACGACTATCTGATTATCGGAGGCGGCAGTGCCGGTGCGGTCCTCGCCCGGCGCCTCGCAGACGATCCCGCCGTCGACGTCCTCCTGATCGAGGGCGGGCCGGCCTACGAAGACGACCCGAAAGTGGTCTACCTCGGTGAATCACTGGGCCTGACCGGCGATCCGAAGTACGACTACGACTACCCCCTGGTCGAACAGGAGCGCGGCAATTCGCTGCTGCGCATCAGCCGCGCGAAGATGCTCGGCGGGTGCAGCTCCCACAACGACGCCTGGGCGCTCCGTGCTCCGGACGCGGACATGGATCGATGGGAAGCGCTCGGCGCCGCGGGCTGGAACGCCGCGAGCACCGCCCCCTACTTCGAACGAGTCCTCTCGGACATGCGCGTCCACCCCGTGGCGAAGACGGCGGCCCTGTCCAACGCGGTCGTCGAGGCGGCGGGCGAGCTGAACATCCCGGAGATCGACAACACCGCCGGCGAATACGGAGAGGGGATCTCGTGGGTCTCCATGAACGAGCACGAGGGCAAACGCTTCTCGACCGCTCAGGCGTACCTGTTCCCGTCGGCTGAGCTTCCCGCCAACCTGCATCTTCAGTTGGAGACGTTGGCGACGAAGATCCTCTTCGATGGCGACAGGGCGATCGGTGTGGAGACCGACCACGGCTCCTTCTTCTCCCGTCGAGAAGTAATCGTCAGTGCGGGCGCCATCGACACCCCCAAGCTGCTGATGCTGTCGGGTATCGGCCCCGCGGAACACCTGGAGACGCACGGCATCGCGGTCAAGGTCGACCTCCCCGGCGTCGGCTCCAACCTCCAGGACCACATCGAGACCCCGGTCACCTGGGAGATCTCGAAGGACCCGGGAGAGAGCATCAACGGGCTCGATCTCGGCGTGTACGCCTCGCTCGGTGGCGACGAGGATTTCGACACACAGTTCACGGTCGGCCACCTCAACTACTGGCTGGACGCGCCGCCCTTCACCGACCTCGTGCATGCCGACCGCGCGCTCACCCTGGCACCCAATGTCGCCCGGCCGGCAAGTCGTGGCACAGTGCGTCTCGCATCCGCGGACTACCGGGACAAGCCGCTCGTCGACCCGCGCTATTTCACCGACGACCAGGACGCCGACGAGGCGAAGCTCGTCGCGGGCATCAAGGTCGCCCGCAAGTTCGCCGGCACGGCCGCGTTGAAGGACTGGATCGTCCGGGAGATCGTTCCAGGTCCCGAGTATCAGAGCGACGAGGAGCTCGGTGCTCACGCCCGGAAGTATTCGAACACCGTCTACCACCCGTTGTGCACCGCGAAGATGGGCGATCCCGCCGATCCGGACGTGGTCGTGGACGCGCGACTCCGGGTCAAGGGCGTGAACGGACTCCGGGTCGTCGACGGTTCCGTGATGCCGGAGATCGTTCGCGTGAATCCGAACATGACCATCGTCATGATCGGAATGCGGGCCGCAGATCTGGTGAGCGAGGACAACTCATGAGCGTCACGCAGTCGACCATTCCAGCCCTCGGGCACGTGATCAGTGGGAGGCGGACCGGGATCGCCGGCGAGGGTGAGTCGATCGAGGTCTTCGACCCGAGCACCGGAGTACCCGTCGCAACGCTTCCGATCGCCACCGCCGCGAACGTGGACGATGCAGTGTCGGCGGCACGCGCGGCTTTGCTCTCCTGGGCGCGCACGACCCCTGCCGTGCGCGCCGCGGCGCTGTCGGCCATCGCCGACGCGATCGACGCGCATTCCGATCGCTTCGCGTATCTCGAGTCGTTGGATGTCGGAAAGCCGATCACGAACGCGAAGGCGGAGATCGCCGGCATCTCGGACACCTTCCGCTATTACGCGGCGGCTGCCCGCACGAGCCACGGGACGGGGACGGGCACGTTCGCCGAGGGCCTCCATTCACGCGTCGAGCGGGAACCGATCGGCGTCGTGGGTCTGATCACGCCCTGGAACTACCCGTTGCTCGAAGCTGTCTGGAAGCTGGGGCCAGCGCTCGCCGCCGGCAACACGGTCGTGCTCAAACCGTCCGAACTGACGCCCCTGACCACGGTCAGCTTGTTCGAGCTCATGGCGGAGATCCTGCCCGAGGGGGTCGCGAACCTCGTCCTCGGCGACGCGACGACCGGACGGGCGATCGTCGACCATCCAGCAATCAGGATGGTGTCTCTCACCGGCGACGTCGGCACCGGGGTCGCTGTGGCGACCGGAGCGGCGGTCACGTTGAAACGCGTCCATCTGGAACTCGGCGGGAAGTCGCCTGTCGTCGTACTCGACGACGTCGATGTCGACGCGACAGCGCAGTATCTCGCCGCCGCCGGATTCGTCAACTCGGGCCAGGACTGCACGGCGGCGTGCCGTCTCATCGTCCACGACGCTGTCTTCGACGAATTCCTCGAGCGCTACATCGCACACGCACGGGCTATCGTCGTCGGGTCGGCCCTCGACGAGGCCACCACGATGGGCCCGCTCGTCTCCAGCAGGCAACGGGATCGGGTTGCCGGTTTCGTGGAGCGGGCGACGGCCGATGGCGCCCGGGTCGTCTTCGGCGGACACGAACTCGATCGCCCTGGCTACTTCTTCGAACCGACGCTGCTCACCGACGTGAGCCAGTCGTCGGAGATCGTCCAGCGCGAGGTATTCGGCCCCGTGGTCACGGCACAGCGCGCGGCCTCCGCCGACCAGGCGCTCGAGTGGGCGAACGACGTCCCCTACGGTCTCTCGGCGAGCGTGTGGACGAACGACATCAACGCGGCCCAGCGCTTCAGCCGCGAACTCGATTTCGGCACGGTCTGGATCAACACCCACCTGTGGACGGTTCCCGAGATGCCGTTCGGAGGCTTCGACGGGTCCGGATACGGCAAAGAGCTCTCCGGAATGTCGATCGACGACTATTCCCGCTACAAGCACGTGATGCTCCAGGAAAAGGCGGTCTGACGACGATCGAACCACCCGGATGACTCCACGCTCCGGCTCCGGCGCCCCTGCAGGAGCCGTGATGATCGTCGTGGCGTGCGCGATTCTCCAGGGAGGCGCCGCCCTGGCCGTCCCCCTCGTCGCGACATTCGGTTCCGAGGCCACCGCAGCTCTGCGCCTCGCGCTCGCTGGACTGCTGCTCGTCGTGCTCTACCGGCCGAGGGTTTGGAGGTGGGGCTTCCGCGCTGGGTGTTCGGTGGTTCTCTTCGGTGTCGCGGTCGCGGGGATGAATGGGTTCTTCTATGCGGCGATCTCGCGCATTCCGCTCGGCCTGACCGTGACGATCGAGTTCGTCGGTCCGCTCGCTGTCGCCGCTGTAGCGACGAAGCGGCTCAAAGACCTGCTCTGGGTGCTCCTCGCGGCGGCCGCTGTCGTCGTTCTGGGGCTCGACGGCAAGGGCCTGAACAATGCGCCGCTCGACCCCTCGGAGTGTGCTTCGCAGTGGCAGCGGGATCGTGCTGGGCCGCCTACATCATCGTGGGCCGGCGCGTCAGCATTCGCATCCCCGGCCATGGAGCTCTCGCCGCTGGGACGTGCGTCGGCGCCGTGGTGCTGGCGCCCTTCAGCATCGGCCAGTCCGTCGCGCTCCTGGCGGAGCCGTCGGCGGTCGTGACGATTCTGGGTGTGGCCGTCCTCGGGACAGTGATTCCCTACAGCCTGCAGTTCTCGGCGATGCGCAGGCTGAGTTCGCGATCGTACGGGGTGCTCGCCAGCCTCGAGCCGGTCATCGCGGCGATCGTCGGCTGGATCTTCCTCGCTCAGTCGCTCACGTGGATGCAAGCGGTCGCCATCGCGGTCGTCGTAGCGGCTTCGCTCGCGGCAACCGTCGGTGAGCCACGGCGCGCGCCTGGGGCACGGGAAACGTCCCCCAGGCGCGCGAATGAGCGTTCTTGGTAATCGGCCGAAAGCAGAACGAAATTATCGGACATCGTCCGAGATACGCGGGCCTTCCAGGCATTTTACGATCGCAAAACGAGATCGATGCTGATCGACGACAGGTCGGCACCGGTCCGTCCGCGGTGCACATCGGCACCGCATTGAGGGAGACGCTCATGACACCACGCGACGACACCACGGCCCTTGGCGAGGACGAGTCGACAGCGACCGCGGCCATCCGGAGCATTCCGCGCGGCAAGACCCTGATCGAGGCGGACGACATCGAGGTCCGGTTCTCGGGAGTGACGGTCCTCAAGGGGGTCACGCTCGCGGTGGATCGCGGCGAAGTCGTCGCGATCATCGGCCCGAGCGGATCAGGCAAGAGCACCCTCCTGCGCTGTTTCAACCTCTTGCAGGTCCCTGACGCAGGGCAGATCACGATCGGCGACACGCAAGTCTTCTCCGGAGCGGGATCCGAGGTTCGCAGCCGGAACCTCATGCTGCTGCGCCGCAAGGTCGGCATGTGCTTCCAGTCCTTCAACTTGTTTCCGCACCTCACGGCGATCGAGAACGTGATGCTCGCCCAGACGCGGGCGCTCGGCCGGTCGAAGGCCGAAGCCAGAGAACGCGGCATCAGCCTTCTCGAGCGCGTCGGCCTGGGGTCACGCGCGGACGCGAAGCCGGCTCAGCTCTCCGGAGGTCAACAGCAGCGCGTCGCCATCGCGCGCGCTCTCGCCCTCGACCCGGAGGTGATGCTGTTCGACGAGCCGACGTCGGCCCTGGACCCGGAACTCGGCGTCGAAGTGCTCGCTGTCATGCGGGAGCTCGCAGCAGAAGGCATGACGATGCTCGTCGTCACGCACGAGATGCATTTCGCCGAAGATGTCGCCGATCGGGTCGTGTTCATGGCCGACGGACGAATCGTCGAAGAAGGTACCCCGGCGAAGATCATCCGCGACCCCGACCACGCACGGACCCGCCAGTTCCTCAGTGCGGTGATCGATCGATGACGTTCCTCGGCTACGTCTCCGCACTGCTCTCGGGCATCGGAACGACACTGACGCTCACCGCCGCCAGCTTCCTGCTCGGTGCTGTGATCGCTCTTCCGGTGTCCATCGCCCGGGTATCGCGTCTTCCGTCGCTGCGATTACTCGCGGGCTCGTATATCGAAGTCGTTCGTGGCATCCCGCCGATCGCATGGCTGTTTGTCCTCTTCTTCGGGCTGAACCAGTTCGGTCTTCGGCCTTCCAGCTTCGCGGCGGCAGTCGTCGGGCTGGGCCTGATTTCCGGGGGCTATCTGGCCGAGATTTACCGGGCAGGTCTCAATGCCGTACCGGCCGGCCAGCGAGAAGCCGCCGCGGCTCTGTCCATCGGCTCCACCGCGACCTTCCGCACGGTGATCGCCCCACAGGCCACGATCACGTCGCTGCCGCTTGCGATCGCCTACTTCATCGGCCTGCTGAAGGACAGCGCGGTCGCCTCGGTCATCGGCGTTCAGGACATCACGACGATCGCCCTGGGTCTGAGTCGGCGATCGCTGGACGCGCTCACCATCTTCGCCGCCGCCGGTCTGGTCTACCTCATCATCAGCATCCCTGTCGGCATGTTCGGCCGCTGGGCCGGGGACGCGATCACGAAGAAGTGGGGTGCCGGCCGTGCATGATGACAACTGGTGGTCGTGGCTGCTGGACCTGATGCCGGGGCTGCTCGTGAGCGTAGAGCTCACCGGAGCGCTCCTGCTCATCGGCCTTCCGTTGGGTACCATTTTCGCCCTCGGCCTGGGCAGCCCCAGCCGCGCGATCCGTTACACCGTTACTTCGATCGTGGAGATCTCTCGAGGAATCCCAGCGCTGGTCCTGCTCTACCTCGTGTATTTCGGACTGCCTCAGGTACACCTCGGCATCGACGCGTTCACGTCCGCCTCGACCGCTCTCGGGCTGAGTTTCGCCGCCTACTCCTGTGCGGCCATCAGGTCGGGGCTCGATGCCGTACCACCGGGGCAACGGGAGGCTGCTCGAGCGCTGGGTCTGCCCGCTGCCGACGAATTCTTCCGCGTGGTCCTTCCGCAGGCGGCAAGAATCGTGGCGCCACCGCTGCTCGGCTGGGCGATCATCTACTTCCAAGCCACCTCCCTGGCCTTCGCGATCGCCGTGCCGGAGTTGCTCAGCCGCGCATACACCCTCGCAGTGCAGAACTTCCAATACTTCTCACTGCTGGGTCTTGCCGCGCTGGTCTATGCGGCGATCTCCATTCCCGCCTCGCTCTTCTCCGACTACCTCGCCAACCGTCGTACCGTCCGCGCCCGCATCAGCCGAACCAAGCACCACCTCGTCACAACCCAGGAGAGATCATGAAACACAGCACATCCCGAGCAGTGGCCGCCCTCATCGGTGCCGGCGCCAGCGTCCTCATCCTTGCGGGCTGCGCCAGCGGCAGCTCCGGATCCACGGTAGATCCGAGCTGCACCCCGAAAAGCACGTTCAGCACCCTCAACTCGGGCTCGCTCACGATCGCAGGTCCGGACTACCCGCCGCTGTTCACCTACACGGACAACAAGATGGCCGGCGTCGATGGTGACATCCTCGCGAGTTTCGCCGCCGCCAATTGTCTGAAGACCACGGTGAACGTGCTTCCGGCGGCGAGCGTCATTCAAGCCGTTTCCGGTGGTCAGGCGGATGTCGCAGCCGGCGGTTGGTACCGGACCGCCGCGCGGGCGAAGGTCGTGGGTCAGACCCAGCCGGACTACTCCGACCCCGCTGTCCTCGTCGGCATTCACCCCACGAAGGACATCGGGGACTACAAGGGCAAGACCATCGGCACGACTCAGGGGTACCTGTGGTCCGACGACATGGTCAAGTGGGGAGGCGACAACGTCAAGCTGTACCAGTCGCCCGACGCCGTCTTCCAGGACCTGATGAATGGGCGGATCGACGTCGCGCTGATGGCCGTCAACGAGGCCGCCTACCGTCTGAAGCAGAATCCGGGCACCAAGCTCTCCTACACGACTATCGTGCCGTTCGCCCCGGTGCCTGCAACCAGCACTCCGTCCGTGACGAACTTCCCGTTCGCGAAGTCGAACACGAAGCTCGGGGCCGCCCTTGACGCCTACATCACGGATATTCGCAACACAGGAAAGCTCGCCAAGATCCTCGAGAAGTACGGGATCGACAAGAGCGCAGCGAACCCGTCCGCTCAGAAGTGAGTGCGCGCGGGCAGCGCTAGGTACGAACCAACAGACCGGGAGCCGGCCGCCGTCGGGGCGGTCGGCTCCTTCCATGTGAGCGGGCGCGACTCACGTAGCCCTCGTGATGCGTGCGGGACTCTCATTTCGACGGGCTTTGGTCCTGACAGAGGTTTGCCGACCATTTCTCGCTCCTCCGGGGCGGCTGACGGGTCGGTCAATTCTCCGGATTCGTCGGATGCCGGTCCACCTTGATCCAGATGGGTGGGTGGGGGCGGCGGCGCTCGCGGTAGAGCCGCAGGGCGAAGGGCGCCCAGAGGATGATCCCGACTCCCACCCCGACGAGCATTCCCCCGACGGTGTCCAGGATCCAGTGCGCGCCGAGATAGGTGCGGCTGAGCATCATCAGGAGGGTGTACACCAGCCCCGTCACCCAGACCCAGGTGCGCCGGAAGATGATCGCAAGCGTCGTCGCGATGAGGGCTGCCGTGGCGCTGTGGCCGGATGGGAACGAGCCGAAGTCCGGCTGGACGAGGATCGCGGTCGGCCGCGGGCGTCCGACGAGGTACTTGATGATGGTCACGGTCGCGCCGCTCGTCACGGCGGCGATCACGTAGTACAGGGCGGCCCAGGGGCGGCGCCAGATCAGTAGGCCGGCGATGATCACGAGCGGGACGTACACGATCGAACCGATGCCTCCGCCCACCTGATCGAGGACGAGCGCCGGGACCGTCCAGATCGGCGCGCGTGCCGTGACCAGCGCGTTCATCCACGCGACCTCGAAGTCGAACGGCTTGTCGGCCTGCCGGTAGAAGATCACCGTCGCGAGCAGGACGACGAACAGGAGCGCCGCCGCCCCGGAGACGACCCACCACAGCCGGGCGATCTTGACCTCGCCGGGAGCGTCGCTGGCGACAACCTCCTCGATGGCGTTCGCCGGCCCGGTTCCCGACCGGTGCTCGTCGGCGCTCACGGCGACTCCGGCCAGGAAGCTTGCACTCGGACAGTCCGCCTGGTCTCCGCGGCGATCACGCCGCCGATCCCCGCGAGCGAGAGCAACCGCCATGAGCGCGGCCGAGATGACGTGCAGGTTCCGCCGGGAGAAGGCTCAACCGCCCGGTCCTCGACGAGAAGCTTCTCCTGCCGTCGTCGACGCGTCCCTGCGGGTCTGTCGCTAAGCGCTGAGGTCATCGGAGGCCGAATCCGGCACGTACTTGTACAGTTCCCGCAGCGGCCGCTCGTAGTCGTCGGCCTCCGGTCGCTTGGGGAGTTTCAGCTTCTTCGGCTCGATCGTCTCGTAGGGGATCTGCGAGAGGAGGTGACTGATGACGTTCAGGCGGGCCGACTTCTTGTGGTCGCTCTCCACCGTCCACCAGGGAGCCTCGGGAATGTCGGTGGCCTTGAACATGTCGTCCTTGGCCTGCGAGTACTCCTCCCAGTGCGTGATCGAGTGGAGGTCCGTCTCGGAGAGCTTCCAGCGGCGCATCGGATCCTTGAGTCGCTTCTCGAACCGCTTCTGCTGCTCGTCGTCGGAGACCGAGAACCAGTACTTGAAGAGCATCAGACCGTCCTCGACGAGCAACCGCTCGAGCGCGGGAGCCTGCCGGAGGAAGATGTCGTATTGGTCAGGCGTGCAGTAGCCGAGCACGTGCTCGACACCGGCGCGGTTGTACCAGGATCGGTCCATCAGCACGATCTCGCCCGCTGCGGGGAGGCGCTCGATGTAGCGCTGGAAGTACCACTGACTCTTCTCGCGCTCGGTGGGGACGCCCAACGCGACGACCCGGGCGGACCGCGGATTGAGGCGTTGGATGATCCGCTTGATCGCGCCGCCCTTGCCCGCGGCATCGCGTCCTTCGAAGATGACGAGTACCCGGGCGCCCGTCGCGACGACCCACTGCTGCATGGCCACCAGCTCGATCTGAAGCCGCTTCAGCTCTGCTTCGTACGCAGCATTGCTCGGTCGGTCCCCGTTCGATTTCGACTTCTTCTTCGGAGTGCTCATCTGCCGCCTTCGATTCGTCTGGTCGAGCGAGCATACGGCGAAGGCGAAGACAATGCCCGGGGTTGAACGCGCCGTGCATCGTGCTACGCGTCCGGGCGAGGACCTGTGGGCATGATCGTGGTGTCGCGGGTTCGAGTCTGAAGCCTCAGCCGATCCAGCTCATGATGTTCCAACCGCTGCCGACCCGGTGGCGGTCAGTCCTCCCGCTCGGCCAGCCGTCGAAGTTCCTGGCGCAGTTCGTCCAGCCGCTCGCTCATCCCGACCGGATCCGGCGCCGCTGACGTGCGGTCGATGCGCAGTTCGATTTCGCGTGAGATCTCGGCCCACGCCTCTGCGCGGGCCTGCTCGACCGTGTGCGCGAGGTACTCGCCGTCTCGCGACCGCCGTCTCAGCTCGTCAGCGGTGGCGCGCGAGAGCGCTTGTCTGCGCTGCAGGTTGATCGAGTCGGCAGACCGGTAGTCGTGCGAATGTTCCGGCTCTCCTTCGAGGACGGCGGCGAACCGGCGCTCGGCTGCGACACGGGCTTCTGTCGCATCCGCGTCGTCGGCGAGCGTGAGAAGGGCGCCCCGGGCCACGTGGACGAAGGGGGCCTGCGCGAAGACCGCGTTCTCCGTGGTGAGCATCTCGGTGATGATCGCGTTCCGCACGGTCATGCGCACCGAGAAATCGGCGAGCAGCATTCCCTCTTCGAGGGCGCGTTCAACGGTGGCGGGCTGGACGATCTGGAGGCCGGCCTCATCGAACGGACGCATCGGGACGCGTCGCGGCTGTCGCCGGAAGAAGGGCATCGCCTCACTCCTTCCGGCGCCCACGCTCAGACGCGGTCGAGCCAGGTCAGCCGGGAGCCGCCCTCGACGATGTGACCCGAGAGCTCTGCATTGAAAGCGATGCCGTGCTCAGACCGCATGTGGGCGTCGAAGGCGTCGGCGTCGGCATACTCTTCGTAGACGAAGAAGGCTCGGGGATCCTCCACGAGGCGGTGGGCGATGAAGCTCACGTTCCCGGGCTCCTGCCTGACCTGCTCGGCGAGGCCGGCCACGAGGCGTTCGACCTCGTCCTCGTGGCCGGGCCGAGCGGTGAACTCGGCGTAGAGCGTCTTGGCCTCACCCAACTTTTGCGCCGGTCATGATGGCCACCGCATCGGTCATCGAGTGGGACTGCGGAGTGATCGTCGCTGCACGCTTGCCGAGGCGCTGGATGTGGATGCGGTCGGCGACCTCGAAGACGTGCGGCATGTTGTGGCTGATCAGGATGACGGGGATTCCGCGGTCACGCAGGTTCTTCACGAGTGCGAGAACCTGGGCCGACTCCCGCACGCCCAGCGCGGCCGTCGGCTCGTCGAGGACGACGACCTTCGACCCGAACGCCGCGGCGCGGGCGACGGCGACGGCCTGGCGCTGGCCACCGGAGAGGTTCTCGACCGGGACGGTGACATCTTGGAGGGTCGTGATGCCCAGCGTGGTGAGCTCGTCCTTCGCCTGCTTGCGCATCTTCTTGGTGTCCATGATGCGGAACACCGATCCGAGCACGCCTGCGCGACGGACTTCGCGGCCGAGGAACAGGTTCGACGCCACGTCGAGCGCGGGGGAGACGGCCAGGTTCTGGTAGACCGTCTCGATCCCGGCGGCGCGGGCGTCCTGCGGGCGGCGGAAATGGATGGGCTGGCCGTCGAGGAACAGTTCCCCTTCGTCCGGGATCTCGGCGCCCGTCAGGCACTTGATGAGGGTGGACTTGCCCGCTCCGTTGTCGCCGATGATGGCGAGCACCTCGCCCGGGTAGAGCTGCAGGCTGACGCCGTCGAGTCCGACGACCCTCCCGAAGGTTTTGACCAGGCGTCGGGCTTCGAGCACCGGTGCGCGGGTCTCGGTCGGCGTTGCCGACGGGTTGTCGGTTGCGATGGTCACTTCCGTACCTTCCGAATCCACTGGTCGACCGAGACGGCGACGATGACGAGGATGCCCACGGCGAGCACCTGGTAGAGAACGTCGAGCCCGGCGACCGCCAGGCCCTCTTCGAACACGCCGACGATGAGGGCTCCGAGGAGGGTGCCCCACACGGTGCCGCGCCCGCCGAACAGGCTCGTGCCTCCGATCACCACAGCGGTGATCGACTCGAGGTTGGTGGCGGTTCCGTCGTTGGGGCCGATGCCGTCGACGCGGCCGATCAGCACCCAGGCGCCGACGGCGAGGATGGCGCCCGCCGCGAGATACACGCTAAGCAGCACGCGCTGCACCCGGATGCCGGCCAGGCGGGCGGCTTCCGCGTCGTCGCCGACGGCGTAGACGTGACGGCCCCACGCTGTGCGTCCGAGGATCGTGGCGACGATCGCGTAGAGCACGACCATCACGACGACGCCCCAGGTGATCTGCACCCCGGCGAGGTTGAAGGTGTTGCCCAGTGCTGTGATGGGTCCCGGCAGGTTCTGCCCCTGGACGGACGCGCTGTTCGAGTAGAGCAGCAGCACGGCCGTGAAGATGCTCAGCGTCCCCAGCGTCACGATGAACGGCGGCAGTTTCAGCCGTGTCACCAGGAGGCCGTTGAGGAGTCCCGTGGCGAGGCCGGTGAGGAGGCCGAGCAGGAGGGCGAGCGGCCACGGCACGTGGTTGCTGGAGGCGGTCTGGGCGATGACGAGCCCCGCGAGGGTGGTCGCCGCCCCGACCGAGAGGTCGATGCCGGAGGTGAGGATGATCAGCGTCTGGGCGATGCCGATGGTGCCGACCACCGCCACCTGCTGGGTGATGAGCGAGAGGTTGCCGGGGTTGAGGAACCGCGGGTTGATGATGCCGAAGACGATGATCGAGAGCACGAGCACCACTGCCGGGCTCAGTGCCGGGTAGCGGTGCAGCAGCCCGCGGATCCGGGTCAGCGGTGTGGTGCGGTGAAGGAACTCCTGGGCGAGATCCAGCTCCGACGTCGGAGGGCTGGTCTGCGCCGCTGGGTTGGACTGAGCGTTTGGTTTGCTCGTGGTGGGATTACTCACGATGTGGTGCTCCTGAACTTCTGTGTTCGGTGCGATGGTTTGCGGACCATGCTGTCGGATCCTCTGTTGAAGGAGGAAGCTGACCCGGACCGGTTCCCCGGTCCGGGTCGGTGGGCCTTACTTGCCCCAGCAGATGGAGCTGGCGGCGTCGGGGGTGATGCTCGTGAGGCCGGGCACTGCGGTGCTGGTCACCAGCTGCGACCCGGTGTTGTAGAAGTCCAGGCCGGAGCTGGTCTTCGGCTTCTGGCCCGTCTTCGCGAGCTTCACGATCGCCTCCATGCCGAGCGACGCCATCTTCGCAGGGTACTGCTGGCTGGTCGCGCCGATGATGCCGGACTTCACCTGGCTGACGCCGGTGCAGCCGCCGTCGATGGAGACCAGGATCGTTCCCTTGGCCTTGCCGGCCGCCTGGAGCGCCTGGTACGCGCCGTACGCCGCGGGCTCGTTGATCGTGTAGACGACGTTGACGTTCGGGTCCTTCGCGAGGATCGTCTCCATCGCGGTGCGGCCGTCGGCGGCGTCGCCGTTGGTGGGCTGGTGGCCGGCGATCGTGTAGCTGCCGCCCGTGCCGCCCGTGTAGTTGCCGCTCTTGGCCTCGCTGCCGTTCTTGGACGAGTCGGGGACCTTGATGCCCATGCCCTTCAGGAAACCCTGGTCGCGGTTGAGGTCGACCGAGACCACCTGGGTGTTGAACAGGTCGAGCATCGCGATGTCGGCGGCCTTGCCGTTCAGCTGGGAGGCGGTCCACTTGCCGATCGCCTCGCCCGCGGCGAAGTTGTCGGTGGCGAACGTGATGTCGACCGAGGAGGGCGGGGTCGGGACGGTGTCGAGTGCGATGACGTACAGGCCGGCCTTGCGCGCTTTGTCGATCGCGTTCTGCACGCCGGGGCCGTTCGGGGTGATCAGGATGCCCTTGTCGCCACGGCCGATGGCCGATTCGATCGCCTGCACCTGGGTGGCGACATCGCCATCCTGCTTGCCGGCCGCGAGGGTCAGGTTGACTCCGGCTTTGGCGGCGTCGGCCTTGGCCGCGTCTTCCATGGATACGAAGTACGGGTTGGTGGTGGTCTTCACGATCAGCGAGACGCCGACCTTGTCGGAACCGGAACCGGAACCGGAACTGGAACATGCGGCCAGTCCGAGCGCGCTCAGCGAAGCGATGGCCGCAACTGCGAGGACGCGCTTACGGGTGGAGCGGGATGCTGTGAAATTCAACGGTGAACTCCTCTGGGTGTCTGTACCCGCTGTCCACTGACAACGGTGTCATAACGTTAGGTTTAGAGCATGCGGGGCGCTATAGTCAAGCCATATCGCTCAATTGGAGAGAAAACGTGACATCGCTGTCAAACTCAACCCCGACCTCGGTCGGCACCTCCAGGCGACCGACGATGCGCGATGTGGCCACGTTGGCCGGCGTCGGCATCAAGACGGTCAGCCGGGTCATCAACGGCGAGCCGCACGTGTCGGCCGCGACCATCGAACGCGTGCAGCGGGCCGCGGCGGACCTGAACTTCCAGCCCGATCTGCACGCCGGAAATCTCCGCCGCACGGGCCGCCGCACGGCCACGATCGGCCTCCTCGTCGGCAGCGTCTCCAACCCGTTCTCGGGCGCGCTTCACCGGGCTGTCGAAGATATCGCCGTCCACCGCGGCGTGGCTGTCTTCGCCTCCAGCCTCGACGACGACCCCGACCTCGAGGAGCGAGCGGTCGATGCTTTCCTCAAGCGCCGCGTCGACGGGCTGATCCTCACGACCATCAAACGCAGCCAGGCCTATCTCCTCGCCGAGCAGAAGCACGGCACGCCGCTGGTGTTCATCGACCGTGAGCCGACCGGGCTGGAAGCCGACTCGGTCGTCTCCAGCAACGCCGCGGGTGCCGCGGAGGCGACCCGGCACCTGATCCAGCACGGCCACCGCCATATCGCCTATCTGGGTGACCGCCCCGAAATCCAGACCGCACGGGAACGCAAGCGCGGCTTCATGGAGGAGCTGGGTAGGGCGGGCATACCGACTGGAGAGGTCACGATCGTCGAAGGCTTGACTGACGAGGCCCGTTCGCAGGCTGCGGTCGAGGCGCTCTTCGCCGGCCCGACCCCTCCGACCGCTCTCTTCAGCGCTCAGAACCTCATCACCGTGGGCGCCTATCGGGCCCTCCGTCGGCTCGGGCTGCAGCACACGGTCGCCCTCGTCGGCTTCGACGACATCGAACTCGCCGACCTTCTGGAGCCGGGGCTCACCGTCGTGGCCCAGGACGCAGCGCGCATCGGGCACGTCGCGGCCGAGCGAATCTTCGCCCGCCTGGACGACGCCTCTCTGGAACCGCAGACGTTCGTCGTCCCCACCGTCCTCATCCCACGCGGATCGGGCGAAATCTCGCCGTGAAGTCCGCGGTCGACGCCGCAGCCATCGTGGTCGTCAGCTCCTTCCCCTTCGATGACACCGCTCAGACCGCTGTGCTTTCGAAGCCTCCTGAGTCCAGGTGCTAGCGTCGCCCGCATGACTGTCACCTCTCTCCTCGACATGCGTTTCGCGGCCGACCACCTCGAGGACGGGCCGCGCGCGTTGCTCGACATCCTCGCGGACACGCGTGCGTTCGAGGGCTGCCTCGGCGTGCGGGTCGTCACGGACGTCACCGACCCGTCGCACGTGGTCGCGGTCGAGCACTGGGAATCGCTCGAGCATGACGAGGCCTACCGCGCTTGGCGGGCCGGTCCCGGCGCTTCGGGCCTCGGCGCCTACCTGGCCGGGCCGCCCGCACTGACACGGTTCGCCGACGTCGTGTCGCTCTGACGCTGGAATTCCGCCGGCGCTCCGCCGACGGGAGTCTTTCGGCGTGATCCCCGCGCCCTCCGCTACACCGCCCGCTGCAGGTTCTGCGCGATCGTCTCGAGCGCGTCCTCGAGGGACCGCTGGATGCCGGGGAGGTCCTCTGTCGTGTCGATGGTCAGCTCGGCTGTGCCGTCGGAGACCCGCAGGGAGCCGCTGTAGTCGTGGGGGCCGGGAGCGGACCAGCGGATCTCCTTCGCAGCGAAGTCGGCGTCGAAACGAGCCTCGGCCGTGACCGTCTCCTCCTTGCCGTCGCGGTCGGTGTGGACGTGGGCGGTCGTCTCCACGGTGCCGTCCGGCTGCTCGTGGGCGCTCACCATGTGGGGGAAGTACTGCGGCAGGTTCTCAGGGTCGGCGATGTACGAGAAGTAGGCGTCGGTGTCGCCCTCGATCGCCCTGGTCGCGGTGTAGGTCGTCATGTCCGGGAAGCTAGTACGGCGGTCGGGTGCTCGGATAGCGGTTGACCGCGGTGCGGGCGGGTGGTGCGTGGGCGTGGGGCGCCGCGCTCAGCCCGCGAGGCTCGCGCCGAGCATCGACTCGGCGACGGCGACGATCAGGCGCACGACCTCCGTCTCGCTTTTCGTTCCGGCGAGGATGTCCATCACGAGGCCGTCCTCGAGGGCGACGAGGGCCCAGGGGATGTCGGCCGGGTCCAGGCGCGGCGCGAATGCGCCTTCGGCGATTCCGTCGTCGATGATCGCCCGGTAGATCTCCGCCTGGCGTCGGTCGAGGGCGTGGTCGGCGTCGTTGAGTCGCTCGTCGCGGATGCTCGCCGCCCAGAACTCGTAGAGGATGCGCGACTCGTCGCCCGCGATAACGCCCGTCGCGCCTGCCCGGATCGCGGCGACCATCCGGTCGGCGGGGAGTCCGCGGCGGCGACCTCCGCCACGATCGTCTCGATGAAGCGGTCGCTCGCAGCGAACACGAGCTCTTCGATGATCTCGGTGAGGCTGTCGAAGTAGTACAGCAGGGCGGAAGGCTCCATGCCGGCGGCTGTGGCGATAGCCCGCAGCGTCGTGCCGCTCGCCCCCTCGCGGACGGCGACGTCGCGAGCCCGGTCGAGGATATCGAGGCGGCGCTCGGCGCGGCGGTTGGGGCGGCCCATCCACCCATTCTGTCGCACGCGAGAGACGTGGGGCGTCGCAAATTTGAATTAGCTTCAAAAAAGTCTTGACATCAGAGTCCCACAGTTGTTTGAATGCCATTCAGATTTCTCCATCGACGACGAAGACGAAGGATAGGAGACCACATGACCCCGAAACAAGCCGATTCGCCCGGCATCGCCGCGCAGTCGGACAAGGGCCTGCGGCCGAACGCGATCGGCCTCGGCCGGATCGTCGCGCTCGGGCTGGCGGCGGTCGCTCCGGCGTACAGCCTGGCAGTGACCCTCGGCTACGTCGTCGGCGCGGTCGGGTTCCAGACGCCCGCGGCCTTCCTGCTCGGCTTCCTCCCCATCCTCTTCACCGCCTTCGCCTTCCGCGACCTCAACGCGGCGATGCCCGACTGCGGCGGAGTCTTCGTCTGGATCTCGCGCGCGCTGGGGCCGGTCGCCGGCTGGTTCTTCGGCGGCTGGGTGCCGCAGATCGCGACCTTCATCGCCACCGCTGCCCTCGCGGAGGTCGCGACCGTCTACCTCCTGGACGCAGCCGGGCTCGAGGCGCTCGCTGCCGACCCGCTCGTCACCACGTCCGGCGCCGTCCTGCTCATCGCGGTGAGTGCCGCGATCGCCGTGCGCGGCATCGAGCTGGCGGCGTGGGTGCAGTACGCGCTGATCGCCTTGCAGATCGTGGCGATCGGCGGGTTCTGCATCGGCGCGTTCATCGCCATGGGCAACGGCACCGCGCCGGGCGCAGCGACCGCGCCGAGCCTCGACTGGTTCAACCCCTTCGCCGTCTCCGACCCGGGTGGACTGGTCACCGGCGTCGTCCTGTGCCTGTTCATCTACTGGGGGTGGGACTCCCTCATCTCGGTCAACGAGGAGACGACCGAACGCTCGCGAACGCCAGGCCGGGCGGTGCTCATCTCGACGATCATCCTGCTCGTGCTCTACTGCGGCGCGTCGGTCGCCGCGCTCGGGTTCGGCGGCATCGGGCTCATCACATCGCCGCACGCGATCTCCGATGTGCTGTCGGTCCTCGGCCCGATGGCCACGGGACAAGTCTTCGGCCGGGTCATCACCCTGGCCATCGGGCTCTCGGCGCTCGCGGCGCTCTTCACCGTCGCCGTGTCCACTCCGCGGTCGTGGTTGAGCATGGCCACCTATCGCGCCCTCCCGGCCGCGGTCGCCCGCGTGCACCGCACCCACCGCACCCCGCACGTCGCCACCTACTGGTGGGCCGGGATCAGCTGCGCGACCGTCGTGATGCTCACCCTCCTCTCGACGGACTTCATCGGGCTGGCCGTGCTGGCCATCGGCGTGATGATCGCGGCCTACTACGCGGCGACCGCGCTCGCGGCGATCGTCTACTTCGCGCCCGACATGCGCCGCAGCGCCGGTCGACTGATCGTGGCGGGGGTCCTGCCCGCCGTCGGCGCGATGCTGATGCTGATCGCCTTCGTCGTGAGCGCCATCGACATGGCGCGGCCGGACTATGCCGGCACGTCGATCCTCGGGATCGGGACGGTCTTCTGGATCGGGATCGGCGCCCTCCTGCTCGGCGTCGTCGTCACGGTCGCGATCCGCCCGGTGTTCGCCGACTTCTTCGCCAAGCGGACGATCCCAGTCGGGCGCTCCGGCGACACCGACTTCGTCATCGCCGACCCCGCCGACCCCGCCGACCCCGCCGACCCCGCCGACCCCGCCGAGCCCGCCCTGGCCGCACCCGTGGCCCTCCCCGCAACCCGAGAGGAGCGCTGACCATGCGCATTCTGTCCATCGCCGCCGTCCAGACCGTCCCCGTCGCCGGCGACCTCGATGCGACCTGGAGCCGGTTCGAGGCGCAGGTGCGCAGCGTGGTCGCCCTGCGCTCGCACGTCGACCTCATCGTCGTGCCCGAGTTGCTGCTCGCCGCTCCCGGTCCGCTCCTGCTGGAGGATGCCGACGCCGACGCCCGTGCCGCCACGACCATACCGGGCCCGGTGACCGACGCGCTCGCCCGGCTCGCGCGCGAGCTGGGCGTCTGGCT
The DNA here is from genome assembly GCF_050632895.1 of Leifsonia sp. L25. The sequence goes on along the minus strand of NZ_JBODRZ010000003.1, from coordinate 953,266 downwards.
CGTGCCGGGGACCCTGGTGGAGCGGGACGACCACGGGCGTTTGTTCAACACCGCCGTCGCCGTCTCGCCGCAAGGCGAGGTCGTTGCCCGTTACCGCAAGCTGTTCCCCTGGCGCCCGTACGAGCAGCTGCAGCCGGGAAGCGACTTCGTCACCTTCGACATCCCCGACATCGGGCGCATCGGCCTCGCCATCTGCTTCGACGGCAGCTTCCCGGAGGTGTCCCGGCAACTGGCGTGGCTCGGAGCGGAGGTCATCCTCCAGCCGACCCTCACCACGACCCGCGACAGGGAGATGGAGGTCGTGATGGCGCGAGCCAACGCCTTCGCGAACCAGGTGTACGTCGTCAATGTCAACGGCGCGGCGCCGATCGGGGTCGGGGAGAGCGTCGTCGTCGACCCGGAGGGCACCATCGTGCAGCACGCCGGTGGGGGAGAGGAGGTGCTGTTCGCGGTGCTCGACCTCGACAGGGTCTCGCTCGTCCGGGAGTACGGCTCGCACGGCATCAACCGGCCGTGGAGCTAGCTCGCGGACCAGTGCACGATCCTCCGCTACTCGATGTTCGGCGGCGCCGAGGTCCGCCCGCCGTCGTGGGTTTCCCCGCTGTAGCGCCGGCGCGCTCTCAAACGGATCCCGGGTGCGTCCCGAGCACGTAGCAGAGGGAGCTCGACCGCCCGGGTCACGCGGGCCGTCACACCGTGACATGCCCTCGGCGTCAGTGCCCGCCCGCGACCTCCCCGAGGGTGTCCGTGGCGAGCGCGGTGCGCACCCGGGCGAGCGCGGCTGGGTCCTGGAGCACGATCGACTGCCCGTCGGCGGACGTCCCCGTGCCGGCGGTCGGCAGCGTGAAGGTGTGGATGCCCGCCGCTCCCGAGAGGCGCAGGCTCGCCGCGAGCGACAGCATGCTCGGCAGGTCGAACTGCGAGTCCACACTGACCGCGGAACCGGCCGCCTTCGCGAACGCCAGCATGGCGCCGGGGTCGGTCAGCACGGAGCGCTGGATGAGGGTCGTGGCGAAGCCGCGGAGGAGGGCCTGCTGGTCCGCGACGCGCTGGTAGTCGGCTGTGGGGAACGCGTACCGCTCCCGCGCGAAGGCGAGCGCCTGGTCCCCATTGAGATGGTTGAGCCCCTGGACGAAGTGGTAGTGCGGCGCTTTCACGGTGGTGAAGGCGAGCGGGCTGTCGACGTCCACGCCGCCGATGGCGTTCGTGATGCCCTTCAGCCCGGCGAAGTCGAGGATCACGACGTGGTCGATCCGCACGCCGAGGAGCTGCTCCACCGTCAGCACCGTCAGCGGCGTTCCGCCCCAGGCGAGGGCCGCGTTGATCTTGGCGGTGCCGTTGCCGGGGATGGGCACCCACAGGTCGCGCATGATCGACATGACGTAGATGTCGCGCCGGTCGGCGTCGATGTGCACGAGCATCATCGTGTCGGAGCGCTGATTCGACAACGACGGGTCCGACCTCGGTGGGTGCGCCGCGGGAGTCGGAGCCGAGCAGCAGGATGTTCATCGCGCCGGTGGACGCAGGCGTCGGACCGGGCGTCGGGCCGGGGCTGGGCACAGAGGTCGGGAGGGCGTCGGGGAGGCGCGTCACGTGGGAGTCGAAGGTGCCGGCGACGCTTCCGGCGTAGAGCGTCGCGGCGGCGAACGCCGTCCCGATCGCGACGAGGAGGACCGTGCCGAGCGCGACCAGGACGTGGAGCCAGCGCCCGGTGTGGCCGCGCGGGTGGATGTGTACGGTGTGGATGGCCATCCGGCTCGCCCCCTCGTGCCGGGGGTCGGGTCCGGCACCAGAGATTTAAGTGAGATTCCCTCATCTCTGTGGTGGGGACAGTATAAGCAGTCTGTCCTCATTTAAGAGGACCGAATCTGAGCCTGTGCACAGATCGTTGTATTCCGCGTTCGGCCGTCAGCGCGGCGCGTCCGTGCTCGCACGGACGATCAGCTGCGGCGCGGCGAACTCCGTGGGCGCGGGCTCGACGCGACCCTCGATGTCGGCGATCAAACGCTCGATCGCGCTGGCGCCCAGCTGCGCGAAGTCCTGGCGCACGGTCGTCAGCGGCGGAGCGAAATGCTTCGCCTCCGGGATGTCGTCGAAGCCGACGATGCTCAGGTCGCGCGGGACGTGCAGGCCCAGATCCGCGGCGGCGTGCATGAGACCCAGCGCCATCTGGTCGTTCGACGCGAAGACCGCTGTGAACTCCTTGCCGCCGAGCAGCTTCGTGCCCAGCTCGTAGCCGGTGTCGGCGGTCCAGTCGCCGAGGACCGGCGGGGAGGTCGGGAGGTCGCGCGCCGACATCTCCTCCAGGTAGCCGCGCATGCGCTCCTCCGCCTCGTTCCAGTCCTGGGGGCCGGCGACGTGCACGATGCGGCTGTGCCCGAGCTCGATGAGGTGCCGGGTGGCCAGCCGCGCGCCCTCGCGCTGGTCGAAAGCGACGGCGCGGTCTCCCGGGGTGTCCGGCCACTGCAGGCTGATGAACGGCACATGGATCGACACCGTGCGCAGGGCCTCGTGCGCCCGCTGCTGGGGCGCGATCACGACCACCCCGTCCACGCCCTGGGCGAGGAACGCGTCGAGCGCGTCGGTGAGGCTCGCCTCGTCCTCGTGGGCCAGCGTCGCCGAGACGATGGCGTAGCCGCGGGCGCGCGCGGCTTCGTCGACGGCAGCGGCCGCGCTGAACGGGCCGTAGTGGGAGCGGGCGGAGACCAGCAGACCGATCGCCTTCGAGCGCGACGGCGAGGGCCCTGGCTGCGCTGTTGGGCCGCCAGGCGAGCTCCTCGATGACCTTCTTGACGGTGCTGCTCGGTCGACGGCTTGATGTACCGCTCGCCGTTCAGGACCCGGGACACGGTCTGCCGGGAGACCCCGGCGATGCGCGCCACATCACGGATCGAGAGGGGCTTGCCCGCCCCGCTGTCGACCTTGTCCGTCATGCTCGCTCCGGGTTCGGGCAGAGCGGTTCCGCCGCGGATCGTCCTGCTCTGCCGATCTTAGGGCGGCGGATGATTTTCGGCGCGTTGCTTGACGAGAAGGCTGGATGAGGCATAACGTCATACCCGTTCTGGGACCGGTCACATATATCGGACAGCAGCCTAGCGGACGACGACGACGTCGCAGAAGGAGGACGGGATGCGAAGCAGCACCTCGGACCTCGAACTCGCGCAGACGTCGACAGCCCGACCGTGGACCGGCTCCCAGCCCTGGTACCCGCACGCATCCCGCGTGCAGACCGGCTCACCCTCGAAGGGAATCACAGTGAAGTTGAAGAGAATCGCACTCGGGGCGGTCGCCCTCGGTGTCGCCGTCATGCTCGCCGCGTGCTCAGGAGGTCGACCCGGCACCGGGAGCGGCGCCGGCACCGCGGACAACAAGGGGGCGCTCGTGGGTGTCGCCATGCCGACCAAGGTCTCCACCCGGTGGATCGCCGACGGCAACGCCGTCAAGAGCGCCCTCGAGAAGGACGGCTACAAGGTCGATCTCGAGTACGGCAACAACGACATCCCCACCCAGGTCCAGCAGGTCAACACCATGATCACCAAGGGTGCCAAGGTGCTGATCGTCGCCTCGATCGACGGCGGCTCCCTCACCGACCAGCTCGACGCCGCGGCGAAGGCCGGCATCAAGGTCATCTCGTACGACCGCCTGCTCACCGGCGACAAGAACGTCGACTACTACGTCTCGTTCGACAACTACAAGGTGGGCGTCTACCAGGCGAACTCGCTGCTGACCGGTCTCGGCATCCTCGACGCCGACGGCAAGAAGACCGGGGCGAAGGGGCCGTTCAACATCGAGGTGTTCGCCGGCAGCCCGGACGACAACAACGCGACGTTCTTCTTCAACGGCGCGATGGACACCCTCAAGCCCTACATCGCCGACGGCACGCTCGTCGTCAAGAGCGGGCAGACCAACTTCAACCAGGTCGCCATCCTGCGCTGGGACCCGGCGACCGCGAAGGCCCGCATGCAGGACCTGATCGCCAAGTCGTACTCCGGCGGTGCTGCGGTGCAGGGCGTGCTCTCGCCCTACGACGGCCTGTCCGACGGCATCCTGAGTGCACTGGAGGGCGCCGGCTACGGCTCCAGCGGCAAGAAGCTGCCGATCATCACCGGCCAGGACGCCGAGGTCGCCAGCGTCAAGCAGATCATCGCGGGCACGCAGTACTCGACGATCTACAAGGACACCCGCCAGCTCGCCAACGAGGCGGCCAAGATGGCGAACGACATCCTCACCGGCACGAAGCCGGAGGTCAACGACACCAAGAGCTACGACAACAAGACCAAGGTCGTGCCGAGCTACCTCTTCCAGCCGGTCGTCGTGACCAAGGACAACTACCAGAAGGTGCTCGTCGACAGCGGCTACTACAAGGCGTCCGACCTCCAGTAGTCCGATCCGGCCGCAGAGGCGGGGCGGGCACGCCGTTCGACGTGCCCGCCCCGCCCGCGACGAAGCAAGGGAGACAATGTCCAACACGATTCTCGAGATGCGCAACATCTCGAAGACGTTCCCCGGGGTGAAGGCGCTCCAGGATGTCTCGATCTCGATCGAGGAGGGCTCCGTCCACGCCATCTGCGGCGAGAACGGCGCAGGCAAGTCCACTCTGATGAAGGTCCTGTCCGGGGTGTATCCGCACGGCACCTTCGAGGGCGAGATCGTCCTGAACGGCGAACCCGTGGAGTTCCGCTCGATCAACGACTCCGAGGCCGCCGGCATCGTGATCATCCACCAGGAGCTCGCGCTCTCGCCCTACCTGTCCATCGCCGAGAACATCTACCTCGGCAACGAGCGCCAGCACGGCGGCTGGATCGACTGGAACGAGACCAACCTGGAGGCGGGCAAGCTGCTCGCCCGGGTCGGGCTGCGCGACAACCCGATCACGAAGATCAAAGACATCGGCGTCGGCAAGCAGCAGCTCGTGGAGATCGCGAAGGCCCTCTCCAAGGAGGTGAAGATCCTCATCCTCGACGAGCCCACGGCCGCTCTCAACGATGACGACTCGGCGCACCTGCTCGACCTGATCCGTCAGCTCCAGAGCCACGGCATCACCTCGATCATCATCAGCCACAAGCTCAACGAGATCAAAGCGATCGCCGACCGCGTCACGATCATCCGCGACGGGCGCACGATCGAGACCCTGGAGATGCGCGGAGAGGCCGCCAGCGAGGACCGGATCATCAAGGGGATGGTCGGGCGCGACGTCGCCAGCCGGTTCCCCGACCACGTGCCGCACATCGGTGAGGAGCTCCTCCGCATCGAGGACTGGACCGTTCACCACCCGCTCGACCGCAGCCGCAAGGTCGTCGACGGCGCCAACCTCTTCGTGCGCGCCGGCGAGATCGTCGGCATCGCCGGGCTCATGGGGGCCGGGCGCACCGAGCTGGCGATGAGCGTCTTCGGCCGCAGCTACGGCGTCGACATCAGCGGCCAGGTCTACAAGCGCGGCGAGCCGATCTCGGTGAACACGGTGTCCAAGGCCATCGAGCACGGCATCGCCTACTCGACCGAGGATCGCAAGCACTACGGGCTGAACCTCATCGACGACATCCAGCGGAACATCTCGATCGCCGCGCTGGACAAGCTCGTCGACTGGCTGAAGTTCGTCAACGAGCACAAGGAGCGGATCGTCGCCGAGGGCTACCGGAAGACGATGAACATCAAGACGCCGAACGTCTCGACGCTCACCGGCAAGCTCTCGGGCGGAAACCAGCAGAAGGTCGTGCTCTCCAAGTGGATGTACGCCGACCCGGACGTGCTCATCCTCGACGAGCCGACCCGCGGCATCGACGTCGGGGCGAAGTACGAGATCTACACGATCATCGACCGCCTCGCCGACGCCGGTAAGGGGATCATCGTGATCTCCTCCGAGCTGCCCGAACTGCTCGGCATCTGCGACCGCATCTACACCCTGAGCGAAGGACGGATCACCGCCGACGTCCCGCGCGAGAAGGCAACCGCCGAATACCTCATGCAATTCATGACCCAGGAACGCGAGAAGACCACAGAATGAAACCGCTCACGAACGCCGTCAGCTACCTGACGGGCCAGCTCCGACAGATCGGCCTCTTCATCGCGCTGATCGTGATCGTGCTGTTCTTCCAGATCACGACAGCCGGCATCACGCTCGCGCCGATCAACGTCACGAACCTCATCGTCCAGAACAGCTACATCCTGATCCTGGCCGTCGGCATGGTCATGATCATCATCGCCGGTCACATCGACCTCTCGGTCGGGAGCGTGGTCGCCTTCATCGGCGCGATGGCCGGCGTGATGATCTCGCAGTGGCACCTCCCGTGGCCGCTCGCCGTCGTCTTCTGCCTGGTCCTCGGCGCACTGGTCGGAGCGTGGCAGGGATACTGGGTCGCCTACTTCGGCATCCCCGCCTTCATCGTCACCCTGGCCGGCATGCTCGTCTTCCGCGGCGCCGCCCAGATCGCACTCGGCAACCAGCAGATCTCCTTCTTCCCGAAGGAGTTCCGCTCGATCGGCTCCGGGTTCCTCCCGGCGTTCGGCACCTCAGGCTACGAGCCGCTCACGCTCATCCTCGGTCTGCTCGCCGCGATCGCGATCGTCGCCACGTCGGTGCGTCAGCGGCTGGTGCGGCGCAAGTACGACCTGGAGGACGAGCCGGTCTGGTGGTTCATCCTGAAGCTGGTCTTCCTCGTCGCCCTGGTGCTGACGGTCACGCTGCTGCTGGCCAGCTACAACGGGACGCCGATCGTGCTGATCATCCTCGGTGTGCTCGTTGTCGGGTACACAGCGGTGATGAACCGTTCGGTGTTCGGCCGCCACATCTACGCGATCGGCGGCAACCTGGCCGCTGCCGCCCTCTCCGGTGTGAAGACCAAGCGGGTGACCTTCCTGCTGTTCATCAACATGGGCGTCATCTCCGCGATCGCCGGCCTGGTGTTCACCGCCGGACTCAACCTGGCCAGCCCGAGCGCCGGAAACGGCTTCGAGCTGGACGCCATCTCCGCCGTCTTCATCGGCGGCGCGGCCGTCACCGGAGGCATCGGCACCGTGCCCGGCGCGATCATCGGCGGCCTGATCATCGGCGTGCTCAACAACGGCATGTCGATCCTCGGCGTGGACAGCGACTACCAGCAGCTCATCAAGGGTCTGGTGCTGCTCGCGGCCGTCGCGTTCGACGTGTTCAACAAGCGGAGGTCGGTCGGAAGCTGACGGGTGAGGCCCGCGCCGTCCGGACAGCGCGGGCCTCACAGCCCCCTCGGGCGCCGGAGAGGTGTTGGTCACACAGGTTTCACGCCGAGTGCGACCCGCCGAAACACCGTCTTCCTAGCGTGGAGTCACCCACTCACCGCAGGAGGACCGAACGATGACCAGCACCGTCTCCGCCCTGACCGCGGCTCCGGCCGCGGAGTCCGCCCTCGCCGTCCGTCCCGGCCGCTGGATCGACGGCTGGAACGCCGAAGACCCCGCCCAGTGGGAGGCTTCCGGCGCCGCCATCGCGGGCCGCAACCTCCGCTGGTCGATCTTCGCGGAGTTCCTCGGCTTCGTCGTCTGGCAGCTCTGGTCGATCGTCGTGGTCGCCCTCCCCGCAGCCGGCTTCCACTTCACCACCGGGCAGACGTTCTGGTTGATCTCGATGCCGAGCCTGGTCGGCGCCACCCTGCGGTTCCCCTACACGTTCATGGTGCCGAAGTTCGGCGGCCGCAACTGGACGATGGTCTCGGCGGCGCTGCTGCTCATCCCGGCCATCGGCCTCGCGATCTGCGTCGCGAACCCGGCGACGCCGTTCCCGGTGATGCTGTTGGTGGCGGCGCTCGCCGGGTTCGGCGGCGGCAACTTCGCCTCGTCGATGGCGAACATCACGTTCTTCTACCCGCAGCGCAAGAAAGGCTGGGCGCTCGGCCTCAACGCGGCCGGTGGCAACCTCGGGGCGGCGGTCGCGCAGTTCGCGGTGCCGATCGTCATCACCATCGGCGCGGGCGCGACCCTCCAGCTCCCGCTGGCCGGACTGGTCTGGGTGCCCTCATCCTGGTCGCGATCGTCGGCGCCTGGCGGCGGATGGACAACCTCTCGAACGCGCGCGCCGACGTGAAGGCCTCGCTCGCCGCCCTCCGCGCGCCCGAGCTGTGGCTGATGGCCCTGCTCTACATCGGCACGTTCGGATCGTTCATCGGCTTCTCCAGCGTCTTCCCGAAGCTCATCGCCGACCAGTTCCCGGCGTTCAGCGCCTTCCCGGTGGCCGGCGCCACGGTCTCGCTGGCGTTCCTCGGGGCGCTCGTCGGGTCCCTCGCCCGGCCGTTCGGCGGTCGGCTCGCCGACCGGTTCGGCGGCAGCACGATCACCATCGCGGCCTTCGTGGTCATGGCGCTCGGGGCGCTCGCCGTCATCGTCACGCTGCCGCTGGACGACTTCTGGCTGTTCCTCGGCTTCTTCCTCGTGCTGTTCATCGCGTCCGGCGCGGGCAACGGCGCGACCTACCGGATGATCCCCACGCTGTTCGCGCTGCGCTCGGGCGCGGCGGACGGGCACAGCTCGGCCGGCGACGTCTCCGCCCAGCGCACGGCCGCCGCGGCCCTCGGGATCGTCTCGGCGTTCGGCGCATACGGCGGCTTCGTCATCCCGCAGGTGCTCGGGCTGTCGAAGTCGACCACCGGAGGCTATGCGGCCGGACTGATGTGGTTCGTCGGCGCCTACGTGGTGCTGCTGGCGGTCACCGTGGCCGTGGCCGTGCGCGGCCGCCGTCGCGGGGTGCGGATCTGAGCGGCGGCCGGCCGATGTCCGCGCCGAGCCACTGCCCCTACTGCGCGCTGCAGTGCGCCATGACGCTGACGCCGTCGCCGCAGGCGGAGAACCCGGTGACGGTGAACGGGCGGATGTTCCCGACCAACCGGGGCGGCCTCTGCAAGAAGGGCTGGACCTCCGCCGAGCTGCTCACGACGCCCGGCCGGCTGACCACTCCACTGATCCGGCGCGACGGCGAGCTGCGGGCCGCCGGCTGGGAGGAGGCCCTCGCCCTGGTCGCCGCGCGGCTGACCGCAATCCGCCAGGAGGACGGCCCGGACGCGGTCGCGGTCTTCGGCGGCGGCGGCCTCACCAACGAGAAGGCCTACCTGCTGGGCAAGTTCGCCCGCCTGGCGCTGGCGACCTCCCGCATCGACTACAACGGCCGGTTCTGCATGGCGTCGGCCGCCGCGGCGGGCAAGCGGGCGTTCGGGGTCGACCGGGGGATGCCGTTCCCGGTGACCGACCTCGACGACGCGGACACCATCCTGCTGCTCGGTTCGAACGTCGCGGCCACCATGCCGCCGTTCATCGGCCACCTGGCCGGCGCCCGGGCGGCGGGCGGACTCGTCGTCGTGGATCCGCGCCGCTCCCAGACCGCGCAGCTCACCTCAGACGGGGAGGCCTGCACCTGGCGCCGGCTCCCGGCACCGACCTGGTGGTGCTCCTCGGGCTGATCCACCTCGTGCTCGCCGAGGGGCTGGCCGACCTCGACTACCTGGAGGCGCGGACCAGCGGGTTCGACGCCGTGCGCCGCAGCGTCTCAGCGTGGTGGCCCGAACGCGTTCAGGAGCACACCGGCGTCCCGGTCGGGCAGCTCCGGGAGGTCGCCCGCCGGCTCGCGCGCGGCCGCGGCACGTACATCCTGACCGGCCGGGGGGTCGAGCAGCACGTCGACGGGACCGACACCGCGACGGCCGCGATCAACCTCGCGCTCGTCCTCGGCCTCGTCGGCCGCCGTGGCTCGGGCTACGGGACGTTGACCGGCCAGGGCAACGGCCAGGGCGGCCGCGAGCACGGGCAGAAGTGCGACCAGCTTCCCGGCTACCGCTCGATCGCGGACCCGGCCGACCGCGCCGCGGTCGCCGCGGTCTGGGGCGTCGAGCCCGGCGTCCTTCCCGGTCCGGGCGTCCCGGCCGTCGAACTGCTCGGGATGCTCGGACGGCCGGGCGGCGTGCGCGCCCTGCTGGTGCACGGCTCCAACGTGGTCGTCTCCGGGCCGGACGCGGGCTCCGTGCGGGCGGGCCTGGAGGCGCTCGATCTCCTGGTGGTGTGCGACTTCGTCCTCTCGGAGACGGCGGAGCTCGCCGACGTGGTGCTGCCGGTCACGCAGTGGGCCGAGGAGGAGGGGACCATGACGAACCTGGAGGGGCGCGTCCTGCGCCGCCGCCGCGCCCTCGACCCGCCGCCGGGCGTGCGGAGCGAGCTGGACATCCTCGCCGACCTGGCGGGGCGGCTGGAGGCGCCGTCGGCCTGGCCGACCTCCCCCGCGGAGGTCTTCGACGAGCTGGCGCGGGCCTCTGCGGGAGGCGTCGCCGACTACTCGGGGCTCAGCCACGCGCTGCTCGACGCGCAGCTCGAGGCCGACGTCGCCGCGCACTGGCCGTACCCCGCGGGGTCGGAGGGGACGCCGCGGCTGTTCCTGGACCGGTTCGGCCATCCGGGAGGGCGCGGCCGCCTGGTCGCGGTCCGGCCGCGCGCACTCGAGACCGGTCGGGGGATCGGCGAGCTGACCCTGATCACCGGCCGGCTGCTGGAGCACTACCAGTCGGGCGCTCAGACGCGCCGGGTGCCGGAGCTCGCGACCGCGCAGCCGCGGGTGCGCGCCGAGCTGCACCCGGCCACGGCGGCCCGGCTCGGGATCGGCGACGGGGAGCCGGTGCGGATCCGCAACTCCCGCGGGAGCGTCGAGGCCACCGCGCTGCTCAGCGCGGGGATGCGGATCGACACGGTGTTCCTGCCGTTCCACTTCGCGGGCCGGCAGTGCGCGAACCTGCTGACCGAGGCCGCGGTCGACCCGATCTCGGCGATGCCGGAGTTCAAGCGCACGCTGGTGACCGTGGAGGCCGGCGCATGACCAGGCCGCTGCGCATCGTCCTCATCGGCTACGGGCCGGTCGGAGCCCGTTTCGTCGAAGAGATGCTGCCCGCCGTGGCGGCAGGGGAGGCCTCGCTCGTCGCGCTCGGAGCCGAGGACGAGGACGCCTACAACCGTGTGCTCGTCGCCGAGTACGCGGTCGGCGCCGCCTCCCGCGACCGGCTCGACGTCACCGACACGGCGGCCGCGCGCGCCGCCGGTGCGGACATCCGCCTCGCGGAGACCGCCGCCACGATCGACCGGGGCCGCCAGCGGGTGGTGACGTCCGGCGGGGATGAGCTGCGCTACGACCGGTTGGTGCTGGCCACCGGCGCCCGGGCGAACATTCCGACGCTCGACGGCCTCGAGCACACCCGGCACGAGCGGGATGCCGCACCGGCCGCCGCGCTCGACCGCGGACGACGTCCGCTCCCGAGCGGGGTCGTGGCGCTGCGCGATCTGGCCGACGCCGAGGCGGTCGCTCCCGTCGTGGCGGCCGGCGGCGCGATCATCGTGCTCGGCGCCGGGGTGCTCGGCATGGAGTTCGCCCTGCTCGCGGCCGAGCACGGCGCGGAGGTGGTCGTCGTCCACCACGGGCCCGTCCCAATGGCGCGCAACCTCGACGAGCCGGGCGGGCGGATGCTCGCCCGCGCCGTGCGGGACACCGGGGTCGGGATGGCCGCGCACGCGCGCGCGGAGAGCATCGGCTTCCGCGACACCGAGGCCGGCCGCGTGTTCGACGGCGTCGGCTGCGCGGACGGCACCTACATCCCCGGCGACCTCCTCGTGCTGTCCTGCGGCGTCGGCCCGCGGGTGGAGCTCGCGCTCGCCGCCGGCCTGGCCTGCTCGGCCGGCATCCTCGTCGACGAGGAGCTGCGGAGCTGGAGCGACCCGGACGTGTTCGCGATCGGGGACTGCGCGCAGGTGGCGTCGCCCGAGGACGCGGACGCGTCGGGCCGGGTGCCGGGCGCCCCCAGCGGGCTGATCGGGCCCGGCTGGCGGCAGGCGGCAGCGCTGGCCCGGCGGCTCCGGGCGGAGGCGTCGGGAGCCGCGGCCGGGGCGGAGGCGTCCGTCGCCCTCCGCGAGCGCCCCACGGCCGTGATGCTCAAGGCGACCGGGATCGATGTGGTCTCGGGCGGCGACCACGCGGCGGAGCCGTGGGATGCGGACGCCGAGGTGACCGTGTGGCTCGACCCGGCGCGCGCGGCCTATGTGAAGACGGTGGTCCGGGAGGGCATCCTGACCGGGTTCGTCTCGGTCGGCCTCCCGCAGGCGGGGGCGGAGCTGACGCTGCTGTTCGAACGCGGCGCCTCGCTCCCGGCCGAGCCGTCCGCGCTGCTGCGGCTGGACGCCGCCGACGCGGGAGCCGTGGCCGTCGAGGACCCGCTGGGACCGGACGCGACGGTCTGCTGGTGCAACGGCGTCACCGCGGGCCGCATCGGCGAGGCGGTCGCCGCCGGCTGCGACACCGTCGAGTGCGTCGGCCGTGACACCCGCGCCGGCACCGGCTGCGGCGGCTGCAAGGGCCGCATCGCGGCCATCCTGGCCGCCGCGCCCGTCGTGTAGCGCGCCGCGATTCGTGACGAATGTCGCGAAAGCGGCGGCGAAAGCCGCGATTCGTGCCGAATATGGAAAGTGGCGATTCGTGACGAATGTCGCGAAAGCGCCGGCGAAAGCCGCGATTCGTGCGGAATCGCGCGAGGTCAGACGTCGAGGCGGTAGCCGCGTTTGACGACGGTGGCCACGAGACCGGGGGTGCCGAGGCTCTGCCGGAGGCGGCTCAGCGACACCTCCATCGCGTGCTCGTCGCAGCCGCCGTCGAGGGCGACGGACAGGTCCCGGCGCGACACCACCGCTCCGTTCGCCGCGACCAGCGCCCGGAACAGCGACAGCGATGTCGGCGTCAGCCGCACCGCGTTCCCGGCCACGACGGCGACGCTGCCGCGCAGCTCGACCTCCCCGTGCCGCGTGCTCACCCGCCTGGTCGACTCCGCCTCGAGCTGCTCGCAGACCAGCCGGATGAGCGCGCCCATCCGGTAGCGGTCCGGCTGCAGCGGCTCGATCCCCGCGCCGAGCAGCGGGGCGGACGTCACCGGCCCGACGCTCGCGGCGACCACATCGGTGCGGAACGCCTCCAGCACCTCCGGGTGCCGGCCACGGGCGAGGGCGGCGATCAGCAGCCCGTCGACAGCGGGCGCGCTGGTGAAGGTCACACAGTCGAGCTGCCGGGCGGCGATCGCGTCCACGAGGCGGGTCGCCCGCTCGTCGTCGTCCTCGGCCACCGACCAGGTGTACGGCGCGACGGCGAGGACCCGGTCGCCGGCCTCCTGCAGCCGCTGGAGCTGACCGACGTCGGTCTGGCCGTGGAGCTGGATGGCGACCGTGATCCCGGGCGGGAACTCCTCGATCACCTTCGAGACGAGGGAGGCCGTGGTCTCCTCGTCCGACATCCCCGCGTCGTCGAGGCCCGCGGCCCGCACGGCGCCGCGCGCCTTCGGTCCGCGCACCAGGATGGTCGATTTCGCGAGCGCGCGCTGCAGCTCCTCGCCGAGGCCTGCCGAGTCGGCGACCTCGAACCAGCGGCGCATCCCGTAGCTGGTGGTCGCCAGCAGCACGTCGGGAGCCGCGGCGATGATCCGCTCGGTGGCCGCGATGACCGGAGCGTCGTCCTCGGCGTGCTGCATGTGCACCGTCGGCGCGTGCAGCACCGCCGCCCCACGGCGCTCGAACGCGTCGATCAGGTCGGCCGAGCGGCGGTCGCTCGTCACGCCGATGCGGAATCCGGCGAGCTGGTCCGGGCGGAAGGCCGCGACGCGTTCGTCGCCCATGTCAGCCTCCGGCCACCGCGGCCGCGTCGGCCAGTGCCGACGTCGCGTCCGCGTCCCCGCCCCGCGCGAGAGCGACGACCTCGCCGATCACGACGACCGCGGGCGAGCCGACCCCGGCCTGGACCGACTCCGTCAGAATCGTCCCCAGTTCGCCGAAGGTGGTCCGTTGCCGGGCGGAGTAGCCCTGCTCGACGACCGCGACCGGCATGCCGGGATCCATCCCGAAGCGTGCCAGCCCCGCGGTGATCGACGGGAGGTTCGTGACGCCCATCAGGATCACGATCGTGCCGCCGAGGCCCGCCAGATGCTCCAGTTCGGCGGGCGAGAGCGGTGCGTGCCCCGAGACCACGGTGAACATCCGGGAGGCCGTGCGGTGGGTGACCGGGATCCCGGCCGCCGCGGGGACGGCGATCGCGCTCGTCACCCCGGGGATGACGCTGACCGGGACTCCCGCGCGCCGGCACGCCTCCACCTCCTCGCCGCCGCGCCCGAAGACGAACGGGTCGCCGCCCTTCAGCCGGACGACCGCAGCCCCCTCCCGCGCGTGCGCGACCAGGAGCCGCTCGATCTCGTCCTGCGGGATGGGATGGTGCCCCGGCCGCTTGCCGACGTCGATCAGCTCGGCGCCGGGCGCGAGCTCCGCGAGGGTCTCGTGCGGGGCGAGCCGGTCGTACAGCACGACGTCGGCCGCCGCGAGTGCGCGCACCGCTGCGACGGTGAGGAGGTCGGGGTCGCCGGGGCCGCCGCCGACCAGCGTCACCGAGCCGGTCCGGATCGGGTGGATCATGGGGTCTCTCCTTCCGCCGCGGTGGTCGCAGTGGCGCCGCGCACCGGGATCGTCGTGCCCGCCAGCAGCACCGTGCCGGCCGCCCGCTCCTCGGCGGTCGCCGGCCGGAGCTGCCCGCGCTCCTCGACCCGCGCGATCGACGGGTCGGCCTCGGTCGGCGCGTTCACGAACGACCGGAACCGGCGCAGCCGCTCCGGGTCGCGCAGAGTGGCCGCCCACTCGTCCTCGTACGTGTCGATGTGCTTCGCCATCGCGGCCTCGAGCTCGGCGCCGAGCCCGAGGGAGTCCGCCACGACGACCTCGCGCACGTGGTCGACGCCGCCGTCGAGGTCCTCCATCCAGCGGGCCGTGCGCTGCAGCCGGTCGGCGGTGCGGATGTAGTACATGAGGTAGCGGTCGATGTACCGGACCAGCGTCTCGTCGTCGAGGTCGGACGCGAGGAGCTGCGCGTGCGCGGGCTGGAAGCCGCCGTTGCCGCCGACGTACAGGTTCCAGCCCTTGTCGGTCGCGATCACTCCGACGTCCTTGCCGCGGGCCTCGGCGCACTCGCGGGCGCAGCCCGAGACGCCGAACTTGAACTTGTGCGGGGCGCGCAGGCCCCGGTAACGCAACTCCAGCGAGACGGCCATGCCGACCGAGTCCTGCACGCCGTACCGGCACCAGGTGGAGCCGACGCAGCTCTTCACGTTCCGCAACGCCTTGCCGTAGGCCTGACCCGACTCGAAGCCGGCGTCGACCAGGCGCTTCCAGATGTCAGGCAGCTGGTCGAGGCGCGCGCCGAACATGTCGATGCGCTGGCCTCCGGTGATCTTCGTGTAGAGGCCGAAGTCGGTCGCGACCTGCGCGATCACGGCCAGCTTCTGCGGGGTGATCTCACCGCCCGGGATGCGCGGGACGACAGAGTACGTGCCGTCCTTCTGCATGTTCGCGAGCGCGCGGTCGTTGGTGTCCTGCAGCGGGCCGCGGCCGCCGTCGAGCGGGTAGCCGCTGTGCTGGCTGGCGAGGATGGAGCCGACCGCCGGCTTGCAGATGTCGCAGCCGCGACCGCGGCCGAGCCGCCCGATGGTGTCCTCCCAGCTGGTCAGCTCCAGCACGCGGATCGACTCGAAGAGCTCCTGGCGCGACAGCTCGAAATGCTCGCAGAGCGCGTGCGAGACGGTGGCGCCGGCGGCGGTGAGCTCGGCCTCCAGCAGCTTCTTCACCAGGGGCACGCACGAGCCGCACTGGGTGCCCGCGCGGGTGCAGGCCTTGAGTTCGCCGAGATCGTGGCAGCCGTCTCCCACGGCCTCCCGGACAGTGCCGGCCGTGACGTTGTTGCAGGAGCAGACGAAGGCGTCGTCGGGGAGGGCGCCGCCGGCGGGCGGCTCGGCGCCGGCCGCGGACAGGTACGCGGCGGGCTCGGCGTCGAGCTCGCGGCCGAGCAGCGGGCGGAGGCCGACGTAGGGCGACGCGTCGCCGACGAACACCCCGCCGAGCAGGGTCTTCGCGTCGTCGCTGACGACGAGCTTCTGGTACAGGCCGCGCGCCGGGTCTGCATAAACGATCTCCAGCGCGCCCGGCTCTCGGGCGAACGCGTCGCCGAAGCTGGCGACATCCACGCCGGAGAGCTTGAGCTTGGTCGCGTCGTCCACTGTCGTGAACGTCGCGTCGCCGCCGAGCAGCCGGTCGGCGACCGTCTCGGCCATCGCGTTGGCCGGGGCGACCAGGCCGATGGTCCGGCCGTCGACCGCGGCGACCTCGCCGATGGCCCAGATCGCGGGATCGGACGTGCGGCAGGACTCGTCGATGACGACGCCGCCGCGCTCGACGGTCGCGATCCCCGCCTCGCGGGCGAGCTCATCGCGGGCACGGATGCCGATCGCGAAGACCACGATGTCGGCGGGGACCGTGCGGCCGTCGGCGCAGCGCACCGCCGAGGGGAGGCCGTCGCCGCCGAGCACGATCTCGCGAGGACGCGTCCCCAGGTGGAGGTCGATCCCGCGGGCCGAGATCAGCCGCCCGAGCGCCTGCCCCGCGCCCTCGTCGAGCTGGGCCGACATCAGCCAGCCGCC
The DNA here is from genome assembly GCF_050632895.1 of Leifsonia sp. L25. The sequence continues at coordinate 936,779 of NZ_JBODRZ010000003.1, read as the reverse complement.
GGAGTGGATGATGACCGCTTCGGCTCCCAGTGCCGCGACACCGCCTGCGGCCTCCAGCCCGAGGAGGCCGCCGCCGGCGACCGCGACCCGGGGCGCGCGGCCGAGCCGCTCGCGCAGGTCGGCGACCTCGGCGACCAGGGCGTCCACGTCGTCGATGGTGCGGTAGACCCTGCTCGCCGCGGCGCCCGGAATGTCGGGAACCGGGGCGGAGGAGCCGGTGGCGAGCACGAGGTCGTCGTAGCCGAGCACAGCACCGGCCGAGGTCGTCACGGTCTTCGCGGCGCGGTCGATGGCGGTGACGGCTTCGCCGACCCGCAGCTCCACCGCGGCGTCCTCCCAGTGCGAGGCCGGCTCGAGCGTGAGATCCACCTCGCCGTCGGCGAGGCGCTTGCTGAGCTGGACCCGGTCGTACGGCAGGTACGGCTCCTCCGCGACGACCGCGATGGATCGCTGGCCGGACCCCTCGCCGCCGCGCGACACGAGCGCGTCGACCAGCCGGTGCGCGGCCGGGCCGCCTCCTACGATCAGCGTGCGTCGACTCGTCATGCGGGCGCCCCTTTCCGTGTCCGGCGGCTTCCGCCGCACCGGCGGTTCCCCGCCCGGTGCCTTTCGAGCGTAGGAGCAGGGGTTTCCCGGCCGTTTCGGCCGTGTAACCGCGCGTTAACACCGCTCGCACACGGCCGGGCGCAGGGTGTGAGCCGGGATTCACAGAGAGGTAACACGATGCGCGGCCTCCCGAAACACGCCTCCCGTAGCGTCGGCGCATGACGATCACGCAGACCACCCGGCACCCCGATGCCGCCCGCGCCGACTGGGTGCGCGCCTGCCGTGTCGACGACCTGGAGCCGTCGTGGGGCGAGGCGGTGCTCCTCCGGATGCGCCAGATCGCGCTGTTCCTGCTCTCGCCGCGTGAGGTCTACGCCGTCGCGCACGAGGACCCGGCGGGCGGCGCCCCCGTGATGGCGCGCGGCATCGTCGGCTCGCGCGGCGACCGGCCGACCGTCGCCTCACCCCTGCACAAGGAGGTCTACGATCTCGGCACCGGGGAGTGCTTCACCGACCCCGCGCTGGCCCTCCGGACCTTCCGCACCCGCATCGTCGGCGGGTTCATCGAGATCGAGCTGGGCGACGGATGACGGATGTCGTCCTCGCCGCCTCGCACGGCACGTTGTCCCCCGAGGGGCAGGCCGCCGTGCGCCGCCTGGTGGAGGCCGTGGCCGGGGCGCTGACGGAGACCGTCGTCGGCTGCCATGTCGACGTCGAACAGCCCGATGTGCCGTCCTCGCTGGAGCGCGCCGCGGGACTCGTCGGCGCCTCCGGCCACGCGGTCATCGTCTCGCTGCTGCTCTCCGCCGGGTACCACGTCTTCGTCGACCTGGCCGACGCGGCGGACGCCTCGCCGATCCCCGCGACCGTGACGCCGGCGCTCGGCCCGGATCCCCGGCTCGTGGACGTGCTCGTCGAACGACTGCGGGAGTCCGGACACCGGCCCGGCGACCAGGTCGTGCTCGCCGCAGCCGGCTCCTCCGACTCCCGCGCCGTGGCCGACTGCCACCGCACGGCGACCCTCCTGGCGGGGCGGATCGGCTCGACGGTCTCGGCCGGGTTCATCTCGGCGGCGGCTCCCGCGCTTCCCGAAGCGGTGGCGGTGGCGCGGGCCCGCGCGGGAGGGGCGCGCGTGCTGGTCGCGACCTACCTGCTGGCCCCGGGCTACTTCGCGCAGCTCGCCGCCGCGGCGGGCGCCGACGTCACGACCGAGCCGCTGCTCACGCCCGCCTCGACGCCGCACCAGCTCGTCGGGATCGTGGTCGACCGGGTGGGGGCCGTCCGGCGGCCGAGCAGGGTTTAGGCCACCGTCATTCCGGCGCGGGCGAGCCGCCCTCACCGCGCAGCGCCCGCACCATGCTCTGCAGGCCGGCGAACGCGGCGGACTGCTCGCCCGGCGTCATCCCGGCCAGCATCCTCCCCTCCACCGATCGCACCGCGGCGCTCGCCGTCGCCAGGCTGCGCCGCCCGCGCGCGGTGAGCCTCGCCGGCAGCACCTTGCCGACCGGCGCCTCCGCGGGACGCGTGACGGAGCCGTCGCGCTCCAGCGACTGGAGGAGCACGTTCATCGTCTGCCGGGTCACGAACGCGCCGCGCGCCAGCTCGGAGTTCGACAGGCCGGGCCGCTGGGCCAGCAGCTCCAGGCAGGAGTAGTGCGTCACCGTCATCCCGAGCGGGCGGAGGACGTCCTCCATCGCCGCGCGGAGGGCGGTCGACGCCTCCTTCAGCAGGTAGCCGAGGGAGGTGTCGAGCTGGATTCCATCGTCAGGGGCGCTCATGTCAGTAGTCTGACATAGGCTTCAACGTGTCAGAAAACTGACACACGAGAGGAGTTCCCCATGTCCGCCATCGGCCCCGATTTCATCTCCCTGCAGGTGCGCGACCTCGACGCATCCGGGGTGTTCTACGAGCAGTACCTCGGCCTCGTCCGCTCGCCCGCCGGCCCTCCGCACGCCGTCGTCTTCGCGACCGAGCCGATCGCGTTCGCGCTCCGCGAGCTCGTCGAGGGCACCGACCTCGACTCCGTCGCGCAGCCCGGCGTCGGCGTCGCGCTCTGGCTCCGCGCCGCCGATGTCCAGGCGATCCACGACGAGCTGGCGGCCGACGGGCGCACCATCGTCTCGGCCCCGATCGACGGACCGTTCGGCCGCACCTTCACGTTCGCCGACCCCGACGGCTACCACGTCACGCTCCACGACCGCGCGTGAGACTCCGCGCTTGACTTCAAGCGCTTGAGGTCTGTTCTGATGGGGACATGACCAGTTTGAGCATCCAGGACGTGTCCCGGCAGAGCGGTCTCAGCGAGCCCACCCTGCGGTACTACGAGGAGGTCGGCCTCCTCGGCCCGATCGCCCGCGACGGCAGCAGCGGGCACCGGCGCTACAGCGAGGGCGACCTCGACACGGCGCAGGTGCTCGCCTGCCTGCGCGCGATGGGCGTCGGGATCGAGGACATGCGCACCTATCAGGCGAACCGGCTGCGCGGGCACGACGCCGCGGGCGAGCAGCGCGACATCCTGCTGCGGCACGCCGTGCGCGTGGAGGACCAGATCGCGACGCTGCGCACCCACCTCGACTACCTGCGGGCGAAGGCCGCGCTGTGGGACGCCCGCGCGCGTGCCGACGTCGCGGCCGAGGCCGAGGCGCACGTCGAACTGGAGGCCATCCTTCCCCGACTCGAGGAGACGTTCCGATGAACAGCACCGCCACCACCCCCACCACTCTCGTCACCGGAGGCACCGGCTACGTCGCCACGCGCCTCATCGCGGACCTGCTCGTCTCCGGGGTGGAGGTGCGCGCCACCGTCCGATCCCTCGACCGGGCCGACGAGGTCCGGGCGGCGGTGCGGCGCGCGGGCGCCGACGCCGACGGGCTGACCTTCGCGGCGGCCTCGCTCACCGACGACGACGGCTGGGAGGCCGCGCTCGCCGGCGTCGAGGACGTGTACCACGTCGCGTCGCCGATGATCCAGACGACGGACCCGGCCGAGGTCGTCGTCCCGGCGCGCGACGGATCACTGCGCGTGCTGCGCGCGGCACGCGACGCGGGCGCCCGGCGCGTCGTGCTCACCTCGTCCTTCGCCGCGGTCGGCTACTCGCCGAAGCCGGTCCGCGACTACGACGAGTCCGACTGGACCGACCCGGAGACGCCCGGCCTGCCGGCCTACCCGCTGTCGAAGGCGGTCGCGGAGCGCGCCGCATGGGGCTTCATCGAGCGGGAGGGCGGCGACACCGAGCTGGTGGCGATCAACCCGACGTGGATCGCCGGCCCGACGCTCACCGCGTCGGCGCGCTCCTCCCTCCAGCTCTTCACGGGGATGCTCGACGGCGCCATGCAGGCGGTCCCGCGGCAGCGCTTCGGCATCGCGGACGTCCGCGACGTGGCGACGGCGCACATCGCCGCCATGGCGACGCCGGGGGCCGCGGGCAAGCGCTACCTGGTCCTGGCGGACGGCCCGACGATGACGTTCCTCGATGTGGCGAACGTGCTGCGGGCGGAGCTCGGCGACGCGGCGCGCCTCGTGCCCGCCGCCGAACTGCCGGGCGATGAGCCCGCGCCGCTCGTCATCCACAACGAGCGCGCCAAGGCCGAGCTGGGCCTGCGGCCGCGCCCGGCGGTGGAGACGATCGTGGCGACGGCGATGAGCCTGCGGGAGCTGGGGATGCTGGCGGCGGCGTAGCGGACGTACTGGACGGTATGCAGTCTCCTCAGACCGTGCTCGACCGCACGATCAACTCCGGCTCCAGCAGCTCGTGCCTCACGGCCGTCCCCTCGCCGACGAGGATGTCGACCAGGATCTCCGCGATCCGGTCCTTGGGCTGGCGGATCGAGGTGATCGCGAAGCCGGACTCCCCGGCCACCGGCGAGTCGTCGAAGCCGGTGACCGCCACGCCTGAGCCGACCGGGATGCCGAGCTCGCGGGCGACCAGGACCACGGCCAGCGCGTGCTGGTCCGTCGCGCTCACGATCGCCGTCGGCGGGTCGTCGGAGGTCAGCAGGGTGCGGGCCGCGGCCAGCGTGTCGGTGAACTCGGGCCCGGTCTCCACGACCCGGCCCGGCGCCAGCGACGACTCCCGTCCGCGCGCGGTGCACGCGCCAATGTAGCCGAGCCGCCGGTAGCGGGTCGTGATCAGCTCGTCGGGGTAGCCGACGTAGGCCAATTCGGTGTGGCCGAGCGACGTCAGGTGATCGACGGCGAGGATGATGCCCTTCTCGGCGTCGGTGTCCACCCAGTTCCAGGTGGCGCTCTCGTCCTGCGGGTCGCCGCCGTACGCGACGAACGGTATGCCGCGCTCCGCGAGCGCGGGGAGCCGGGGGTCGCCGATGGAGATGTTGGGCACGATGAAGCCCGCCGCCATCTGGCCGTAGTAGAGGTCCTCGCAGGCCTCGATCTCCTGCGACCCCGCGGAGATGAGGGTCAGGTTGCGGCCGTGCCGCTCGGAGGTCGCCGCGAGGTCGTGCAGGAACTGGTCCATGTACGCGTCGGCGGCGAAACGGTGCGGACCGATGAGGTACCCGATCTGGCGGGGGAGGGCCAGCCGCAGGCTGCGGGCCACCAGGTTGTTGCGGTAGTCGAGCGCGTCCATCGACGCGCGCACGCGCTCCCGGGTCGCCTCGCTGACGATGTCCGGCCGGTTGATGGCGTTGGAGACGGTCATGACGGAGACGCCGGCGTGGCGGGCGACGTCGGCCATGCTGGGCTTGCGCGTGCCCGTCTTCTTGGGAGCGGTCATGGGTCCTTCATTTTCGCACAGTGCCGGCCGGTCGTTGTAAGCATAAAAAAGTTCGTGACTTCAGCGTCATTTTATGCTTACAATCTCGCACACGCACCGTCGTCATCCCCCGTGCAATGCAAAGGAGCATCCACCCATGAAGACAGCACATCGCGCCGTCGTGGCCCTCGCGGCCGCGGCACTCATCCCTCTCGGACTCGCCGCGTGCAGCGGCGGGGAGCGGCCTCCACCGCCAAGAGCATCACGCTCGAGGACTACTTCACCGACGGATCGCACGACGCCCAGTACGCGAAGTGCGAGGCCAGCACCGGCATCAAGGTCAACGCGGTCCACGTCGCGGGCGCCTCGCTCATCCAGAAGGTCCTGCAGCAGGTCTCGTCCAAGACCCTCCCGGACGTCCTGATGATCGACAACCCGGACGTGCAGCAGATCGCGGCGACCGGCGCCCTCGCGCCGCTCAAGGACTTCGGGATCACCGGCTCCGGCCTCACCCCCGCCGCCGTCAAGGCGGGCACCTACAAGGGTGAGCTGTACGGCGCGCAGCCGCTCGCCAACTCGATCGCGCTGTTCTACAACACCGACATCCTGCAGGCCGCGGGGGTCCAGCCGCCCAAGACGTGGGACGAGCTGCGCAGCGCGGCCCGCCAGCTCACCGACGCGAGCAAGGGTCGCTACGGCTTCGCCATGAGCAACATCAACACCTACGAGGGCACCTGGCAGTTCCTGCCCTTCTTCTGGACCAACGGCGGGAACGAGAAGAACATCGCGACACCGGAGGCCGCGCAGGCCCTCCAGCTCGTCCTCGACCTGCAGAACGACGGGTCGCTGTCGAAGAGCTCCATCTCGTGGGCCCAGGCCGACGTGAACAACCAGTTCATCGCGGGCAAGGCGGCCATGATGATCAACGGACCCTGGCAGATCCCGGCTCTCTCGAAGGCGAGCGGGCTGCACTGGGCCAGCGTCTCGATCCCGGTCCGCGAGGCGTCGCAGACCTCGGTCGCGCCCCTCGGCGGCGAGCAGTACACGGTGCCGCAGACCGGCAAGAAGGACGCCCAGGCGGCCGGCGCGAAGTTCGTCCAGTGCCTGATGACCCCGGCCCTGCAGTCCTTCGAGGCCAAGACGGCACAGACCGTGCCGACCAACCTCGCCGAGGCCAAGAAGTTCGGCGCCGCGAACCCCGACGTGGCCTCGTTCGTCGGCGTCGTCGCCGACGCGCGGGCACGCACCGCCGAGCTCGGCCCGGACTGGCCCAAGGCGGCGACCAAGATCTACACCGCCGTGCAGCTCGCGCTGACCGGCAAGGCGTCCCCGGCGGACGCCCTCAAGCAGGCCCAGTCGGAGAACCAGTAACGAGCTCGCAGGTGGCGGGGGCCCGCACGGCTCCCGCCGCCCGCGGGAAAGGAACACGGTCGATGACGACTCTCAACGCGGAGACAACCGCGATCGCCCCACCCGTCCGGGACAGCGGCCCCGTCGCGGGCAGCCCCCGCCGCCGCAGGTTCCGGCTCGCCCGGTCGGTCAGCAAGTGGCTGTTCGTCCTGCCGGCGGTCCTGTTCGTCCTGATCTTCTTCGGCTACCCCATCGTCAAGAACCTGGCGATGTCGTTCCAGGACTACACGACCACCACCTTCTACACGGGCGAGGCCCCCTGGGTCGGCCTCCAGAACTACATCACGACTGTCAGCAGCTCGCTGTTCAGCACGACCATGCTGAACACGGCGCTGTTCACCATCGGCTCGATCGTCCTCCAGTTCGCCATCGGGCTCGGCCTGGCGCTGTTCTTCAAGCGCAACTTCCCGCTGGGCGGCTTCCTCCGCTCGCTGCTGCTCCTGCCGTGGCTGCTCCCGCTGATCGCGTCGAGCGCGGTCTGGAAGTGGATCCTCGACCAGGACAGCGGCGCGCTCAACCAGTTCCTCGGCGTCTTCGGCGTCCACCCGATCCCGTGGCTGGTGAGCCCGTCGCTCGCGCTGATCGCGGTGATCGGCGTGAACGTCTGGCTCGGCATCCCGTTCAACACGACCATCCTCTACAGCGGACTGCAGGGGGTGCCGGAGGAGCTCTACGAGGCGGCGGCGCTCGACGGCGCGGTCGGCTGGCGGGCGTTCCGGCACATCACCTGGCCGAGCATCCGCCCGGTCGTCAGCGTCGTCGTCGTGCTGGGCGTCGTCTACACGCTCAAGGTCGTGGACGTGATCCTCGGCCTCACCGGTGGAGGCCCCGCCAACTCCACCCAGACGCTCGCGACGTGGGCGTACCAGAAGTCGTTCGTGCAGTTCGCGTTCGGGGAGGGCGCCGCGATCAGCAACATCCTGATCGTGATCTCGCTCGTCTTCGCCGTCGTCTATCTGTACATGTCACGCAAGGAGGTCGACGAATGACCGAGACCCGAGCCATCGTGCTCCCCAAGGGGCGGCGTCCCGAGCGCCGGCAGGCCACGCGGCGCTGGCCGATGACCGTCCTCGGCGTCCTGTTCCTTGCGGTGATGATCTTCCCGGTCTACTGGATGGTCAACAGCAGCCTGCAGGCCAACGCCGGGGCCGCCACGACCGCGTGGTTCCCGCTCCAGCCGACGCTCGACGGCTACGTCACGGCGATCAAGCAGCAGGGCGGCAACCTGGTCACCAGCACGATCATCGCGCTCAGCACCGTGGTGCTGACCATCGCGATCGCGACCCCCGCGGCGTACGGACTCGCCCGATTCCGGATGCGCGGCATGACCGTGTTCGTGTTCGCGCTGCTGATCACGCAGATGATCCCGGTCATCGTGATCGCGAACGCCCTCTACGCGCTGTTCAACGACCTGGGGCTGCTGAACTCGTACGCCGGGCTGATCCTGGCGGACACCGCGGCGCAGATCCCGTTCGCCATCCTGCTGATCCGGGCGTTCATGGGATCGCTTCCGCCGTCCCTGGTCGAGGCGGCGCTGGTCGACGGAGCGAACAACTTCCGCGCTTTCATCTCGATCGTGGTCCCGATCAGCAAGAACGCGATCGTCACGGCGGCGCTGTTCACCTTCCTCGGCGCGTGGGGCGACTTCCTCTTCGCGCTGACGCTGACGAGCACGCCGCAGGTCCGGCCGATCACGCTCGGCATCTACGACTACATCAGCGCGAACGTGCAGCAGTGGGGCCCGGTGATGGCCACCGCTGTTCTGGCCTCCATCCCGGCCGGGGTGCTGCTGATCCTCGCGCAACGGTACATCGCCGCCGGAGCCCTCGGCGGCGCGATCAAGTGAACCCGGCCGGGACCCCGGTCCCGGACGACAGCAACAAGGAGAGTGACGAGAAATGTCTCATCGAATCGGAACCGCGGAAGACCCGATCCGCGTCGTCGTGTGGGGGGAGAACCGCCACGAGCAGCTGGAGCCGGAGGTCGCCGCGATCTACCCGACCGGCATGCACACCACGATCAAGGAGGGCATCGAGGAGTTCGCGGGCGACCGCGTGAGCGTGACGACCGTGACGCTCGACGACCCGGAGCACGGGCTGACCGAGGAGCTGCTGGAGCAGACCGACGTGCTGACCTGGTGGGGGCACGCGGCGCACGCCGAGGTGTCCGACGAGATCGTCGAGCGCGTGCACCGGCACGTGCTCGCCGGGATGGGGCTCATCGTGCTGCACTCCGGGCACTGGTCCAAGATCTTCACCACGCTCATGGGCACAACCTGCACGCTGCGCTGGCGGAGCGACAACGACCGCGAGCTGGTCTGGACCGTCGACCCGACCCACCCGATCGCGAAGGGCATCCCGCACCCGATCGAGATCCCGGCGCAGGAGATGTACGGCGAGCAGTTCGACGTTCCCGCGCCCGACGAGCTGGTCTTCATCAGCACGTTCAGCGGCGGCGAGTGCTTCCGCAGCGGGATGACGTTCAGGCGCGGCAACGGCAAGATCTTCTTCTTCAGCCCGGGCGACCAGGACTACCCGGTGTACCACCACCCGGATGTCCGTCCGTCATCGCCAACGCCGTGGAGTGGGCGGTCTCCGACCGGCCCGCGCGGCAGATCCCCGTCCTGCTGCGCTACGAACGCGGGGACTTCTTCACCGGCCACGGCTACGCGGGCGCGCTGCACAACCGCGACGAGGTCGCCCTGTGAGCGGCGTCGCCGCCGTCCACCAGCAGGAGGCGCTGCCCGTCGTGCTCGTCGGCGCCGGCAACATGGGGCGCAACTGGATCCGCACTTTCGCGTCGTCCCCGGAGGCCCGTCTGGTCGGGATCGTCGACCTCGACCTGGACCTCGCGCGTCGGGTCGCGCAGGAGGAGGCCCTCGACGTCGTGATCGGGTCGTCGGTGTCGGAGGTCGCCGCGCAGAGCGGCGCGGTCGCGGTGGTGAACGTCACCGTCCCCGCCGCGCACCGCCCGGTGAACGAGGAGGCGCTCTTCGCCGGCCTCCCCGTCCTCTGCGAGAAGCCGATCGCGCCCACGCTGGTCGACGCGCTCCAGCAGGCCGCGCTCGCCGAGGTCTCGGGCGGCCTGCTGATGGTCAGCCAGTCGCGCCGGTACTTCAACGAGTTGACCCGGCTGCGTGCCATCGCCGGCCGGCTCGGCAGGGTGGGGGCGATCACCACCGAGTTCTACAAGGCCCCGCACTTCGGCGGCTTCCGCGACCGGATGGCGCAGCCGCTCCTGGTGGACATGGCCATCCACCAGTTCGACATGGCCCGCTCTCTGCTGCGCGCGGACCCGGTGACGGTGTCGTGCTCGTCGTGGAACCCGGCCTGGAGCTGGTACGACGGCGACGCCTCCGCCACCGCGACCTTCGAGTTCGACGACGGTGCGCGCTACACCTTCACCGGGAGCTGGTGCGCACCGGGTCGCGAGACCTCGTGGAACGGCTCGTGGCGGATAAGCGCCGAGCACGGAACCGCGGTCTGGGACGGCGACGGCGTGCCCGAGGCGGACGGGATCGACCGCCTCCCCGACGCGCCGGCGGGACCCGAGGAGATCGCCGGATCGCTCGCGGAGTTCGTCCGCTGTCTGCTCAGCGGCCAGACGCCGCAGAGCGAGATCCACGAGAACATCCACAGCCTCGCGATGGTGGAGGCTGCGGTGCTGAGCGCGGACACCGGCGAGCGCGTCGACATCCCGCAGCTCCTGGAGCGGCGCTACGAGGAAGCGGTGCGGACCGAACGCCGCGCCGACGTGCGGGAGCGACTCGAGCAGTGGGGGAGCGTCGCGCACCTGCGGGCAGCGGAGGTGACGCCGTGACGGCCGCGCCCTCGCTCCGGGTCGCACTCATCGGCCACGGCTTCATGGGGGCTGCCCACTCGCAGGCGTGGCGCGTCGCGCCCCGGTTCTTCGATCTGCCGCTGCGGCCGGAGATGGCGCTGCTGGTCGGCCGCACCGGGGCTGCGGAGTCGGCCGAGCTGCTGGGCTGGGCCGAGTCCTCCACCGACTGGCGGGAGGCCGTCACCCGTGACGACATCGACCTGGTCGACATCGTGACCCCCGGTGACACCCACGCAGAGATCGCCGTCGCAGCGCTGGAGGCCGGCAAGCACGTGCTCTGCGAGAAGCCGCTGGCCAACAGCCTCGACGAGGCCGCGCGCATGACTTCGGCCGCGGCGACCGCACGGGAGGAGGCGTGCTCGCGATGTGCGGGTTCACCTACCGGCGCGTGCCCGCGATCCTGGAGGCGCGCCGGCTGGTGGCCGAGGGGGCGATCGGCGAGGTGCGCGAGGTGCGCGCGCAGTACCTCCAGGACTGGCTGAGCGACCCGGCCGCCCCGATGACGTGGCGGCTCGACCGCTCCGCGGCCGGGTCCGGTTCGCTGGGCGACATCGGCGCGCACATCATCGACGCAGCCGAGTTCGTGGCGGGCGATCGCATCGCCTCGGTCAGCGGCACCCTCGAGACCTACGTGCGCCGGCGGCCCATCCTGGCCGAGCAGCGCGGCCTCGGCGGCGTGGCCTCCGACCGGTTCGGGGAGGTGACCGTCGACGACGCGGCCTGGTTCACGACCCGGTTCGGCTCGGGGGCGATGGGCTCCTTCACCGCGACCAGATACGCCACCGGACGCAAGAACGCGCTGCGGCTGGAGATCTCGGGGACGCGCGGCGCCCTCGCCTTCGACCTGGAACGCCTGAACGAGCTGGAGTTCTACGACGCGACCGAGCCGGCCGACCGCCTCGGCTTCCGCCGCATCCTCGCGACCGAGCCGGAGCATCCCTTCGCGGGGAACTGGTGGCCGACCGGCCACGCCCTGGGCTACGAGCACGCGTTCTCCCACCAGGTGGTGGACTTCGTGACGGATATCGCGGAAGGGCGCGAGCCGGCGCCGTCGTTCGCGGACGCGCTGCACGTGCAGCGGGTGCTGGCTGGCGTGGAGGAGAGCGCGGCGGCGGGGAGCGCGTGGGTGGGGATCGTGTGACGGGACGGCCGGGCCGACCCGACCGGCAGAGGCCACCGCATGACGGCCGGCGTCGCCGCCGGGTCCTGGCTCACTCGTCGCCGGCCGGCCTCCCGGCGAGGAGATTGGTGGTGAAGCCGCGGATGTCGCGGCGGAGCGACGGGTACGCGCCCTTGAGCGGAGCGTTGTCGTCCACGAACTCCAGGATCGAGATGAGCGTGTCCCGGACGAGAGGGTCCGCGCTGCGCACTCCCCACGACTCCGCCTCTGCGACGATATCCGCGAGGGTGAGCTCGGCGTGGAGGTAGGTCTCGTTGATCGCCAGCGCCATCCTGCGGTCGTTGTCGCGGTGCGCCGTCGGGACGACGTCATACGCCGGCGCGAGTCCGTCTCGCGCCTGACGCGGGTGAAGGATCGAGATGTTCTTGCCGTGCATGTCGAGGTTCCCGACGGCGACGGCAAGCGTGTTCAGGCGCGTCAATCGCTCGCCCGACTCGATGTCGCCGCGTTTCATGAACACGTCGGCGATTCGCCTGAGCGTCGTCTTCCCGCCCAGCTGCTGGTACTTCTCGTTCCCGCTCGCTCCCAGCGCCTGGTTCATGTCCTCCTGATGGATCCGCCCGTCGGGAGCATCCGGCGAGCGGTCGTAGCGTTCGATCACGAGCGTGCGGATACCGTCGAACACCTCGATCGCCGTGTCATAGTTCAGGAGGCCCAGGCTCCGTGCGATGCGGGACCCGTACTCCTCGTCGAAGATCGTCGTATCGTCCGTGTCGAGCTGTGGTTTCAGGATGTGGGTGGAAGCGTATCCGTCGTTGGGCTGCTGCCACCCGCCTCCCGACCGTGCGAGGACGATCTTGGGCTGGACACCGTTGATCAGGGACTTGCCGGTGCGCTTGGCGTTGCCGAGTGGATATCGCCTGGCGTCTCTCAGGAGGTCTCCGATTCGCGCGTCATCGACGTCGGTCGCGAACGGCGTGCGCGGCTCGCCGGGGCGGTCGGGGTCGTAGATCTGGATGGCGCCGGAGACGTCGCGACCGTATTGCGCGAGCATGGCGATGGTGTCCCCGTTCTCGATGCCGGCCTGGCCCCGGAGGTAGGTGTAGAGGTCTCCTTCCGGCAGAAGCTCGGCGAAGTAGTTGCGTCGCCTGCTCGCGGCATGGCCTCCTCTCGCCGCCACCAGCTCGAGGGGCACGGAGTTCGAGAGCTCCCGGGAACCCAGCGGGAAGAACTCGAATGCAGCGGGGTTCGTCGCGAAGTCGAACGTGCGGGGGTTCGTCCCGACGAGGTTCCCGATGTGATGCCCGTACAACTCCACGATGAGGTCGGCCATCAGAGCGTCCCCCGGTCGGTGTCGATCTCGGCGATGAGGCGTACGTCGGTCGCGTGGAGATAAGCGAACAGCCGGTCCATGAGCACCGACGGTTTTCCGGACTCCAACTCCCACACGTACCGCTGGCTCACTCCGAGCCGAGCGGCGAGGTCCCGCTGCGACAATCCGGCGAGCAGTCGCCCCTGCTGCAGGAACCTGCCGAGATCCTCGGCGGACTCCACGTCGCCCTGGAGCTTCACTCCGCACCTCCTCATGACTACTATTTCGTAGTCATTATGGCTGACTACGATATCGTAGTCAAGCGGCTTGACTACGATATGGTAGTCGCCTCGGGCCGTGCGGGTACGAGACGTACGCGAACCGCGCGGAGTCCGGCGACCAGCTGTTGACGTTGATCGCGCCCTGGCCGCCGGGGAGCGGGATGCGCTCCAGCGGCGTCCCCCAGTCCGCCTCGAGGGTGCGGTAGGGCGCGGAAGGCTCCTTCGGGGGTTCGGGCGGTGTCGTCACGGCGACGGGCGTCCTGCCCGCACGGCGGCGAACCCGTCCCGGACCGCGGCGACGAGATGGCGGACGGCGGGGGAGGGGCGGCGGCTGGCGTCCTCCGCGGAGGTCGCCACGAGGATCGAGCGCACGAACGACGGGTCGTCGACCGGGAGCAGGACGATGCCGGGGTGCGCGGCGGTCGTCGCGAGCCCCGGGATCATCCCGACCACCATCCGCGCGGCGGTCATGCCGAGGAGGACCTGGAAGTCGTCGGTGCGGATAGCGACGTCCAGGACGTGCCCCTCCGCCGCGAAGGCGTCGGCGACGACGCGGTCCATCGCGTCCTCCACCGAGGTGGCGAAGACCCAGCGCTCGCCGCGGAGCGAGAGGACGGCGGCGAGGTCGACCGACGTGCGCGAGGCGAGCGGGTGGCCGACGGGCAGCGCCAGCATCAGGGGGTCGCGGTACACCTCCATCGTCACCACGTTCGGGCGGAACGGCAGCTCGTAGCCGGGAACCGTGTAGACGAGCGCGGCGTCGAGCGCGCCGCGGTTGATGCTGTCGACGAGCGCGGGGACCTCCTCGAACGTGGCGTCGATCTCGATGCCGAGGTCGCCGACGCTGGCCGCGACGAACGGCAGGATGCTCGCTGCCGCCGTCGCGAAGGTCCCGAAACGCAGCCGCACCCGCCCCAGCCGGCTGAACTCGCGCGCGTCTCCGATCGCCCGTTCGCTGAGCGTCAGGATCTCCTGGGCGCGTTCGAGGAGCAGCATGCCGACGGGGGTCAGCTTGCTGCCGCGCGGAGAGCGGACGAGCACGGGCGCCCCGACCAGACGCTCCAGGTTCTTCAGGTGGTAGTCGACGGTCGGCTGGCCCCAGCCCAGGCGCCGGGCGGCGGCCGTGACGGAGCCCTCGGCGTGGACGGCCCGGAGCGCCTCGAACTGTCTCAGATCCGCCATCGGATCCCCTGTCTGGATGCGGGTGACGACCCGGCCGGGTGAATCGAGTCACATACAGTCTATGTGGGCAGGGCGAAGTTCGGGGGATTCTGGTCACGAGGTCGCCGCCCGCACGATGGAGGCATGGCCCCCACCCGTTCGTCGTCCGTCGACTCGCGTCCGCTCCCGCCCACTGCCGATGTCCGCCAGTGGGAGACGCCGTACGCGGACGCGCTGGAGCGCCACGCGGCTCGCGCGCCGCTCCCGCTGATGGTCCCGGGGCACGGCGGGGACGACCTCGGCCTTAGCGCGCGGCTCGCCGACTTCATCGGGACGCGGCCGCTGCAGCTCGACGTGCCCATGCTGGTGGATGACATCGACCTGGGTCGGGACTCGCCGCTGAGCCGCTCCCTCGACCTGGCGGCGGACGCGTGGGGCGCGCGCCGCACCTGGTTCCTCACCGGCGGCGCGTCGCAGGCCAACCGGATCGCCGCGCTCGCCGTGCGGGGGCTCGGTGCGAACATCCTGTCCCAGCGCAGCGCGCACTCCAGCTTCAGCGACGGCGTGCTGTCGGCCGGCCTGGCGCCGTCCTTCGTCCTGCCCTCGATCGACGCCGCGCACGGCGTCGCGCACGGCGTCTCGCCCGCCTCCCTCGACGCAGCACTGACCGCTGCGGGGCAGGCCGGACGGCCGGCGGCCTCCGTCTACGTCGTCTCGCCGAGCTACTTCGGCTCGGTCGCCGACGTCGCCGGGCTGGCGCGGGTGGCGCACGCGCACGGCGCCCCGCTCATCGTCGACGGCGCCTGGGGTCCGCATTTCGGGTTCCACCCGGATCTGCCGGAGTCGCCCGCCCGGCTCGGCGCGGATCTGGTCGTCTCCAGCACGCACAAGCTCGGCGGCTCGCTGACCCAGTCCGCCATGCTCCACCTCGGCCACGGCCCGTTCGCCGACGCCCTCGAACCGCTCATCGAACGGGCGGTCTCGATCACCGCCTCCACCTCCACGTCGGCGCTGCTGCAGGCCTCCCTCGACATCGCGCGGCACTCCCTCGCCACCGGCGCCGAGCTGATCGGCCGCTCGATCGCGGTCGCCGACGCGTTCCGGGACGCGCTGCGCGCCGACCCGCGGTTCGGCGTGCTCAGCGATGGCTTCGGCGCGTTCGACGACGTCGTCGCCGTCGACCCGCTGCGGGTCGCGATCGACGTGTCGAAGACAGGGGTCAGCGGGCACTGGCTGCGTCAGCGCCTCATCGACGCCGAGGGGATCTTCTTCGAGATGTCGACCGCGACCACGCTCGTCGCGCTCATCGGCGCCGGCAAGACTCCGGACCTCGCCCGGGCGCACCGGGCGCTCGCCGCGGCGGTCGACTCGGCGGAGGCGCGCGCCGAGCGATCCACCGGCGGCGCGGACGAGTTCCCGGCGCTGCCCGAGTCCGGCCCGCTGCGCACGCTGCCCCGCGACGCGTTCTTCGCCGACACCGAGCTCGTGGCGGCGGCCGACGCGGTCGGGCGCATCTCGGCCGACACGCTCGCCGCCTACCCGCCCGGGATCCCGAACCTCATCCCCGGCGAGGAGATCACGGCGCAGACGGTGGCCTTCCTGCAGGCCGTCGCCGCCTCCCCGTCCGGCTATGTGCGCGGCGCCGTCGACGCGCGGGTCGAACGGTTCCGGGTGACCGGCCGGAGCTGAACCCCCACGCGGACCGCGACGATTTCGAATCCCCCCACCAATCAAAGGAGACTGGTAGATATGCCCACCATCGCTCAGCAGCTGCTGCGCAGAAAGCCCACGACGCCTCCCGGAGCCGGCGAGGCGCACCTGAAACGCAGCATCGGCCTCTTCTCCCTGACCATGATCGGTGTCGGCGGGACGCTCGGCACCGGAATCTTCTTCATCCTGTCCCAGGCGGTCCCCGTCGCCGGCCCCGCGGTGATCTGGTCCTTCGTCATCGGCGGCGTCGTCGCGGGGCTCACCGCCCTGTGCTACGCCGAGATGGCGGGCGCCGTCCCGGCCTCCGGCTCGACCTACTCGTACGCGTACGCGACGCTCGGCGAAGGCACGGCGATGGCGGTCGGAGCCTGTCTGCTGCTGGAGTACGGCGTCTCCACCGCCGCTGTCGCAGTCGGGTGGTCCCAGTACGTCAACCAGCTGCTCCAGAACCTGTTGGGCTGGCAGCTCCCGGTGCAGCTCTCCCAGGCGCCGGAGCAGGGCGGCATCGTCAACGTCCCCGCGGTGATCGTCATCGTGCTGTGCTCGCTGCTGCTGCTGCGCGGGGCGCGCGAGTCCACGATGGTCAACAGCATCATGGTCGTCGTCAAGATCGCCGTCGTGCTGTTCTTCTGCGCTGTCGCCTTCACCGGGTGGAACAGCGACCACTTCCACAACTTCGCGCCGGCCGGGTTCGCGGGCATCGTCGGCGGCGCCGGGATCATCTTCTTCTCGTTCGTCGGACTCGACGCCGTGTCGACGGCGGGTGAGGAGGCGAAGAACCCCAAGCGGAACCTGCCGCTCGCGATCATCTTCGCGCTCGGGATCATCATCGTGCTCTACGTCGCCACCAGCCTCGCCGCCCTCGGCGCGCAGGCTCCGGCGAAGTTCGCGAACCAGGACGCGGGACTCGCCGCGATCCTGCAGAACATCGTCGGCTCCAGCTGGCCGGGGACCGTCGTCGCCATCGGCGCCATCATCTCGATCTTCTCGGTGACGCTCGTCTGCCTGTACGGGCAGACGCGCATCCTGTTCGCCATGTCGCGCGACGGGATGATCCCGAAGGTGTTCGCGAAGGTCGACCCGCGGACGATGACGCCCGTGCAGAACACCGTCATCGTGATGATCGCCACCGGCGTCCTCGCGGCGGTCGTCCCGATCGACTTCCTCGCCGAGATGACGAGTATCGGCACCCTGGTCGCCTTCCTCGTCGTGTCGCTCGGCGTCATCATCCTGCGCGTGCGGGAGCCGGAGCTGGAGCGGGGCTTCCGCCTGCCGCTCGGCTGGACGATCCCGATCCTGTCGATCGCGGGCTGTATCGCGATCATCACGCAGCTGCGCCTCATCACGATCATCGTCTTCCTGATCTGGACCGCCGCTTTCCTGGTCTTCTATTGGTTCTACGGCCGGAGGCACTCCACGCTGCAGACCGGCGCACCGATCGCCGGCGCGGACGCCCCGTACACGAGCAACTTCGCCAAGCCCAGCACGGACGAGATCCGGGAGGCCGCCGAGCGCCGGAAGGCGGGCCGGAGATGAGCATCGTCGTCGGGGTGGACCCCGCGCACCGCTCGGCCTCCGCGCTTCACCTGGCCGCCATGCTCGCCCGCTCCTCGGGCACGGGCCTCATCGTGGCCGCCGTCGTCCCGCCGGCGTGGCCGACTACGGCGGGCGGCGCGGACGCGGAATGGCGGGGCTACACCCGGGAGAACGCAAACGGTGCGCTCGACCACGCCGCGGCGGTGCTGGGCCGCTCGGTGCCGGCCGAGTACGTGCTGCACGAGGCCCCGTCCGCCCGTCGAGGGCTCGTGGCTCTCGCCGAGGAGCGCGAGGCGTCGCTGATCGTCGTCGGCTCGGCGACGGACGGGCAGCCGGGGCGGATCGCGCTCGGCTCGGCGAGCGACACCCTCCTGCACGCGTCACCGGTCCCCGTCGCGATCGCGCCCCGCGGGTACCGCACGGCGGAGGGCGCGCGCGTCAGCCGGGTCACTGCCGCCTACCGCGGCACCGGTGCGTCGACCGATCTGGTGTTCGGCGCGGCGGGGGTTGCGGCGTCGGTCGGCGCGGAGCTGCGGGTCGCCTCCTTCGCCGTCGTACCGCCCGACTCCGGCACGTCGGGTGCCGGGCTCGACGCCGAGCAGGCCATCGCGGACACTTGGGCGGCCGATGTCGCGACGCACGCCGCGTCGCTGGTCCGTCAGGTGTCGGAGCTGCCCGGGGCTCCGGAGGTCTCCGACGTCGCCGTGGGGAGGGGCGAGACGTGGGAGTCGGCGCTGGCGGAGGTCGGCTGGCAGCCCGACGAGGTGCTGGTCGTCGGCTCGAGCACCCTCGGCCCGATCGCACGCGTGTTCCTCGGCTCGCACGCGGCCAAGATCGTCCGCCACTCTCCCGTGCCGGTCGTGGTCGTCCCGCACGGGGTGGTCGGCCGCGAGCGCGAGTGACCTCCCGCAGCACCTCCTGATCCGAACCGACCGCCTGATCCCGCCAGACCGAAGGGCGCAACACATGCCGCACCCCCTCCTCGATCTCTTCCCGCACGGGGCGGCCGTCGACCCCGACGGCACCCTCGTGATCGCCGGCTGCCGGGTGGACGACCTGGCGCGCGCGTTCGGCACTCCCGCGATCGTCGTCGACGAGCACTCGCTCCGTTCCCGGGCGCGCGAGTACCGCACCGCGCTCACCTCCCGCCGGCCGAACGCGCGCGTCGTCTTCGCGTCGAAGGCGTTCCCCGCGACCGCCGTGCAGCGGGTCATGGTGGAGGAGGGGCTCGGCCTGGACGTCGCGGGCGGCGGCGAGATCCTCAGCGCGCTGCGGGCAGGGGTGGACCCGGCGCTGATCGTGATGCACGGCAACGCCAAGACGACGGAGGAACTGCGGATCGCGGTGGAGGCCGGGGTCGGGCTCGTCGTCGTGGACAACGAGGACGACGTCGACCGGCTCGAGCGGCTTGTCGCGCCCGGGAGCGTCCAGGGCGTCCTCGTCCGGGTCGTCCCCGACGTCGTGTCGTCGACACACCCCGCCGTGCAGACCGGGCAAGTGGGCTCCAAGTTCGGGCTGACGGCCGCGGCCGCGCGCCGTCTCATCGCCCGGATCGAGGCGAGCCCGCTGCTCGACATGCGCGGCGTGCACGCCCACGTCGGATCGCAGATCATGGACCCGGCGGAGCTCGCCGCGGCCGTCGCCCCGCTCGCGGCGCTCGGCACGTTCCCGGTCTACGACCTCGGCGGCGGCCTGGGCGCCCGCTACACGACCGCTGACCGGCCCGCGTCCGTCGGCCAGTACGTGGAGACGCTGCTCGCGGCCGCCGATGAGCACCTGCCGGCGGACGCCGAGCTGATCATCGAGCCCGGCCGCAGCATGGTGAACGCGTCGGCCTTCACCCTTTACGCCGTCACCACGGTCAAACGCGACGCCCGGAACTTCGTGGCCGTCGACGGCGGGATGGGCGACAATCTGGAGGCCGCCCTCTTCCAGCAGCGCTACGAGGCCGTGCTCGCCGGCCGGATGAACGAGGACGACGCCGAGGACGTCGTGGTGGTCGGCCGGCACTGCGAGTCGGGGGACGTGCTCATCGACCCGCTGCGGCTGCCCGCCGCCCGGGTCGGCGACCTCCTCGCGGTGCCCGCCACCGGCGCGTACACGCACACGATGGCGAACAACTACAACGGCTACCGGCGGCCGCCGGTGGTGTTCGCGCGCGACGGCGAGGCGCGGGCGGTCATCCGGCGGGAGACCTGGGAGGACCTGTTCGCGCGTGACCTGTGAGGGGCGTCGGAGCCGGACGGGCTGTGCACCCGTCCGGCTCCGCGGGCTCACATCGAGGGGACGAGCTCGGCGAGGCGGCCGTCGGTCATCTCGAGCACCCGGTCGCAGTAGCCGAGAACGTCGCGGTCGTGGGTGACCATGACGACCGCGACACCGGAGGCGTGGGCGCGGTCGGCGAGGAGCCGGACGACGTCGTGGCTGCGGGCGCGGTCCAGAGCTGCGGTCGGCTCGTCGACGAGGAGCAGCGACGGGTCGTTGACCAGTGCCCGGGCGATGCCGACGCGCTGGCGTTCGCCGCCGGAGAGCTGACCGGGCCGGTTCCCGGCGCGGTGGGACATGCCCACGGCGTCGAGCAGCTCCGCGGGGTCCGCGTCCCGGTTGCCGGCCAGCCGGGCGGCGAGGCGCAGCTGATCGGCGGCGGTGAGCGCCGGGAGGAGGTTGCCGGATTGGAAGACGAAACCGATCGTGGCCAGGCGGAAGCGCGCGGCCGCGCCCTTCCTGAGCGTGGTGATGTCGGTTCCGTGGACGCGCACGGTGCCGCTGTCCGGGGTGCCCAGCGCCCCCGCGACGGCGAGGAGGGACGACTTGCCCGAGCCGGACGGGCCGACGATCGCGACGAACTCGCCGGGCTGGACGGTCAGTGAGACGTCGTCCAGAACGGTCACGCGCGCGTCGCCGTCGCCGAGCTCGAGGCGCGCTCCGACGATCTCGAGGGCGGGGGTGCTGCTGGTTCCGGTCATCGTTGTCCTCCGAGGGCGGTGGTGGGGTCGACGCGGGAGATGCGGAGCACGGCGGTGCCGGCTCCGATGATCCCGAGAATGATGGTGAGCGCGGAGGCGACGGCGATCGGGCCGGCTTCCAGGGAGAAGGGCATGGCGGAGGGCATGAGCGCCCCCAGCCCCACGCCCGCCGCGACGCCGACGGCCGTGAAGCCGACCAGGAGGATTGCGCCCTGGGCGAGGCTGTCTCGCAGGAGGTAGCCGGTGGAGGCGCCGACGGCGCGCAGCACGGCGATCTCGTGGCTGCGCTGGATGGTCCAGACGGTGAAGAAGGCGCCGACGACGAGCGCGCAGATGGCGTAGAGGAAGACCTGGATCATCGTCAGGGTCATGGTCTCGGCCTCATAGCCCGGGGAGGCGTTGAAGGCGGCGGTCCGGGTCATCGTCATGGTGCCGGCGGCCTTGTCGATGGCCGCGAAGTCCGGGGTGACGCCGTTCTTCGCCCGGACGGCCACGACGCTGGAGTAGTCGTAGTGGACCGCGTCGATCGCGGCCTGCGTGGGTGCGCCGGCTGGGGCGGTGTTCGAGGCGATCAGCCGCCAGGTGTCGATGGGGAGGTAGGCGACGCCCACGTGCCCGAAGGTGGCCTGTCCGTCGGTGAAGCCGACGACGGTCAGCTCCACGCCGGAGCGGTCGAGCTTCACGCGAGTGCCGAGCGCGAGCCCGGCGTCCTTCGCCGTCTCGGACACGACGATCCCGGCGGGGCCGGACAGCCGGCCTCCGCTGGAGACCGCGGGGGACAGGAAGCCGCGCGGCTCGACGCCGAACAGGGTGAGGTCGACCTGCTTCTCGGTGTCGGTGACGCCGTTGACGATGCTCACGCCCAACGGTTCGGCCTGAGCGATGCCGTCGGCGGTCTTCCACGCGTTCAGCTGGGTCCGGTCGACGAGCGAACGGCTGAACGCGTTGTCGGTGATGGTGCCCTTGTCGAAGGCGAACGCGGTGGCGGGCATGGATTTGAGGCCGGAGACGCCGTCGTTGACGAGGCCGGAGGAGAGGCCGGACAGCAGCACGACGAGCACGGCGATCAGAGCGATCACGATGCCCATCAGCGTGAAGCGGCCTCGAGCGAACCGGAGTTCGCGCAGAGCGAGGAACATGACACGTCCTTGGAGGGAGAGGGTGGTATGCCGACAACCTGTCGGTAAAGTTACCGACAGTCTGTCACCAAACGCCTCCGGACCTCAAATCGCAGTGTCGGAGGGCAGTCCCTTCTCGAGCAGGCCGGTGATCGTCGCCGTCACTGCGCCGGCAGGGACGCCGTGGCCGATGAGCTGGACGCCGGCGTTGAGCATCCCCTGGATGAGTGCGGCGTGGGTGTCGGCGTCGGCCACCCCGGCCTCCCGCAACAGGGCGGCGACGGGTTCCAGGAGGACAGTGTGCAGTTCCATGAGGTCTTCGTGGCTGCTCGGGGAGAGGTCGGCCTCCTGCAGGATGGCGGCGATGTCGTGCTTGCCGTCCGCGGTCATGCGCATCGTCGCCTCGACGTAGGCGCGGAGCCGGTCGGGCGCGGGCACGCCGCTCACGGCCTCCTCGATCTCGGCGGCCCACTGCTCGAAGGCGGCGAGGGCGACAGCGGTCAGGAGGTCGTCGCGGGAGCCGAAGTACTCGTAGAAGCTCGACCGTGCGAGGCCGGCGCGTTCGGCGACCGACCGCGGGGTGACGCCGGCGACGCCGGCCTCCACCAGGAGCTGCCCGGTCGCCGTCAGGAGCGCGCTGCGCTGGGCTGCGCGATGTTCGGCGACGGTGGGGGCGGAGATCTTCGGCATCCGGCAATTATCCTCGGTCCGGCCGCCGGTTTGATCGAACTGGCTCATCGCTGGCAGAGCCAACAGTTGTTGGACTTCCGAATGCCGCCTTCGTAGCGTGGGAAGCGCGTCCCTTCCGGGCGTGCCTCCTCCGCTCTTCAGAAGGGACCCCCGTGCGAACGTTCACGTTGCCCGGCACCGAGATCACCGCGCCCAATGTGGTGCTCGGCCTCATGCGCATCCAGGACAAGTCCGACGAGGAGGTGCGCACGCTCGTGCGGACCGCCCGCGACGCCGGCATCAACTTCCTCGACCACGCCGATGTCTACGGCTCTCCGCTGCACGGCTGCGAGCGCCGGTTCGCCGAGGCGATGAAGCTGAGCCCCGCCGAGCGCGAGGAGTTCGTCATCCAGTCCAAGGCGGGCATCGTTCCCGACGGCCCGTACTTCGACTTCTCGGCGGAGCACATCCTGGAGTCGGTGAACGGCAGCCTGGAGGCGCTGGGCACGGACTACCTCGACATCCTGCTGCTGCACCGTCCCGACGCCCTGGTCGAGCCGGAGGAGGTCGCGCGCGCCTTCGACGAGCTCTCGTCCTCCGGCAAGGTCCGGGCGTTCGGCGTCTCCAACCACACGCCCGGCCAGATCGACCTGCTGCGCCGCTACGTGACCCAGCCGCTGGTCGCCAACCAGCTGCAGCTGTCGATCACGCACGCGCCGATCATCGCCCAGGGCGTGGCCTCCAACATGCAGGCCCTCGACCAGTCGATCAGCCGCGATTACGGCATCCTCGACTACTGCCGCCTGCACGACATCACGGTGCAGGCCTGGTCGCCGTTCCAGGCCGGCTTCTTCGACGGTCCGTTCCTCGGCTCGGAGCGCTACCCCGAGCTCAACGCGGTCGTGGACCGGCTGGCCGGGAAGTACGACGTCCCCGCCGAGGCGATCGCGGTCGCGTGGATCACCCGGCACCCGGCGCGGATGCAGGTCGTGCTCGGCACCACCACCCCGTCGCGCGTGGCCGCCGCCGCCCAGGGGTCGGAGCTGCCGCTGACGCGGCCGGAGTGGTACGAGCTGTACCGGGCGGCGGGGTACCTGGTTCCGTAGCAGCGGGCCGGGTCATTCGGCGGGCGCGCACGCGGGAGGGTAGCGCCCGGGGCGCGCCTGGAGCGGGTCCCGGGCGCCATGCGTCTCAGGCGCCTGTGGATTCCCGGACGATGAGTTCGTGCGGCGCCACGATCTCCCTGGTCGGCAGGGACGGGTCGTCGATCCGGGCGGCGAGGCGCTCGACCGCGCTGCGTGCGATGAACGGCGTGTCCAGCGAGATGGTGCTCAGGGAGGGGCGCGAGTATCTGCCCTCGTCGATGTCGTCGATGCCGATCACCGCGATGTCCTCCGGCACGCGCAGTCCCGCGTCGAACACCGCGCGGATCGCTCCCATCGCGAGCAGGTCGGAGTAGCAGAAGATCGCGTCCGGGCGCGGGTCCTGCTCGATGAGGGCCGCTGCCGCGGCGTAGCCGTCCGCGCGGCCGTAGTGCGGCGTGGTCGCCTGGAGCCCCGTCACCGGCTCCAGGCCGTGCTCCTGCAGCGCGAGTCGAAACCCTTCCGTGCGCTGCAGCGGGGTGGCGTACGTCTCCGTGGGCTGGGCGCCGATGGCCGCGATGCGCGTGCGACCGCGGTCGAGCAGGTGGGTCGTGGCGTCGTGCGCCGCCCGCACGTTGTCGATCGCGACGTGGTCGAAGCGGCCGTCGAAGGCGTGCTCTCCGAGCAGGATGAGCGGGAGGCTGTCGGAGGCCTTCACGTCATCGAGCTCCTCCTGGGTGGCGAGCGGTGCGAACAGCATCCCGTCGAACAGGTTCCGGCGGCCGCCGCCCCTCAGCAGCTGGCGCTCGCGCTCGTGGTCATGGCCGGTCTGGTCGATCATCACCTGGAAGCCGAGCGCGTCGGCCTCGTCGATGACGGCCCGCGCCAGCTCGCTGAAGTACGGGACGTCGATCTCCGGCACGACGAGCGAGAGAAGGCCGGTCTTCCCCGTCCGCAGGGTGCGCGCGACGGGGTTGGGCACATAGCCGAGCTCGTCGATCGCGCGGGTCACGCGGGCGCGCATCTTCTCGCTGACGTGCTCGTATCCACTGACCACGTTGGACACCGTGCGCATCGAGACCTGGGCCCGATCGGCCACATCGCGAAGTGTTGCAGGCATTTCCACTCCTCCCGGCGTTCGTAGGCATCCTACCGTTTGCAACGTTCGCAAATCTGAGTTACAGTTTGCATACGTTGGCAAATCGTTCGAGTCGAGCGGAGCCCCCGGCCGACGTATCGTCGAATCCTGCACGAAGGAGTGTCATGAAGCTCACACCACGCAACGCCCGCGGCGCTGCTGTCCGCGTCGCGGCGGTGGCCACCGCGGCGCTCGTCGCCATCGGCCTGAGCGGCTGCGGACCGGAGATCGGCTCCGGCAGCGCCTCCACGTCCGACACCTCGGTCCTCAAAGCCCCCACCGCGAGCTCGCCGAAGGGCACCATCACGATCTGGGATCGCTCGGGTGACCTGTTCAAGGTGTTCGACGCGGCGATCAAGGATTTCAACAAGGTCTACCCCGGCATCACGGTGAAGCACGAGGCGGTCGACATCGACAGCAAGCTGCAGAACACACTCATCACGGGCACCGATGTACCGGACGGCGTCTTCCTGGACGACGCCAAGGTCGGCGGCTACGTCGACTACCTCTGGAACCTGAAAGGCGTGCTCGCGCCGTACACGAAAGACATCGCCCGCCAGAAGGTGGACGTCAACACCGTCAAGGGCGGCATCTACGGCGTCCCGTTCGACCTCGACCCCGGCCTCCTGTTCTACAACGCGCAGGCTCTGAGCGCGGCGGGAATCGACCCGAGCACCATCAAGACCTACGACGACCTGATCGCCGCGGCGAAGAAATACCAGGCCTACAAGCCGGGATCCAAGCCCATCCATCTGGAGCAGAGCACGTTCCTCGGCCAGCTGCAGCTGGAGATGTACGCGAGCCAGCTCGGCACCAGCCTCGCCGGCGCCGACGGCAAGCTGCGGCTCGACTCGCCCCAGTACACCCGGATCCTGACCTGGCTCGACTCCGTGCAGAAGCAGGGACTGGGCACGCGCGCCGAATACCTCAGCCCGAGCGACATCGGAGCCCTCGACTCCAGCAGCGAGGTCTTCTACCCGTGGGCGCAGTGGTTCGACTTCGCACCGCAGCAGCAGCTGAAGACCACGGTCGGCGACTGGCGTGCCATGTCGCTGCCCGCCTGGTCGAACGGCGGCGCTCGCAGCGGCGCGATGGGCGGCTCGTCGTTCGTCCTGCCCAAGGGCGGCAAGAACTCGCAGCTCGCGTGGCTGTTCTACAAGTTCCTGATGTTCGACAAGGCCGGCTACACCGCGGTGTACGGCTCGAACAGCGTCTACCCGGGCGGCCTCAACACCTCGATCCCCGCCTACCAGCCCGCGGCGAACCCGGCGAAGCCGCTGTTCAAGCCGATCTCCGCGATGGGCGACCAGGACCTCTGGAGCACGGCGATCAAGGCGGGTAAGCAGATCCCGGGCGGCGCGCCGATCCCGTCGTGGTGGTCCGGCGCCGTGGACTATCTCGGCAACGATCTCCAGAAGATGCTCGACGGCACGATGACGCCCCGGCAGGTGATCGACCAGTCGTCGAAGGACATCCAGGCCAACCTCATCGACCGCAAGTAGCGGCCTGCCCGACCCCTCCGCCGAACGCACGCACCACGAGGACATGACGTGACGACCACACTGACAGCACCGCCGGCGACCGGCCTCGGCAGGCGGCGCCGCGGGCGCGGCCTGCCCTGGCGCCGCCGGCTCGCCCCGTACCTGTTCGTGCTCCCGTTCATCGCGATCTTCCTCGCGTTCAGCATCTACCCGCTCGTCTTCACCCTGCGGCTGAGCTTCACGGACTGGCACGGTGCGGGCGCGGCGGAGTGGGTCGGCCTGGGCAACTACGTGTACCTGCTCGGCAGCGCCGACTTCTGGTCTTCGCTGGCGAACTCGGGGATCCTCTGGCTGCTGATCGTTCCCATCCAGCTGGTGGTCTCCGTCGTCATCGCAGTGCTGCTGAACACCTCGAAGCTCCGGTTGCGCGGCTTCTACCGGGTGGCGTTCATCGTGCCGTTCGTCACGCCCCTGGTCGCCGTCGCGCAGATCTGGATCGTGCTGTTCGACCAGAACTACGGCGCCGTGAACGCGGTCCTCGGCGCCGTCGGGCTGCCCCACATCGGCTGGCTGGTCACGAGCGCCTGGGCGAAGCCCACACTCGCCCTGCTCTTCCTGTGGAAGACCACCGGTTTCGTGGTGATCATCCTGCTGTCCGGCCTGCAGTCGATCGATAACAGCCTCTACGAGGCGGGATCGCTCGACGGGGCCGGACGGGTCCGGCAGCTCTGGAGCATCACCGTCCCGCTGCTGCGGCGGTCGCTGATGTTCTGCACGGTCCTGCAGACGCTCGCGGTGTTCCAGATGTTCGCCGAGCCGTACGTGGTGACCAAGGGCGGCCCTTACGGGTCGACCACCACGGCCGGCCTCTACCTCTACAACCACATCACCCGGGCGGACCTGGGCACGGGAGCGGCGAACTCGTTCCTCCTCGTGATCGTCGTCATGGCGCTCTCGCTCGTGTTCGTCCGCCTCCTCCGAGCCAAGGACTGACCGATGGCCGATCTGGACACCCGCCCTGCGACCGCGCTCACTGCGTCGACGCCCACACCGCCCGAGTCGTCGCGTGCCACGGCGACGCCGGGTCGCCCCCGGCGCGTGCGCCGCCGCCTCCACGTCGGTTCGCACGCGTTCCTGCTCGTGCTGACGGTGGCGTTCCTCGCGCCGGTCGTCTGGGCGATCGTCTCGTCGTTCAAGCCGGCCGCCGAGATCATCCGAGATCCGCTCGGCTTCGATCCGTCCGGCTTCACGCTCGACAACTTCCGCGGCATGCTGCAGGACGTCCCGATCGGATCGGGGTTCCTCAACACCGGGATCGTGCTGCTCGTGAAGGGCGCGATCACGCTCGTCTTCGCCCCGCTCGCCGCGTATGCGTTCGCCAAGTACGACTTCCGCGGCAAGAACCTGATCTTCGGCGCGGTGCTGCTGACCCTGATGCTGCCGACGATCGTGCTGATCATCCCGCTGCTGCTGGAGATGAAGGAGCTCGGCTGGGTCGACACGTACCAGGCGCTCATCCTCCCCGGCTCCGTCGACGCGTTCGCGATCTTCTGGATGCGGCAGGTCATCTCGGCGGTGCCGGACGAGCTGCTCGACGCGGCACGGGTCGACGGCTGCGGCGAGTTCGGGATCTTCTGGCGCGTGATCGTGCCCGTGATCCGGCCCGGGCTCGCCGGCCTGGCCGTGCTCACGATCATGAACATCTACAACGACTTCGTCTGGCCTGTGGTCGTCGCCAGCTCCAGCCGGATGGCCACCCTGCAGGTGGTGCTCTCGACGCTCGCGCAGAACATCTCCGGCAACAAGGTCGGCGCCGACTACGCCACGGTGACGGGCGAGCTGCTCGCCGCAGCGACCGTCGCCCTCATCCCTCTCCTCATCCTGTTCATCGTGCTGCAGAAGCACTTCATCAACGGCATCCTCGCCGGAAGCGTAAAGGGCTGATCCATGACCATCGCAGAACCGACCGCCGAGCCGATCGCCGGCGCCCCGACCTGGACCGCGGACGACGACTCCCGCGTTCCGAGGCCGGAGTACCCGCGCCCCGACCGCGACCGCTCCGCTGCCTGGCTGAGTCTCAACGGCGTCTGGCGATTCGAGGGCGACGAGCGCACGCCGGACCGGATCGTCGTGCCGTTCGCGTGGGAGACCGAGGCGTCCGGCGTCCAGCGCACCTGGCTGGAGCGAGCCGTGTACCGGCGCGAGCTGATCGCTCCGGAGGCCTGGGAAGGCCGTCGGATCGTGCTGTGCTTCGGTGCGGTGCACCACAGCGCCGTCGTCTCGATCGACGGGGTGGAGGCCGGGCGCCACACGGGCGGGCACAGCTCGTTCGAGTTCGACGTCACCGACCTCCTCACGCCCGGGCTGCCCGCGGAACTGCGTGTGGATGTGGAGGCGCCCGCCGACAAGCGCGCGCTGCCGCACGGCAAGCAGCGCTCGATCCCGCGCGACGACTACGACGGGGTGGCGTTCACGCCGACCTCCGGCATCTGGCAGAGCGTGTGGCTGGAGGCGCGCGGCCGCTGCTTCGTGGCCGACGTCGCCGTACGCGGCGACTCGCTGACCGGCTTCGACCTCGAGGGCATCGTCGCGGGCGACCGGGCAGACGGCCGTACCGTCGTCGTCGAGGTGGCGGGCACGCGGACCGAGTTCGCTGTCGCAGGCGACCGGTTCGCCGGACGGGTCGAGCTGGCAGACCCGCGGCTGTGGAGTCCCGCCGACCCGCACGTGTACTCGCTGGTCCTGAGCGTCGGCGACGGGGAGACGGGTGATCGCGTCGCGGTCACCGGTGGGCTGCGCCGCATCGAGACCCGCGGCGAGGAGCTCTACCTCAACGGGGAGCGCCTCTATGTGCGCGGCGTCCTGGACCAGGGCTATTGGCCGCGCACCGGTCTCACCGCACCGGACGCGGCGACGCTCGTCCGCGACCTCGAGCTCGCGCGCGAGCTGGGGTTCTCGCTGGTTCGCAAGCACCTCAAGTTCGAGGAGCCGCTCTGGCTCGACTACGCCGACCGCTCCGGGATGCTGGTCTGGGCGGAGCCGCCGTGCCCGAGCCGGTTCAGCGCCGAGGCCGCTGAGGCCTTCGAGGCGCAGCTGCCGGAGCTGGTTCGCCGCGACGGCAATCATCCGTCGATCGTGATCTGGGGCCTGTACAACGAGGAATGGGGACTGGATTGGGACATCCCCGGCAGCCCTGAGCGTGCGGCGGCGGCCGTCCGCGCCTACGAGACGATGCGGGCGCTGGACGCCACCCGGCCGATCGTGGAGAACTCGGGGTGGGCGCACGTGCGCACCGATCTCGTCGACTGGCACTACTACGACGAGGATCCGGCTGCGTGGGCGCGCAATCTCGCCGAGCTCGCGGCAGGGGAGCGGGAGACGTTCGAGGTGAAGCTCGGCCCCGACTTCGTCGTCGACAAGTCCTTCTACGGCGCGGCCGACTTCCCGCGGCACGGCGTCCCCATCCTGAACAGCGAGTTCGGGGCCGGGTTCACCAGCCTGGAGCGCGCCTGGCACGTGCGCTGGCAGACGCAGGAGATCCGCCGGCACGACCGCTTCGCGGGCTATGTGTACACGGAGCTGACCGACGTCGAGCACGAATCTGCCGGCCTGCTGGATGCGGATCGTCGTCGGAAGGACCTGGGCGGCCTGGAGACCGCCGACGCCTTCGGCCCCACTGTGCTCGTCGTGGACCTGGTGCCTGCGCGAGCCGGCGCCGACATCCCCGTGCCGACGGACGCGTTCACGGTCGGGGTGCACGTCTCGCATCACGGCGCCTCTCCGGCGGACGGCTTGGTGCACGCCGCGTGGTCGGCGCCGGGGTCGCTCGCCCCGTCGCACGGGCATCCACTCGCCGCGCAGGCCTCCGCGGCCGTCGCCGTGGATCCGTATCGTCTGAGCGACGCGGTGGCGCTCACGGTGCCCGCGCCGGGCGGTCCCGCGCGGCTGCACCTCTGGTTCGAGTCGGCCGGAGACACGATCGCGCGGGCGTTCGTCGACGCCGCCCCCGTCGAGAAGCCCAACCGGCGCGGCGCGCGGCCGGCCTGACCTCCGCCGCGAGAGCCGCGAGGGGCGGCCCGGGGTTCCCCGGCCCGGGCCGCCGACCTCACCGCCCGGCCAGCGACCCTCCGATCCCGCCGACGCTGAAGTACCGGTTGAGCACAGCGAAGACGACGATCGGCGGGATCATCATCACCACCGCGACGCTCATCACCGGCCCCCAGTCGGTCTGGTTCTGCTGGAAGAAGGTCTGAAGTCCGATCGGCAGGGTGTAGTTCTGGTCCGAGCGCAGGAAGATGACGGCGACCAGGTAGTCGTTCCAAGCCAGCAGGAAGGCGAAGATCGCCGTCGACAGCACGCCGGGGAGCGAGTTGCGCAGCACCACCCGCGTGAAGCTGCCGAAGACCGAGCAGCCGTCCATCCAGGCCGCCTCCTCGAGGCTGATCGGGATCGAGTCGAAGTAGGCCGCCATCATCCAGATGGCGACGGACATCGTCCCGCCCACGTACAGGATCACGACGCCGCCGAGCGTGTCGACCAGTCCGATGCGCGCGAACAGGATGAACAGCGGGATGACCGCGGTCACCACCGGGAGCGACTGGATCACGAACAGGGTGAGCGAGAATCCGGCCACCAGCCTCCCGCGGCCCCGAGAGAGCACGTAGCCGGCGGGAGCGGCGATGACGACGGCGACGACCACGGTCGCGAGCGTGACGATGAGGCTGTTGGTCACCCAGACGCCGAGGTCGGTCGAGGTGATGACGCTCACGTAGTTCTGGAGCGTCGCACCGGTCGCGGAGCTGCCGAGCGCCGGCTGCAGGGAGAGCAGCACGACGGCGGCGAGCGGCACGAGCACGATGGCGGTGACGACCGCGAGGAGGCAGAACCGCCACCACCGGCCGCGGTCGCCTTCGGGCCGGGGACGCCGCGCGGGCGAGGTCTGCCGGGCCGGCGCCGCCTGCTGAGCCAGTGCCGTCATTCGATGGCCGCCTTTCGGATCTGCCGGTAGAGGGTGACGCTGACGATGACGAGCACGATCGTCATCAGGAATGCGATCGCGACGCCGGGACCGGTCTGGAAGTTCTGGAACACCGTCGTGTACGCGAGCACCACGAGGGTCTGGGTGGAGTTCACCGGGCCGCCGCCGGTGAGCAGGAAGATCGTCGGAAAGTCGTTCACGCAGAAGATCGTCATCAGGATCCACGAGATGTAGGTGGACCGCGAGATCATCGGGAGGGTGATGAACCGGAAGGTCTTCCAGCGCGACGCGCCGTCCACGCGAGACGCCTCGTACACGGTGGTGTCGACCGACGCCAGGGCCGAGGACATCATCATCATCATGAACGGGAAGCTGATCCAGACCTTGAAGACGCAGACGGTGATCTGTGCGAGCAGCGGGTCGGCGAGGAAGAGCACGTCCCCGAAGCCCAGCGCCTTGGCGACCAGCGGCAGCGGGCTCTGCGGGGTGGCGACCAGCCAGTTCCACGACGTGGAGGAGACCACGATCGGCACCACCCAGGGAGCAGCAGCAGGACCTTGAGGATGCCGTTCGCCGGTACGCGCGTCCGCAGCAGCAGCGCCAGGCCGAGGCCGATGATCCAGCTCCCGAAGACGCCGACGACCGTGAAGACGACTGTGAACCAGGCGGCGTGCCAGAACTCCGGGGAGGTCAGCACGGTCGCGTAGTTCTGCAGGCCGACGAACGTGCCGGCGTCGACCAGGTCTCCGTTGCGCAGGGACTGCTGACCCGCGTACAGCACGGGATACAGGTTGAGCAGGAGGAGCAGCAGGACCGCCGGGGTCGCGAAGAGGACGAGCGTGAGCGCGCTCGAGCTCAGGCGCCGCCCGGGCGGCCGCGCGCCGGGTCGCCCCCGGCCCGCGACCGCCACGCCGCGGCGCGCGCGGCGGACCGACTCCAGTGTCGATGGGGTGGCCATCAGCTACTTCTGCTGCGAGGTCAGGGTCTTCTGCAGGGTCTGCAGCGACTCCTTGGGGGTGGCCTTCTGCGACAGCAGGCTCTGCGCCCACGTGCTCATCGCCGGAGTGCTGTCGACCAGGGTCACGTCGGCGAACAGCGCGTCGCCGCCCGGCGCGGCCCAGGTCTTGCAGATGGGCTGCCACTTCTCGATCATCGTGACCGCGTTGGAATCGGCCTGGAACTCCCTGCACCAGCGGGCCGCCGAGCACCTGCGCGAGGCCGGGGCTCTCGAAGCCCATCCCGAAGGTGCCGGCCTTCCACTGCGACTGCGCGTTGGTGGTGGAGTAGCTGACGCTCCCCGGGTCCATATAGCCCTTGCGGATCATCTCGACGACGAACTCGAGCGCCTCGATGTTGGCCGGGGTCACGCAGTCCGGCTTCTGGTCGGCGTTGAAGAGGCCGCCGCCGTTGTTGATCAGCAGTCCGGTCAGCACCTGGAAGCCGTTGCCCTGTGCGCCGGAGGCGATCCCGAATCCGAAGACGCCGATCTTCTTGAGCGCCGCGCAGACGTCGAGGTACGACTGCCAGTCGGTCGGCGGCTCGACGCCCGCCTTCTCGAGGAGCGATTTGCGGTACCAGAGCACCCGCATGTCGAGGTTGTATGGGACGGCGACGTAGCCCTTCCTCGTCTTCATCGTGTCGAGGACGCCGGGCAGGAAGTCGTCGAGCATCCCATTGCTCTTCCAGGAGTCGAACAGGGAGTCGGCGTACGCGATGTAGTTCTTCTCCGCGAACTGGAAGGCCTGCGTGCCGGCGCCGCTGCTGACCGCCGGCCCGGTGTTCGAGGCGAGGGCGGACGCGAAGGTCGTCGTGAAGTTGGACCACTGGACGGCCTGGTAGCCGGCCGCCGGGAGACCGCTCGCGGGCTTGTAGGCGAGGGTGATCTTCTTGTCCAGCGGCGAGAAGGCGGTGCCTCCCCACGGCATGTTCCAGAATTTGAGCGTCGAGGTCGACGTGCCGCCGGGCGAGCTGCAGGCGGCGAGGGCGGCGAGGACGGCGAGTCCTCCGGTGCCGGCGAGTAGTCCCCGCCGGGAGACGGTTCCCGAGAGCAGGCCGTTCGTCATGCGTGTCTTCTCTTCCATCGGCCGGAAGCGTTTCCGGCGGCTTTCTTCGTCGAACACCTGGAGAGGTGAACCACCATCACCGGCAATTTGCGCAATTCGCAACGTTCGGTGGGATGGTTCGGCCATGCTTTCAGCAAGAAACGGTGCAACGCAATACATTCTTTCTACGAAAGTTTGCGCAAGCACTGACGGCTGGCTAGGCTGCGGTCATGAGCGACGAGGGCCTCAGGCGCGAGCGGCCGACTCTCTCCGATGTGGCGGGAATGGCCGGGACGAGCGTCCCCACGGTGTCGAAGGTGCTCAGGGGAGGCACCGACGTGTCGCCCGCGACGCGCGACCGGGTCATGGACGCCGTGCGCGCCGTCGGCTACGCGCGCGCGCCGCGGGCGAGCTCGCCGAGGTCCGGCGCGCTCGAGTCCGACGCCCCGGCGATGATCGACCTCGTCGTCAACCATGTGCACGGAACCTGGGCGAACGGCGTGCTCACCGGCGTCGAGAACGCCGCGACGGCCGCCAACGTCGACGTGGTCATCACCGTCGCCCGGCCGGACGGCAACTGGGTGTCCCGGCTGCTGCGCCGGCCCTCGCGCGGCGCGATCGTGGTGCTGGTCGATCCCGCTCCCGGCCACTTCGCCGCGCTGGAGGCCGCGGGCATCCCCGTCGTCCTCGTCACGCCGATGAGCGAGCCGGGCGCGCCGTCGATGCGCGTGGGCGTGACCAACTGGGACGGCGGCCGCGCCGCCGCGGAGCATCTGCTCTCCCTCGGCCAC
This sequence comes from Leifsonia sp. L25, assembly GCF_050632895.1. The sequence goes on along the minus strand of NZ_JBODRZ010000003.1, from coordinate 902,887 downwards.
CGTCGCTTCGCCGTGGTCGGCGGCGATCGGACGCACCTGTACAGCCGCGCGCGGATCGACGGATTCCGTTCGGCCCTGGAAGTCCAGGGCGCCCCGGCTCCAGTGGTCGTGCACGGCGACTGGGACCGCGCGCGAGCCGCGGCCGCCATCGCTCCGGTGCTGGCGGGTTCCGACCGGCCGACCGCGGTGTTCGCCTGCTCGGACCTCATGGCGATGGGTGTCTACGACGCGGCGAAGACGGCGGACCTCCGGGTGCCGGACGACCTCAGCGTGGTCGGATTCGACGATGTGCCCGAGGCGAGCTGGGGCTCGCCCGCGCTCACGACGATCCGCCAGCCGATCGCCGAGATGGGCGAGGCGGCCGTGCGCCTGCTGCTCTCCGCCCCGGAGGCGCAGGGCGGTCAGGCGCCTGCCGAGCTGCCGCGGGTCGACCTCGCGACCAGGTTGATCGTGAGGTCCTCGACGGTGCGGCTCCGCGCCGACCGTGCTTGACACACCCGGTGCGCGTCCTTAGCCTGAGATCGCGACGAAACCAGTCGTAAATTCTTAGAAAACTTTCGTGACCGTGAGGTCAGCAGACAGTGAGGTCAGCAGAATGAGCGAAGGACGCCCGCCGGGATTCGTGCGCACGGAGGGGACCGGCTTCCTCGACGGCTGGGGACGCCCGATCCGGTTCACCGGCGTCTGCGTCGGTGGCTGGCTCAACATGGAGAACTTCATCACCGGCTACGCCGCGAACGAGACGCTCATGCGCGACCGGGTCGCGGCCGTCCTCGGTGCCGAGCGCGCCGGACGCTACTTCGAGCGCCTGCTGAACAGCTTCTACGGCGAGGCGGACGCCGCCTTCCTCGGGTCGCTCGGCATGACGATCGTCCGCGTCCCCGTGAACTACCGGCACTTCGAGTCCGACGCCGACCCGTTCGCCATCCTGCCGACGGCCTTCGACCACCTGGATCGGGCGATCGAGGCGTCCGGGCGGCACGGGATCTACTCGATCATCGACCTGCACGCCCTGCCGGGCAGCCAGAACCACCACTGGCACTCGGACAACTCGACGCACGAGCCGCACCTGTGGCAGCATCCGCACTTCCAGGACCGCGTGGTCGCGATCTGGCAGGCCATCGCGGAGCACTACAAGGACAGCACCTGGGTCGCCGGCTACAACCTCATGAACGAGCCGGCGGACGAGTCGCGGGCGGTGGTCGGCCCGCTCTACCGGCGGCTGTACGAGGCCGTCCGGGCGATCGATCCCGACCACACGATCTTCCTCGACGGCAACACGTACTCCACCGAGTTCGACATGTTCGACGACGAGCCGTGGCCGAACGTCGTCTACTCGCTGCACGATTACGTGGCGGCGGGTCTCGGCCGCGGCGGCGACTACCCCGGCTACACCGACGGCACCTACATCGACGCGGCCTACGCCCGTGAGAAGTTCCTGCAGCGGTCCGAGTACGCCCGGCGCACCGGGACGCCGATCATTGTCGGCGAGTTCGCGCCGATCTACACCGGTGACGAGCGCACGGACGCGATGCGCCGGCAGATCCTCGCCGACCAGCTCGAGCTCTACCGCGAGTTCGACGTCAGCTGGACGAGCTGGATGTACAAGGACCTCGGCCGGCAGGGGCTGGCGGAGGTGGCCGCGGACTCCCCGTACCGGCAGCGCTTCGACGGCTTCGTCGCGAAGAAGAACCGGCTCGCCGCCGACCAGTGGGGCAGCGACCGGCTCGGCGGGGAGGGCGTCCGCCCGGTGAGCGAGGCCGTGCAGGCGCTCATGGCCCGGGAGTTCCCGGAGTGGAAGCCGTACCCGTGGGGCCGCTTCGACACCGTGGCGACGGTGCTGAACAACCTCCTGTTCGCGCAACCGCTGGCCGACGAGTACGCGGAGCTGTTCCGCGGGCTGACCGGCGAGGACCTGGAAGCACTCGCCGACTCGTTCGCGTTCGAGCAGTGCGTCGTGCGCGAGAGCCTGCGCGACCAGCTCGTGGCCGGGCAGGATCGGCCGGCGGTCCCTGCCGCCTCCGGCGAGCGGGCCTGAGGCGTGCGGGCCGTCGTCCTGCGCGCGCCCGGCCGGGCGCCCGACGTCGAAGAGGTCCGGCTGGCCGATCCCGGGGCGGGCGAGCTGCTGGTGCGCATCGAGGCCGCCGGGGTGTGCCACAGCGACTACCACTACATGACCGGCGACCTCACGGCCCCGCTGCCGCTCGTGCTCGGCCACGAGGGCGCCGGGATCGTGGAGCAGGTGGGGCCGCAGAGCTCCGGACGCGTGCGCGTCGGCGACCGGGTCGCGCTGCTCTGGCGGCCGCGCTGCGGACGATGCGCGGCGTGCGTCGCGGGCAATCCCGTGCTGTGCGAGCTCGGAGCCGTCCAGGCGCAGGCCGGCGGCCTCCCCGACGGGACATCGCGACTGGCCCAGAGCGACGGCGGCGAGCTGCACCACCTGATGGGCGTGTCGTGCTTCGCCGAGCGGGTCGTCGTGAACGAGAACGCGACGGTCGCCGTCCCGGACGGTGTGCCGCCGGAGGTCGCGGCCATCTCCGCCTGCGCCGTCATCACCGGCGTGGGAGCGGTCTTCCACGAGGTGCGGGAAGCCGCCGGCGGCCCGCTCCTGGTCCTCGGCGCGGGCGGCGTCGGCCTCTCGAGCGTGATGGGGGCGGCCCTCGTCGGGGCGCATCCCGTGATCGTGGTCGACGTCGACGAGGCGAAGCTCGAGCTCGCTCGCGAGCTGGGCGCCACCCACACCATCGACGCCCGGAACGAGGACGTGGTGGAGCGCGTGCTCGCGCTCACCGGCGGGGCCGGGGTGCCGTGGGCGATCGAGGCGATCGGGCGGACGGCGACCCTGGAGCAGGCGCTGGCCTGCGTGGCCCCGGGCGGCACGCTCGTGGCGGTGGGCCTCGGCGCCGCCGACGCCGGCTTCGCCGTCCCGCTCAATCAACTGGTCCAGCGGCAGAAGCGGGTCGTCGGATCGCTGTACGGATCGAGCAATCCGCAGCTCGACCTCCCGCGCATCTTCGCCCTCTACCTCGCGGGGAAGCTGCCCATCGACCGCCTGATCGGCGACCGCCTCCCGCTGGCCGAGGTCGGCGAGGCCTACCGCCGGCTCGTCGCCGGTGCGGTCGGACGAGGAATACTCGTGCCCTGAGGGGCACGACGACGTGAAGGAGAACACAGACATGGTCCGTTCCCAGGGCTGGTACGGCGGCGACGGCCGCGACCCGTACATCCACCGCGCGTGGATGCGCCGCGGCGTCCCCGATCACGCGTTCGACGGGCGCCCGCAGATCGCCATCGCCAACACGGCGAGCGACCTCACGCCGTGCAACCTGCACCTGAACGAGGTCGCGGAGTACGTCAAGCAGGGCGTCTGGGAGGCCGGCGGCGTGCCGGTCAACCTGCCCGTCGTCTCGCTGGGGGAGACCCTGGTGAAGCCGACCGCCATGCTGTGGCGCAACATGGCCGCGATGGCGATCGAGGAGATGCTGCGCGCGAACCCGATCGACTCGGTCGTGCTGCTCGGCGGCTGCGACAAGACGATCCCGGCGCTGCTCATGGGCGCCGCCTCGGTGGATCTGCCCGCCGTGGTCGTTCCCGGCGGCCCCATGCTCAACGGCTACTTCCGCGGGGAGCGCATGGGGTGCGGCACCGGCGTCTGGAAGCTGTCGGAGGAGGTGCGCGCCGGCACCCTCGCCGCGGAGGAGTTCGAGGCGACGGACAAGACCATGATCCGGAGCAAGGGCCACTGCAACACCATGGGGACGGCCTCGACCATGGGTCTGATGGCGGAGGCCCTGGGCATGACCATCCCCGGCGTCGCCGGGACGCCGGCCGCCGACAGCAGGCTGCTGGAGGCCGCCCATGCCTCGGGCCGGCTCGCCGTCGAGCTCGCGCTGGAGGACCGGCGCATCTCGCAGGTCATCACGAAGGAGTCGTTCCACAACGCGATCGTCGCGCTCGCCGGGATCGGCGGCTCCACGAACGCCGTCGTGCACCTGCTGGCGATCGCGGGCCGGCTCGGCATCGACCTGACCCTGGAGGACTTCGACCGGATCGGCGCCGACGTGCCCCTGCTGGTCAACCTGCAGCCTGCCGGCACCTACCTGATGGAGGACCTGTTCCGGGCGGGCGGCTTCCTGGCCGTGCTCGATCAGCTCGCCGACCTCCTCGACCCCGCAGCGGCCACGGTCACCGGCCGGCCGCTGACCGACTACCTGGGCAGGCACGAGGTGTGGGACCGCGACGTGATCGCGCTGCGCGCGGACCCGCTCCAGGACGACGCGGGCATCGCCGTCCTGCACGGCAACCTCGCCCCGCGCGGCGCGATCATCAAGCCGGCGGCCGCGAGCCCCGAGCTGCTGGTGCACACCGGCCGGGCCGTCGTCTTCGACTCCATCGAGGACGCCCACTCCCGGCTGGACGACCCCGAGCTGGACGTGGACGCCGACTCGGTGCTCATCCTGCGCGGGTGCGGTCCCAAGGGCTACCCGGGGATGCCGGAAGTGGGCAACCTCCCGCTGCCGCAGAAGCTGCTGAAGCAGGGGGTGCGCGACGTGGTCCGGATCAGCGACGGCCGGATGTCCGGCACCGCGTACGGGACGGTCGTGCTGCACGTCGCCCCCGAGGCGGCGGCCGGCGGTCCGCTCGCGCTCGTCGAGGACGGCGACCTGATCTCGCTCGACGTCCCCGCGAGGCGCATCGAGCTGCTCGTCGACGCGGACGAGCTGGCCCGCCGCTCGGCGTCCCAGCGGCAGGTGGACGCCTTCGCCCGCGCCGACCGCGGCTGGCAGAAGCTCTACATCGAACACGTATTGGGTGCGGACACCGGTGCGGACCTGGACTTCCTGGTCGGGTCGAGCGGGTCCGAGGTCACGAGGGAGTCGCATTGAGCAGCACGGAGAACACGGGCAGCACGGAGAACACCGGCAGCACGGAGAACACGAGCAGCACGGCGAACACGTCCCGGCCGGGGACGGCGCTGGCGCGGGTGGAGTCCGACGGCGCGATCGTCTGGGCGGTGCGCCGCGGCGAGGAGTACTCGCCGCTGGGGTCGAGCCTGTCGGAGCTGCTGCGCCTGACGCCGGCGGACGCCCGCGAGCACGTCGAGAGCGCGACGGGCGGCGGTCTGAGCCCTTCGCGCATCCTCGCCCCGATCGACCCGCAGCAGGAGGTCTGGGCGGCCGGCGTGACGTACCGGCGCAGCCGGGACGGCCGGATCGAGGAGGCGACCGACGGCACCCCCTACGACCGCGTCTACGCGGCCGAGCGGCCCGAGCTGTTCTTCAAGTCGACCGGCGCACGGGTGGTCGGCCCCGGCGAGCCGGTCGGGATCCGCGCCGACTCGGACTGGAACGTGCCGGAGCCGGAACTCGGCCTCGTGCTGGACTCCGCGGGCGGCCTGTTCGGGTACGTCGCCGGCGACGACGCCTCGAGCCGGTCGATCGAGGGCGAGAACCTGCTGTACCTGCCGCAGGCGAAGGTCTACACGGCGGCGTGCGGTCTCGGCCCGGAGATCGTGCCGGCGTGGGAGGCGGGACCGCCGTTCGCGATCGGGCTCGAGATCCGCCGGGGCGGCGCGGTGGTCTTCAGCGGAGCTGCGTCCACGGACCAGCTCGCGCGGCGGCTGGAGGATCTCGCCGACTGGTTGTTCCGGGCGCTCGAGTTCCCGGATGGGGCCATCCTCCTCACGGGCACCGGCGTCGTGCCGGAGGCGGACTTCACGCTCCTGCCCGGCGACGAGGTCGCCGTCGACATCGCGGGCATCGGCAGGCTGGTGAACCCGGTGACGAAAGTGGGCCGCGGCCAGGAAGGCGGCACACGATGATTCAGGAGACAGAGGCCGCCGTGGAGCTCGAGACCGCCATGTCGGCGGCGGCGGACGCCGCGCCGGCGCTCGTGAACTCCCGGCCGGGCGATCGTGCGACCTGGCTGCGAGCGATCGCCGATCGCCTGGACGGCGACGCCGAGGCGCTGGTCGCCGTGGCCGCGCGCGAGAGCCGGCTCACCGAGCAGCGGCTGCGCGGCGAGCTGGTCCGCACGACCTTCCAGCTGCGCCTCTTCTCGCGCGTCGTGGAGGACGGCGGCTATCTCGACGCCATCGTGGACCACGCCGACGCCGACTGGCCGATGGGTGCCCGGCCCGACCTGCGCCGGATGCTCCGGCCGCTCGGCCCCGCTGCGGTCTACGCCGCCAGCAACTTCCCGTTCGCGTTCTCGGTGGCCGGCGGCGACACCGCCGCGGCGATCGCCGCGGGCGCCCCCGTCGTCGTGAAGGCGCACTCCGCGCACCCCGAGCTGAGCCGCGCCGTCGCCGTGCACCTCCACGAGGCGCTCGCCGCCGCGGGTGCGCCGCGCGGGGCGTTCGCCCTGGTGGAGGGGCGGGAGGCCGGGCTGGCGCTCGTCCTCGACCCGCGGCTCACGGTGGCCACGTTCACCGGGTCGCTTGCGGGGGCAGGGCGCTCTTCGACCTGGCGGCCTCCCGGCCCGAGCCGATCCCGTTCTACGGCGAGCTCGGCAGCGTGAACCCGGTCTTCGTGACCGGGGCGGCCGCGGCCGCGCGCGGCCGGGAGATCGCGGCCGGCTTCGCCGCGTCGCTGACCCTGGGCGTCGGGCAGTTCTGCACCAAGCCGGGTGTGCTGTTCGTTCCAGCCGGTTCGTCGTTCGCCGACGAGGTGGTGGAGGCGGTCCGCGGCACGTCCGGCGGCCCGATGCTCACCGACGCCATCCGCGGCGGCTACTTCGCCAGCCTCGCGCCGCTCGCCGAGCGCGACGATGTCGAGCTGCTGATCGGCTCTCCCGCCGAGGCGCAGGAGCCGGTGCCGACGATCTACGGCACGGACGCGACGACCTTCCTGGCCCACGCCGACGAGCTGCTGGAGGAGCACTTCGGGCCGGCAGCGGTGCTCGTGCGGTACGGATCGGCCGACGAGCTCCTCGCAGCGGCGCGCGCCCTCCCCGGTCAGCTGACCGCGACCGTCCAGGGCGTCGACGGGGATCCGGTCGGCCCGCTGCTGGAGCTGCTGGCCGGCCGGGCCGGGCGTGTGCTGTGGAACGGCTGGCCCACCGGGGTGTCGGTGACCTACGCGCAACAGCACGGCGGCCCGTATCCGGCCACGACCGCTCCGCACTTCACGTCGGTCGGGACCGCCTCCATCGCGCGCTTCCTCCGTCCCGTCGCCTATCAGGACACCCCCGACGTGCTGCTCCCTCCCGCGCTGCAGGAGGCGAACCCGTGGAGTGTTCCGCGGCTGGTGGACGGAGTGCGGACGCCGGGTCAGCCCGCGTAGGACGGCAGCGGGACGCCGCGCACCCCGGGGCGCACGGCGAAGACGGCGCCGGCCTCGGGTTCGGCGTCGTCGGGCAGGTGCTGACGGGAGGACGTGATGTAAAGGGTGTCGAGCTCGGCGCCCCCGAATGCCGCCGCACTCGTGTGGCTGACGCCTGGCACCTCGACGACCTCGGTCAGCGCGCCGGAGGGGTCGAACCGCCGTAGCTCCCCGCCGCCCCAGAGTGCGACCCAGATGCCGCCCTCCGAGTCGATGGTCATCCCGTCCGGGGAGCCGGCGACGTCGTCGCCGAACCGCACGAGGGGACGCCGGTCGCGGAGCGTGCCGTCCGACGGGTCCACGTCGAACACGTCCACGCGCCGGGTGGGGGTGTCGATGTAGTAGGCGAGCGCGCCGTCGAGGCTCCACTGGAGGCCGTTCGAGATGGTGACCCCGGTCAGCACCGTGTGCGTGGAACCGTCGGGGTCGAGCCGGTAGAGTGCGGCCGCGCCCGGGGTCGAGTCGTACGCCATCGAACCGATGTAGAACCGGCCGGTGTGGTCGCAGCCGCCCTCGTTGAGCCGGATGGCGGGATCGTCGAGCAGGTCGGGAAGGCGCTCGACCCGGGCGAAGTCCTCGTCGAACAGCGAGAAGCCGTGCTCGGTCGCCACGATGAAGCCGCCCTCGCCGCGACGGCGGATCACGGCTGCGACGGGGCTCCCGACGTCGTAGCGTCGCGGGTGCGCGAACGACGCGAGGTCGACGACGGCGCCGGCGAGCATGTCGACGATCAGCAGCCGCTGCCCGGCATCGTCCCAGAAGGGGCCCTCGCCGTGCCACGCGACAGGCGACGTGATCTGCTCCGCTCTCACTGCCATCCTCCGTCCATGACCCAGGTCTGGGCCGTCGCCATCCGAGAGTCGTCCGCGGCCAGCCAGAGCAGCAGACGTGCGACGTCCGCGGGGATGAGGAGCTCGGGCAGGCACTGCGCCGCCAGGATCTTCTCACGCTCCGCCTCGCCCACCCAGTTGGCGAGCTGGCGCTGCGTCATGATCCAGCCGGGGACGATGCAGTTCACCCGGATGCCGTCCGGGCCGAACTCTCGCGCGAGCGTGCGGGTCAGCCCTTCGATGCCGGCCTTCGCCGTGATGTACACGGGGAGGTCGACCAAGTCGATGTGGGCGCTGATCGAGCCGAGATTGACGATCGATCCGCCGCCGGCGGCCTTCATCATCGGGCGGACCGTCTGGGCGGCGAAGAAGTGATGGCGCACGTTGACGGCGATCCCGTCGTCCCATCCGGCCACGTCGATGTCGGAGACCGATCGTCGGCTGTCGTTCGCCGCGTTGCTCACGAGGACGGTCGGAGGGCCGAGGCGGTCGGCCGCGCGGACGATCGCGTTCCGGAGGGCCTCGACGTCCCGCACGTCGACCTCCTGGAAGAACGGCTCGGGGTGGCCGCGATCGGCGACGGCGGCGGCCAGTTCGGCTCCCGAGGCCCGATCGACGTCGGCGAACGCCACGCGCACGCCCTGCGCGGCCAGCTGCGCGACGAACTCCGCTCCCAGGCCGGTGGCGCCGCCGCTGACGAAGGCGGTGCGACCGGCGAGCGACGGATAGCGCGCGAACCGGGACTCGGCGGTGATCGTCATCGACACCCTTTTCGCTGTAAGGTTTCTTCATTCGAGAGAAAACTATCTGGACCGTCAGACTATGAGCACATCCGCACCCCGTCAACCGTCCCGCGGCACGGGCCGGGCGCGCGGTGCGGCCGCGGCTAGCATGAGCCCCATGGAAAACGCCGCCGCCGTGTCCCCGAGCCGCGCCACGCTCTCGGAGGTCGCCGCGCTCGCCAACGTCTCGGTCGCGACGGTCTCGAAGGTCCTGAACGGGCGCACCGGCGTCTCGGACGAGACCCGCAAGCGGATCGAGTCGCTGCTCGACGAGCGCAACTACTACCGGCGGCTGAGCGCGCAGAGCGGAGCGCCCCTCATCGACGTGCTGTGCTTCGAGATCGACAGCCCGTTCGGCGGCGCGGCGATCGCCGGCATCGAGCGGGTGGCGAGCGAGCACGGGATCGGCATGGTCGTGTCGGCGGCGCAGGACACGCACCTGCCGGGGGCCGGTTGGGTCGACGGCGTGCTCCGGCGGCAGCCGCTGGGGATCATCCTGGTGGCGTCCCTGCTCCCGGAGAAGGACAAGGCGCGGCTGCGCAGCCGATCGATCCCGATCGTGATGATCGACCCCTACGGCGCACCGGCCTCGGACGCTCCGTCGATCGGCTCGGCCGACTGGAACGGGGCGTTCCAGGCGACGCAGCACTTGATCTCGCTCGGCCACGAGCGCATCGCCATCATCACGGGGCCGGACAGCATGATGGCGTCCACGGCGCGGCTCTCGGGCTACCGTGCGGCTTTGGACGGGGCGAAGCTCCCGATAAGGCCCGAGTACATCCGGCCGGGGGAGTTCCACCGGCAGGACGGCTTCGTGGAGGCGCGCGAGCTGTTGTTGTCGGCCGACGCGCCCACGGCGATCTTCGCCTCCAGCGACATCCAGGCGCTCGGCGTCTACGAGGCCGCGCGCGTGCTCGGCCTCCGGGTGCCGGAGGATCTCTCGGTCGTGGGCTACGACGACCTCTCCATCGCCGAGTGGGCGGGGCCTCCGCTCACCACGGTGCGGGTCCCGCTGGCCGAGATGGCCGAGCAGGCGACCCACCTCGTGACGCGACTCCGCGACGAGCCGGAGCTGGCGTTCAGTCGCGTCGATATGGCGACGACGCTGGTCGTGCGCGAGAGCACGGCCGCCCCCCGGTCCTGATCCGGCGGTTCCGGGGGCCGTTCGAGCACGCTTTACTGTCGCCTGTCTACGAAACGTTTCTAATTTTCACGTAAAACTTGACTAGCGTTTTCGCGACGCTTAGATTCACCTCAGTGTCACGGCGCGTCCGACGGATGCGCCCCGCGAAGACGAAGAGGTCGCCCGGCCTTGTTCGACCTTCGATCACGCCGGGTCCATCGATCCGGCGCTCACCCGGACACGCTGCCGTGTCCGCGACGCAAGAGGACTGACATGCGATTCACATTCACATCGAAGACGGTGCTGCGGTCGATCGCTGCTCTGACGGTGGCCGGTCTGGCGGGCCTCGGGCTCGCCGCGTGCTCGAGCTCGGGCTCGGGCGAGGCCGGCTCGGCGACGAGCGGGACGATCAACTGGTGGGGCTGGACTCCGACCAACTCCGACGAGGCGAAGGAGTTCATCGCCGCGTTCAACAAGGAGTACCCGGACATCAAGGTCAACTTCAAGCTGATCGGGATCTCCGACTACCAGGCGGCGATGCGGCCCGCGCTGGCCTCCAACAGCGGGCCGGACGTGTTCGACCTGCAGCCCGGAGCCTACGTGCAGCAGTTCGGCAGCTACGCCGAAGACCTGGCTCCCACGGCCCAGAAGGCGCTCGGCGGCGACTGGAAGTCCAAGATCGCGAAGATCGCGGTCGACGGGCTCACCGCCAAGGGCAAGCTCACCGCGCTGCCGATCGGCTCCTCCTACGCCGGCTCGCTCTGGTACAACGCCGGAATCTTCGCCAAGTACAACCTGAAGCCCCCGACCACGCTGGATGAGTGGAAGCAGGTCTGCAAGACGCTCCAGAGCAACGGGCAGGGCTGCTTCGCGCAGGGCGCCTCGCAGGAGGGCTTCGACCAGGACACCCTGCAGGCCATCGCCAACTCGGTGGAGCCCGGCTACTGGACCAAGGCGTCCAAGGGCGAGGCCAAGTGGGACTCGCCGCAGATCGTCCAGACCCTCTCGATCTGGAAGGACCTGTTCACCAGCGGGATCATGCAGGCGGGCGCTCTCGGGGCGCAGCAGTACCCGGACATCAACAACGCCTTCCTGACCGGTAAGTACGCGATGGTGATGATGGGCAGCTGGTACACCCAGTACGCCACCCAGAACGCCATGACCCAGTCGATCTCGGCCGCGGGCGTCGCCGGAGCCAAGCCGTTCCCGATCCTGCCGATCCACTTCCCGGATGTGGCGGGCAAGGGCAACACCAGCGAGATGTTCGGTGACGCCGACTACGGCCTGGCCGTGGCGACCAAGTCCACGCACCGCTCGGCGGCCGAGACCTTCGTCAAGTGGATGTCGACCAGCACCAAAGGCCAGCAGGTCGTCGCCGACCGTCTCGACACCACGCCGGTGCTGAAGGGCGTCTCGCCGGACTTCGCGACCATCAAGTTCGTGGACGAATCCCAGCAGTCGAAGCCGGTCAACGACTACCTCGACGGTCTGACCTCCATCGACGAGCCGCGGTTCGCCCTGCTGAACGCCGACATCGAGAACGCCTTCCTCGCCGCCGCTCAGTCGGTGGGCAGCGGAAGCGCGACACCGCAGGCGGCGGCGAAGACGCTGCAGCAGGCCGCCGACGCGGCCAAGGCGGCGAACGGATGACTGTCTCCACCCAGGAGCGGTTGACCCGCGCGGTCGGCTCGACGAGCCTGCCGCGTCGCCGCCGCCTCCACGCCCCGGGGCTGCCGTGGATCCTTCCGGCGCTCGTGCTGAGCGCCGGGCTGATCTACTACTGCATCGGCTACACCGGCTACATCTCGACGCTGAACTGGGACGGCGCGAGCCCTGACCCGGAGTCGATCGGGCTGCGCAACTACGCCAATGTCGCCAACGACCCGGTGTTCTGGGCGGCGATCTGGCACACCGTCATCTTCTTCATCGTCACCTTCGTTCTCCAGACGGCGCTCGGCGTGCTGTTCGCGGTGATCATGCACTCGCGGATCAAGCTCGCCGTCGTCTACAAGGTGATCATCTTCGTCCCGGTCGTGCTGGCGCCGGCGATCATGGCGCCCGTCTTCCGCCAGATCTTCGCCGCGGACGGCCAGCTCAACCAGGTGGTGCACTTCCTCGGGCTCGGGTTCCTCGCCCAGCCGTGGATCGGCCAGTCGTCGACCGCGCTGCCCGTCATCATGGCGATCACCATCTGGCAGTGGACCGGCCTCACCTTCGTGCTCTACTACGCGGCGATGAGCCAGGTCGACCAGTCCCTGATCGAGGCGGCGCGGATCGACGGCGCCGGCAACATCCGCACGCTGACCAGCATCATCTGGCCGAGCCTGCGCGGCACGACCCTGGCGCTCGGCATCCTGAGCGCGATCGGCGCGCTCAAGACATTCGACATCCCGTGGCTGGTGACGGTCGCCGGACCGAACAACGCGACGCAGTTCCTCGGCACGTACATCTATCAGATGACCATCCAGCTCGCGCATGTCGGCTACGGTGCCGCGCTGTCGATCATCCTGCTCGTGATCGCGCTCGCCATGGCGATCGTGCTGCAGGTCTTCGGCCGGGAGCGGACCGGGCTGGAGCGGACGGCCGGGCCGAGCAGGCGTGGACGGCGCGAGAAGACGGGAGTGCGCTGATGTTCGAAGTCCGCCGTTGGTGGAGCAAGGGCCTGCTGCAACTGCTGGCCACGGTCCTGGTGCTCCCGTATCTCTTCCCGCTGATCGCGATGGTGCAGGGCTCCTTCGCCGGGGCCGGCTGGGGCAACTACCGCGACGTGCTGGCGGTGCCGGGATTCTTCCGGTTCTTCCTGAACAGCGCGATCATCTCGGCCGGGGTCATCGTCCTGGTCTACGTGGTGACGATGCTCGCGGCCTACGGCTTCGCTAAGCTGCACATCCGCTTCCGGGAGGTCTACTTCTGGATGCTGCTGGCGTGCCTCACGCTGCCGGAGGTCGTGCTGCTCACGCCCCTGTTCGTCACGACGCAGGCCCTGGGACTGTTCAACACCTACGCCGCGGTGATCCTGCCGCTGGCCGCGCTGCAGGTGCCGTTCGCGGTGCTGCTGACCCGCAACTTCATCAACGGCCTCCCCGACGAGATGTTCGAAGCGGCCCGCGTCGACGGCGCCAACTCCGTGCGCGGCTTCTTCGCTCTGATCGTGCCGCTCACCCGGCCGATCGCGGCCGCCGTCCTGATCTTCACCCTGATCGGCGCGTGGAACGACTACCTGATGCCACTGGTGTTCCTGCAGACGCAGGACATGCAGACCATCACGCTGGTGCCGCAGTTCTTCGTCGGGGAGTTCAGCAACGACCAGACCAAGATCCTGGCCTCGGCGGTCCTGACCGCGATCCCGGAGATCGTCGCCTATCTGTGCCTGCAGGGCATGTTCGAGCGCGGCCTCGCGGCCGGCGCCATCAAGTGAATCCGACCCTAGGAGTCTGAAAATGCCACTCATCCAAGTCGATCTCGAGCGCGAGCTGTTCGAGACTTCCCACGCGGAGATCGGGGACGCCATCCACGACGCGCAGATCGAGGCGCTGGGGATCCCCGCCGACGACCGCTTCCAGGTCTTCCGCCCGCACGGCGTGGACGAGCTGAAGTTCGACCCCGGCTACAACGACGTCGACCGCAGGAGCCTTCTGCTCATCCGCGTGACCGCCGTCCACATGTATCCGGTCGCCGTGAAGCGGCGGTTCTTCGAGACGGTGGCGGCCAAGCTGGCGCCGCTCGGGATCCGGTCGGAGGACGTGCTGATCTCGCTCGTCGAGAACGGCTTCGAGGATTGGTTCGCGGGACGATGACCGGGATCGAGTTGCTGAGCCACGACGGGGCGCCGCTGCGCGTGCTCTTCCTGGGCGGGACGGGCACGATCAGCGCCTCCTGCGTGCGGCTCGCCGCCGCGAGCGGCATGGCCGTCACCGTGCTCACCCGCGGCGCGAACGCCACCGGGCGGCCGCTTCCCTCCGGGGTCGAGCGGGTGCACGGCGACGTCTCCGACCCCCTCGGTCCGCGCCGCGGTGGGCGAGCGGTCGTTCGACGCCGTGGTCAACTTCCTGTCCTACGACGAGGACGATGTCGCCCGCTGGGTGGAGCTGTTCTCCGGCCGTACCCGGCAGTACGTGCACATCAGCTCGGCGTCGATCTACGCCAAGCCGGTCCGGACGACCCCGATCACGGAGTCGACTCCGACCGGGCCGAACCCGCCGCTTCCCTACGCGACGGCGAAGTGGCGGGCCGAGCTCGCCCTCGCCCGGGCGCACCGCGAGCAGGGCTTCCCCGTCACGGTGGTGCGGCCGTCGCACACCTACGACGACGCGAACCCGCCGCTGCCCGGAGGCTGGACCGTCGTCGACCGGATCGCCCGGGGCGCCGAGATCCCGGTGCACGGCGACGGGACCTCGCTCTGGACGTTGACGCACGCCGAGGACTTCGCCCAGGGGCTGGTCGGCCTCCTCGGCAGCGAGCGCGCGGTGGGGGAGACCTTCCACATCACCGGCGACGACGTGCTGAGCTGGGACCAGATCTACGGCCTGTTCGCGACGGCGCTCGGCGTGGAGGCGCGGCTGGTCCACGTGGCGAGCGAGCTCTTCCCCGTGGTGGCCCCCGAGTGGTTCTGGTCGGGCGAGTTCGTCGGCGACCTCGGCCACTCCGCGGTCTTCGACACCGCCAAGATCCGCCGGTTCGTCCCCGGTTTCGCCCCCAGGCTCACGTTCGAGCGGGCGGTGCGGCGGATGCTCGAGTGGCGGTCGGCCCATCCCGACGTCGCCCGCGGCGACCTGGCCACGGAGGAGGTCCTCGACCGGGTCGTGGAGGCGTACCACGCGGGCCGGCGGGCGTTCGCGGACCGCGCTCCCGCGCTGCAGGAGGCGGCGTCGTGATGGTGACGACCCGTCGGCTCGGCGCGACCGGGCTCGGGGTGACCGAGCTGTGCATGGGAACCAGTCCGCTGGCGAGCATGCCCCAGCTCTACGGCTATCGGGTGGGCGCCGACCGGGCGGTCGCGACGGTCGAGGCGGTCTTCGACAGCGACATCCGTTTCATCGACACCTCGAACGGTTACGGACGGGACGGTGAGGCCGAGCGGCGGATCGGCGCGGCGATCGCCGAGCGCGGCGGCCTCCCCGACGGCGTCGTGCTCGCCACCAAGGTCGACCCGGATCCGGTGACCGGCGACTTCTCGGGCGAGCGCGTGTTCGCCTCGTACGCCGAGAGTCTCGAGCGCCTCGGCGTGGAGCGGGTGTCGCTGCTGTACCTGCACGACCCGGAGCGCATCCCGTTCGAGGACGCCGTGGCGGCCGGAGGCCCCGTCGACGCGCTGGTGGCCCTGCGTGCGCGCGGCCTCGTCGATCACATCGGCGTCGCGGGCGGCCCGGTCGGGCTGATGCGCAGGTATGTCGACACCGGCGTCTTCGACGTGCTGCTGAGCCACAACCGCTACACGCTGGTGGATCGCTCCGCCGAGGACCTCTTCGCCTTCGCGCGGCAGCACGGGATCGGGGTCGTGAACGCGGCCCCGTACGGCGGCGGGATGCTCGTCAAAGGCCCGGACGTCCAGTCGAAGTACGGCTATGGCGAGCGCCCGGACGCGGTCGCCGACGCAGTGCGGGCGATGGCGGGGGCCTGCGCAGCCCACGGTGTGCCGCTGGCGGCCGCGGCCCTCCAGTTCTCGCTGCGCTCCCCGACGATCGACTCGACGGTGGTCGGGGTGTCGTCGCCGGAGCGGGTCGCGCAGACGCTCGGCTATGCCGCCTGGGACATCCCCGATGCGCTCTGGAGCGAGTTGGAGGAGCTGGTCCCTTCCCCTGCGAACTGGCTCGGATGAGCCGAGTGGGAGCGTCGGGTCGGTGCTGGTGCCCGGCGACGCGGGCGGAGAGGGGATCGCCGCGGAGTGACGGCTGCGCCGCTGCTGCTCCGCTCAGCTGCGGGGCAGCAGCGGCGACAGCATCTCGACCACGAGCTGGGCGGAGGTGTTGAAGCGGTCGGTGGGGTCGTGCTCGAGTTCGCTGAGCTGGACGCCGATCACGTGCTCGCCGGCGAGGGTGCGGGCCGTCGTCACGACGGTGTCGATGGTCAGGCCGTTCGCGACCTGGTAGTCGGTGAGGACGATGCCCGGCTGCAGGACGTCGGCGGAGAAGTGCACGAACACGTCGCGGCCGGCGATCGTCGCAGCCAGTTCCTCCTGCATCCGAGGACCCGCCGGGATGTTGCGGACGGGGGAGTTTGCGATGATGTGCCTCTCGGCCTGGTCGAGGTCGCGAGCGCCGAGCAGCACCACGTTCGAGAGCGCGAGCTCGCCGCCGTGGCCCGACTTCCACAGCCCGGTCGCCGCGCCGAGCGCCATCCCGCTGAGGTCGCCCGTGCGGGTGGTCACCGGGGTGTGCAGGCACGGGTGTGCGCCCATCCACACGATCGCGGCATCCGGGTAGGCCCGGGCGACAGCCGGGAGGGTGGCGAGCGCGGCGGCGTTCCTGGTCAGACAGAAGGCGCTGAAGGACGCGGTCCGCAGGGAGTGCTCCGCCGTCTCCGTCAGCGCGTCCAGCTCGGGTTCGGCCTGGTGGAGGGCGGCCCGCCAGCCGAGACTCCGCCCCTCCACGGCGCCTTCGCCGATAACGCCGACGGTCGACTCGAGGCGCCGGCCCAGCGCTTTCGCGAGGTCGATGGTGGCTCGCCGCGCGCGATCGTTGTGGCCCGAGACGCCGTCGACGTACGCCGTGACGGTCGGCCGGGCGACGTCCGCTCGGGAGGACGCGTGCGGCGTCTGCGCGGGAGGGTAGGCCGAAGCCTCGTCGACCACGGTGCTCATTGTTCCAGACGCCCTTCGGGTAAGCGTGCGAGTGCGGTGAGCAACAACATAGCAACAATCAATTGCAGTCGAGCAAGCAAATAGAGGCCGAGTCGGGAATCATTTCCGGCCGCCGGTCGAGCGGGGTGGGCCTCACAGTGAGACGGCGCGGAGGTGACCCGATGCGGCGCGGGTGCCGCCGGGGACGCCCTCCGTCGCAGGCGCCGGCCCGCTCGACGCGCGCACGGTCAGGTGGGTCGGCAGCGTCGCGCTTCGCCGCATCTCCCGCTCGTCGTGGGCGTTCAGGCGGCTGACCAGGATGTCGACCGCGGTCCGGCCGGCGCGCTCGGTGGGCTGAGTGAGGGTCGTCAGCGGCGGGTTGCAGAAGTCCGCGCCGAAGATGTCGTCGCAGCCCACCACGCTCATGTCCTGCGGCACCTTCACGCCGCGCTCGGCGAGACGTCCCAGCACGCCGATCGCGATGAGATCGTTGAAGGCGATGCAGGCGGTGACTCCGGCAGCGATGGCGGCGTCCGCCGCCGCGGCGCCCGGGTCGTAGCTGGGGAGGAACGGACCGAGCCGTCGCACGGACAACCCATGGCCGGCCGCGGCGCGCGCGAGGGTGCGCCAGCGGGTCTCATTCGCCCACGACGTGTCCGGCCCGGCCAGGTAGGCGATGTCGCGGTGGCCCAGCGACACCAGGTGCGTGAGCGCCTGTTGGAAACCGGTCGGGGTGTCGATGAAGACGTTGGGGACGCCGCGGGTCTGGCGGTTGATCGCGATCAGCGGCAACTCCTCCGACAGCGCAGTCAAGCGGCGGTCGGTCAGCCGGGAGGCCGCCAGGATGGCGCCGTCGAACGAGCTGCGGAGATTGCGGAGGATGTCGTCCTCAAGTTCGTCCGACTCCTCCGTGTCCACGAGGATCTGCTGGTAGCCCGCGGCCTTGAGCTGGTGCTGAGTGCCGCGGACGATCCCGAAATAGAACGGGTTGGTCACGTCGGAGACCAGCACCGCGATCGCGCGCGGGCGCCCGGCGGGCAGCGGCCGGACGCGACAACGTGACACGTAGCCGAGCTCCGCCGCGGCGCGCTCGATGCGCTCCCGGGTGGCGTCGTTGACCCGGCGCGGCCCCGAGAGGGCGCGCGAGACGGTGGACGTCGCGACGCCGCTCAACGCGGCGATGTCCGCGAGTGTCGGGGTGCGACGCGGGCCCGCTGGGGAATCCATGCCGACCACGACAACACGCAGAGCAAACCGTTGGCAATTCCATGCAACGAAATTGCATGCGGAAGCGCACAGAATCCGCTGCGCACATGCGCACACGCCGAACCGAGGTCGCGCACGCGCACGCGGCCGACCGGGAGGACGGCGTCAGCCTCCGGCGACCGGCCCCGTCGACCCGCGGATCACCAGGTGCGTCGGCAGCACGACCCCCGATCGCGTGACCGGGCTCCCGGCGCGCAGCTGGCCGAGGAGCATGTCCGTCGCCATACGGCCCGCCTGCTCTATCGGGGAGGACAGCGTGGTCAGGGGCGGGTTGCAGAAATCCGCGCCGAAGATGTCGTCGCAGCCCACGACGCTGAGCCGGCCGGGCACATCGATGCCGCGCTCGCGCAGCCGCATCAGGACGCCGATCGCGAGCAGGTCGTTGAAGGCGATCGCCGCCGTCGCGCCTGAGTTGACCAGGGCATCGGCCGCCGCCGCACCCGAGCTCTTGCTCGGGTGGTGCGGGCCGTGCCTGCGCACGCTCATCCCGAGGGTCTTGCCGGTCTCCTGCAGCAGCTCCCAGCGGTGGCTGTCCGACCACGACGCGGTCGGCCCCGCGAGGTAGACGATGTCGCGGTGGCCCAGTGAGTACAGGTGTTCAGCGGCCTGCTGGACGCCGTTCGGCGTGTCGATCATGACGGCGGGGACACCGGGGGTGTCCCGGTTGATGATCACGAGCGGGAAGCGGTCCGCGGCCTCCACGAGCTGGTCGTCGGAGAGGCGCGTCGCGGCGAGGATGAAGCCGGCGGCCGAGTGGCCGAAGGTCTCCAGGTAGCCGGACTCGAAGTCCGTCACCTCCTCGGTGTCCACCAGCAGCAGCGTGTAGCCCGCGGCGCGGAGCTGCTGCTGCGTGCTCCGGATCAGGCCGAAGAAGAACGGGTTCGTGATGTCCGGGATCAGCAGCGCGACGGCACGCGGCCCGGACTTCGGATCGGGGGAGGCCGGGGCGGTGTAGCCGAGCTGGTTGGCGGCCGCCTCGATGCGGTGCCGGGTGCGCGGGCTGACCCGCTCCGGCTGCGAGAGCGCGCGGGAGACGGTGGAGGTCGCGACGCCGCTGAGCGCGGCGATGTCCGCGAGGGTGGGCGCTCGCCTGATGCGCGCGCCGACGTCAGAACTCGTCATTCCCGTGCTCCCCCTCGGCGTCCGTCGCCTGCCTCGATTCTGGCCGTCTGTGCGGCGGTTGGCAACTTTTGCATTTCTTGCCTCCGGTTGTGCAACGAGATTAGCGTCAACGCCGTCCTCCTGGCTCGCACCGCCGGAGATCCGATTGAACTCAATGAGGAGCAACGTGAAGAAATCGACAATCCGCCTGCTGGGGGCAGCCGCCGTCATCTCGGTCGCCGCCCTCGGCCTCACCGCCTGCGGAGCCGGCGGAACCAGCAGCAGCTCGTCGACCGGCTCGGCCGTCGACGGCAAGGGCAAGACCCTCGACGTCCTGGTCGGCGCCAACGCGCAGCACGCCGACGCCCTCCGCGCGTGGCAGGCCAAGATCGCCGCCGCGCTCAAGAAGCAGACCGGCGCCGACATCAAGTTCGAGACTTTCGCCTCGGCGAACGACGAGCTCACCAAGATCCAGACGTCGGTCGTCTCCGGCCAGGGGCCTGACGTCTACACGATCGGCACCACGTTCACGCCGACCGCGTACTCGACCGGCGCCTTCGTCAAGCTCGACAGCGCGATGTGGGACAAGGTCGGCGGCAAGAGCCGCTTCGTCCCGGCCACGCTCGGCATCTCCGGGCCGGACTCGAAGGACCAGATCGGCATCCCGTTCGCCAGCCGCCCCTATGTGCTCGCGTACAACACCGACATGTTCAAGGCCGCCGGCCTGACCAAGCCGGCGTCGACCTGGGACGGCCTCCTGGCACAGGCCAAGAAGCTGACCGGCAACGGCGCGTACGGCTTCGCGACCGGCTACGCCGACGGCTACACCCCGTGGAAGTACGCCTGGACCTTCGCCAACGACTACGGCACGCCGCTGGTCTCCGGCAAAAAGGCGAACCTCGACAGCCCGGCCGTGAAGAAGGGCATGGAGGCCTACTTCGGCTGGCTGACCAAAGACAAGGTCGTCAACCCCGCCGCCGCCGGCTGGAAGGACACCGACGCCGCGGCGAACTTCGCGGCCGGCAAGTCGGCCATGATGCTGATGACCACCGCCTCCGCCGCCACCACCTTCGACGCGTCGCCGATCAAGGGCCACTACGCCTTCGCGGTCATGCCGACCGTTCCGCCGGGGAGAGCAGCGCACCCGCCAAGTCGATCCCGTCGACCTCGATCATCTCGGGCGACAACATCGTCATCGCGTCGTACTCGAAGAACCAGGACCTGGCGGCCGCGTACGTCAAGCTCATCACGAGCGAGGACTTCCAGCTCTACTACCACCAGAACTTCGGCGACCTCCCGACCAACGCGGCTGCGGCGACGAAGGTCGAGTCAGCCGACAAGAAGCTGGCCCCCATCCTCGACTCCGGCGCCCACGCCAAGAGCACGCCGTTCACCGGTGCCTGGGGCGACATCCAGCTCGCGCTGACCAACGTCGTCGTCCAGGCGCGGCCGCAGCTCGCGGGGTCCGGCGTCTCCGACAGCTGGCTCCAGTCCGCGCTCGCCAAGGCGCAGCAGGACGCCCAGTCCTCCCTCGATCGGGCATCGGCCGGCAAATGACTCTCGCAGTGAGGAAAGCGACGGCGGCCGTCCGACGGAGGTCCCTCACGAAGCAGGGGAGGCCGCTGTGGATGCTCGCACCCGGCGGCCTCCTGATCGGCCTGATCATCGTCATCCCGCTGGTGCTGGGCGTCTACATCGCCCTGCTCGAGCTGGACCAGTACACGATCCGGTCGTGGATCTCCGCCCCGTTCATCGGGTTGCAGAACATCATCGAGGCGTTCACCAAGACCGACCTCCTGCACGCGTTCGGCAACACGGTCGGGTTCGCGGTCATCTCGACCCTCATCTCGGTCCCGATCGGCGTGTTCGCGGCCCTCGCGACGCAGAACCGGTTCCGCGGCCGCGGCCTGGTGCGCTCGCTGTTCCTGATCCCGTACATCCTCCCGGCGTTCGTGGTCGGGACGTTCTGGCGCACCATGCTGCAGCCCGACGGCATCGTCAACAAGGCGCTGGAGAGCGCGGGGATGCCGGCCGTGCAGTGGCTGAACGGGCCGGCCAGCTACTGGGTGCTGATCATGGTGGAGGTGTGGTCCGCGTGGCCGTTCATCTACCTGATGGCGCTCTCCGGCCTCCAGTCCGTCGACCACGAAGTCCACGAGGCCTCGGCCCTCGACGGCGCGCTCTGGTGGGCGAAGCTGCGCTACGTGATCTTCCCGTACCTGCGGGGACCGGTCGCGCTGGCCTGCCTGATCGCCACGCTGCACCACATGAACAACTTCTCGTTGGCGTTCCTGCTGTTCGGCGTCCCCGCGCCGTTCGACGTGCAGGTGCTGCCCACGCTCGTGTACAGCATGAGCTTCACGAGCCTGCGGTTCGGGATGGGCGCCGCGATGGCGCTGATCTCCCTGCTGCTCATCGCCATCCCGCTGTTCTTCTACCTGCGCGCGGTCAGACTCGATACGGGCGCGGATTCCGGAGGCCGACGATGACCGTCCCTGCTCCCGACGTCGAGCGCGAGTCGCTTCTCGAAGCCGTCCCGTCCCTGGCCGCCGCCGCGCCCACGCCGCGGAAGACCACGGGCAAGCCCGAGCGCCGCGCCGCCGAGGTGACGCGCCTGCTGCCGACGCCCGTGCTCTGGATCGGCATCGGCGTCATCCTCGCGGCGATCGCCGTCCCGCTGCTCTACATCGTGTTCGCGTCGATGAACTCCGACGTGGAGGTCGCGCGCGGCGCGTACTTCCCGACCCAGTTCACGCTCGCGAACTACACGAAGATCTGGGACACCCTCCCGCTGGCGAACGGCCTGTTCAACAGCATCACCATCGCCGGAGCGGTCGCCGTCGTGGCGTCCGGGCTCGGCATCGTCACCGCTTACGTGCTCGTGCGCTTCGAGTTCCTCGGCCGGCTGACGATCCTCCGCGGCCTGATCGGGCTGCAGAGCGTGCCAGGCACCCTGCTGCTCCTGCCGGTCTTCGTGGTGTTCGCCTCGGCGGGCAACTACCTCGGCATCACGGTCATCGGCACGAGCTGGGGACTGTTCCTGGCCTACCTGACCTTCGCACTGCCGTTCGCGACGTGGGTGCTGGTCACCTACCTCCGCGGGCTGCCGCGCGAACTGGAGGAGGCGGCCCGCATCGACGGCGCCTCCTCGGTCGGGGTGCTCGTGCGGATCATCGTGCCGCTGAGCTGGCCGGGACTGGTCGTCTCCGGCGTCTTCTCGTTCCTGCTCGGCTGGAACGACGTCCTCTTCGCGTCGGTGCTCACCCGCCCCGACACCCAGACCGCCGCGGTGGTGCTGCAGATCTTCGGCGCCTCCGCGGAAGGCGGGTCCCTTCCCCTCTACGGACAGATGATGGCCGCCTCGCTCGTCTGCGCAGTGCCCGTCGTCGTGCTCTACCTCGTCTTCCAGCGGTTCCTCGTCGGAGGTCTTACCGCCGGAAGCGTCAAGTAACCGATTCGCTACGAAACACAAGGGATATGAACGTGTCACAGTCGCAATGGACCCTCTCCGGCTTCGGAGACGAGATCAGCCCGGACCCCGAGGTCCAGATCGCCGTGCTGCAGGCGCTCGGCGCGAAGCACATCGAGGTGCGCAGCGCGTGGGGGACCAACATCGTCGACCTCACGGAGCCGGAACTCGACCGCCTCGCAGCGACGCTGCGCGAGCACGGGATGGGCGTCTCGGCCATCGCGTCCCCGATCGGCAAGGTCGACGTCTCCGAGCCGGTGTCGTACGAGGTCGGGCGGCTGGCCCGCGCCATCCGCGCCGCCGAGGTGCTCGGCTCCCGCTACATCCGGATCTTCTCGTTCTACCGCTCGGAGGACCAGACGCCGGAGGACATCCGCGACGCGGTCATGGAGCGCATGACGGCCCTGGCCGACCTCGCCGCAGCGAGCGGCGTCGTACTGCTGCACGAGAACGAGAAGGAGATCTACGGCGACACCCCAGAGCGCGTCCTCGACATCATGGAGACCGTCGGCTCGCCGGCGCTCCGCGTGGCGTGGGACTCGGCCAACTTCGTGCAGGTCGGGGTGAAGCCGTTCACGAGCGCGTACGCCGCGCTGCGCCCGCACCTGGAGTATTTCCAGGTGAAGGACGCCCGCTCGGCCGACGGCGCGGTCATGCCGGCCGGCGAGGGTGACGGCGAACTCGCCGAGACCATCGCCGCACTGCGGGAGGACGGCTTCGAGGGCTTCTTCTCGCTCGAGCCGCACCTGGCGAACGCGCACCACCTGGGCGGCTTCAGCGGCCCGTTCGCGTTCGGCGTCGCCGGCCGCGCCTTCGGCCGCGTGCTCGACGCTGCGGGGGTGACAGCACAGTGAACGCCCCCAGCAGCCCGAGTGGGGACGGCGCTCCCGTCGAGCGCCTCCGCGTCGCCGTCGTCGGTTGCGGCGTGATCGGCGCCCAGCACGCCGAGGTCGTCGTGAAGACCGAAGACCTGGAGCTCGTCGCAGTGGTCGACGTCGTGGAGTCCAAGGCACAGAGCCTCGCGGACAAGGTCGAGAACGTGCTGGGCGCCGCGCGCCCCGAGGTCTACACCTCGATCGCCGACGCGCTCGGTGCCGCCGACCTCGACCTCGTCGCCGTCTGCACGCCGAGCGGCGCGCACGCCGCCGTGGCCGTCGACGCCCTGAACCACGGCACGCACGTGATCATCGAGAAGCCGATCGACGTCAGCCTGACCAACGCGCGCCTCGTGCAGGACGCGGCGGACGCGGCCCGCGAGCGCGGCCAGGTCACCTCGGTCATCAGCCAGCACCGGTTCGACGCGAGCAGCGTCGCAGTGTCCCGCGCCATCGAGGCGGGCCGGTTCGGCACGCTCACCTCGGGCAGTGCTGCCGTCTCCTGGTGGCGCTCGCAGAGCTACTACGACTCCGGCGAGTGGCGCGGGACCTGGGACCTCGACGGCGGCGGCGCCGTGATGAACCAGGGCGTGCACAGCGTCGACCTGCTGCTCTGGTTCCTCGGGACGCCGGTCGAGGTCTACGCCCAGACCGCCCTCATCGCCCACGAGAACATGGACGTCGAGGACACGGCCGTCGCGACCGTGCGCTTCGAGTCGGGAGCACTGGCCGTGGTCCACGCGACCACTGCGGCGTACCCCGGACTCTCCGCGCGCCTCCAGGTGCACGGCACGGCAGGCTCGGCCATCATCGACAACGACCGGCTGCTCTACTTCTACGCCGCCGACGCCGACCCGGAGGCCGCCGACAACAACTACGGCATCGGGGGCACCCGCAACCAGGCCGCCCACGAGGTGGGCTCGGCCGACGCGAGCGAGAACACGCGCGGCTCGGACGACCTCCAGACCGCGCACGCCAAGCAGTACCTGGACGTCCTGCACAGCATCCGCACCGGCGCCGACCCCGTCGTAGGCGTGCGCGAGGCGACGACCGCGCTCGCCGTGGTCCGCGCCCTGTACGTCTCAGCCACTCTGGGCAAGCCGATCCGGATCGCCGACGTACTGGACGGCGAGTACGACGAGGTCGTGCTGGTCACCGGCGGAACGGCCGTGCTGCAGTGACCCAGGGCCTCGACCCGGACCGCCTGCTGCCGGCGGATCCGGAGACCCGCGCGATCGCGCGCGACCTGTTCGCGTCGGTCGAGCGCCTGCCGATCATCTCGCCGCACGGGCACGTGGACCCGGCGCTCCTGGTCGAGGACCGGGCGTTCCTGGACCCCGCCGACCTGCTGGTGCGCTACGACCACTACGTGACGCGGCTGCTGCATGCGGACGGGGTCCCGCTGGGAGAGCTCGGCATCCCGGGCGCGGACGGGTCCCCGGTCGCGCCGGCCCGGGAGGTCTGGCGAGCGCTCTGCAGCCGCTGGCACCTGTTCGCCGGCACGGCGTCCGGCTACCGGCTGCGCAGCGAGCTGGCCGAGTTGTTCGGCATCGCGGAGGAGCCGAAGGCGGCGAACGCCGACGAGCTGTTCGACCGAATCCAGGCCATCCTCGCCACCGATGGGTTCCGGCCGCGCGCGCTGTTCGAGCGGTTCGGCATCGAGGTGCTCGCCACGACCGACGACCCGCTGGACGACCTCGGCCGCCACGAGACGCTCGCGGCGGACCCGGGGTTCAGCGGGCGAGTGGTCCCGACCTTCCGGCCGGACGCGTACCTCAACCCGCTCGCGCCGCGCTTCGCCGAGCGGGTCGACCGGCTCGCGGAGTGGAACGGCTCCGCGCCGGCCAGCTTCGCCGGCTACCTCGACGCGCTCGCGGGGCGCCGACGGTACTTCGTCGAGCACGGCGCGGTGTCCGCCGACCACGGCGTCCTCCAGCCGCTGACCGTCGACCTGGAGGCGGCGGAGGCCGCTGCCCTGTTCGAGCGCGCCCGGCGCGGCGACCTCGGGCCGGTCGAGTCTGCTGTGTTCCAGGGCCACATGCTGCTGCAGATGGCCAGGATGAGCGTGGAGGACGGCCTGGTCATGACCGTTCACCCCGGCGTCTTCCGCAACCACCACACCGCGACGTTCGACGGGTTCGGCCCGGACACCGGGCACGACATCCCCGTCACGACGCGCTACACGGAGGGACTGCGGCCGCTGTTGGAGAAGTACGGCGACGACCCGGAGTTCCACCTCGTGCTGTTCACGGTGGACGAGTCGACCGCGTCGCGCGAGCTCGCGCCGCTCGCCGGCTTCTACCCGAGCGTCTACATCGGGGCGCCGTGGTGGTTTCTCGACGCTCCGGACGCCGTGCTGCGGTTCCGCGCGGCGACGACCGAGACTGCGGGCTTCTACCGCGGGTCCGGCTTCATCGACGACACGCGCGCGTTCCTCTCCATCCCGGCCCGGCACGACATGTCGCGCCGGCTGGACGCGGCGTTCCTCAGCCGGCTGGTGCGGGAGGGCCGCGTCGAGCGCGCGACGGCCGAGCGCATCATCGTGGACCTCGTGACCACCATCCCGCGACGAGTGTTCAAGCTGTGAGCATGTATTCGGGAACGCTGACCCGACTGTCGCGCGCAGCGCTCGACGGAGCCGAGGGGAGGGTGCGCCCGCTTCCGGAGGTGCGCATCGTCCACCTCGGTCTCGGGGCCTTCCACCGCGCGCACCAGGCCTGGTACACCGCTGCCGTCGACCCGCGGAGCGAGTGGGGCATCTCCGCGTTCACCGGCCGGACCCCGGAGGCGGCGCTCGAGCTGGCGCCGCAGGACGGCCTGTTCACGCTGGTCGTGCGTTCGCCCGCGGAGGACGCGGTCTCCATCGTGCGGAGCATCGCCGAAGTCTCGGACGGCGCGGACCTCGCCCGGCTCGTCGCCCGCGTGCGCGCGCCGCGCACCGCGGTCGTCACCCTCACCATCACCGAGCCCGGCTACCGGCTGACGCCGGACGGGCGCCCCCGCTTCGACGACGGGGCGGTGGTGGCCGACATCGAGCGCCTGCGCCAGGCGTTCGCGTCCGCCGACGACCTCGCGCGTGCGGTCGACGGCCCCGTCACGGCGCTCGGTCGGCTCCTGCTGGCCCTCGAAGCCCGGCGGAGAGCAGGATCGGGCCCGCTCGCCGTCGTCCCCTGCGACAACATCCCCCGCAACGGCGGGTTCGTCGCCCGGGGCCTCGACGGGCTCGCCCGGCAGGTGAGCGACGAGACCGCCGACTGGATCGCCGCCACGGTCTCGTTCGTGTCGACCTCGGTCGATCGGATCACCCCGCGGACCACCGAGGACGACATCCTCGGCGCCGCACGCCGCACCGGCTGGGACGACCGCGCCGTGGTCGTGACCGAGCCGTTCACCGACTGGGTGCTCTGCGGGCACTTCCCCGCGGGACGGCCCGCGTGGGAGGAGGCCGGCGCGCGGTTCGTGGACGATATCGAGCCGTTCGAGCAGCGGAAGCTGCGCCTGCTGAACGGCGCGCACAGCCTGCTCGCCTACGCAGGCCTCTCCCACGGGCACCGCACGGTGGCCCAGGCCGTCGCCGATCCGGCGCTGCGCGCGCGGGTGGAGGCGTACTGGAACGAGTCCGTGCGGCACCTGCCCGCCGAAGGCCTGGACCTCCGCCGTTACCGCGACGCGCTGATCGAGCGGTTCGCGAACGCCCGCATCGAGCACAACCTCGAGCAGATCGCCGCGGAGGCGGTCGCGAAGCTACGGGTGCGCGTCGTGGGAACCCTGCTCGCCGAGCGCGCGGCGGGCCGCGACGGCTCCGCCTGCGTTTACGCGCTCGCGGCCTGGGTCGCGCTCGTCTGCTCGGGGCGCGTGCTGGTCGACGCGGAGTCCGCCGCGATCGCCGAGGCCCGCGCGAGCGTCGACGCGACCTCCCCTCTGCTCGCCCTGATCGACCCGCGCCTGGCGGCCGATCCCGACATCGTGGCCGCGGTGGACGCCGTGCGAGCCGCATCTTTCCAAGGAGCACACGTATGAGAATCACCGCAGTAGAGGTCTTGGTCTCCAGCCCGGGCCGTAACTTTGTGACGTTGCGGATCACCACGGAGGACGGGTTCACGGGTTTGGGCGACGCGACGTTGAACGGGCGGGAGCTCGCGGTCGCGGCGTATCTGAGCGAGCATGTCGTCCCGTTGTTGATCGGCCGGGACGCGCACCGGATCGAGGACACCTGGCAGTACCTGTATCGGGGCGCGTATTGGCGGCGGGGCCCGGTGACGATGGCCTCCATCGCCGCTGTGGATACGGCGTTGTGGGACATCAAGGCGAAGGTTGCCGGGCTCCCGCTCTACCAGTTGCTCGGCGGGAAGAGCAGGAACGGCCTGCTGGTGTACGGGCACGCCTCGGGCGCGGAGCTGCCGGAGCTGTTCGACTCGATCAACGAGCACCTGGAGGAGGGCTACCGCGCGGTTCGCGTGCAGACCGGCATCCCGGGGCTGCCGTCGGTGTACGGCGTCGCGTCGAGCAGGAACGCCGCCGCGGGAGCCGGGACCGGCTCTGATGCCCGTTACGACTACGAGCCGGCACGGCGCAGCGCCGTGCCGGTCGAGGAGAGCTGGGACACCCGCGCCTACCTGCGGCACGCGCCGACCGTGTTCGAGGCGGTGCGCAACGAGTTCGGTCCGGAGCTGCCGCTGCTGCACGACGCGCACCACCGGCTCACGCCCATCCAGGCTGCCAAGCTCGGCAAGTCGCTGGAGCCGTACGACCTGTTCTGGCTGGAGGACGTCACCCCGGCTGAGAACCAGGCCGTGCTGCGTCGTGTGCGCGAGCACACCACGACGCCGCTGGCGATCGGTGAAGTGTTCAACACGATCTGGGACTACCGGGAGCTGTTCGAGGAGCAGCTGATCGACTACGTGCGCTCCCCGGTCACGCACGCCGGTGGGATCACCGGGCTGCGGCGGATCTTCGACTACGCGTCGGTGTATCAGATCAAGTCCGGTGTGCACGGCCCGACGGACGTCTCCCCGGTCGGTCTCGCCGCGGCCATCCACCTCGGCATCGCCATCCCGAACTTCGGCATCCAGGAGTACATGAAGCACAGCCCGGCCACCCACGAGGTCTTCCGGACGACCTACACGTTCCAAGACGGCATGCTCACCCCCGGCGACCAGCCCGGCATCGGCGTCGACTACGACGACGTCATCGCCCAGTCCTTCCCCTACGAGGCCGCCTACCTCCCGGTGAACCGCCTCCTCGACGGCTCCATGCACGACTGGTGACCGACAGCAGCTATCGCTTCCTCACTTTCTCCCGCTCCCACCCGGCGTGTCGCGGGAGAAAGTGAGGAACCGATGGCTGCTCAGGGGCTCCTGAACCCTGGCTGTTTCCCGCAGGCCCACTTGTCATTTCGCCCTCCGGGCGGACAATCGCCGCATGACGAGCGAACACGACAAGAGCACCCGGAGCGCGGGGCTGCAGGACGAGGCCGTGGCACTCGAGCACGCGGCAGAGCGGCTCAGCGACCGGTTCCCGGAGGTCCCCAAGGAGGAGATCGAGCAGCGGGTGGAGGAACGCTACGAGCAGTACGAGGACGCCCCTGTGCGGGCTTTCGTCCCCGTATTGGTCGAGCACCAGGTGCGTGAGGAACTGGGCGAGGAGGCCGGCTCGGCCGAGTAGCGGAGGCGATCCGGGCGGCCGCGGAGCACTGACGGCCGCGGCCGCTCAGATCTCCACGTCGCTCCCCATCGTGACGGTCCGCAACGCCGGCAGCCCGAACCGGGCCGCCGGGTTCGCGGCGTTGTGGGCGAGCGCGACGAACAGCGAACGGCGCCACGGCACCATGCTGTCCTTGCGGGTGATGCGGATCGCACCGCGGGAGATGAAGTACGACGCCGCCTTGAAGTTGGCCGAATCGAGCGGCAGGACGCCCTCCCGCACCGCGGCGCGGAGAGCGCGCGGGATGTCCGGGTCGTCGGAGAACCCGAACGTGATGTGGAGGAACTCGATGCCGTCGTCGGCGTAGCCGAGGGGTCGTAGTCGAAGGCGTCCGCCGCCGGCACGTGCGGCACCTGCGCGGTGCTGACCCCCACGATGATCACGTGCTCGTGGAGGACGTGGTTGTGCTTGACGTTGGCCCGCAGAGCCAGCGGTGTCGTCAGCTTGTTCGGGTGCGGGAAGATCGCGATGCCGGGCACCCGGGGAGGTTCTTCTTGCGGATCTCCTCGATGAAGTCCGCCATCGAGCCCTCTTTCCTCAGGCGGTCGGCCTGCACCAGAGCACGCCCCCGCCGCCACGTCGTCATGACGAGGATGACGACGCCGGCGATCAGCAGCGGCACCCAGCCGCCGTTGATGATCTTGGAGAGGTTGCCGGCCAGGAAGCTGAGCTCGAGGCCGCCGAAGGCCACGGCCGCGAGCACGATCTTCCACGGCGCCCAGTGCCAGAGCGGCCGCGCGACGAGCAGCAGCAGCACGGTGTCCACGACCAGCGCGCCGGTCACCGAGATGCCGTACGCCGTCGACAGCCGGTCGGACGAGCCGAACGAGAGCATCACCGCCATCACGCCGATGAACAGCAGAAGGTTGACGGCCGGCAGGTAGATCTGGCCGCCCTCGTGCTGGGAGGTCTGCTTGACGGTCAGCGGCGGCAGCAGCCCGAGCTGCACGGCCTGGCGCGACAGCGAGTACGCGCCCGAGATCACCGCTTGGCTCGCGATCACCGTCGCCGCGGTCGCCAGGATGACGACGGGGAGCCGGCCCCACTCCGGGATGAGGAGGAAGAACGGGTTCGTCCTGGCCGCCGGATCGTGGAGGACCAGGGCGGCCTGGCCGAGGTAGTTGAGGGTCAGCGCGGGGAACACCAGGAAGAACCAGGCACGGCTGATCGGCGCGCGGCCGAAGTGGCCCATGTCGGCGTACAGCGCCTCCGCTCCGGTGATCACCAGGACCACCGCGCCGAGCGCGACGAACGCGATCAGCGGCTTGCTGACGAGGAAGGCGATGGCGTACGTCGGCGACAGGCCGAGCAGCACCGCCGGATACTGGACGAGCATCACGAGCCCGGCCACCCCGATCACGACGAACCACAGCACCATGACCGGCCCGAACAGCACGCCCACCTTCCCGGTGCCGAACTTCTGCACCACGAACAGCGCGATCAGGATGACGGCCGCGATGGGGATCACCAGGTGCGAGATGGCCGGCACGGTGACGTGGAGGCCTTCGACCGCGGAGAGGACCGAGATCGCGGGTGTGATGATCGAGTCCCCGTAGAAGAGGGAGACGCCGACGATGCCGACCACGAGGAGGGTGCCGGCCTTCCCCGCCTTCGTCGCGTACAGGCGCTGCGCCAGCGCAGCCAGGGCCATCACGCCGCCCTCGCCGTCGTTGTCGGCACGCATCAGGATCCCGATGTACTTGATCGAGACGATGATCGTCACGCTCCAGAAGATGAGCGAGATCACCCCGAACACGTCATCCTGGTTGGCGCGGACTGCGCCGTTGTCGAGCAGGAAGACCGTCTTCAGCGCGTAGAGCGGGCTGGTTCCGATGTCGCCGAAGACGACGCCGAGCGCGGCCAGCGACGCCCCGAACAGCAGTCGCTGCCGATGGTCGGGCCTCCTGGGCGGGGGACCGCTCCGTTCGGCCACCTTCTGCGCTGAATGCTCGTGGTTCTGGTGCACGCGGGTCACGCTACCCCTGTTGCTCCGCGCAGTGGCCAGCCGACTCGCTGGGGGTGCATTCGTGCCGAATGTCGCCTCTCGCTCGGCGAGAGCCGACATTCGGCACGAATCGTTGAGGGCTACTTCCGGGTCCACACCTGGTTCGGGGCTCCGTTGCAGTACCAGAGGTCGACCGCGGTGCCGTTTCCGGTCCCGGCGCCGGCGGCGGCGAGGCAGAGCGTGGGCGCGGCGGCCGGGGTCACGGTGCCGTCGGCGTTCGTGTTCCAGCGCTGGACGGCGGCTCCGGTGCAGTCCGCGACCACGACCCGGTCGCCGGCGCCCGCGGTGGTGCCGTCCGTGCCGGCCTGCATGCAGAGGTTGCCGTAGATCGTGAGCTGCTGGTCGGCGGTCAGGTTCCAGGTCTGGTTGCCTCCTCCGTTGCAGTCCCAGAGGTCGAGCGCGGTCCCCGGCGTCGTGCTGAAGCCCGGCACGTCGACGCAGCGGCCGGAGGCCTGGCCGACGAGGGCCTGGCCGGGAGGCGCGGCGGGGAGGTCGTTGACCGGCTCCTGGTCGCCGTAGCCGTAGCCCCACTTCAGCTGGGCGACTCCCGAGGCGCTGTTGTCGGTGAGGGTGCCGTCCGGCTGCAGGGACTCGATCGAGTACGAGTCGCCGGCGCGCAGGCCCGGCCAGTAGACGATGCCCATCCGGTTCTGCCGGGCGAAGTCGGTCACTGCGGCGAGGTAGGAGGTGTAGACGTTGCCGTTGTGCGCTCCATAGTTGAGCCCGATGGTCATGGGCGAGCCGGCCTCGTCGATGATGGTGCGGCCGGCGTACTCGCCGATGCGGCCCGCGAGGTCGGCGGTCCAGTCGGCTTCGGTGGTGTGGTTCGCCCAGTAGCCGTAGAAGTGCAGCGACAGCAGGGTGCCCTTGAGCTGGGGCGCGTCGCCGACTCCGACGACGTTGTCGTTGTAGCCGGTGCCGCTGATGACGACCCGGTTGCGGGGGACCTGCTGGTGGTCGGTCAGCCACTGCGAGGTGACGGCGACCCACTGGTCGAGCGAGTAGCCGTGCGGCTCGTTCATCGGCTCGAAGTACACGTTCGGGGTGTGCTGGAACTCGCCGACGACGGTGTCCCACATCGCCTTCCAGGCGGGGACGTCGTCGATCAGGCCGTCCTTGCTCGTGTCGGACTCCCAGTAGCTGAGGATGACCTTGTCCCCGCGCGCGGCCGCTGCGTCGATCGTGGCCCGGTAGGACGTCCACCACGGCGTGCCCACGCTCGCCGGGTTGATCGGCAGCCGCACGGTGTTGGCGCCGAGGTTCTGCTCGAACCCGCCCAGGATGCGCTGCGAGGCGGCGAGCACCTGGTCGTAGCTGTCGGCGGTGCTGAGCCCGGTCGGGACGACGGCGTCGCCGGCGTAGTTGTCCCGCGGGTCGGCCCAGTTCACGCCCTTGAACTCGGACGTTCCGGGGCCCTTCGAGGGCTGGGGCTGGGTGGCGAGCGCCGGGGAGGCGACGCCGACCCCGGTCAGCGCGAGCGCGCCCGCCAGCGCGACGGCGACCAGGCCTTTCCGAGTGGTTGTCTGCAATGTTGACGTCAACATTCTGCTGCGCATGTGATCCTCGTCGATCTGGTGTGGAGTGGATGCCGGTCGGGCGGTCGGGAAGTCGACCCCGGTGGCGACGATGTTGCCGCACTCACGCGATCCCGTCAAGTGACCGGTCCCACCGGCGCGCCGCCGTACATTCCCGCCGAATGTCGCCTTCCGCCCCGGCGAGAGTCGGCATTCGGCACGAATCGCGACGGAGAAATCTGAGAGAATCCTCAGACGAGCCGTTCTATCCCTGAGCGCGGGGCGCGGCATATGTTTCTTCTCGGGCCGTCGCGACGGAGCGGCGGCGGGACAGGGGAGCACCATGAAACGTACGTCGTTCGTCTCACTCAGCCTTGCTATCGCCGGAGCCGCAGCCCTCGCGGTCGCGGTCACGGCGCCGGCGTCCGCGGCGACACCCAACGCCGCGACCCCCGACACCAGCGGCGTCTACAGCGTCCATCCGATCGTGGAGAAGGCCGGGATCTCCACCAGCGCAGTGAAGCCGTCGCTGACGCCGGCGCAGTGCCTCGCTCAGACCGCCGGCCGGGTCGCCTGCCAGACCCCGGACAGCATCCGTGCCGCGTACGACATCCCGGCCACGATCAACGGCGTCCCCGCGGGCACCGGGCAGACCGTCGTCATCGTCGACGCGTTCGGCAGCCCGACGGTGCAGTCGGACCTGGCGACCTTCTCCGGCGCGTTCGGGCTCCCGGCGCCGAACCTGACGGTCTACTACCCGGGAGGCAAGCCGACCTGGACCGGCAAGGGCACGCAGACCGGCTGGGCCGAGGAGACCTCCCTCGACGTCCAGTGGGCGCACGCGGTGGCGCCGGGCGCGAACATCGCGCTCGTGGTGGCGGCGAACGACCACGGGGCGACGATCGACAACGCGATCAAATACGCCGTCGACAACAAGCTCGGCAACGTGCTCTCGATGAGCTTCGGCGAGGCGGACAACCTGATCTCGTCGCCGAACGCGAACAACGGGCAGACCAGCCAGGGTGAGAAGGCGTTCGTGAAGGCGGCGTCGCAGGGGATGTCGCTCTTCGCGTCCTCCGGGGACAGCGGCTCCGACAACGGCGCCGGCTTCGCGAACTTCGCGTTCCCGGCCTCCGACCCGAACGTGACCTCGGTCGGCGGCACCAACCTGTGGGCGGGCAGCGGGCTGAACCTGCCGCGCGAGACGGTCTGGGGCGACTACGCGAACTGCCCGCTGACCTGCGCCTTCGGTGTGGTCGGCGAGACCGGCGGCGCGCCGAGCCTGTTCACGGCGAAGGGCGGTTCGGACGTGGCGTACAACGCCAGCGTCTACACGGGAGTGCTCACGTACCTCGGGTTCCTGGGCGGTGACAACAACGGCCTCTACTTCTTCGGAGGCACTTCGGCGGGCTCGCCGCAGTGGGCGGCCCTGACGGCGGACACCATCCAGGCGGTGGGCCACACGGTCGGCAACGTCGGCCAGCAGGCGCAGAGCTGGGCCTCGAAGGGCCTGCTCTTCGACGTGACGGTCGGGAGCAACACGACCCCGACGTTCGGCGGCGGCTACTCGGCGACGACGGGCTGGGACCGCCCGACCGGGTGGGGAACGCCGGACGTGAACGGAATCATCGCGGCGCTCAAGTGAGAGCGTGACGGGCGCGAACAGCGCGTGACGGCGGCCCCGGTGTCCTCTGGATGCCGGGGCTGTTGCGTGTGCGCCCCACCCTCAATCCCCGCGCACGATCCGCCGCATGGCCTCCTCCGCCAGCGCGCCGTCCTGTGCCTGAACCGCCGCCGCGACCTCAGCGTGCAGCCGCGCGTCCGCGGGCGCGTCCCGCCAGCGCACCGGCGCGTGCGGCGTCCGCTCGCGGAGCGCCTCCCGCAGCACCGCCGACAGTCGCACGAACATCCGGTTGCCGCTCGCCGCGATGACTTGGCTGTGGAATGCCGTATCCGCCTCGAAGAACGCCGCGGCATCCCGGCGGGCAGCCGTGGCCTCCAGTTCGAGTGCCGCGGCGACCAGCGCCGTCGCCTGCTCGCCACTGCGTCGCTCCGCCGCCGCCCGGGCCGCCGCAGGCTCGACCGCGAGGCGGAGGTCGAGGAGGTCCGCGATCTGCGCATCGTGATCCGGCGAGTCGAGGCGCCAGCGTACGACGTCGCCGTCGAGGGCGTCCCAGGACTCGCTCGCGGTCACCGTCAACCCGACGCGCTGGCGGGCGACGAGGAGGCCGAGGGAGACCAGCACGCGGGTCGCCTCGCGCACGACACTGCGGGACGCGCCGGTCTGCTCCATCGCCCATTCGACGTTCACCACGCGGCCGGCCGGGAGCTCGCCCGCGATGATCGACCGGCCGAGCCGGTCGAGGACCCGGCGGTAGGCGCGGCCGCCGTCGCCGGAGGAGGCCCCCTCACGTCTGCGAAACCGGCGACACGACCAGCTCGTCGAACCGTACGTGCGTCGGAGCCTCGAGCACGAACCGGACGCTCCGCGCCACGTCCGACGGCTGCAGCATCGCCGCACGCGCGTCGTCCGACGGCACCTGCGGCCGGTGGCCGAGGAAGTCCGTGTTCACGTCGCCGGGACAGAGGTGGCACGACCGGACGCCGGACGCCGCCTCCTGCGCGTTGAGGGTGCGGCTCAGCGCCGACAGTCCGGCCTTGGACGCGCTGTAGGCGACGCCCGCGATCGGGTTGAACGCCCACGCGGCGTACGACGACACGAACACGACGACGCCGTGCGAGGCGCGCAGCAGCGGCAGCGCCGCGGTGACGAGGTGCGCGGGGCCGGTGAGGTTGACGCGCACGATCTCGTCGAAGGTCGCCGGGTCGTGGTCGGCCCAGCGGCGCTCGGGCGCGTTCAGCCCGGCGGCGAGCACGAGCGCGTCGAGGCGGCCCCAGGTGGCGGTGATCCGGTCGAGGGAGGCTCGGATGACGTCGTCGGAGGTCGCGTCGCCGGGCAGCACCAGAGCCGCGCCGCCCGCCTCCTGCACCGCCGCCACGGTCTCATCCAGTGCGGGGCCCGGCGCCCGGTGAGCGCCACCCGCCAGCCGGCCGTCGCCGCCTCGATCGCCGTGGCCCGGCCGATGCCGCTGCCCGCGCCGGTGATCCACACCACGCGCCCGTCCGCTGACGAATCCATCGCGGACCTCCCTCCGCCTCGCTACGATGTCGTCAATAGTATGACTATTGGAGGTCTCATGTTCATCGACTTCGCCGGGCAGGTCGTCATCGTCAGCGGGGAGGCCGCGGCATCGGGCGCGGGCTCGTGGAGCGGTTCGTCGCCGAGAACGCCGCGGTCGTCGCCCTCGACCTCGCCTTCGACGACGCGGTCGACCGGCTCGCGGGTGTCCGCACGATCCACTGCGACGTCACCGACGCCGCGTCCGTGCGCGCCGCGATCGACGCCGTCGAGAGCGAGTTCGGGCGCATCGACGTCCTCGTGAACAACGCCGGCATCAACGTCGAGGGGGAGGTCGAGACGCTCGACCCCGAACGCTGGCGGGCGTGCTTCGACGTGAACGTGTTCGGGGTGTTCGCCCTGTCCCAGGCGGTCATCCCGGCGATGAAGCGCGCCGGGCGCGGACGGATCATCAACGCCGCCTCGTTCGCGGCGATCATCCCCAGCGTCGGTGCGGCGGCCTACGGCGCGTCGAAGGCGGCGGTGGTCCAGTTCACGCGCGTGCTCGCCTCGGAGCTCGGGCCGTGGAACATCACGGTCAACGCTTACGCGCCCGGGATGATCCCCACCGCCATGAACGGCTTCGCCGAGCTCCCGGAGGCTCGCCAGAACCGCCTGCTCGACACCCTGTCGCTGCGGCGTTGGGAGCGCCCGGAGGACGTCGCCGACGTGGTCTGCTTCCTCGCGAGCGACTATGCCGGCTACATCACAGGCGCGCTGATCGACGTGTCCGGCGGCAAATTCGCCACCCAGATCCCGAGCCTCGCGCACGAGCGGGCCGCTCTGTGACCGGGCCGACACCGTAGGTCCGCCGCACACCCACGCGGATGACTCCGCGCTCCCGCGTGGGCCAGCGGGCGCGCACGCAATACCACGACGCCTGCGGGAGGTGAACGGTCTTCTCGGCGAAGAAGACCGGACGTACGGTCTCCAGGAATCGTGGCGCCGGCGGGACCCCGCCGGCCGCACCGGACCGTGGCGCGACGTGCGCCGGAGAAGGAGCCTCAGATGAACGACGACAGCACCGCCGACCCGCAGCCGCTCTCCGCGGACGAACTCGCGGCAGAGTCCGCAACGCCCCTTCCCGACAAGGAGGTGGCCTCCATCCTCGATCTCAACGCCGACCTGAACCTGGGGCTCGGACTCGTCGCCCCGGTCGACCTCGGTGTCGCGGCGAACGCCAACGTGGCGGCCCCGATCGAGGCCTCCGCGGGCGCCAACGTGCTCTCGGCCGGATCCACGGCCGTCGCCGGCGCCGACCAGAGCGCGGGCATCCAGCAGGGAATCGCGGCGGACGCCGTCGCCAACTCCCACCAGGTGAGCGACATGGCTCCCGCGGCCGACACCACGACGGCCCCGCCGACGTCGACCTCCACCCCAGGCTCGATCACGGACGGGAACCTCCTCAACGTGAACATCAACGCCGCAGCGGACGCCCACATCGCGGCCCCGATCAACGGCGCAGTCGCGGCCAACGCGAACGTCGCCGCGCCGATCGACGCGAGCGTGGCGGCCAACATCGGCTCGATCGACAGCCAGGCGGCGGCGGTGTCGCACCAGGACGCGACGATCGACCAGAACATCACCGGCTCCGCAGACGCCACCGCGGGGCAGCAGTCGAACATCGGGCAGCCCCCGGCGCAGCCGTAACGCGCCGCTGTGACGATCGCATCGAGGCCGCCGGCCGAGCAGCACGGGCCGGCGGAGCAGGAGGACGGGCCGGCGGAGCACGGAGATTCGCCGGCCCCGGGGAGCCCCGACCGCTCCGCCGAGGTGCTCGCGCGCGCCCACGGGGTGACACTGATCGGCGCCATGCGGGGGTCGGGGTACCG
The DNA here is from genome assembly GCF_050632895.1 of Leifsonia sp. L25. The sequence goes on along the minus strand of NZ_JBODRZ010000003.1, from coordinate 865,109 downwards.
CGAGCCGCCCTCGCTCGCCCGCCGTGGCGACGGCCAGGTCCTCCAGCTCACGCCGCTGCTCTTCGCGATCCTCGACGAGGTCGACGGCACGCGCGACATCGGGGAGATCGCTGAGCGCGTCAGCGAGCGCGTCGGCCGGGCTCTCCGGCCGGAGGATGTGGCGCACCTGGTCGACTCCTCGCTGCGCCCGCTGGGCCTCCTCACGCGGGCCGATGGCGGCGAGCCGGAGGTCAAGCGGTCCTCCCCGCTGCTCGGGCTGCGGCTGCGCAAGGAGATCACCGACCCCGATCGCACCCGGCGACTCACCGCGCCCTTCGCCCGGCTGTTCCATCCGCTCGTCGTCGTGCCGGTGATCTGCCTGTTCGTCGCGGCGTGCTGGTGGCTGCTGATGGTGCAGGGCCTGGCCGCGGCGACCTACCACGCGTTCCAGGACCCGGGCGTCCTCCTGCTGATCGTCGCCGTGACCGTCCTGTCGGCCGGCTTCCACGAGTTCGGTCACGCCGCGGCGGCACGATACGGGGGCGCGACCCCGGGCCGGATGGGGATGGGGCTCTACCTGTTCTGGCCGGCGTTCTTCACCGACGTCACCGACTCGTACCGGCTCGGTCGGGTGGGCCGCATCCGTACGGATCTCGGCGGTCTCTACTTCAACGCGATCGTCGCCGTCGCCATCGTCGGCGTCTGGTTCGCGACGCGCTGGGATGCGCTGCTGCTCGTCGTGCTCACCCAGCTCCTCCAGATGGTCCACCAGCTCTTGCCGACCGTGCGCTTCGACGGGTACCACGTGCTGGCGGACCTGACCGGTGTGCCCGATCTGTTCCAGCGGATCGGCCCGACCCTGCTCGGGCTGCTGCCGTGGCGCTGGCGGCGCCCGGAGTCCCGGACCCTCCGGCCGTGGGCGCGGGCCGTGGTGAGCGTCTGGGTGCTGGTCGTGGTCCCCCTGCTGCTGTTCTCGCTGGTGGCGATGGTGCTGACCCTTCCCCGCGTGATCGCCACGGCCTGGGCCGCGCTGGCGGCGCGCGGTCACGCGCTCGGGCTGGAGTTCGGCCGCGGCGACCTGGCCGCCGGGGTGGCGCAGCTCGTCCTCATGCTTGCGACGGCTCTGCCGATTCTGGGCACCCTGTACATCCTCGTCCGGCTCGCCAGGACCGGCCTCGTCCGGCTCTGGATGGGCACGCGCGGGAGGCCGGTCCGCCGCGGCGTGGCGGGCGCGCTGGTGCTGGCGCTTGTCGGCGGTCTCGCCTTCGCGTGGTGGCCGGCCCCGCAGACCTATCGGCCGATCCAGCCCTACGAGCGCGGCACGCTCTCGGACATCGTCGCTCCGGCCGCCCTGCAGTCCGGCCGGCTCTCCGCCGGTTCGACGGGCGCGGTGCAGACGATCTGGCCGGGCAGCGACCCTCGACCGACCGCCGACCATCCGCAGCTCGCGATGGTCCTGGTCCCGCGCGACGGCCGGTCGCCCTCCTGGGTCTTCCCGTTCGACAAGCCGGCCCCGCCGCGTCCGGGCGACAACCAGGCGCTCGCGGTGAACACCACGAACGGGTCGACGCTGTACGACGTCGCCTTCGCGCTGGTCTGGGTGACGGGCGGCCAGTCTGCCTTGAACACGAACTCGGCGTACGCCTTCGCGCACTGTTCCGGCTGCACGACGGTCGCGGTGGCGTTCCAAGTCGTGATCCTCGTCGGCGAGACGCACGTCGTGGTCCCGCAGAACCTGTCGGCAGCGGCGAACTACGGGTGCATCGACTGCATGACCGCCGCCCTCGCGAATCAGCTCGTGCTGACGGTGAGCGGACAGCCCGACTCGGCGACGATGAGCCGGATCGCCGCGCTGTGGGCGAAGATCATGGCCTTCTCCCACAACCTCCAGGGGCTCGGGTTGTCGGCGGTGCAAGCCCGACTGCTGGTCTACGAGCAGGAGCTGAAGGCCATCATCGCCGGCGATCCGGCCGCCGTTCAGGTGCCGGGCGGTGGCGCGACATCCGTGCCGGCGCCTGCTCCCTCGCCTGCGCCGACCGGCTCGGACGCGCCCGGAAGCACCCCCGGCCCGACCGCCAACCCCGGGCCGGTGCCCGCGCCCGGGCCGACGGGGACGCCGGCGCCCCAGCCCACGGGCACCCCGACGCCGGTGGAGACCCCGACGCCGATTCCGACCGCCACACCGTGACGACCGCCTGAGGATTCGTGCCGAATGTCGCGTTTCGCGGCGCGAGAAGCGACATTCGGCACGAATCCGCGGCTCGCTCGTGCGGCTCCCGCGCCAAATACCGAGAAAGGGCACTCTTAGGTTGAAAAACGACAAAAGAATGTTCTAGAATCGCCATGACGTCGGGGCCGTGGGCCCGTTCCTCTCCGTAAAGCCGCGGGCGAGGGCACAAACCGTCGCGTCGATCACCCGATCGTTCGGGTCTCGCGTATGCCGCTCTCGCCACTGAGGTTCCGCCTCCTCGTCACCTCCCTCCTCGCCGTGTCCTTCCTCGGGGCGCTCGACAACACCGTCGTGAGCACCGCGATCGCGACGGTCGCGGGCCAGCTCGGGGCCCTCGAGCACATGAGCTGGATCGTCGTCGGCTACACGCTCGCCAGCACCGTCCTGCTGCCCATCCTCGGCAAGCTGGGCGATCGGGTCGGGCCGCGCGCGGTCTTCCTCAGCTCGGTGACCGTGTTCGTCATCGCGTCGGTGGCGTGCGGCTTCGCGAACGGCATCGTCTGGCTGATCGTCGCCCGCGTCGTCCAGGGAATGAGCTCGGCCGGTCTCCAGCTCATGTCGCAGACGATCATCGCGGAGACCACGACGCCGCGGCAGCGGCCCAAGTACATGGCGATCATCGGCGCGGCCTTCCCGATCGCGATCCTCATCGGCCCGGTGCTGGGCGGCATCATCACCGACACCTGGGGCTGGCCGTGGGTCTTCTGGATCAACGTCCCCGTCGGCGCCGCCGCGCTCGCCCTGGCGATCGTGGCGGTCCCGCACCTCGAGCCGGGCCGGCGCGGGCGCTTCGACCTCGGCGGGTCGATCGCGCTCACGGCCGGGCTGGTGGCGCTCGTGCTCGCCGTCACGTGGCTGGGCGACCCGGCGCAGGCGATGTCCGCGTTCATCGCCTTCGCCATCGCGGCCGTCGCGCTCGCCGTGTTCTTCGTGGTCGAGTTCCGGGCCGCCGAACCGCTCGTGAACCTGTCCCACTTCGCCGACCGCACGGTCGCCACCGGCACCGCGATCTCGGCCATCGTCGGGATCGGCCTGTTCTCGATCACCTCTTACCTGCCCACCTACTTCCAGATGGCGTACCGGACGAGCGCGACCGTGTCGGGGCTGGTGCCGATCGCGACGGTTTTCGGGATGCTGGTCAGCAACCTCGCGTCCGGCTGGCTCGTCAGCCGCACCGGCCACTACCGGGTGTACCCGCTGGCCGGCACGGTGCTCGGCGCGGCCGGCCTCGGCGCGATGGCGCTGCTTCCCGCGGGCGCACCGCTCTGGGCCCCGACCCTCGCAATGGCGGTCGTCGGCCTCGGGACGGGCGCCTTCATGAGCCTCATCGTCGCGGTCGTGCAGAGCGCGGTGCCGCGTTCGGAGACTGGTTCGATCACGGCGAGCGTCAACCTCGTCCGGCAGGTCGGCGCGACGGTCGCCACGGCGCTGATCGGCGGCCTCATCGGCGCGGGTGTCGCCGCGATGCTGCCGCCCGGGCTCGACGCCGCGACCCTGACGCCGGCGATCGCGCACGCGCAGAGCCCCGCGCTCCAGCAGGAGATCGCCCGGGTCTACCAGGGCGTCTTCGTGCCGATCTTCGTGGCGCTCGCCGTGACCTACCTCGTCGGGGTCGTCGCGTCGGTCCTGCTGCCGAACCGCCGACTGTCCGACGATCCCGGCGCGCTGCGCGACGCCGCCACCGAGTCCATCCCCGCCTGAGCAGGAGAGCACCATGAACCCCTCCCCGACGAACACCGTCCCCACCATCGCCGTCGTCGGCAGCGGGCCTATCGGCTCCGCGTACGCGCGGCTGCTGCTCGAAGCCGTGCCCGACGCCCGCGTGGTCATGTTCGAGGCGGGACCGCAGCTCACTGCGATCGCCGGCGAGAACGTCCGCAACATCCCCGACCCGGTCGAGAAGGAGCGGGCCCGCGAGCTGTCGCAGGGGCCCCAGGCGGGAGCCTTCCGCGAGTCGCTCGGCATCCCGTCCTCGGTCGTCGTCGAGGGCATGTTCACCGCCCGCGGCGGGACGCACCTGCTCGACTTCGGCGGCGAAGGCTCCGCGCACACGCCGAGCTTCCCGGCTGCGGCCGCCTCCACCAACGTCGGCGGCATGGGCGCGCACTGGACCTGCGCGACGCCGAGCCCGTCGTTCAGCGAGCGCATCCCGTTCATCTCCGACGCCGAATGGGACGAGCTGATCGCGGAGGCCGCCCGGCTGCTGCACGTGCAGACCGCGGCGTTCGCCGACTCGGAGATCGGCTCCGCGATCCGGTCGCTGCTGGCGGAGGAGTTCGGCTCCGAGCTGCCCGACGGCTACGGCCCGGGCACGCTCCCCGTGTCGGGCGACCCCCAGCCGGACGGCACAATGCGGTGGGCCGGAGCCGACGTCGTGCTCGGCCCGCTTCTCGATCGGGAGAGCGGCCTCGCCGACCGGTTCGAGCTGCGCGACCTCTCGCTCGTGCGCCGCGTCGACCACGCGGACGGCCGCGTCACCGGCGTCACGGTGGAGGACCTGCGCAGCCACGACGTCTATACGGTGACGGCCGACCTCGTCGTCGTCGCGGCCGACGCCTTCCGCTCGCCGCAGCTGCTCTGGGCCTCCGGCATCCGGCCCCGCGCGCTCGGGCACTACCTGACCGAGCACCCGGTCGTGATCTCGACCGTCGCCCTCGACCCCGCCGGCATGGCGCGGTACGCGACCGAGGCGGACCTCGACCGCGAGCTCGCCCGCCGCGCGCTCAACCCGGCCGACCCGGTCGCCGCAGTGAACCGCATCCCGTTCTCCGAGCCCGGCCACCCGTTCTCGCTGCAGGTGATGTACGCCGAGAACCCGCCGTTCCCGCTCGACCCGGCGCACCCGGCCGCGGGCAACCGCTGGGGCTACGTCAACATGGGCTACGGGATGCGCAAGCAGCCGCGCTTCGAGGACGCGGTGACGTTCGACGATGCCGAGCCCGACTACCGCGGCTTCCCCAACCTGACCATCGAATACGCGCTCACCGACAGCGAGCAGGGCGAGATCGCGGAGGCCACCGAGCGCCTGCGCCGCGCCGGGAACGCGCTCGGCGCTTTCGTCGCCGACCCGCGGCTGCTGCCCAACGGCTCCAGCCTCCACTATCAGGGCACGATGCGGATGGGCGCGGAGGACGACGGCAGCTCGGTGGCCGACCCGTACTCCCGGGTGTGGGGCTTCGAGAACCTCCTGGTCGGCGGCAACGCGCTGATCCCGACCGCCACGACCATGAACCCCACGCTGATGAGCGTCGCCATCGCCGTCCGCGGCGCCCGGGAGGCCGCGGCGCGGCTCAGCGCGACGGCGTCGGCCGAGGCGCGGCACTGACACGACCCAGCACCACAGAAACGAGGATCGAATGCTCGAAGAACAGTTGATACAGACCTCAGGCTTCCGCAATGTCGGGCCGGCGGGCGCGCGCACCGGATTCCAGTTGCGTGTCCGCAGCCCCTACTACCGCGGGCTCTGGGCGAACCTCATCGAGAAGCCGGCCGTGACCGTCGACGGCGAGCGGTTCGGCGGCGACGACATCCGCTGGACGCTGCCGACCGGCCACGCCACCGTGGGGAGTTCTCGTTCGCCGAGCTCCAGGAGTCGCCCGACGCCCGCTGGCCGCTCGGCCACGCAGCGGTGCTGACCGTCCCGCGCGCCGGCGGCCTCGCCCGCGGCATCCACGACGTCACCCTGGAGCTCCGGCTGCGGATGTCGTACATCCCGGAGGAGCTGCAGCCCTCGATCTGGACCGCATCGCGGAAGGCGGTGATCGTGCTGTGACCACCGATCTGACAGGGACCACCGATCTTCCAGGGACCACCGATCTTCCAGGGACCACCGACGACCTCCCCTTCGGCCTCGGCGTCTCGCTCTACTCGTACACCGACGACATCGGCGTGACCATGACCGTCGAGGAGTGCATCGAGGATGTCGCCGATCTCGGCGCGGCAGGCCTCGAGATCCTCGGCGAGGGCCATGTCGAGGACTACCCGAACCCCTCCACCGCCTGGATCGACGCCTGGTTCGCGCGCAACGAGCGACTCGGGCTCACGCCCACGCTCTACGGCTCCTGGCTCGACACCCGGCGGTTCCCCGGCCGCGGGATGACGGTGCAGGAGGGCGCGGCGCAGCTCGAACTCGATCTCCGCCTCGCGTCCACACTGGGCTTCTCGTTCGTGCGCCCGAAGATCGGCGTCATCTCCGAGGACCTGCGGGTCGACGCGATCTGGCAGGAGGTCGTGGAGCGCAACCTCCAGCTCGCCGCCGACCTCGATATCGTGATCTGCCCGGAGATCCACTGGCCGACCATCATCAAATCGCCGGTGGTGGAGGAGTACATCGACTTCAAGCAGCGGACGGGTTCGGAGCACTTCGGCCTCCTGATCGACACCGGCGTCTTCGAGCTGTCCCCGTACCCGCGCCGGGGCGGCAGCGCCTCGTTCCGGATGGGCGACGGCTCGGCCCGGCCGCCGGTCGTGCCGTTCGTGCCGGTCTCCGACCTGGCCGACGTGATGGAGCACACGGTCTACTTCCAGGCCAAGTTCTACGAGGTGGACGACGACCTGGTCGACCACTACATCCCCTGGCGGAACATCCTCGACGTCGTCGTGGAGTCCGGCTACCGCGGCTGGCTGTCGAGCGAATACGAGGGCCACCACGAGCCCTACCGCGCGCCCGACCAGCTCCGCCGCCAGCACGCCCTCCTCCGCACCATCGCCGCCGACCGCGCGGCTGCCGCCGACCGCGCGGCCGCCGCCGACCGCGCCGCCGCCGACCCGGCGCTCGCAGACAGGAACTGACCATGCCCAACGGACTCATCGACGACGCGAGCCTGCGCGTCCACCCCGACGGCCTCGCGCTCGCGCTCACCATCCCGTGGTACCGCAGCCTGTGGCTCTCGTCGGTCACCACGCTGCGCCTCACGCTCGACGGCGTGGCGGTGCCGGAGGAGGATCTGACCTTCGAACTGGACGGCGTGCGGTACGGGATCGCCGACCTCCCGCAGCAGTGCGACGTGCTCTGGTACCTGCAATCGCACCCGCTGCTGATCGTGCGGCGCGAACCGGCCGCCGCCCTCGGCGAGACGTACGACGTCGAGCTGCACGGGGAGCTGCGCCTCCCGTACATGCAGATCGCGCCGGGGCAGGACGGCGGCCCGGGGATCTACGTGCCCAACGTCGTCCACCAGCGCCTGACGCTCACGGCCACCGACCACGACGCCGCGCCGCCCGCGCTCGTCACCGACGTGCCGCCCGCGCCGGAGGCGACCGACGCCGACCCGTTCCAGCTCGGCCTCACCCTGTACTCCGCGAGCGCCGAGTTCCGGGCAGGCTGGTTCGACTTCGACGGCCTGCTCGACCGGGTGGCGGAGCTCGGGATCGGCCCCGGCATCGAGATCGTCGCGTCCCAGGCGCTGCCGACCTACCCGGTGGTGTCCGACGCGTTCGTCGCCACCTGGCGGGACGCCTTCGACCGGCACGGCTTCGACGCCAGCTCGTTCGGGGCGAACCTCGACATGGGCCGCCGGCGCGACAGGGACATGACGCCCGACGAGGAGTTCGAATTCAGCGAGCTGCTGTTCCGCGGCGCGAAGAAGCTCGGCTTCCCGCTGGTCCGCATCCAGTCGGCGAAGCCGGACCTGCTGCGCCGCCTGCTGCCCGTCGCAGAAGAGCTCGAGCTGAAGCTCGCGTACGAGATCCACGCGCCGATGGGACCGAACTCCCCGGAGATCGTGAAAGTGCGTGACGTCTACGCCGAGCTCGACTCGCCGCTGCTCGGCTTCGTCGCCGACTTCTCGTCCACGATGCACAGCATGTCGCCGACGCTGCTGCGTGCCGTTCGGCGCGCAGGCCTCGGTGACGGGGAGGTGCTCCGGCTCCAGGAGATCTGGGCGACGGACGCCTCGATGCGCGACCGCCAGCAGGAGTTCATCGGCTACCTGAACTCCCGTGGCTTCGACCCGGGACGGCTGGGCTCGTTCGCCCACCTGGCCTTCAACATGCACGGCCACGTCGACCCGCACGAGTGGTCGGACATCATGCCGCAGATCCTGCACGTGCACGCCAAGTTCTACGACATCGACGAGCACGGCCAGGAGCCGGCGATCGACTACCCGGAGCTGGTGAAGGTGTTCGTGGACGGCGGCTACCGCGGCTACTGGTCGAGCGAGTGGGAGGGCCACGCGTTCGCCGAGCTCGGCGAGGTCGACCCGCTCCTGCTCGTCCGCAAACAGCACGACCTGATCCGGGCGAGCATGCGCTCGCTGCAACCCGCCGGGTAGGGCGCGCACATGACGGACACCGAGCCGGACCTTCGCGCCCTGCCGCTGACGGAGGCGCTCGCTTGGCTGCGCGAGCACGGCGAGCCCGCCGATCCGCGGTCGGACGTCGACACCGCGTCGCTGAAGCGGCGGTTCCCGCGCCTCGCCCACGTGGGGACGCGCGACCTCGTCGTGGCGGCTCCGAGCGGCCCCCAGCCCGCGCGCCTCTACCGCGACGACACCGTGCCGCACGCCGGCGCAGCGCTCGTGTGGGCGCACGGCGGCGCCTTCATCGGCGGGTACCTCGACATGCCGGAGTCCAACTGGGTGGCGCTGGAGCTCGCGGCCCGAGGCATCCCGGTGCTCGCGGTCGACTACGTGAAGTGCCTCGGCGACGTGCATTTCCCGGCGCCGTCCGACGACGTGCTCGCCGCCTGGCGGTACGCCCGGGCGAACAGCGCGGAGCTTCTCGGTGTCGATCCCGGGAGCCTGCTGCTCGGCGGCGCCTCCGCGGGAGGCAACCTCACCGCCGGCGCGGTCGCGCGGCTGCGCGATGCGGGGAGGCGCTGCCCGCCGGACAGGTGCTGGTCTACCCGGCGCTCGACCCGGACGGCGGCCATCCCGGCGCCGTTCCCGATCCGTCGTCGCCGACCGCGCAACTCTTGCTCAACTTCGCGGGTTCGGAGGCCCGGCTGCACGACCCGCACGCCTTCCCCGGCCTCGGCTCGGTCGGCGGCTTCCCGCCGACGCTCGTCGTCGTCTGCGAGCAGGACGGACTCCGGCCCTCCGGCGAGGCGTTCGCCGCCCGGCTCGCGAACGCGGGCCGGGACGTGACTCTGCACGTCGAGCCCGACGCCGACCACGCCCACATCAACGAGCCGTCGCATCCCGGCGCGGCCCGCACCCTCGACGCCATCGCGGGGTGGATCGTTGAGCGCTGGTGAGCTGAGCCCTCCGCCCCAGCCGGGGCCGCCCGACTATGGGAGTCCCTTTCCACGGCTGATACTTTTTAGTCTGGTGTTGGAGACATGAGCGGTCTCCGCGAAGCTGAAAGGTTCGAGTTGCAGTGGAAATAAGTATCGCGCCCGAGGCGGTCATTCAGGCCGCCTCCAAGCTATCCGGCCTGCACGAGGTGCTTCCCACGGGTTCGTTGCCGCCCGTTGATGGGACGGGGGACCACATCGTCGATGTGGGGCGCCAGTCCCTCGAGGCCTGGTGGAGGGCCAGGTGCACGGAGACGGCGGGCGATGCCGCCGCCCTGCACCAACTGGTGACGTCTGCGACGGAAGCGCAGGTCCAGAGGGATCAGAGAGCCGCCGCCAACTTCGCGAACGCGGCGGGCCCGGTGGCCGCCTCCCTGGGCGAATCCAACCCGGAGCGGAAAGGTCGATACGACGCACGCGGCGAAGACCTGCCACGCGATCTCAACACGATCGCGAGCGCGGGGATCGAGGGGAACCTTCCCGAAGCGTTCATCGGCTCGTTCGACTACACCTACGACCTGACCAAGCTGAACGCCGACGGTACCGCCGTCGTCACCATCACGGCGACGAACGTGACAACACCCGAGTCCGCGACCCGCATCCCGTGGACTGACAAAGCGCCGTTCGGCCCCTACCATGTGCCGCCCTTCGACAAGATGAAGCACCTTCAGGAGACGGAGGGTCAGTTCCAGCCGATAACCCAGGAGATCACGTGGACGCAGACGCTCAAGACGCGGTGAAGACCTCGCGCCGCGGGCCGGCGCGGTGGATGCTGTGGGCACCGTGGGTGATCCCGGGGCTGCTCGTGGCGTTCGTCTGTTATCTGGTGGGTGCGTGGTTCTGGTTGCAGCGGCCGGTGCAGTTCGAAGAGCGGGACCTGTACGGGACGGGTGAGCGATGGCCCGCAGGTGACGCAACTCGATTTCAGACCGGAGGGGCTGATGACCATCTCCGGCGACCCGCTTCCTTACGACCCGAGGGTGCCCGATTGTCCGTCGGTCGGTGAGTACCCTTGGGAATTCTTCTCCGGTTACCATCCGAGAGTGTCAGTCGGTAGGACCTGTGGCCAACTCATCTACGCGGAGAACGGTCTGTTCACGACCGACTTGGTCCTGTCCGCCGGTGACCCGGATGATCCGCGGATGCGAATAGGGTTCACTCGCAGATAGGGCAGGCGCTCGGTGCCCCTCGGCGTCAGGTGTGGTCGCCCGCGCCCACGATGCGGCCGGCCTCCTCGAACAGCGCCCGCATCCACGTGTGCTCCGGGTCGTGGCTGTGCACGGGGTGCCACCACAACGCGTTGACGATCGGGGTCGGCTCGAACGGCAGGCCGACGGCGCGCACGGCCGCTGCACGCTTCGCGAGCGGGAAGAGCGCCGAGTGGATGATGCCGACCCGGCGGGTGCCCGCGATGAAGTGCGGGATCGCCATGAAGCTCTCGACCACGACCTCCACGTTCGGCTCGACCCCGAGCTGCTGCACCTGCCGCTCCGCCGAGGTGAACGCCGATCGGGACTGGTAGTTCATCACCCAGGGAGCTTCGACATCTCCTCGCGGGACAGCGCGTCGCCGACCTCGTCGTTGTCCTCGGCCACGATCGCGACCCAGTCGTCCTGCCACAGGTCGACGAAGGGCAGCTCGGTGAGGAACCCGTGCGGGAGGATCATCCCGTCCACCGAGCGGAGCCGGTTCGTCGCGTCCTCGACCACCGTCGGGTTGTGCAGCATGAACCGGAAGTGCACGCCGGGCGCCTGCGCGGCGGCGAGTTCGGAGACGACGCGACCGATGGTGGTGAAGCCGTAGTCCGAGCCGAAGATCGAGAACTCGCGCACCGACTCCGCAGGGTCCCAGGTGGCCTGGCTCTCGAAGACCCGGCGGGCGGCCTCCAGCGCGATCGTGGTGTGGTCGGCCAGCCGCAGGGCCAGCGGGGTCAGCTCGTAGGTGTTGCCCCGGCGGGCGAGGATGGGGTCGTTGAAGTGGATGCGCAGCCGCGCGAGCGAGGCGCTGAGCGCGGGCTGGCTGAGCCGGAGCCGCTCGGCCGCGCGGGTCACGCTCCGCTCGGTGAGGAGCGCGTCCAGCGCGATCAGCAGGTTGAGGTCGAGCCGCGACATCAACGGGTAATCGGTCACGACGATGTGATCCTTTCTCACGCGGAGCCGGGCGATTTCACTATAAATCAGTACCAGCCCGGTGACCGGTCAGATGGTTACGCTCCGCCGCTGCCTTGATCCGCCGAAACACGTTTGGGTCGATACGAGCACCAACAATCTGGCCGGTTGCGATCGGATGGAGAGGCCGATCTTTGCGGAACACGTCCGAGTGATTCAGATCCGCGACCGCCCGATTCCAAAGGTGCAGCTTGGATTCGTGCGTGAACGCCCCCCTCACAGCGCCCACCGCGTCAGATGCCGCCACCCAGCCGTACTGCGACTCCGCAATAACGTGGTAATCGATTGCGCGCGCCACGCAGGCCGCGATCCAATCGGCGAACTGGATGTTTGCGCTCAAGACGCTGTCGACATGCATCGGTGGTTCGATGATCCGCGTCATTTCTGGATGGTCCGATGCCCGGCCGAGGATGTGGGCATACATCTTCGGGAGGCGCTCAGAGCGTTGTCTCTCGTTGATCTGATCGATCATGACCATCACGTTCATGTTTCGATGATCGGCGTGCCGGGCGATGCGGTTCAGGGATTCTCGCATCGCGACAGTCTCCCGCTCCACCACGTCCAAGCGCGTCTGGGCTGGCGTGCCCAGAGGTTTCTCGTCCGCGTAGTAGAACAGGCAACCGCCTAGTTCGCGGATCCGGCGAACCAAATAGTTGAAGACTCTGAGCTGATGCGGGAACCGTGTATTCGTGTCGGGCCGGAAGATGCTCGATCCCTTGCGTTCCCAGCGCCCGGGATGCTCGGCTGCCTCGATCTCGGCTTTGAATAGTCGGCGCTTCTCAGTATCAAAGATCGCGCCGAAGTACCGAGCACTATCAGAGGGAACGATGAAGCCTGCATAGCCGAAGGCAGCGCTGGTGTTGAAGCGCGGATGGTTCCGTGCGATGAACGCTCCGGGTTCACCGATCTCGTCGATGTAGGCCAGAAGCATCTTTTGATTATGGCAAATATCACTGACGCGACGGGCTAACGCAGAAACCCACGCACGTGGCGTGGGCTTCTCGAATCGGCGCGCAGGAGACTTTTTCACTCCCCGCTACCGCAATCCAACCTAGCGGAAGGACCTGAAAAGGTGCAATAAGGGGGCGCTGTGACCATCGCATCCACGTCGCGTTCGAGGCTGTCGGGCGGGGCCGCCGCGGGTGTCTCGATCGCGTATCGACCCAGCTTATGTCTGGGATAAGCAGAACTACCGTTGTTTATCTGCTTTACCGCTGCGACACTCGAAACTGCCCCCGAGGCCGGCGACGCAGCCGCCGCCTCCCCGACAAAGAAGTCTTAGAAGAGGTCAATCCGATGAAGCACACACGCAGGAGCCGCACTGCTCGGCTCGCCTGGCTCGCCGTCCCTGTCACCGCCGGACTCCTGCTCGCCGGGTGCTCCGGCACGGGGACGTCGTCCGGCAAGGAGCCGCAGACCATCACCTTCGCCTACGGCGCGACGAACGACCAGGACAAGGCGGCCTACGACGGCATCGCCAAGTCGTTCGAGAGCCAGAACAAGGGCGTGACGGTCACCACCCAGAACCTCCCGACCGAGAGCTACGCGGCGACCATGGGGACCCGCGTGCAGGGCGGCAACGCCCCGGACACGTTCTACGCGGAAGGCGGCACCGGCCAGGCCGACTCGGTGATCCCGTTCGCCAAGTCCGGTCTCGTCCTGCCGCTCACCGACCCGGGGATCACCGCCAAGATCCCCGACGCGTCCAAGAGCCTGTGGACCTACAACGGCAAGACGTACGGCGTCCCGCTCGGCACCCAGCTCAACGGGGTGATCTACAACGACGAGCTCGCCAAGTCGATCGGCGTGAACATCGACGCGACCACCAGCCTCGACGACATCATCGCCCAGTGCGGCAAGGCCCGCGCCGCCGGCAAGACGATCTACGGCCTGGCCGGATCGACCTTCGCCAACAACGGCATCCTCGCCGTCGCCCTCGCCACCTCCACGGTCTACGGCCCGAACAAGAACTGGAACGCCGACCGCGCCAAGAACAAGGTCACCTTCGCCGGCACCAAGGGCTGGACGACCGCCCTCGAGTCGATCAAGAAGATGTACGACGCCGGCTGCTTCCAGGACGGCGCGACCAGCGCCGGCTTCGACGCTCTGACCAACGGCGCCTCCTCCGGCAAGATCCTGGGCTTCTTCGCCCCGAGCGCGGCGGCGCAGCAGATCATGCAGGCCGCGGGCGGTCACGTGAAGCTCGTCGCCCTCCCGGTCGGCGCGCCGAAGGGCACGAAGACCTACCTGTCGCTCAGCTCGGACCAGGGCGTCACGGCGAGCGCCAAGACGAAGAGCCCGACCCTCGCGTCGGACTTCCTGAAGTACATCGTCTCGGACAAGGGCCAGGAGGCCTACTCGAAGTCGGTCGGCACCATCCCGGTGAACGTGAGCGCGACCTCCACGCTGCTGCCGCAGTACGCCGGCATCAAGGACGAGATCGCCAAGAACGACACCCGCGGCTACGCGCCCACCGAGTGGCCGAACGCCAAGATCTACACCGACCTCGGCAACGGGGTGCAGGGCATCCTGACCGGTCAGATGACCGTCAAGCAGGTGCTCCAGCAGCTGGACACCGACTGGGGTTGATCCGGTGACCCGGGCGGCCGACCCTGAGAGGGTCGGCCGCCCGAATCCGGGTGGAAGGAACGAATCGATGACGACGCAGTCAGAGGTGCGGAGAATGACCAAGACGCAGACGAAGGCGCAGAGCCGGAGCCAGAGCGAGAGCCCGGCCGAGGTGCAGGCGCCGCGCCGGGTCCCGGGCAGGAAGCCGTACCGCGTACGGCTCGGGAGCTGGTGGTGGGCGCTCCCGCCCTCGTGCTGATGCTGGTCGTGATCTACGCGACGACCATCGCAGGCGGCTTCTTCGCCTTCACGAACTGGTCGGGCCTCGGCCCGTTCGACTTCGTGGGACTGGCGAACTTCGTCAAGATCTTCCAGACCCCGGAGCTGATCGGGTCGCTGTGGAACACCCTCTTCCTGGCCTTCGGGTTCTTGATCCTCACCAACGTCTTCGGCCTGCTCTTCGCCCTTGCGCTGAACCGCTCCCTGAAGTCGCGGTACGTGCTCCGCACGCTGATCTTCATGCCCGTAGTGGTCAGCCCGATCGCCGTCTCGTACATCTGGAAGTTCATCTTCGACTACAACGGCCCGCTGAACCAGGCGATGACCTCGGTCGGCCTCCCCAAGCAGAACTGGCTCGCCGACCCGACGCTGGCGATCTGGTGCGTGCTGATCGTGATGGTCTGGCAGAACATCGGCTTCGTCATGGTCGTCTACCTGGCGGGTCTCGCGACCGTCCCCATCGAGATGGAGGAGGCGGCGGCCCTCGACGGGGCGGGTCCCTTCAAACGGTTCCGGTACGTCGTCCTCCCGCAGATCCAGCCGTCGGTCGCGATCGCGACGACGCTGACGCTCATCCAGGGCCTGCGGGTGTTCGACCAGGTGGTCGCCCTCACCGGCGGCGGGCCGGCCGGGGCGACCCAGACGCTCGCGCTGGAGGTCTACCAGACCGCGTTCACCTACCAGCAGTTCGGCTTCGGAGCGGCGCTCGCGCTCGTGCTGAGCCTGCTCATCCTCATCTTCTCCGTCGCGCAGCAGTACCTGACGCGCGATCGCTCCCTCAAGGAGGCCTGACCCGTGTTCCGGTACACCAAGAAGACCCTCACGATCGAGATCATCACGCTGATCGCCGCGGCGATCATGCTGCTGCCGTTCTGGATCCTGCTGGTCGGGTCGCTGAAGACCCTGCCCGACATCCTCAGCTCGGCCGCGGTCGCGCCGCCGACCAGCCCGACGTTCGACAACTTCGTCAAGCTGCTGTCGCCCGACTCGAACTCCTCCGGGAACATCTGGGCGGGGCTGCTGTCGAGCGTGATCATCACAACGGGCAGCATCCTCCTGCTCGTCGGGCTCGGCTCGGTCGCCGCCTACGGGATCGCCCGCTCGACGAGCCGGTGGAGCCGTCGCGCGTTCTACCTCTTCCTCGTGGCGATCATCCTGCCCACGCAGCTCGGCACGCTGCCGCTCTACATCGGCGCGCGGACGGTCGGACTGGTCGGCAACCCCTGGGGGATGGTGCTCATCTACACCGGGATGCTGCTGCCGCTGTCGGTCTTCCTCTACGCGAACTTCTTCCGCAACCTGACACCGGAGTACGAGGAGGCCGCGGTCATCGACGGCGCGAACCGGTACCAGGTGTTCCGCAAGGTCGTCTTCCCGCTGATGTCCCCGGCGACCGGCACCGTCGCGATCCTCGCCGGGCTGATCGTCTGGAACGACTTCTTCACCTCGCTGATCTTCCTGAACGGCACCCCCTGGCAGACCCTCCCGGTCGTCATGTACAGCTACGTCGGCTCGCTGGTCTCGCAGTGGAACCTGATCTTCGCGATCGTCATCGTCTCGATGATCCCGATCCTCGCGTTCTACGCCTTCGCGCAGAAGAAGTTCATCCAGGGCTACGCCGGCGGGCTCAAGGGCTGACGATGACCGACGCTCCACGGTCCGGCCCCGACCTCGGGGACGGGACCTTCCGCAACCCCGTGCTGCCCGGCGACCGGCCGGACCCGGCCGTCCTCCGGGTCGGCGAGCAGTACTACCTCACGTACTCGTCGTTCGACGCGTCGCCCGGGCTGACGATCTGGCGCTCGCCAGACCTGGTCAACTGGACGTTCGTGACGTGCGCCCTGGAGCGGCCGATGACGACGGTGTTCGCGCCCGACTTCATCGAGCACGACGGCCGGTTCTACCTCTACATCCCGTTCATCCCGAGCGCCTGGTCCGACGCGATCGCCGAGCCGCAGATCTGGGTGACCCACGCCGACAGCCCGGAGGGGCCGTGGAGCGAGCCGGTGTTCACCGGCGTCTCCGGCGCGATCGACCCCGGGCACGCGGTGGGGGAGGACGGCGAACGCTACCTCTTCGTCAACGGCATCCGCCGCTGCCGGCTGAGCCCGGACGGCCTGCGCGCCGTGACCCCGTTGGAGCAGGTCTACGACGGCTGGCAGTACCCGGACGAGTGGATCACCGAGGCCTACGCGCTGGAGGGCCCGAAGCTGTTCCGCCGCGGCGACTGGTTCTACCTGGTCAGCGCGGTCGGCGGCACCGGCGGCCCGGCCACCGGCCACATGGTGATCGTCGCCCGGTCGGCCTCCATCCACGGTCCGTGGGAGAACGCGCCGGGCAACCCGATCGCACGCACCTGGTCGGCCGAGGAGGCCTGGTGGTCGCGCGGGCACGCGACGATCCTGGACGCGCCGGACGGCTCGTGGTGGATGGTGTCGCACGGGTACGCCAACGCGTACCGCACGCTCGGCCGGCAGGCGCTGCTGGAGCCCATCGCCTGGACGGAGGACGGCTGGCCGGTGGCCGGTGCGCCCGATCTCGGCGCGCCCCTCGCCAAGCCCGCCGGAGCGTCCCGCCCGGTCGCCGTGCCCGCCCCCTCCGACGACTTCGCCGCTCCGGCCTGGGGTGAGCGCTGGGTCTTCGACAACCCCGGCAGGAGCGAGCAGGACCGGGCCGGCTTCGCCGGCGGCCTCGTGCTCCGCGCGAAGGGCGCCTCGCCGTCCGACAGCTCGCCCCTGACCACTTGGGCGATGGACGACGCCTACGAGATCGAAGTGGAGCTCGAGGTGCGCGGCGGTGCAACGGGAGGACTGCTCCTCTATTTCAACGACCGCCTGTTCTACGGGATGGGCTGGGACGGAGTCGCACTGCCGAGCTACGCCGGCGGCATCCGCACGCACTGGCGCGAGCCGGCGTCGCCCGGCGACGTCATCGAGTTCCGTCTCCGCAACGACCACCACATCGTCACCGGCTGGCACCGCCGTCCCGGCGACGAGTGGACGCGGCACGGGGTCCGCTACGACACCTCGGGCGCGCACTCGGCCACGATCAACGACCTCAAAAGCCTCCGCCCCGCGCTGTTCGCCGCGGGCGGCGGGGAGGTCGTCTTCCGCCGGTTCCGGTACCGCCCGCTCGACGGGGAGGCGCGATGACGGTCGACACGGTGACGGTCGAAATCGAGGCGCTGATCGAGCGCATGACCTGGGAGCAGAAGCTCCTGCAGCTTCAGATCGTGTGGCGCCCCGACGCCGCCGAGCGGGAGGCGCTGCTCCGGCGCGGCATCGGCTCGACGTTCTGGCCGCCGAGCGCGGCCGAGACGAACGCCGCCCAGCGGATCGCAGTGGAGGAGACCGAGCTCGGCATCCCGCTGCTGGTCGGGCTCGACGTCATCCACGGGCAGTTCACGATCTTCCCGACGCCGTTGGCGCAGGCCGCGAGCTTCGACCCGGCGGTCGCCGAGCTCGACGCCCGTGTCTCGGCGACCGAGGCCCGGTCGGCCGGAGTGAACTGGACGTTCTCCCCGATGGCCGACGTGACACGCGACCCGCGCTGGGGTCGCGTGGTCGAAGGCTTCGGCGAAGACCCCTACCTGTCCTCGGTCTTCACCGTCGCGAAGGTCGCGGGCTACCAGGGCCGGGACCTCGCCGCGGGCGACGCGCTCGCCGCCTGCCTCAAGCACTTCGTCGCGTACGGGGCCGCCGAGGCAGGACGGGACTACAACACGACCGACGTGTCCGGTCGTCGGCTGCGCGAGACGTACCTCGAGACGTTCCGCACGGGCGTGGAGGCCGGGGCCGCGACGGTGATGGCGGCCTTCAACGCGCTCAACGGCGTCCCGATGCACGCCAACCGGGAACTGCTGACGGGCGTGCTCAAGGAGGAGTGGGGCTTCGAGGGCGTGGTCGTCGGCGACGCCGACGGGGTCGCCCAGCTCGTGAACCACGGCCTCGTCGCCGACGAGCGCAGCGCCGTGATCGCCGCGATCGAGGCCGGCGTCGACATCGTCATGGGCGGGTCGCCGCTCGTGGATGCCGACGGCACGGCACTCGTCGCGCCCGGCGAGCTGTCGGTCGCGCGGGTGGACGACGCGGTGCGCCGGGTGCTCCGCCTCAAGCTGCGTCTCGGTCTCTTCGAGCACCCGTACGTTGCCGCCGACGCGCCCACGAGCGCGTCCGACCGCTATCGCGAGCTCGCGCGGCAGGCCGCGGAGCGCTGCACCGTGCTGCTGACGAACGGCGGCGCACTGCCCCTCCCGGCGTCGGGCCGCGTCCTGCTCGCCGGACCCTACGCCCGCAGCCTCGATCACCTCGGCGCGTGGGTGCAGCACTTCGCGTCGCCGGTGCGGGAGACCCTGGCCGACGCGCTCGCGGCGGAGCTGCCCGGCGTCGACTGGGATGTCGTGGACGGTTGCGGGTTCTTCGACGCGACGGAGGCCGCGCTCGCCGAGGCCGTGGTGCACGCTGCCGACGCCGACCTGGTCGTCGTGGCGGTGGGCGAGCCGAGCCGCCTCTCCGGCGAGGCGAGTTCCCGCTCGGACATCGCCCTCCCGGAGGCGCAGCGCCGGCTGATCCACGCGCTCGCGGACACCGGGGCACGTGTCGTGGTCGTGCTCGCGACCGGGCGTCCGCTCGTCGTGGAGGACTGGGTCGAGCGCGTCGACGCGCTCCTCTGCGTCTGGCACCTCGGCTCCGAGGCGCCCGCCGCGATCGCCGCGACCCTCTCCGGGCGCGTGAATCCCGGAGGACGCGTGCCGATGACGTTCCCGCGCGCCGTCGGCCAGGTGCCCATCCACTACGACCACGAGCGCACCGGCCGGCCGCCGCGGACCGGAGGCGCGCTGCTCGCCGGCGGACCGATGACCGAGCTCACCGGACCGAACAACACCGACGACTACTACACGTCGAAGTTCCTCGACCTCCCGCTCGGCCCGCGCTTCGACTTCGGGCACGGCCTCAGCTACACGAGCTTCGAACTGCACGGCTTCGCGCTGTCACACGACGTCGCGCGCGCCGATGAGCTGGAGGCCGGGATCGAGGCCGGCGTCATCGTGCGGAACACGGGCGACCGGGCCGGCGACGACGTCGTGATGCTGTTCGTCACCGACGAGGTCGCCTCCGTGACGCAGCCCGTCCGCCGCCTGCGCGGCTTCACCCGCGTGACGCTGCAGCCGGGCGAGTCCACCCGGGTCGGCTTCCGGATCCATGCCGACGACCTGCGCTTCTGGGCCGACGGCGAGCGACGTGTCCTGGAGCCCGGCGATTTCACGGTCACCGTCGGCGACGGAAACGCCGAGCAGCGGCGGACCCTGCGATTGGAGCACACGCCATGACCCTCGACCGACTCCGCGACGCCGTCGCCGGCGCCGTCCCGAACGCGATCATGCCGCTGTTCTGGCAGAAGGGCGCGCCCGTCGAGATCGTCCGCGAAGAGATGGAGCGGATCGGCGACGCCGGGATCGGCGCCGTCATCCTGGAGGCCCGGCCGCATCCGGAGTTCCTCGGCGACGGCTGGTGGCGCGATGTGGACGCAGTGCTGGAGATCGCGCGGCGCCGCGGGATGAAGGTCTGGTTCTTCGACGACGACACCTTCCCGACCGGGCACGCCGGCGGTGCGGTGGAGTCCGCGCCGGCAGAGCTGCGCCGGCGCTTCCTCAGCGAACGGCACACCGACGCGGTCGGCCCGGCGCGCGGCGCCTCCTTCATCGTGGAGCGGCGCAAGTTCTGGGGACCGGAGGCCGCGCAGGAGCCGGGCGAGCTGGTCCGCGTGCTGGCCTACCCGCGCGCCGAGGACTCGGACGAGCTGATCGGCGACCCCGTCGACCTGACCGACCGGATCGCGGACGGAGTGCTGCACTGGGACATCCCCGACGGCTGGTGGCGCGTCTTCTTCCTGTCGGTGGGGGCGGCGGCAGCGAGCGGCACGCGCGCCACATCGACTACCTCTCCGGCGCCTCCACGCAGTTGCTCGTGGACACGGTGTACGAGGCCATCCACGCGCGCTACGCCGCCGAGTTCGGCGACACGATCGCCGGATTCTTCAGCGACGAGCCGGGCCTCTACAACGACCCCGACACCTTCGACTTCGGCTCGGCGCTCGGCAAGGCCGTCCCGCTGCCCTGGAACGGCCTGGTAGCCGAGCGGCTCTCCGAGCGTCTCGGCGCCGGCGTCGACGCGCTCCTCCCGCTGCTCTGGTGGCCCGCCCAGGGCCGCGAACGGGAGGTCCGCTACGCCTACATGGACACCGTCTCCCGGCTGTACTCGGAGAACTTCAGCCGCCGGCTCGGCGACTGGTGCCGCAACCACGGCGTGGAGTACATCGGCCACGTCATCGAGGACAACGGCGCGCACGCGCGCCTCGGACCGGGCGCCGGGCACTACTTCCGCGCGATGGCCGGACAGGACATGGCCGGTGTCGACATCATCGGCGGCCAGGTCGTCCCGGGCTTCTCGCGCGGCCCGTTCGGCAACCTGTCCGGTGCCGCCGCGGGGGAGTTCTTCCACTTCGGCCTGGCCAAGCTCGCGTCGTCCGCCGCGCACCTCGACCCGCTCAAGCAGGGCAGGTCGGTGTGCGAGACGATCGGCGCCTCGGGCTGGTACGCCGGGCTCCGGCTCTTCACCTGGCTCACGAACCACCTCCTGGTGCGCGGGGTGACCCACGTCGTGCCGCACGCGTTCTCGCCCGCGCCGTTCCCCGACCTGGACTGCCCGCCGCACTTCTACGCGCGGGGACAGAACCCGCAGTACCCGTACCAGCACCTGCTCAGCGCGTACACGAACCGGCTCAGCCACCTGCTGCAGGGCGGCGTGCACGTCGCGCCGTTCGCCGTGCTCTACCACGCCGATGCGGAGTGGCTCGGCGACGCGATGGCGTCCGAGCACCCGCTCCGACTGCTGATGGAGGCCCAGCTCGACGCCGACATCGTGCCGGCCGATGCGCTCCCCGGCGCGGGGGTGGACGGTTCGAAGCTGGCCCTGGGCGGCGAGACGTACGACGCGCTGATCGTGCCGGGCAGCTCCTTCCTGCCGGAGCACGTCGCACGTGAGTTGCTGCGACTGGACGACGCCGGGGTCCCGGTCGTGTTCGTCGGGTCGGTGCCGGAGGTGTCCGGAGGCCGCGATCCCGGCGCGCTACGGATCCGGTTCCGACAGGTGTCGCAGAAGCGTTTCGTCGACGCTGCGGCCGGGATGACCGACCGCGCCGTGCGGCTCGAGCGGTCCGCGCCGTCTCTGCGCGTGCTGCGTCGAGACCTGGGCGACGCCGACGCGATCATGCTCGTCAACGAGTCGGTGCGGGACACCGTGCATACGGGCGCGACCCTCCCGCGCGCCGGCGAGGTGGTCGCCTTCGACGCCTTCACCGGGACCCTGACCGCGGTGCCGAGCACGACCGGTCGCGGTGTCGCGCGGGTGGACCTCGACCTCGCGCCGGGCGCCGCGACGGTTCTTCTGGTCGGGTCGCCGGCGGCCTGGGAGGGCCTCCCGGTCGAGCCGTCGGCCGAGCACGGCGCGACGGTGGAGGTCGCGCCGGCCTGGTCGGTCGCACTCGCGCCGGCGGGCGAGCCCGGGTTCGCCGACTGGCGGACCCTCGGCGACCTGCGCCCGCTGAGCGACCCCGACCTGCTGCCGCGGTTCAGCGGCACGGCCCGCTACACGGCCACGTTCGACGCGGCCGCCGCCGGCCTCCCGCACACCCTCGACCTCGGCGCGGTCTTCGAGTTGGCGACCGTGCGCCTCAACGGGGTGGACTTGGGCAGCCGGATCGCGCCGCCGTATGTCTTCGCGGTGCCGAAGGGTGTGCTCGCCGCGACGAACACCCTCGAGGTCGAGGTCACCGACACGCTGGCCAAGGCCCAGCCCGACTTCTTCTCCGCCTTCGTTCAGCAGGACCCGAGCGGCCTGCTCGGGCCGGTCACGCTCGCCTCCCGGAAGGAGCCGGCATGACCGACCACCGCGCCGCCTTCGAGCAGTTCTGCGACCTCTTCTACACGCGCAAGCGCGTGGCCGAGGCTTTCGCCTTCCTGGTCGCCGACGACTACCGCCAGCACAACCCGAACATCGCCGACGGGCCGGCCGCTGCGGTCGAGGCGCTGACGCCGAAGTTCGACGGCAGCCCGGAGGCGCGCTTCGAGATCCAGCGGATCCTCGTCGACGGCGACCACGCGATGGTGCATGTCAAGGCTTCCCGACCCGGCGCTCCGGACGCCGCGGTCGCGGACCTCTACCGATTCGAGAGCGGCCGGATCGTCGAGCACTGGGACGTGCTGCAGCAGGTCCCCGCGCATGCCGCCCACGACCATCCGATGTTCTGAACAGGAGAACCATGTACCAGCTCGCACCCAACATCGAACTGCTCTTCACCGAGGCCGGCGACTACCACGACCGCGTGCGCGCGGCCGCGGCGGCGGGCTTCACCGCCGTGGAGATGTGGGGCCCGACCGGCGTCGACGCCCCCGCGACGCCCAAGGACCTCCCGGCGCTCAAGGCCGCGCTCGAGGAGACCGGCACGACGCTCACCGCCCAGCTCTCCGAGCCGCGCACCCAGTTCATGATCCCGCCGTGGGACCACTCGGAGTTCTACCGCAAGCTGGACGAGGGCGTCGCCATCGCGCACGACCTCGGCTGCCCGCGCATCGTCGTCGGGAGCGGCACGGGCTTCGGCGGCTGGAAGCGCCAGGTCCAGCTCGACAAGCTGATCGAGATCTACCGGACGGCCATCGCCCAGATCGACGGGTCCGGCATCGCGCTCGCGCTGGAGCCGGTCAACGTCCGGGTCGACCACCCGGGCTCACTGCTCGACCGCACGGCGGAGGCGGTCTACGTCGCGCGCGGCGTCGACTCCCCGTTCTTCGGCGTGCTCTACGACATCTACCACTCGGCCGTGGAGGGCGAGGACATGGCGACGGAGCTCGCGAACGCGGGCGGCCTGATCGCCTACGTGCAGCTCGCCGACGCCCCCGGCCGCGGCGAGCCGGGCTCCGGCGACCTCGACTGGGCGGAGCGACTGGGCATCCTGCGGGCGTCCGGCTACGACGGCCCGATCGGGCTCGAGTACTACCCGACCCAGGAGTCCGCGGCCTCCGTCGCGCTCATCCGCGAACTGGCGGCCGCGGCATGAGCCGCTATCCCGCGGCGGTCGACGTCGCGATCGTCGGCAGCGGACCGACCGGCGCAGCCTACGCGCGCATCCTCAGCGAGGAGGCGCCCGGCGCGACGATCGCGCTGTTCGAGGTCGGCCCGACCGTCTCCGACCCGCCCGGAGCGCATGTCAAGAACATCGCGGACGCTGCCGCGCGCGCCGACGCCCAGGAGCGCTCGGAGGGACCGGGAGCCGGCGCCGACACAGTGAACTCGCCCGGCGCGGTCACCGCCGGTCAGCGCCGCGCCCGGCCAGGCACGTACCTGCTGGACGAGGGCTTCCAGGAGCCCGGCGAGGACGGCATGCCCGTCGTCGCCTTCTCCAGCAACGTCGGCGGCATGGGCGCGCACTGGACGGGCGCCTGCCCGCGCCCCGGCGACAGCGAGCGCATCGCGTTCCTGCCCGACCTGGACGCCCTCCTGGACGAGGCCGACCGGTTGCTCGGCGTCACCACCGACGCCTTCGACGGCGCGCCTTTCACGGCGCTGGTCCGCGAGCGCCTCGCGGAGGCCGTGGACGACGGGAGGCCGGCCGCCCGGCGCGTCCAGCGGATGCCGCTCGCCGTGCACCGCCGCGACGACGGCCGGCTGGTCTGGTCGGGGTCCGATGTGGTGTTCGGCGACGCGACCCGCGCCAACGAGCGCTTCGCGCTGTACGACGACTCGCTCGTCACCCGGGTGCTCCTGGAGGACGGCCGGGCCGCGGGGGTCGAAGTCCGCGACCGCCGCACCGGCGAGCCGCACACCGTGCGGGCGCGTTTCGTCGTGGTCGCCGCGGACGCCCTCCGCACGCCGCAGGTGCTCTGGGCCAGCGGCATCCGCCCGGCAGCGCTCGGCCGGATGCTCAACGACCAGACGCAGATCGTCTACGCCACCCGCATCCGGGACGCCGCGACGGTCGCGGCGGCGGACGGCGGGGGAAAGGCCTCCGGAGGCTTCGGCGCGGACGAGATGATCGACGGCTCGATCAGCGAGCAGAGCGGCGTGAGCTGGGTGCCGTACACGGACGCGGTCCCGTTCCACGGCCAGGTCATGCAGCTGGACGCGTCGCCGATCCCGCTGGCCGACGACGACCCGGTCGTGCCCGGCTCGATCGTCGGCCTCGGCCTGTTCTGCGCCAAGGACCTGCAGTGGGACGACCGCGTGGAGTTCAGCGACGACGAGCGCGACTGGTACGGGATGCCGGCCATGCGCATCCACTACCGCCTCACCGACCGCGACCGCGCGGACATCGCGCGCGCGGAGGACGAGATCGTCGCGCTGGCCACGGCCGTCGGCGACCCGATCGGCGACCGGCCGTTCACCATGCCGCTCGGCGCCTCGCTGCACTATCAGGGCAGCGTGCGGATGGGGGAGACGGACGACGGTCGCAGCGTGTGCGGGCCGGACAGCGAGCTGTGGGACGCCCCCGGCGTCTTCGTCGCGGGCAACGGCGTCATCCCGACCTCGACGGCGTGCAATCCGACGCTCACCTCGGTGGCGCTGGCGGTCAAGGGCGCGCGCCGTATCGCTCGGGAGCTGGCCGGCTGAATCGGCGGCGGCTCTTGCCTTTTGCAGTAAATCGACATTAGTGTGTAGAAACACGGAATAAGTAGTCAAGGAGGACTTCGTGATCCCCGATCGCATCATCGAGCAGGGAACGCTCAGGACCACCGGCACGCGTGCCGCGGTGGACGTGCGCATCCCCTGGTACCGTGCGCTCCCGGCGTCCTGCATCGCAGGCGCCTCGCTGTCCATCGACGGCGTGCCCGCTCCGGCCGAGACGCTCCGCTGGGAGCTCAACGGCCAGGAGCGCACCTTCGCGGAGATGAAGGACGACACCGAGTCGTGGTGGTTCCCGCTCGACTCGGCGGTGCTCTCCGGAGACCTGCCGGTCGCGGCAGACGGCCGCGAGCACGAGGTCTCCGTCGACCTCACCGTGTACATCCCGTACATCGTCATCGGCGACGACGAGGTGCTCCACATCGAGGAGCACGACACCAAGACCATGAAGGCGGTGACGGCATGAGCGACGCTGCCACGACCCTCGGATCGCCGATCCAGGGGGTGACCCTCTACAGTTTCACGCGCGCCTTCCACGGTCGCGAATACGACCTCGAGGGCCTGATCCGCAAGGTGGCCGCCGACGGCTACGGCCCGGGCCTGGAGATCATCGGCTTCTCCAGCTTCCGCGGCTTCCCGGCCATCGACGACGCCTTCGCCGGCTGGTTCCGAGACCTCGTCGCCGAGACCGGGCTGGTGCAGACCTCCCTCGCGATCAACGCCGACATCGGCATCCACCGCGACCGGCTGCTGAACCAGGACGAGCTGATCGAGTACATGCGCCGGCAGATCGAGGCGGCCGCGAAGCTGGGCTTCCCGATCGCGCGCGTGCAGATCTCGATCACCCCCGACTCGATGGCCGCGCTCGCCCCGATCGCCGAGCAGTACGGCGTCACCCTCGCGCTGGAGGTGCACGCCGACCAGTACGCGTCGCACCCGCGCATCCTCGCGCTGCGCGACCGCTACGAGGAGGTCGGGTCGCCCTTCCTCGGTTTCACCGCCGACTGGGGAGCCACGACCGTCGGCTTCGCGCCGTCGCTGCTGGAGGCCTACCGCCGCCGCGGCGCCACGGACGAGCTGCTCGGCAAAGTCGTCGACCTGTGGAACGAGTTCTACGAGGCCGGGCCGCCCGCCGACCAGGCCGACCACGGCCAGCGATTCGGCCGCTTCATCGGCCTCGCCGCCCAGAACGGCCGCCCGGACCTCGGCATCGACTTCGGCATCAACGGCACCGGTCTGTTCGGCCCGGCGCGGGTGGACGACTGGCTGGAGATCATGCCGTGGATCAAGCACGTGCACGGCAAGTTCTTCGGAATCGACGAGAACCACGAAGAGCCGTCGGTGCCGGTGCGCGACCTGATCGCGCTGCTGGTGCGGAACGGCTACAACGGCGCGATCTCCAGCGAGTACGAGGGCTGGCACTGGAACTACTGGCAGTCGCCGTTCGAGATCATCCGCGACGAGCAGGCCGTGCAGCGCTCGGCCGCGCAGGACGCGGGCAGCCGGATGGTGACCGACGCCTCAGAGGCGCGCCTTCAGCTCGCCCAATGGCTGCCGAGCACGCAGTGGCTGCCGAGCACCGAGGGAGCACGCGCATGACCGACGACAGCAGCGCGGACGGCATCGCCGGCACCGGCATCGAGCTGGGCACCACGCTCTACTCGATGACGAGCGAGTTCGCCGCCGGCCTCTACACGCCAGAGACCCTGATCGCCGCGGTCGCCGAGAACGGGATCGGCCCGGGCGTCGAGTTCAACATCGCCCAGCTCCTGCGCACCTACCCGGACGTCGACGCCGACTTCGTCACGCTGTGGTTCGACTCGCTGGAGAAGTACGGCCTCGAACCGAGCGCGGTCGGCACCAATCTCGACATGGGCCGCCGCAAGGACCGCGACATGACGCCGGACGAGGAGCACGACTTCCTCGCCCGCCAGCTGAAGACCGCGCACACGCTCGGCTTCAAGCGGGTGGTCATCCGCTCGGCCGGCCGCGAGCTGCTGCGCAGCCTCCTGCCGCTCGCCGAGAAGTACGACCAGCGGCTGGGCTACGAGATCCACGCGCCTCAGGGCCCGAACGACCCCAAGGTGCTCGGCATCCGGGAACTCTACGAAGAGCTCGGCAGCGACCGCCTCGGCTTCACCGCGGACTTCTCCTCGACCATGCACAGCCTGTCGCCGACGCTGCTCGCGCAGCTCGCGAAGATGGGGATGGACGAGAAGCACTTCGCGGTCATGGACGAGATCTGGCACGAGCCGACGCCCATGCACGTGCGCAACCAGAAGTTCGAGGACTACCTCGCCGGCGAGGGCGTCGACCCGGTCGGCTTCGGCCCGTTCACCCGGCTGGCGTTCAACATGCATGGGCTCGTCCCGCCGGAGGAGTGGCTGGACATCATGCCGCAGATCTTCCACGTGCACGCGAAGTTCTACGACATCGATGCAGACGGCCAGGAGCCCGCCATGGAAATCCCGCGCATCGTGCGCCAGTTCGTCCAGGGCGGCTACCGCGGTTACCTCTCCAGCGAGTGGGAGGGCCACGCCTTCCAGGACCTCGGCGAGGCCGACCCGATCGACCTCGTGAAGAAGCAGCACGCGCTCATGCGGCGCACCATCGAGGACGCCGTCGCCGGCGTCCCGGCCTGACCGAAGGAGCTCACGGCCATGTCAGAGACCGTCGCCGAGGCGACCCTGTCCGAGCTCGTCGCCGAGGTCGCGCGCCTGCGCGAGGAGGTCGCGGCCGCTCAGGGCCTCGCCCGCCGCGCCGCCGACCGCGGCGAGATCGAGAACCTGTTCAACCGCTACATGCACCTGCACAACGCCTTCCAGGACGAGCGGATCATCCCGCTCTGGGTGAAGGACGGCACGGAGGGCATCCGCGCCCGGTACACCAACGCCGGGCAGTACACGACCTGGGAGAGCGTCACGCGCTACCACCGGGGCCGTCCATCACCGGAGGGCAAGCTCATCCTGCACGCCACGACCACGCCCGTGATCGAGGTCGCGGGCGACGGTCGGACCGCCAAGGGCGTCTGGATCATGGCCGGCACCGAGTCGGGCCTGACCGACCCGGAGGTCGCCAAGGGCAGCCCCGATTTCATGTACTCGCCCGGCGAGGTGCAGGGCAAGAAGGTCTGGGCGCACTGGGTGTGGTGCAAGTACGCGATCGACTTCCTGCGCCAGGACGGCGAGTGGAGGATCTGGAAGTTCCGCTGCTACGAGCTCGCCCGCGCGCCGTTCGAGGAGAACTGGGTGAGCTTCGGCGAGAAGAACCAGGCCGCCTTCGACCTCGACCTGATGTACTTCGGCGACGACGGCAAGCCGGTCTTCATGCCGCCGGCGGACGAGCCGGTGCCCAGCGAGAACCACCCGTACAGTCCGTCGACCGTGCAGAAGCTGGAGCCGGAGCCCCCGGCGCCGCACGACACATTCGCCGACACGTTCAAATAGGAGGACCCGATGGCCACTCACAACTCCCTGTTCTCCGACAAGGACGTCCGGCGCACCGACGACGGGATCGCCGTCTCGGTGCAGATCCCCTGGTACCGCAGCCTGTGGCTGTCCGCGGTCGACGACGTCGCGGCCACCGTGAACGGCGTCGAGATCCCGCGCGAGGACCTCCGCTTCGAGCTGAACGGCCGCAGCTACCGCGTCGAGGAGCTGCCGGAGCAGTCCGAAACGCTCTGGTTCGTCGCCGACCGGCCGGACGTCGTGATCCCGCTGGGCCACGCGCCTGCGGTGGGCGAGAAGCTCACCGTGGAGGTCGTGCTCACGATGCGCCTGCTCTACATGCAGATCATGCCGGGCGTCGACGGCGGCCCGGGCCGCTACGTCACCAACCGGGTGCCCGTCGAGCGCGAGCTGGTGCTCGCATGAGCCTGCGGGTGGCCATGATCGGCTACGGCTTCATGGGGGCCGCGCACTCGGTCGGCTGGCGGCAGGCGCCGCGGGTGTTCGACCTCCCGGAGGACGTCGAGCTCGCCGTGGTCGTCGGCCGCAACGAGCAGGCCGTGGCGAAGGCCGCGGCCAAGTGGGGCTGGGCCGAGCACGCGACCGACTGGCGCGAGGTGATCGCGCGCGACGACATCGACCTGGTCGACATCGTGACGCCGGGCGACTCGCACGCCGAGATCGCGATCGCCGCCCTCGACGCCGGCAAGCACGTCCTCTGCGAGAAGCCCCTCGCGAACAGCGTCGAGGAGGCCGAGGCGATGGCCGCCTCCGCCGAGCGCGCGGCCGAGCGCGGCGTGCGCGCGATGGTCGGTTTCACCTACCGCCGCGTGCCCGCGGTCTCGCTGCTGCAGGATCTCATCGCGCGCGGCACCATCGGTCGGGTGCAGCAGATCCGGGCCGCCTACCGCCAGGACTGGCTGGTCGACCCCTCCGTCCCGCTCGGCTGGCGGCTTCGGAAGGAGCACGCGGGCTCGGGCGCGCTCGGCGATATCGGTGCGCACATCGTGGACCTGACGCAGTTCGTGACCGGGGAGCGCGTGACGCGTGTGTCCGGGACCGTGGAGACGATCGTCCGGAAGCGCCCGGTGCTGGGTGAACGGTCGGGCTTCACCGGGAGCGCCACGGGCGAACTCGGGGACGTGACCGTGGACGATGCGGCGATCTTCACCGGCAGGCTCGACGGAGGCGCGCTCGTGTCGTTCGAGGCCACCCGCTTCGCGACCGGCCGCAAGAACGCGCTCACCATCGAGGTCTCCGGCACGGACGGCGCGCTCGCGTTCGACGTGGAGCGGCTCAACGAGCTTCGGCACTACGACCGAACGGCACCGGCCGAGCTGCAGGGGTTCACGACCATCCTGGTCACCGAGCCCGAGCATCCGTATGTGTCGGCGTGGTGGCCGCCCGGGCATATGCTCGGCTACGAGCACGGCTTCTCGCACCAGGTCGTCGACTTCGTGACCGCCATCGCGCACGGCACGGAGCTCGACCCGAGCTTCGCGGACGGCCTCGCCGTGCAGCGCGTCCTCGCAGCAGTCGAGGAGAGCGCGGCGAAGGACTCCGCCTGGGTCGCTGTCGAGGCCGCGGTCCCGGCGAACGTGTAGAGGAGACGACGATGACCCGACCGATCACCCTGTTCACCGGCCAGTGGGCCGACCTCCCGTTCGAGGACGTGGCCCGGCTCGCCGGCGAGTGGGGCTACGACGGACTGGAGATCGCCTGCTGGGGCGACCACCTGGACGTGTCCCGCTGGGACGACGACGCCTACGTGCAGTCCCGCCGCGACATCCTGGAGCGCAACGGACTGACGGTGTGGACGATCTCCAACCACCTCGCCGGCCAGGCCGTCTGCGACGACCCGATCGACGAGCGCCACCGCGACATCCTGAACGACCGGGTGTGGGGCGACGGCGACCCCGAGGGCGTGCGGCAGCGCGCGGCCGAGGAGCTGAAGCTCACCGCCCGGATGGCCGCCGCGCTCGGCGTGAAGACCGTGACCGGGTTCACCGGCTCTTCGATCTGGAAGGCAGTCGCGATGTTCCCGCCCGCCTCGGACGAGTGGATCGCCGCGGGCTACCGGGACTTCGCCGACCGCTTCCACCCCATCCTCGACGTGTTCGAGGAGGTGGGGGTGCGGTTCGCCCTGGAGGTGCACCCCTCCGAGATCGCCTACGACTACTGGACCGCGAAGGCGACGCTGGAGGCGATCGGTCACCGGAAGAGCTTCGGGATCAACTTCGACCCGTCGCACTTCATGTGGCAGCAGCTGGACCCGGTGGCGTTCGTGCTCGACTTCGCCTACCACATCTTCCACGTGCACGTCAAGGAGTCGGTCACGAACCTCGACGGCCGCAACGGCGTCCTCGGCTCGCACCTGCCCTGGGCCAACCCGCGCCGCGGCTGGACTTTCGTGTCCACCGCCCACGGCGAGGTGCCGTGGGAGCCGATCTTCCGCGCCCTCAATTTCATCGGCTACACCGGCCCGACGTCGGTCGAGTGGGAGGACGCCGGGATGGACCGCCTGCAAGGAGCGCCGGAGGCCATCGCGTTCGTGCGCGAGCTCAATGCGATCACCCCGCCCGACGCGGCCTTCGACGCCGCGTTCTCGACGAAAGCGGACTGACCACGGTGCCCGACGTCCCTCCGATGCTCAGCGCGCTCATCCTCTCGGGCCACATGACCCGCGAGCATGACAACGAGCACCGCAGCTTCCGCCTCCACAACCAGTGGATCACGACCCTGCTGGAGGACACCGGCCGCTTCCGCGTCCGGGTGGTGGAGGACCCGCGCGGGCTCGGCGCCGGGATCATCGACAAGTACGACGTGGTGATCGTCGTCTTCGAGGGCCGCGACGGCTACCACGAGAAGGCGGTCGGCTTCGGACCGGAGACGGATGCGGCGCTGCTGAAGTTCCTCCGGGACGACGGCAAGGGCATCGTCTGGTTCCACGGCTCGGCCGCGCAGGAGGACGACTGGGGCTACCCCGACGAGTACAACACGATGCGTGGATCGCGCCTGACGGTCGCCGGCGGCCTCCGCCCGCGACCGTGGGGCGAGGCGCAGCTGGACACGGTCGAGCCGCGCCACGCCATCACCGACGGGATCAGCCCGCGCTGGACGGTCACCGGCGACGACATCCTCACCGGCGTGGAGCTCCTCGACGGCGCCCAGGTGCTGCTCACCACGTACGACGACCTGGAGTCCTACGAGAACGCCCCGGTCTGGCCGATGTCGCACTACCCGGTTGCGATCCCGCCCGAGGGCATCGCCGCCCTCCCCGGCATCAACACCGACCAGCCGATCGCCTGGATCAACCAGTACGGCGCCGGCCGCTCCTTCACGATCACGATCGGCCACGACATCGACACTTTTCGCCGCATCGAGTTCATCCGGATGTTCCCGCGCGGCGTGGAGTGGGCGGCGACGGGGGAGGTCGCGCTGAGCGGGCCGGATCGCCGCGGGGAGCGGCGGTTCCTGCCGTGGCCGTACTACGGCGGGGAGGGGTAGGAGCGCCTGCTTTTGAGGGCGTGAATGATCAGGTGATCATTCAGCCGCACACCAGGCCGACGCTCGTCTGAGCCACCGGAGTGCCGGAGCCTCCTGCGCACTCCCGCTGCCGCTGATTGACAGGGACGGCGGGTGCGAAACGATCGCCGATGCCCGCCAACCGAATGCGTGGCCCGCGACCGCATCGCGCTCTTCCCCTCGCCGGCGTCCGGTTGAGTAGAACGATGCGTCTGCTCATGAGGTTCTTCGACGGACGACGCGGGAGGGGGCGCGCATGCGGGTAGTTCGAGCTGTGAGCGCCGTGCTGCTCGCAGCCCCCTGATCGTTGGCCTAACGGCCTGTTCATTGATAGGAGATCGCCTCATGACACCAGACCCCCCAGTCAAAGAACAGCAGCGAGCATCCGCGCTCTACTTCCGCGACAGGTACCGACCGAACGTCGAGAAGGTCCGGTTCACCCGTGACGGCGAGCGGCCTGGGCTCGGGGCGGCGTGGAGCGTCAATGCGATCGCAACAATCGAGGGCAACGACTATTACGTCATCATCGGGCCGGACAGCGGTGTGAGTTGGGTCGGAGGTACCGGCATACCGCCCGAAGCACCGACACCTGCTCCGCACCTCCCGCTGACGGTGACCTACAGCGACGGAACCTCGGAGGTCATCCAGTGACGACCGCCGAGGAGCACATGGGCCTTGCGAACGAGGCATACAAGGTGGACCGGTTGGTGCAAGACCCTCCGCTGGCCAAGGGCGAAGAATTCACTGTCGGCCCCGAAGGGCGCGAGCAGGATTATCGAGTGATCGACACACAGAACCACCCCGCCAACGGCTTCCAGGCCATAGCGGTCGCGCCGCTCGTTGACGGTATCCCTGACCTCTCCCACATCGTGGTGTCGTACGCGGGCACGAATCCGAATCACCGGGCCGACCTCGTCGAGGATGTCATGACGATCGTCGGCGGCACGCAGGGTCCGCTGAGTCAGGTCGTCGATGCTCAGCGGTTCGCGGATCGGGTGAGGGAGGCGCATCCCGGCTCGTCCATTTCGACCGTCGGGCATTCGCTGGGCGGCTTCCTCGCCCTGCTCGTGGCCGCGGAGCACGGCTGGGACGCGACGACGTTCAACGGGCCGGACCCGTGGGAGTGGTTGTCGCCGGAGGCGAAGGAGCGGCTGGAGGCCGACAGGAACGCGGGCCGCCAGCGGCTTCACAACTACGTGAACGAGTGGGACGTGATCGGCAACCTCTACGCCCACCGCACGGGCGCTGCCGATTTCGTGACCGACACGCAGGGCCGCCACGAATTGGACTATCACAACATCGGAAAGGACGGAGCCTTCACGTTGGATCCGCATGGTTCGATTGAGGGAGCAGGGGCCAAAGGTCGCCCCCTCGAGGACATCCTCGGGAACCTGGTGGACACGGTCGTCCCCGGGACGGCCGAGGCCGTCTCTCCTCTGCTGCTGGGGCTGGCGGGCATCACGCGCAATCCGGCGGCGATGAAGTCGCTGGCGAAGAACGCGTCCGGGGCTCTGGTGGCGGTCAACTCCGTCGCCGCCTTCGGCCTCGCGGCGAGCATCGGCGGCACCGCGACCGCACTGAGGGAGATCAAGTCGGCGAACGGCCGGATCATCTCGCGGATGGAGGGCGGATTGCTGGACGCGAAGAACGCCGCCGCCCTCCTGCCGACGATCACCGCCCACGACGTCGAGCGCTGCATCGATCGGCACCGCTTGCGCGTCCACCAGAACGTCGACAAGGACGCCGTGCGGGCCGTCGACGAGCGGGTGGACCGCCACATCGAGCGGGTCGGTCAGCTCAGCGAGGGCATCTCCCAAACAGTGCGCAACACCCTGGCGCAGGACGCGCAGTGGGCTCTCACCTTCGGACTGGGCGGGTAGATAAGGAGTATCATCATGGATCCCGCAGACTTCTTGCAGGAGCTTTTCGACGGCCTCGACCGGGAGATGCAGACCGGTGTCCAAGAGGTCCAGGACTGGATCGAGGCCCAAGTCCACGGCGCAGCGGTGCAGCTTCTGGACAGCCTGATGCCGCCGATCGTCCACGCCAACAACGCCGCGGTGAAGATCAGCGAGTCCGCGATCGTGGTTCCGGCGAGCACCGGCATCGGGGTCACCCTCGGCACTGCGGACCTCGGCAACACCGTTCTCGCGGGCGCCGTCGCGGACACGGTGCAGCGCGGCCTCGACGAGCTGAAGTCGCAGAGCGACTATGCCGAGGGGGTGAACAGCATCGCATGGTGACCTATCGATCGCTGGCAGAGCTGGAGGACGCCCAGGACCAGGAGCGCAGAACCGCACGGCTGAGAATAGAGTCGGCCGACCAATACCTCGGCCTCTACCGCTCCAGAATGTTCCAGGTGCGTGAAAGCTTCTACACTCTCGGCGCGCGCGAGGGCGTGGCCGACGACCCCGGATTCCGGCAGGAACTCCAGCGCGTCTCGGACACCGCCGACGAGAATGTCGCGTACGCAGGCCGCAAGATCGCCGAGCTGGACGACGAGTATTACGCCATGCTCAGGGAGCACGACGAGCAGCGGGACCGATTCCTCGCCGAGCGCGACGACACCGGCTGACACCGCTCGAACAGGAGGCCACCGTCAGGCGGCGACCCCCTTCACGCCGTCGATCGTCGGCCGCCCATCCGCGAACCAGCGCGGGAACGTCACCTCGAACAGCTCCTCGATCGCCAGCTCCGCACCTCCGCGCAACGGCTCCCGTTCGTCCCCGATCGAGCGCACGATCGACAGGTCCCGCGTCGCCAACGGCAGCGACAGCTCGTACACCCGCTGCCGCACCTCGGCGAGGAAGATCTCGCCCGCCGCCGACACCGCACCGCCCACGACGATCACGCCCGGGTTGAACATGTTGACCAGAGCCGCGATCGACTCCCCGATGAGGCGGGCCGAGCGCTGAACCAGGGAGATCGCGAGCGCGTCGCCGTCCTGCGCGGCGATCGACACCGCCTCCGGGGTGATCGTCTCGCCCCGCTCGACCAACCCGGCGAGGATGCCGCCCGCCCCCTCGTCGAGCGCGAGCTGCGCGTCGCGCATGATCGCCCAGCCCGAGGCCTCCGCCTCCAGGCAGCCGACCTTGCCGCAGCGGCACACCGCCGTGGAGTCGCGCACCCGGACGTGGCCGATGTCGCCGGCCGCCCCGTTCGCGCCGCGGTGGATGCGGCCGTGGGAGACCAGGCCGGCGCCGATGCCGCTGCCGACCTTGCAGTAGATCAGGTCCACGTTGTCGTCGCGGCGGTGGCTGCGCTCCGTCAAGGCCAGCAGGTTCACGTCGTTGTCGACCCACACCGGCGCCTCGAAGCGCTGCTCGAACCGGCGGCGCACGTCGAAGCCGTTCCACCCCGGCATGATGGGCGGCGCGACCGGGGAACCGGTCTCGAAGTCGACGGGGCCCGGCACGCCGACCGCCACCGCCCAGATCGGTCGCGGCTCCTGCGCCGCCAGGAGCTCGTCGATCATCTCGAGCGCGCGGTCGATGGTCTCCGCGGGGCCGCGGCCGATGTCCCAGGCGCAGTGCGCCTCGGCCTGCACCTCGCCATCGAGGGAGGCCAGGCCGACCCGGATGTGGAGGGCGCCGAGCGCGCAGATCACGACGGTGCCCTGGTCGGAGCGGAAGCGGAGGGTGCGCGGGGCCCGACCGCCGGACGACGGGCCGTAGTCGCCGTCCTCCAGGAAGCCCATCTCGATCGCGGCATCGACCCGCTGGGCCACGACCCCGCGGCCGAGTCCGGTCAGCCGGCCGATCTCGGGGCGGGTGTCGGCCTCCCCGGTGCGGACGAGGTTCACCACGCGCAGCAGGCTCATGACCTCGTCGGTCTGCGCGCCGAATCGGAGTGCGGAATCCCTAGCCATGCTTGATTCTGACACAAGCTCAGCCGGTAACGGGTAGAACGAGACACTACTTGAGCCCTCCAGAAAGCCAGCTTGCGTCGCACAACGACCGAAGATCGAGCGATGCGGACCTAGGAAATCAGTCTCATCGATTCCCGGCATAGCCGATACGCGGTTCCCTGATCCTGGCGCGATCTCGATAGTAGAGACCGGGCAATCACATTCGCCCTGTCTGGAAAGGATCAAGGATGATCAAGCTTCTCTCCCACCTGTCGTATGTGGAGATCACGTCCCCGGATGTCGAGGCGTCCGTGAAGTTCTACGAGGAACACGTCGGGCTCACCGTGGTCGACCGCATCGACGGGTCGGTGTATCTCCGCTGCTGGGGCGACTACTACGCGTACTCTCTCGTGGTCTCGCCGGGCCCGCAGCCGTCCCTCGTGACGATGGCCTGGCGCACCTCCAGCGCGGAGGCGCTCGAGGAGGCCGCCGCCCGCCTGGAGGCCGCCGGCGTCCAGGGCGAGTGGATCGACGACCTCCACGCGATCGGCCGGGCCTACCGTTTCACCGGCCCGTGGGGTCACTCGATGACCCTGCACTGGGACGTCACCCGCCACCAGGCGCCGGGCCACGTCGCGTCGATCTACCCGGACCGCCCGCAGAAGCGCAGCAAGGTCGCCGGTGCCCCGCGCCAGCTCGACCACGTGACCATCGCGACCAGCGACGTGGACGCGTTCGCGCAGTGGTACAACGACGTGCTCGGCTTCCGAATCATGGCCCGCACCGTCCTCGACGAGGCGCCGATCTCGATCTTCTCCGTGCTCACCACCAACGAGAAGTCGCACGACCTCGGGGTCGTCCTCGACGGCTCCACCGCAGCGGGCCGCGTCAACCACTACGCGTTCTGGGTCGACACCTACGAGGAACTGCTGATCGCGGCGGACACCCTGATGGAGAACGGCGTCCCGATCGAGTACGGTCCCTCCATCCACGGCATCGGCGAGCAGACCTTCCTCTACTACCGCGAGCCGTCCAGCCTCCGCATCGAGCTGAACACCGGCGGCTACCGCAACTACGTGCCGGACTGGCAGCCCAACACCTGGAAGCCGTCGCTCGGGTCGAGCAACTTCTACCGCAACGGCGCCATGCCGATGTCGATGACGGAGTCCTTCCCGCCCGCGGACGGCCCGAGCGCGACCGAGGAGGGCGTGCCGGACGAGATCAAGGAGGCGCTGCTCAACCCGTACGCCGTCCAGGGCCGCGGCTGACCATGACGCAGCCGAGCGAGCATCCGGCGGACCTGGACCGGCTCGACCCGGAAGCGGAGATCGCCTCCCGGGCCGAGGCCTACCGCAACTGGGGACGCTGGGGCGAGGACGACGTGCTGGGCACGCTCAACTTCATCGACGAGTCCGCGCGGACGAGGGCGGCCGCCCTCGTCCGCGAGGGCGTCGCGGTGTCGCTGTCGCAGTCCTTCGACATGAACGGTCCCCAGAAGGGCTGGCGCCGACGCACGAACCCGGTGCACACGATGCTGGACACCGGCACGGACGCCGAGCGCGGCAACCAGGGCTTCCCGCACGGCCTCGGCGGCGCGGACGACGTGATCGCGATGCCGCTGCAGTGCTCCACGCAGTGGGACGGCCTCGGCCACATCTTCGACCACGGCTACGCCTGGAACGGCCGACGCGCGGGCGATGTCGTGACGAGCGACGGCGACCTGGTGACCGGGATCGAGCACGCCGCGTCGGTCATCGTCTCCCGGGGCGTGCTGCTCGACCTCGGGCGGCACCTCCGTCCGCAGACCGGGGAGCTGGAGGACGGCTACGCGATCACCGCCGACGACCTCCGCTCGTGCGTGGAGGCTCAGGGTGCGACGAGCAGCGTCGGCACCGGCGACATCGTCCTGGTCCGCACCGGCCAGCTCGCACGCGTCCGGCGCGACGGCTGGGGCGAGTACGCGGGCGGCCCGGCCCCCGGGCTCTCGCTGACCACCGCCGGCTGGCTGCACGACACCGAGATCGCCGCCATCGCCACCGACACCTGGGGATTCGAGGTGCGGCCGAACGAGTTCGACGTGCCCGCCTTCCAGCCGCTGCACCAGGTCGTCATCCCGAACCTCGGCCTCACCATCGGCGAGATGTGGGACCTGGAGGAGCTGGCGACCGAATGCCGGCGGCTCGGGAGATACGATTTCCTCCTCTCGGCGCCGCCGCTGCCGATCACGGCGGCCGTCGGGTCGCCGATCAACCCCATCGCGCTGCTGTAGCAGTCCCGCGCGCAGCACGCACCCGCAGAACAGAGAGGTTCTCCCATGACCGCCGTCAGCAAGGTCGCGATCGCCGGAAGCGGTGTCGCCGGTCTGGCCACCGCCATCCGGCTCGCGCAGGCCGGAGTCCAGGTCGACGTCTTCGAGTCCAAGCCGGAGCTGAGCGCTCTCGGCTCCGGAATCACCCTGCAGGGCAACGCACTGCGCGCGTTCGGGGAGCTCGGCGTCTGGGACGACGTGCAGGCGAAGGGCTACTTCTTCGAGGGCCTCACGCTCCGGGCCCCCGGGCCGGACGCCCCGGTCGTCGCCGAGCTGCCCGAGGTGAAGACCGGCGGCCCGGACTACCCGGCGACCGGTGGGATGTACCGACCCGACCTCGCGCGTATCCTGCTCGACCACGCCGAGGCGGCGGGTGCGACGGTCCGCTTCGGTGCGAAGGTCACCGGCGTCTCGGAGACGGGCGACGGCGTGACTCTGGAGGTCGACGGCGTTCCGGCCGGCACGTAC
The DNA here is from genome assembly GCF_050632895.1 of Leifsonia sp. L25. The sequence goes on along the minus strand of NZ_JBODRZ010000003.1, from coordinate 826,381 downwards.
GACCTGCTGGTCGGCGCGGACGGCCTCAACTCGGCCGTGCGCGAGCTGATCGGCATCGAGACCAGGCCGCAGCCGACCGGCATGGGTATCTGGCGGTCGTTCGTCTCGCGCCCGGCCTCCGTCGAGCGCAGCGAGCTGTACTACGGCGGCCCGGTCTACATCGCGGGCTACACGCCCACCGGCGAGGACAGCATGTACGCGTTCCTGGTCGAGCCGGCGCAGGAGCGCGTCGGGCTCACCGACGAGGAGGCGGTGACGATCATGCTGGAGGAGTCGCAGGCCTACGGCGGCCCCTGGAACGACATCCGCGCCGACCTGAAGGCGGGCGCCCACGTCAACTACACCTGGTTCACCCAGCACGTCGTCCCCGCGCCGTGGAACCGCGGGCGGTCGGTCGTCATCGGCGACGCCGCGCACAGCTGCCCGCCGACGATCGCGCAGGGAGCGGCGCAGGCGCTGGAGGACGCGCTCGTGCTCACCGAGTTGCTGATCGCCGCCGACACCGTCGACGACGCGCTGTGGGACGCCTTCCACACCCGCCGCGTCGCCCGCGCCCAGGCCGTGGTGGACGCATCGGTGCAGCTCGGGCAGTGGCAGATCGACCACGACCGGGAGGCCGACGCACCCGGCCTCATCTTCGGGATCGCGCACCGGATGGCGGAGCCGGCATGAGGATCGCCCGGTGGAGCACGGCGCAGGGTGGCACCGTCGGCGAGGGGTTCGTCATCGGCGACCGGGTCGTCCCGTTCCCCGACGGCCGGACCGTCTCCGAGGTGCTCGCGCGCGGCCTGGCGGACGCGCACCGTCTCTTCGACCGCGCGCACGGCGAGGACGGCACTGCGCTCGCCGACGTCCGCCTGCTCGCTCCGCTCGCACCGGCCGCGATCCGCGACTTCGTCGCCTTCGAGGAGCACGTGGAGGGCGTCAGCGCCTCGGTCGACGGCACGAGCGAGGTGGTGCCCGAGTGGTACCAGGCGCCGACGTTCTACTTCACCAACCCGCACACCGTGCTGGGACCCGGCGAGGCCGTGCGGCCTCCCGTCACCGCGCGCCTCGACTTCGAGCTGGAGGTCGCGGCCGTCATCGGCGGCGTCCCCGGGCTGGACGGCGCGAACCTGACCCCGGAGGACGCCGCTTCGGCGATCTTCGGCTACACGGTCATGAACGACTGGTCGGCCCGCGACCTCCAGTCGCGCGAGATGAAGGTGCGGCTCGGCCCGGTGAAGGGCAAGGACTTCGGCACGAGCCTCGGACCGTGGATCGTGACCGCCGACGAGCTCGAGCCGTACCTGGACGGCGACGGCTTCCTCGCCGTCCGTGCCGAGGTCTTCGTCAACGACGAGCGGATCGGGCACGACCTCGTCTCGAACATGGGCTGGCCGTTCCCCGAGCTGATCGCGTACGCCTCCCGCAACTCCCGTGTGGTGCCGGGCGACGTCCTCGGCTCGGGGACGATCGGCAACGGCGGCTGCCTCGGCGAGCTGTGGGGCCGGCGTGGCGAGCTCGCGCCGCCTCCGCTGGCGGAGGGTGACACGGTACGGATGGTCGTCGAAGGCATCGGCGAGCTGGTCGGCCCGGTCGGCGCCCCCGTGAGCGCGCCGGAGCTGCCGCCCGCGCGGGTGCGCTCGCGCGCCAGAACCCGGGAAGACCGGGTCGCGCTGTGAGCTCTGCGTCGGCCGGCGGCCTGACCGCCGGGATCGCCGGCGCGACCGTCGTCGTCACCGGCGCGGCGCGCGGCCAGGGCGCCGCGGAGGCCGGTCTGCTGGCGTCGCTCGGCGCGACCGTGATCGCGACCGACGTGGTCGACCCTGACGACGCGCTCGCCCAGGGAGTCGAGTTCCGCCATCTCGACGTGACCGACGAGGACGCCTGGGCGGCGCTCGCCGCGGACGTCGAGGTCGCTCTCGCGGGAGCGCCCCTGCGCGGGCTGATCAACAACGCCGGCGTCACCCACCGCGCGGGCATCGCAGCAACGGACCGCGCCGACTGGGACCGCGTGCTCGCGATCAACCTCACCGGCCCCATGCTCGGGATGCGCGCGCTCGCGCCGCTCATGTGCGCGGGCTCCTCGATCGTCAACGTCGGCTCGGTCGCCGGGCTGACCGGCCACTACACCGCCGCGTACACGGCGTCCAAGTGGGGGCTGCGCGGCCTCTCCCGGGTCGCCGCCGCCGAGTACGGGCCGCGCGGCATCCGGGTCAACACCATCCATCCCGGTTTCATCGAGACCGGCATGACCGCCACTGCCCCGGCGGCGATGCGGGACGCACAGCTCGAACTGACGCCGCTCGAACGGCTCGGAAGCACCGCGGACGTCGCCGGCGTCGCCGCGTTCCTGCTCTCGGACGCCGCCGGCTACCTCACCGGCGTCGACCTCCCCGTAGACGGCGGTTTCGCGTCCTCCGCCGGCGCCAAGCACCTCGCCGACCGCATCGCGCGCGGCGCGACGACCTAAGGAGTCCTCCCGTGTTCATGTACTTCCCGACCAACTACGTGTGGAGCCTCGCCGTCGTCGCGACGCTCAACAACGGAGGCTTCATCGACGAGGTGGACCGCGCGTGCAAGCCGGTGCTGCTCGCCTCCCAGAACGGCGACGACGCCGGCACCGCCGAGCTCTACGCCGCCTGGGCCGCCGTCGCCGACCGACTGGTCGCCAAGGCCGCGGACGACGAGGCCGCCGGCCGCCGGATCGGCGCGGGGAGACCTACTACCGCGCGTCGCTCTACACCTCCCAGGCCGAGCGCCTGCAGTCGCCGCGGTGGGAGGGCCGCAACGCCGCCTACCAGAAGTCGATCGACCTGCTGCTGAAGCACGTGGAGCTGAGCCGCATCCCGCTGACCCGCGTGGAGGTCCCGTACGAGGGCTCGTCGCTGCCCGGCTACTTCTACCGCGCTCCCGGCGACGGCCCGCATCCCGTGGTCATCCAGTGGAACGGCCTCGACTCGACCAAGGAGATGATGTACTACTCCGGCTTCCCGCGGATGCTCGCGGAGCGCGGCATCTCCACGCTGATGATCGACACCCCCGGCTCCGGCGAGGCCCTCCGCCTGCGCGGCCTCACGGCTCGCCACGACACCGAGGTGTGGGCGGCCGCGATCGTGGACTGGATCGAGGCGAACGCCGCCGAGCTGGGCGCCGACCCGGACCGCGTCGGCATCGTCGGCTGGTCGCTCGGCGGCTACTACGCGCCGCGCGCCGCCGCCTTCGAGAAGCGGCTGAAGCTCGCCGTCGCCTGGGGCGCCAACCACGACTGGGCCGCCGTGCAGGAAGCGCGCCGCAACCGCGAGGGCGAGAACCCGGTGCCGCACTACTGGGACCACGTCTTCTGGGTGTGGGGCGTCGACTCGATGGAGACCTTCATCCAGAAGACGGCGGGCATGCACCTGAACGGTGTCGCTGAGCAGATCACTGTGCCGTTGCTGATCACCCACGGAGCGGGCGACCGGCAGATCCCGGTCCGCTACGCCCACGAGACGTACGACCAGGCGGTGAACAGCCCGCGCCGCGAGCTGCGCGTCTTCGACGACCCGGAGGGCGGCACCGAGCACATCTCGATCGACAACATGCCGTACGTCGCGGGGATCATCGCCGACTGGATCGCCGAGACGTTCGCCGCCGTGGACGGCTCAGAGGTGTCAGGCCAGGCAGCGACTCTGCACCCCGTAGAAAGGTCGGGCCCCTAGCGTCGCGTCGTGTCGCAGGGCGCTCGGTCGTGAACCCGTCCGAGCGCCCCGCGGTCGCCGCCCAACTGGGATGGCGCCGACACCGGAGAGAGTTCGGGCGACCGCGATCATGACGTGTGGCGCCCAGTTCGGCTACGCCTTCCCCGCGCGCGGGGCGCCTGCGAGAAACCGCTTTCTCGTATAGGGTGGCACCGTGCTACAGGAGACGCGACGCGGCGAGACGGCGACGGCTGACACGGTCGACCGGGCCACTGAGTTGGACGTGAAGCTCGCGCGCGTGCGGGAGCTTCTGCGGCTTCGCGGGGCCTCTGCGATCGCCCTGTCGTCGCGCGAGAGCCTGGCCTGGCTGCTGGGAGGCGCCCGGGTCACGGTTCCGACCAACGGCGACCCGGTGCTCAGCGCGGTGGTCGCGGAGGATGCGCTGACACTCCACATCTTCTCCAACGAACGCGACCGGTTGGTCGGGGAGGAGCTCCCGGACGCGCACACCGCGACGGTGGTCGACCATCCGTGGTTCGCGCCGCTTCCTGGCGTCGGCAGCGCCGGTGCGGCGGCGCTCGACGCAGGGACGCTGCACGAGACCGACGCGAGCGCGGAGCTGCGGGCCATCCGCGCCCGCCTGCTCCCGGTCGAGGCGGACCGCTACCGTCGGCTGGGCGCCGAGACCGCCGCTGCGGTCACGCGCGTCGCCCGGACTGTCCGGCCCGGCGACACCGAGCAGGCGCTGGCCGCCGCGTTGTCGCACGAGCTGATCGGGCTCGGCGCCGAGCCGATCGTGCTGCTCGTCGCCGGCGAGGGCCGCCTCGACCTCCGCCACCCCTGCCGACCCGGGCGCGACTCGGGCGGCGCGCGATGCTCGTCGTGGGTGCACGCCGGCAGGGGCTGATCGTGAACCTCACCCGCTGGATCGGCGCCGAACCGGACTCCGAGGGAGTCGGCGCGCGGCTGCTCCAGGTGGAGGCCGACGCCTTCGCCGCGACCCGGCCCGGGCGGTCGCTCGCCGACGTGCTCGCGGACATCGCGGCCTCCTACCTCGAGCACGACTTCGACGCGGACGAGTGGCTGCGCCACCACCAGGGCGGCCCGACCGGCTATGCGGGACGCGACCCCCGGGCGACGCCGACGGCCCGCGACCGCGTGGTCCGGGGCCAGGCCTTCGCCTGGAATCCCAGCGCACCGCGCGCTAAGGCCGAGGACACCGTGCTCGTCGGCGACGGCCTCCCGGAGATCCTGACCACCGACCCCGCGTGGCCGTCGCGCGTCGTACGCGGGCTCGCCCGGCCGGAGGCGCTCCCGTTCGCGTGAGCCCGACGCCGAGAGACCGCGCAACGCCGGCAGACCGCCCGACGCCACCAGCCCACCCGACGATGCCGGAACGGAGCACCGCCATGACAGACCTCACCTTCCTCCGCGTCCGCGGCGCCGACCTCGTGGACGAGCACGACCGCGTCGTGCGCCTCGCCGGCGTCGGCCTCGGCGGCTGGATGAACATGGAGAACTTCATCAGCGGCTACCCGGGCAACGAGGAGCGCATCCGCCGCCTGATGCTCGACCGGATGGGAGCCGAGGCGTACGAGGCGTTCTTCGACGAGTACCTCGACGGCTTCTTCGCGGACGAGGATGCCGTGTTCCTCGCCGAGGTCGGCATCGACAGCGTGCGCATCCCGTTCAACTACCGGCACTTCGAGGACGACGCGCGGCCGTTCGTGCTGAAGGAGGAGGGCTTCCGCCGGCTCGACCGGGTGGTCTCGCTGCTCGCCCGGCACGGCATCCGCTCCATCCTCGACCTGCACGCACTGCCTGGCAGGCAGAACCAGCACTGGCACAGCGACAACCCGACCCATATCGCAGAGTTCTGGAACCACCCGCACTTCCAGGATCGCGTGGTCAACCTGTGGGAGGCGCTCGCCGACCGCTTCAAGGACCGCCCGGAGGTCGCCGGCTACAACCCCATCAACGAGCCGTCCGACCCGAGCGGGGAGGTGCTGCTGCCGTTCTACGAGCGGCTGGAGCGCGCGATCCGCGCCATCGACCGCCGCCATGTGCTGTTTCTCGACGGCAATAAGTACTCCACCGATTTCTCGCTGTTCGACCTCCGGTCCGAGCCGCTGCCGAACGCGGTCTACACCGCACACGACTACGCGCTCCCCGGAATCACGAGCGCGTCGGAGTACCCGGGAGTCACCCGCGGCGAGTACTTCGACCGCGGCGTGGTCGAGCAGACGTTCCTGCGCCGCACGGAGTACATGCGCCGCACCGGCACGCCGATCTGGATCGGGGAGTTCGGTCCGGTGTACCCGTCGCGTGCCACGACCGAGCCGTGGCGCCTGCGGCTGCTGCGCGACCAGCTCGAGATCTACCGCGACCACGGGGCGAGCTGGGCGCTGTGGACGTACAAGGACATCGGGCTCCAGGGTCTGGTCAGCGCGGCGGAGGACAGCGCCTACCTGGAGCTGGTCCGTCCGGAGCTGGAGACGAAGGCGCGTCTCGGCGTGGACTCGTGGGGTGGCTCTGACGCGGGGGTGCGCGACGTGCTCGACCCGGTCGACGCGGTGTTCGACCGCGAGTTCCCCGGCTACGCGCCGTACCCGTGGGGACGCCAGCCGCACATCGCCGTGCTGGTGCGGCACATCCTGCTGGCCGAGCCGCTCGCGGAGCGGTTCGCCGACCGCTTCCGCGGCGTCGACCCGGAACGCGCGCGGGAGCTCGCCCGCGCCTTCCGGTTCGGGAACGCCGTGCAGCGCGGCCCGCTGGTCGACACCATCCGCGAGCACCTGCGCTGACGGAGCCCCTCCGACCGACCTGGCAGGACACGCCGCCTGCCCGCGCCGCGAGGTGGGGTGTCCTGCCAGGCCGTTCCCTCGATCAGGGCAGCGGCGCGATCCCCTCGTGGCGCACGCGCCAGCCCGGGCCGAACCCGACGGCGGCGCTGGTGTCGGAGCCCGCCGCGAGCAGCCCGGTCGCGAGCAGCAGGCCGCCGTTGCCGGGCAGGTAGATCGGCAGCGAGTCGTCCTGCCGGTTGTGGCCGTTCGCCAGGTAGGTGTTCTTGGGCTGGTCGAGCAGGAGGCAGTCGACCGCGACCTCTGGCAGGCCGAGCCGGGCGGCGGTCATCGCAGCCATCGGGAAGTCCCAGCCCCACGCCGTCTCCCAGCGCCAGTCCCCGAGCACGTCCTCGAGCGTCCGGCGCATCGTCGCGGGGTCGACCAGTGACGTCGGGGGCACGACGCCCAGCGCGGCGAGCATGCTCGGGTGGTCGGTGCGTTCCAGGAACGGGGGCGTGCCGAGGGCGACGTACCGACCCTCGCGCACCGGCAACGGCGCAAGACCTGCGGCGACCTCGCGCCACCGCGCGGGGACCGGGCGGCCGAGCCGCTCCAGCCAACGGACTGCGACCTCCAGCGCCCACGACCAGTAGGCGAGCTCGAAGGTCGGATTCTTCGCCCTCGCGCGCGTGTCCGCGTACGACTCCTGCGCGGGGACGAGCGGAGGCCCGAGCTCGAAGCCTGCGGGGCCGGCTGCCGCGTAGGCTGCCATGAACTCGGCCGTCTCTCTGACGAGGGGCTCCCACCGTTCGAGGGTGGCCCGGCCCGGACGGGCGCGCCGGAGGAGTTCTGCGAGGTGGATGGGGTGGGGCTGCTGCCAGATCAGGAAAGGCCCGATCGGGCTCGGCGCCTCGATGCCGTCCGGCCCGACCTGCTTCGGCCAGCGCACGCCGGGAAGATGCTGGCCCCGCGCGGTGGCCCGGCCCCGGTCGGCGACGCCCTGGTACCAAGCGAGCGACCGTTCGAGCAGCTCCGGCCGACCCCAGGGGGCGAGCCAGCCGTGATGCCACCAGTGCATCTCCAGGTGGAACTTGCCGCGCCACGAGTTGAGCATCAGCCCGGTTTCGGCGGGCGGGAGGCTGCCCGCGCTGAGCGCGCTCAGATAGTGCGAGAGCACGACGCGCCGTTCGAGCTCGCCGGCGCGGGGGTCGTCGCTGTCCGCGAGATCGAGCGCGCCGCCCTCCTCCCAGAAGCGCGACCAGTGCGCCGCGGAGGCGGCGGCGACCCGGTCGGCCTCCAGCCCGTGCAGCTCCACGCGGGTGTCGCCGGGCAGGAACTCGATCGTCGCGTCCCACTCCGCCGGCTCCCCGGACGGGCGCACGACGAACCGGTGCGCGCCGAGCGCTTCGAGCCGTGACCCCGGCGCGGTGACGACGACGGAGTACACCGTGTCGTCGAGCCGGCGGACGATGCGCCAGCCGGTCGCGGTGCGTTCGGCGGTGCTGGTGTGCGCGTCCGGCCGGTTCCAGTCCGCCGCGTTGCCCCAGGCCTCCGAGCCGGCCGGGAAGGCGAGCAGGAGGCCGAACGGCCCGGCGCCGTCGATGCGGACGCCGATGGCATCCCGCTCGGGATGCGCGCTGGTGCGGACGGCGAAGCCGCGGCCGCCGAGACGGAACGCGCTGGAGACGATGCCGCTGCCGAGGTCGAGGGACTGATCGACCTCGGACAGCTCCTCCGCGGAGCGCGCGCCGCTTCCCGTCCACAGCCCGATCCGGCCGAGGTCGAGCCGGTGCGGGTTGTTGCGCAGCCACTCCTCGGCCGGGCTCTGCCCATCGGCGCTCCCCGCGTCGAGCATCCCGCCGAGGTCGGCGTACCGGGCGCGGCCGTGCGGCGAGTCGTACTCCCTCATCGTCGGCTCCAGCTCGACGCGGCCGGGCGAGGAGTGCCAGCCCCAGTTGCTCAGCGTGCCGAGCAGGGTGCCGGACTCCTCGCCGTAGCGCGCGGCGACCGGGTACGCCTCCGGAAAGGTCTGCAGGCCGGTCGCGTCCACGGTGAAGCAGAACTCGCCGTTGCCGACCGTCAGCGGCGATGCCGGGTCGAGCCCTCGCAGCCGCACCCGGTGGCGGGCTGCGAGGGCCGAACGGTCGATCGCGGTCACCGGATCAGCCTCCGTTGTTCAGCGACTGCTGGAGTTCCTTCATCCAGTTCGCCGCCCCCTGCTGAGCGGTCACCTTCCCGAACAGGATGTCGGACTCGGTGCGCTGCGACAGGTCGTTGAGGATCGCGCCGCCGGCCGGCTGCGGCGGGGAGGTGACTCCGGACTTCAGCGCCGTCTCCAGGTACGCCGCGGACTGCGCGTCGACCGGGCTCAGCAACGGCTTGACGACCTTGAGCACCTTGTTGTTGAAGGGCAGGCCGCGGTCAGCCAGGATGACCTTCGCCGCGTCCGTGTCGTTCACCAGGTAGTTCACGAGCAGCGCGGACTGGGCCGGGTGCTTCGTGCCGGCCGCGATCGACCAGAACTGCGAGGGGAGTACGGACACACCGGTGCTGGACGTGTCGGTCGGCGGGGTGACGATCTCCACCTTTGCGCCGCCGAGACCCGCCGTGTACGCGCCGATCTGGTTGCTATAGGCGAAGCTCATCGCGGCCTTTCCGGTGCCGAAGAGCGTCTGGTCCGGCGTGACGTTCCAGTGCTGGACGATGACCGACGGGTCGGGGAGGCCTCCGCCCTTGACCAGGGACTGCTCGCGCTCGTACCAGCCCTGGATCGTCGAGGCCTTCGTCGCGATCTTTCCCTTGTCCGAGTAGATGCCGATCTTGTTGGTCTGAGCGACGTACGTGCCGAGGATGTCCTGCACGCGCAGGTCCAGCCCGACGACGCCGTCCTTCTTCGCGGAGATCGAGTTCGCAGCCTTCACGAGGTCGTCCCAGGTCCACTTCGTGGTCGGCAGCTCCACGCCTGCTTTTTGAACAGGTCCTCGTTGACCAGGAGGCCGATCGCGTTTCCGCCGGTCGGCACGCCGTAGACCGTGCCGTCGACGGTCGAGCTGCGCAGCGCAGAGGTCGGGAAGTCCTTCGTCGGCAGGTAGGTCGACACCGTCGAGAGGTCGAGCAGCGAGCCGGAGGAGCCGTAGTCCTGGGGCTTGGAGCCGCCGAGCGCGAAGACGTCGGGGGCCGTGCCGGAGGCGAAGTCGGTGGAGAGCCGATTGAACAGGTCGTTCGGCGCGCCCACCGGCTCGGCCACCACCGTGATGTTCGGGTACTTCTTCTCGAACATCCCGAGGACCTTGGTCATGATCGCGGCGCGCGCGTCGTTGCCCCACCAGGAAAGGTGGAGAGTGACTTTCTCCTTCGGGTTGTAGGAGCTCGTCGGGTCGGAGCCGGAGCCGGTCCCGCCGTCGCTCGAGCAGCCGGTGAGGACGAGCGTCGCCGCCACTGCGGCGCCGAGCACGGCCTGGGTCATCAAACGTCGTCTACGCGTCATTGCGCCTCTCTTCGGTGCGATTTCGTGGAACGTTTCCCGAAGATCGGTCGCTGATCGAAGCTGTACGGACCGATTACGAGAAACCGCTTTCTCGTGAAAGTAGCAGCGCGTCGACACCTGTGTCAACGCTGGAGAGGCGGTCGAGGGTCCGGAAGGGCTCAGCCCGGCGCGACGGCCGTCGACCCGCGGACCTCCACACGCGGCTGGAAGACGAGGTTGTGCGCCGGCCGCTCGTCCTGGATGAGCGCACGCAGCCGTTGCCACGCCTCGACGCCGAGGTCCCGGTGCGGGACGGACGCGGTCGTCAACGGAGGTGCACAGAATCGGGCGAACGGGATGTCGTCGAAGCCGGTCACCGAGACGTCCTCCGGAACCCGGACACCGAGGTCGGCGAGTCCGTTGACAAGCCCGATCGCGACGAGGTCGTTGAAGGCCAGGGCGGCCGTGGCACCGGAGTCGCGGACCGCCGGAGCGGCGTCGAGGCCGTCCTCGAGGCTCGCCCCGGCCTGGATGTTCGTCACGTCCACGTCGCCGGCGGCCCGGCTGAACTCCTCGATGCCCCGGAGTCGCTGCGCCGTCGACACGCTCCGCTCCGGCCCGAGCACGAGCGCGAACCGGCGGTGGCCGAGGTCGTAGAGGTGCCGCGCCAGGTCCTGGATGCCGGACTGGTAGTCCACGGAGAGCGACGGCGCCGAGATCAGAGCGCTCGGCCGGTTGATGACGACGAGCGGTTGCAGTGCCTCGGACAGGCGCCGGAGGTCGGATTCGGGCATGCGGGGCGCGCACAGCACGATCGCGTCGGTCCGTCGGCGGAGTTCGGTGGCCAGCAGCTCCTCATCCTCGGGGGACTCGGCCGAGTCCGCTACGAGGGCGCGGTAACCGTCCTTCGCCGCCGTCTTGCTGAACCCGGAGAGAACCTCCTGGAAGGTCGGGTTGGCGAGGTCGGGCACCAGGAAGGCGACCGCCTTGGTGCGCCCGAGCGCCAGGGACCGTGCCAGGTGGCTGGGCTCGTAGGAGAGCTCGCGCGCCGAGGCCCGCACCCGCTCGGCCACGGCCGGCTCGCCGAGGAAGATTCCGTTCATCACGCGCGACACCGTCGCCGGCGAGACGCCGGCGTGCGCCGCCACTTCGGAGATGGTCGCCGTGCGGGAACGCCGCGCCATGAGATCGCCCTTCCTCCCGGGTCGGCCGCGTCTCCCCAGTTGAGACGCCATCCACTCGGGATGGTCCCACACTAGCGCCGTCGAGAAACGTATCGTTTGACAATCCCCGCGTCGAGCCGTCAGAATCGACGCACTTCGAGAAAACGCTTTCTCGACTCGGAGTCCGGACGAGGAGGTCTCGTGAGCAGTCTCGGCGAGCTGCGCAAGGTCGCGCTGGCGGCCCGCGGCAAGGGTCCAACGGTCAAGCCGCGCTTCACCGACAACAGGGCGGGGTACGCCTTCCTGGCCCCGTGGCTGGTCGGCGTCGTGGTCTTCACCATCGGGCCGATGCTGTATTCGCTGTACCTGGCGTTCACCAAGTACAACCTCCTCCAGCCGCCGAAGTGGATCGGCTTCGACAACTTCACGCAGATGCTCGGCGACGACCGGCTGTGGAACTCGCTACGTGTGACGCTCGTCTATGTCGGCGTCGGCGTTCCGCTCCAGCTGGTGATCGCGCTCGCCATCGCAGTGCTGCTCGACCGGGGCATGCGCGGGCTCGCGTTCTACCGCTCGATCTTCTACCTGCCGAGCCTGCTCGGCGGCTCGGTGGCCATCGCGATCCTGTGGGCACAGGTGTTCGGCAAGAATGGCATCGTCAACGGCTTCCTCTCGATCTTCGGGATCGACGGTCCCGGCTGGATCTCCGACCCGAACACGGCGCTCGGGACGTTGATCGTCCTGCACGTCTGGACGTTCGGCTCGCCGATGGTGATCTTCCTCGCCGGCCTCCGCCAGATCCCCGAGCAGTACTACGAGGCGGCGCAGATGGACGGCGCCGGCAAGGCGCGACGGTTCTTCTCCATCACCTTCCCGCTGCTCACGCCGATCATCTTCTTCAACCTGGTGCTGCAGGTCATCTTCGCGTTCCAGTCGTTCACGCAGGCGTACATCGTCTCGGGAGGCAGCGGCGGCCCGTCCGACTCCACCATGTTCTTCACGCTGTACCTGTACCAGCAGGCCTTCACGCAGCTCCACATGGGGTACGCGTCGGCGATGGCCTGGGTGCTGCTGGTCATCATCGCGGGCCTGACCGCGCTCAACTTCTGGCTCTCGCGGTTCTGGGTCTTCTATGACGACTGAGCCCTCCTCCACCATCCACGACGACGAAAGGCCGGTGAGATGACCGCACTCCAGGAGTCCTCCGCGACCACCCTGACTGCACCGGCCCCGCTGCCGGAGCGGGAGAGCCCGTCGAGGCGGCGCACCCGCCGCCGGCTGGGCTCGGTCCTCAAGCACACCGGCCTGATCGCCCTGTCCATCGTGATGATCTACCCGCTGATCTGGCTGGTGGTCTCCTCGTTCAAGCCGAACGACGCGATCTTCACCGACCTCAGCATCGTCACGAACGACCTGACCCTTCAGAACTACGTGAAGGGCTGGACATCCCAGGGCCTGCCGTTCGGCGTCTTCCTGATGAACTCGTCGATCATCGTGGTGGGCGCGATCATCGGAAATCTGATCTCCTGCTCGCTCGCGGCCTACGCCTTCGCCCGGCTGAACTTTCGGTTCCGCGCGCTCTTCTTCGTCATCATGCTCGGGACGATCATGCTGCCGATGCACGTGGTGCTGGTCCCGCAGTTCGTCATCTTCAAGCAGCTCGGCTGGCTCGGTACGTTCCTGCCGCTGGTGGTGCCCAAGTTCCTCGCGACGGACGCGTTCTTCGTCTTCCTGATGGTGCAGTTCATCCGGGCGCTCCCGAAGGAGCTCTTCGAGGCCGCCCGGATCGACGGCGCCGGTCACCTGCGCTCGTTCGTCCAGATCACGCTCCCGTTGATGGTGCCCGCGCTGGCGACGACGGCGATCTTCACCTTCATCTGGACCTGGGGCGACTTCTTCGGGCCGTTGATCTACCTGCGGACGACCAACGTCTTTCCGGTGTCGGTCGCACTGAAGGGCTTCGTCGACCAGCAGTCCACCTCGGACTACGGCGGGATGTTCGCCATGTCCGTGATCTCCCTCGTCCCGCTCTTCGTCGCCTTCCTGCTCGGCCAGCGCTTCCTGGTCAAAGGGATCAGCACGACGGGCAACAAGTAACCGGAAGAGAGCTATGAACACCCGTATCCGATACGCGCTGGTCGGTGCCGGCTCGCGCGCCCAGATGTACCTCGACGCGATCGCCGGCCCGCACTCCGATGTCGCCGAGCTGGTCGCCTGGGCGGACACCAACACCGGACGGCTGGACTGGTACGAGACGCGGCTGACCGCCGCGGGCGTCGCCGCTCCGGCGCGGTTCGCCCCGGCCGAGCTCGCCGCGGCGATCGCGGCGCACGACGTCGAGCGGGTCATCGTCACCTCGCCCGACTTCACGCACGCCGGCTACGTGGTCGCCGCGCTGGAGGGCGGAGCCGACGTCGTGGTGGAGAAGCCGCTCACCACGACCGAGGACGGCGTGCGCGCGATCGCCGAGGCGGTCGAGCGCACCGGCCGGTCGGTGACCGTGACCTTCAACTACAGGTACTCCCCGCGCAACAGCGCCCTCAAGGAGGTCATCGCGTCCGGGCGGATCGGCGAGGTCACTTCGGTTCACTTCGAGTGGCTGCTCGACACCGCCCATGGAGCGGACTACTTCCGGCGCTGGCACCGCGACAAGGCGAACTCCGGCGGCCTGCTCGTCCACAAGTCGTCGCACCACTTCGACCTGGTCAACTGGTGGCTTTCCGACGCGCCGACGCGGGTCTTCGCGAGCGGAGGTCTGCGCTTCTACGGCGCGGAGAACGCCGCTCGCCGGGGGCTGGGTCCGCGGCCGTCGCGCGGGACGGGCGACTCGCCGCTGCGCGACGCCTTCAGCCTCGACCTGCGCGCGGACCCGGCGCTGCGCGGGCTCTATCTCGAGCAGGAGGGCCACGACGGCTATCTGCGCGACCGCGACGTCTTCGACCCGGGGATCACGATCGAGGACACGCTGTCGCTGGTCGTCGACTACCAGCGCGGCGCCTCCATGTCCTACTCGCTCAACGCGCACTCGCCCTGGGAGGGCTACACCGTCGGGGTGAACGGGACGAAGGGCCGCGCGGAGCTCACCGTCGTCGAGCGCGGCGCAGTGCTTCTCGGCGCGGACGGCCGCACGGTCGTCGACCCGAGCGCGAACCCGGACCGGGTCGACCGGGAGAGCGGAAGGCCCGTCGGCGAACGTATCGTCGTGCAGGAGCACTTCGGCTCGGCCGTCGACGTGCCGATACCGGAAGCCGCCGGCGGCCACGGCGGTGGGGACGCGGAGCTGCTGCGCGAGGTCTTCGCCGGCGGCGGCCACGACCCGCTCGGTCGGGCGGCTTCCTGGACGGACGGTGTCCGCTCGATGGCGGTCGGGCTCGCCGGCAACCGGTCCCTCGCGACGGGGCAGGCCGTGAAGACCGCCGATCTCGTGCTGGGGCCGGCGTCCGAAGCACTCCGGGTCGACGCACTCAGGAGCACGGGGCGATGAGCCGCTATCTCGTCACAGGAGGTGCGGGCCGGCTGGGGCGCAGTGTCGTCGCCGTGCTCGCCGCAGCCGGCCACGACGTGGTCTCGGTCGACCGGGTCGCCGTCGACGACCTCCCCGCGACCCAGCTCGTGCGCGACCTGACCGAGCACGGTGCGCTGCGCGACGCGCTGGCCGCCTCGCCGCCGGACGCGATCGTGCACCTCGCGGGTATCGCCGTGCCGTTCAGCGCTCCGGACGATGTGATCTTCCAGACCAACACCTCGCTCGCCTTCACGGTGCTCGAGGCCGCGGTCGAGGCCGGCGTCGGCTCGGTGCTGCTCTGCAGCAGCCCGACCGTGATCGGCTACAACGCGCCAGGCGGGTGGGCGCCGGCGGAGCTTCCGATCACCGAGGAGCACCCCGTCGCGCCCTGGAACGCCTACGCCCTCGCAAAGGTCGCCATCGAGGATCTCGTCGCGGCGCGGGTCCGCGCGGGCACCCCGCTCCGGCTCGGTGTCTTCCGCCCCTGCTTCGTCATCGCGCCGGAGGAGTGGGACGGCGCACCGACACAGCAGGGCCACAGCATCCGGGAGCGGCTGGACGACCCGTCGCTCGCGGCGGTGTCGCTGTTCAACTACGTGGACGCCCGCGACGCGGGCGAGTTCGTCCTCGCCTGGCTGACCCAGCCGGACGCCGCGCCGAACGGCACGGTGTTCTTCGTCGGCGCCGGGGACTCCCTGGTCTCCGGGCCGGTCGCGCAGGCGCTGCCCCGGCTCGTGCCCGAGACCGCCGGACTGGCGGGGCGGCTCGGCCCGACCGACCCGGTCTTCTCGAGCGGGCGCGCGCAGCGCCTGCTGGGCTGGCGGGCACGTCGAAGCTGGCGCACCGAGCTGGACGACCGGAAGGAGCTGTCCGCATGACCGCCCTGGAATTCGGCGACGGGGTGCTGTTCTTCCCCGTGACGCCGTTCGACCGGGCCGACCGGATCGACCACGCGCTGCTGGCCGAGCATGTCGCCTCCGGCGTCATGGCGGGCGCCGCGGGCGTGTTCGCCGCGTGCGGCACGGGGGAGTATCACGCCCTCTCCGCCGGCGAGGTCGAGGCCGTGGTCGGCACGGCCGTCGCGGCCACGGCCGGCGCCGTCCCGGTGCTCGCAGGGGTGGGCGGACCGCTCGGCCATGCGCGCGAGGCCGCCGTCGCCGCCGCCGCGCGCGGTGCCACGGGGCTGCTCGTCATGCCGCCGTACCTGGTGCAGGCGCCGCAGGCCGGATTGCTCCGCTATGTGGAGGCCCTCGCCGATGCGACGGAGCTGCCGCTCATCGTCTACCACCGCGGCAACGCCGCGCTGACCGAGCCGACCGTGGACCGGCTCCTCGACCTCCCGCAGGTCGCCGGGATCAAGGACGGCGTCGGCGACATCGCGCTCGCACAGCGGTTCGTGCTCGCGGCCGAGCGCGCGGGTCGCGAGCTGCTCTTCTTCAACGGGCTGCTGACCGCCGAGGTCAGCCAGGCGGCGTACCGGTCCATCGGGGTCCCGCTCTATTCGTCCGCAGTGTTCGCGATGGCGCCCGACATCGCCACTGCCTGGTTCGAGGCCTACCGCGCCGGGGACGGAGCGCGGCAGCGCCTCCTGCTCGACCGGTTCTTCGTGCCGTTCGTGCGGCTGCGCGACGAGACGCCCGGGTTCGCCGTGTCGCTGATCAAGGCCGGGCTGCGGCTGGCGGGGCTGGATGTCGGCCCGGTGCGCGCGCCGCTCACCGACCCGACGCCGGAGCAGACCGCGCGGCTGCGCGAGCTGCTCGCCGCCGGGCGGGACGCGCTGTGAGCGTGCCGGGCATCGCGAGCATCCGGACCCGCCTGATCACCATCCCGTTGCGGCGGCCGTGGGGCGCCGACGTGACCGACGTGCGCGTCATCGAGGTGGTGGTCGCCGACGTGAGCGGGCAGCAGGGGTACGGCTTCTCGTGGACCCCTCGATCGGCGGCACCGCCGTGCAGGCGCTGATCGACACCGACCTGGCGAGGTTCGCGAGCGGCCGTCCCGCCGAGCCGAGCTGGTGGGATGAGTCGTGGGCTCACCTGCATGAGGCGGGTGGCGGCGGGGTCACGACGATCGCGCTCGCGGGCCTCGACCTGGCGCTCTGGGATCTCGCCGCCCGCCGTGACAGCCGCGGGGTGATCGATCTGCTCGGCCGCCGGCATGACGCCCTGCCGGCGTACGGAAGCGGGGTCAACCTCCACTATTCGCTGGACGAGCTCGCCGCACAGGCCACCCGCTGGACCGCGGCCGGGTTCGACGGTGTGAAGGTGAAGGTCGGCAAGCCCGACCTGGCCGAAGACCTCGAGCGTCTGATGGCCGTCCGCGAGGTCATCGGGCCGGACCGGGCGCTGATGGTGGACGCCAACCAGCGCTGGGACCTCGACCGGGCGGTGCGCGCGGTCGAGGCCTTCGAACCCGTGCGGATCGCCTGGCTGGAGGAGCCGTTGCGCGCCGAGGACCTGCGCGGTCACGCGGAACTGCGCCGTCGCACGGGCGTGCGGATCGCTCTCGGCGAGAACCTGCACACCGTCCACCGGTTCGCCGAATACCTCGACAGCGGCGCCGTGGACGTCGTGCAACCCAACATCGTCCGCGTCGGCGGCATCACGCCCGCCCTGCGCATCGCCGAGCTGGCGGCGTCCTCCGGCGCCGGGGCCGCATTCCACCTGCTGCCCGAGCTGTCCGCGCAGCTCGCCTTCGCGCTGCCGCAGCCGACCCTGGTGGAGGTGGTGGAGGACGCCGGATTCGCCGACCTCGGCGCCCTGACCGAGCCGAGCGGGGTCGTGATCGAGCACGGCGTCGCGAAGGGCGGCGCGACACGGGGCCTGGGGCTGCGCTTCCGCTGACCACCAATCGACCACGAGCCTTCCGAGGAGCGAAATGACCGACACTCTCACCACCACCGAGGTGGACTGCGTCGTCCGGGCGGCCGCCGTGGCCTTCCGTACCAGCGCGCGCAGCACGCCCGGCGACCGCGCCCACTGGCTGCGCGCCGTCGCGGACCGCCTCGACGCGGCGAGCGGCGAACTCGTCGCCCTCGCCACGGCCGAGACCGGTCTCGCCGAGGCCCGGCTCAGCGGTGAGGTGGCCCGCACCACGAACCAGCTCCGGATGTTCGCAGCGGTGGTCGAGGAGGGCTCGTACGTCGAGGCGGCCATCGACCACGCGGCTCGGTCGGCCGTGCCACCGCGCCCCGACCTGCGCCGCATGCTGCGGCCGGTCGGCCCGGTGGCGGTGTTCGCGGCCTCCAACTTCCCGTTCGCGTTCTCCGTCGCGGGCGGCGACACGGCGTCGGCGCTCGCCGTGGGGGCCTCGGTCGTCGTGAAGGCGCACTCCGGACATCCCCGGCTCTCGGCGCGGACGGCGGAGCTGGTCGTCGACGCGCTGCGGGAGGCCGGGGCGCCGGAGGGCCTCTTCGGCCTGGTCGGAGCCACCGAGGACGGCTCGTCGCGTGCGGTCGGAATCGAGCTGATCGAGCACCCCCTGGTCGCGGCGGCGTCGTTCACCGGATCGGTGGCCGGCGGCCGCGCGCTCGCGGATCGCGCGGCGGCACGGCCGGAGCCGATCCCGTTCTTCGGCGAGCTCGGCAGCGTCAACCCGGTCGTCGTCACGGCGGCCGCCGACGCCGCACGGGGGAAGGCGCTGGCCGCCGGCCTGGCGGCCTCGTTCCAGGGCAGCGCCGGACAGCTCTGCACCAAGCCGGGCCTCGTGTTCGTGCCGAGCGGGTCGGCACTGGAGGCCGCCCTGCCCGCCCAGGTGGGCGCAGTGCCGCACCGCCTCCTCACCGACGCCATCGACCGCGGCTTCCGCGCTGGGGTCGACCGGCTCGCGGCCGTCCCCGGTGTCCGGCTCCTCGCCGGGGGAGGCGGAACCGAGTCGCCTGCGCCCGCCGTCTACGCGGTGGGCCTGGACCACTTCGTGGCCCATCACGAGGTGCTCGGCGCTGAGGTCTTCGGCCCGGTCACCCTGCTCGTGCGGTACGACACCGCCCAGGGTGTGCTTGCTGCGCTCCCTCGCGTTGACGGCTCGCTCACCGCGACGATCCACGCCGAGCCGGGGAGGACATCGCGGACCTCGTGGAGGTTCTCGGCGCTCGGTCGGGCCGGCTCCTGTTCGACGGCTGGCCGACGGGCGTCGCGGTCGCCTGGTCGCAGCATCACGGCGGCCCGTGGCCGGCGACGACCTCCCAGCACACCTCGGTCGGGGCGACGGCCGTCCGCCGGTTCCAGCGACCGATCGCGTACCAGGACGCGCCGGACGTCGTGCTGCCGCCGGAGTTACGGGAGGACAACCCACTCGGCATCCCGCGGAGGGTGGACGGGGTGCTGCGGCTTCCCGCGTGAGTGAGGCCGCTGACCGACTCACCGCGGCAACCGCGTCGCCGTTGCGAGCAGGATCGAACCACCTACCGCGATAGTCGCACCGCACAAACCGATCCAGAACACGATGCCGGCCCCGACCGACGGAAGGCCCGTGACCGCACCGAATTGCGATGATCGGCTCGCAAGAACGAGTGCAAGGCACACGGCGAACTGGACGACGCCGGCCGCATAGCCGACAAGCGCGTTCTTCCGCGCCGTGAACAGGACCGAACGCTCGGCGGGCGGTAGCCAGTGGGTGTCAGGGAGGGAGCCAGTGCGTCCGTCGATGCCATCGTTCTTCTTCTCGCTCTGCCGGGCGCGCCGCCGAGGAGACGCGAGACGCGGGTTTGCGGGGCGTCCGACGTACCCGTATTTCTCCGGACGCCCCGCGCGCAGGCCGTGCAGGCCGCGGCCGGCACAGGCGGGGTGATCTGTGCCGGCAGTGGAGAGAGCGTGACGGGCGGTGACTATGACGTGAGGCCTCCGGGCGGGGGCCGGGACGGATCCGAGCATCACGGCTGACTCCGCGGCCGTGAGCGAACCCTCACATCGCCCCATCGCAGAATCCGCGAGCGCTCACGCGTCATGCTCACGCAGAACCGGAATCGTCTCAGTGCGCGGCCTGGCCGCGTGGGTCACCGGGCAACATCGAGTTTGCTCACGCTGTGAGTCGAGATTCAGTGCAATGTTCCTCCGCTCTCGCACCTGTGACTCGGCGTGCGCCGGGTATGCGAGCCCGGCGCACGCTTCCACGGGGAGGGTGAGAAATGAAACACGCAGTCGCTGTCGTCCTGACGGGACTCCTCGTCGTGGCGATCTCGAGCGGAGGGGCGGTGGCACAGGGTGAAAGCGGCGTTGTTTCACGAAGCGGGCACGCGCGAGTTTGTTCACACCTGACATCCGCCGGACACCACGCGCTGTCGACTCTGGCGAAGTCCGCGGCGTCGACTCCCGGCGCAGCCGAACTCGCCGACGTCACCTGGCTTTCTGAGACCGAAGACGTCCTCGCCGACTACCAGTCGACCAGGATCGCTGTCAGCGATCGACTCCGCCTCCTCGTCTCGGAGCGCACCGGCACGCGAGAAGTGTCGCGAGCCGTGATCGAGAGCGTCGACGACGTCTGCGGCCCGAGCGAGGCGGTGCAACGCGTCGCTGTTCGATTCTGAGAACGGCGGCGGACCGTTCCTTCGTCACAGGGATGGTGTCGCGCCCTCTGGTCGGCACGGTGCTCCGGTCTCGAGAACGAGGCGCATTCGCGTCATGCCCGGGTGGTCGGGGTTCGGGCCGAGCGAGGTGAAGCCGAGCCCCCGGTATGTGGCCAGCGCGGCCTGGTTGCCGTCGATGACGTTGAGGTCGAGTGTCCTCATGCCACTCCGGACTGCGTCGTCGATCGCCGCGGACACCATCGCCCGGCCGAGCCCGGAGCCCCGTCGTTCGGGGGCGAGCAGAACGCGGGCCAACTGCCCGTGACCCGGGCCGACGGTCACGACCTCGATGTGGCCGATGGCAGCGCTCTCGGCCTCGATGACGCACGTCCACGCCCGGCGCGAGCTGGATGAGGCCCAGCTCTCGAGGAGGCGGTCGCTCAACGGCCAGTTCTTCTCAGATCCCGAGAACAGGAAGACATCCTCCGGAGTCGGGGCCCACGAGCGCATGAGCTCGAAGTCGCATTTCCGGAACAGGCGGAGCGCTATCACGAATCCAGGCTAACTACTTGTAATGAACATAACAATCTGAACTGTCTGTTGCATTTCTGTTCTATTTGGTACAAAGTTGACCAACGCCACAACCGCACCACGCGGGTGCAGGAGCAGAGTAGGGAAAGTCGATGAAGAGATTCACGCGCGTCGGAGTCATGACGCTCGCCGGCGCCGTTGCGCTGGTCCTCGCAGGATGCAGTGCCGGTGGTGGGGCATCCACCAGTTCGACGCCCGTCAAGGGCGGCGATCTTGTGATCGCCCGGCCGGCCGACGCCGTGTCGATGAACAACACGACCACATTCGACAATCCGTCGATCTTCACCTTCGAGCAGATCATGGAGCCGCTCTTCACGGTCAGTGACGACGGCTCGACGGTGAAGCCGTTGCTCGCGACCGGTTACACGGTCTCGCCCGACAAGCTCACATACACGATCAAACTACGGAAGGGCGTCACGTTCTCGGACGGGACCCCGATGACCGCCAAGGACGTCAAGTTCTCCATCGACGCCGACAGCGCGACCGCCGACACCGGATGGGGCTACATCAACGCCGCGATCGACAACGTCTCCGTCGTCGACGACCAGACCGTTGCGATCAAGCTGAAGTACGCCTGGGCCCCGCTGATCGCCGATCTCTCGCTGTTCAGCAATGCCATCGTCCCGGCCAACTACGGCGGCAAGACAGCCGATCAGTTCTACCAGGCGCCGGTCGGCACCGGGCCGTTCGCGTGGGGCGAGTGGAAGAAGGGCCAGTACCTCAAGCTCGTCAAGAACACGCACTACTGGCAGGCGGGAAAGCCGTCGCTCGACAGCGTCACCTGGAACGTGGTCCCCGACGCGAACACGCGCAAGCTGCAGCTCCAGGGCGGCCAGATCGACATCGACGACACGCCGGACTGGTCCAGCTTCGCCTCGCTGAAGAGCACGCCGGGCATCGTCGCCAGCGCTTTCCCTCCACCCAGATCGACTACGTCGCCTTCAACCAGCAGCGCGCGCCGTTCAACGACGTGCACGTGCGCCGCGCCATCGCGTATTCGATCGACCGGCAGGCGCTGGTCAAGGCGGTGCTGTTCGGCAACGGGACCGCGGCGAACTCGCTGCTCTCGCCCGGCACGCCGTTCTACGACAAGAACGCCGGAGGGCCGACCTACGACCCCACCCAGGCGAAGGCCGAGATGGCCAAGTCGTCCGTGCCCAACGGGTTCAGCACGAGCCTCCTGATCCGCTCCGGCGACGCGAACCAGGCGTCGGTCGCGCAGATCCTCCAGTCCGAGCTGAAGAAGCTCGGCATCGCGGTCACGATCACCCAGCTCGATCCGACGGCCAACAAGCAGGCGAGGCTGAAGTCCGACTTCGACATGACCCTCTCGGCGTGGACGATGGATATCCCCGACCCCGACGAGTGGACCACGTTCGCAGTCGACCCGAACGGCGGAGCGAAGTCGGCCTTCACCTTCTACGACAACCCTCAGGTGATCGCGCTGAACAAGCAGGCGCAGCAGGAGATCGACACGGCGAAGCGCCAGCAGCTCTACTCCGAGCTGCAGAAGCTGACCGGCCAGGATGCCTTCCTCGCATACACCTACTACTTCGCCGTACGCCTACGCGGCGACCGACAAGGTCAAGGGTTTCCACGTGACGCCGCTCGGCAACTATCACGTCGAAGATATCTACAAGACCAAGTGACAAGCCGGGGCGGAGCGCACCTGTGCGCGCTCCGCCCCCACTCTCTCCCACGGAAGGTGCGAGATGCTCCACCGTCTGCGCTTCGTACCAGCGCGTCTGCTCCAGGCCGTGCCGGTGATTCTCGGAGTCACCCTGCTGGTGTTCTTCATGGCGCACCTGCTGCCGGGCGACCCCGCCGTCGCGATCCTCGGCGAGCACGCCACGCCCGCCCGCGTCGCCGCACTCCGCGAGCAACTCGGACTGGACCAGCCGATCTGGACGCAGTACTTCCTCTTCCTCGGCCGGCTGTTGCAGGCGAACCTCGGCACGAGCCTGACCTATCAGCAGCCGGTGGCCGGGCTGGTGCTCGGAGCGATCCCGGTGACGCTCTCGCTGCTGCTGTTCGCCGTCGTGCTCTGCCTGGCCATCAGCATCCCGCTCTCGGCACTCGCGGCCTCCGCCCCCGACCGGGCGCGGGATTTCGGGGTCAGGGTGTACACGCTGCTCGGGCAGGGGATGCCGCAGTTCTGGGTGGGGATCATGCTGATCCTGCTGTTCGCGGTGAACCTGCGCATCTTCCCGGTCGGCGGATTCGGTGAGACCCCGCTCGACCACGTGTACTACCTCGCGCTTCCGGCTCTGACGCTCGCGATCGCGATGTCGCCGACGATCATCCGGAGCCTGCGTGCGTCGACGATCTCGGTGCTCGGCTCCGAGTACATCGCGACGGCGCGGTCGAAGGGCGCCGCCGGCTTCCCGCTCTTCCGTGGACACGTGCTGCGCAACGCCGCGATCCCCACCGTCTCGATCCTCGGTGTCAACCTCGGCTATCTCGTCGGCGGGTCGCTGGTGATCGAGAAGGTCTTCGCCCTCCCCGGGCTCGGTTCCCTGATGATCAACGCGATCTTCAGCCGGGACTTCCCGACCATCCAGGGCGTCGCGCTCTTCGTGGCCCTGTTCGTCGTCGTCGTCGGCATCCTCACGGACGTCGTCTACACCCTGCTCGACCCGCGGGTCGACCTCAGCGCGAAGGTGGCAGCATGAGCACGCCGACCGCCGTCCTCGACCGGCTGCAGACCCGCAGGCGCACGTCACGCTCCCGCGCGCTCAAGCCCTGGTACCGCAACCGCTCGCTCATGGCCGGGATCGTCGTCATCGGGCTGCTGATCCTGATGGCGATCCTCGCCCCGGTGATCGCGCCCTACGACCCGATCAAGCAGGATCTGGAGAACGCGCTCGCCAGCCCCGGCCCCGCGCACTGGCTGGGCACCGACAAGTACGGCAGGGATGTGCTCTCGCGCCTGATCTGGGGCGCACGGGTCGACCTGCGGATCGGGTTCCTCGCGGTCATCATCCCCTTCGTCATCGGTTCGACTCTCGGCGGGCTCGCCGGTTACTTCGGCGGCTGGTTCGACGCGGTCGTGATGCGCATCGTCGACATCTTCTTCGCTTTCCCGTTCTACGTGATGGTGATAGTGCTCGTCTTCGTGCTCGGCACCGGCGAGGCGAGCATCTACCTGGCGATCGCCGCGGTCTCCTGGGTGTCTTACGCCAAGATCGTGCGCGGTGAGGTGCTGGTGGCCAAACGGCAGGACTGGGTGGCGGCGGCCAAGCTCGGGGGGATGTCCGACACGCGGATCCTCGTGCGGCACATCGGCCCGAACGTGCTCTCGCAGGCGATCATCTACGGCACCAGCGACGTCGTGATGGACATCATGGCCATCGTCACGCTCGGCTACCTCGGGCTCGGCATCGCGCCGCCTACACCGGAGTGGGGGTCGATGATCCTCGACGGCCAGGAGTTCATCACCACCCACTGGGAGCAGTCCACCATCCCGGGCCTGATGGTCGTCGTCGTGAGCCTCGGGATGTCCTGGCTCGGCGACGGACTCTCCGATCTGCTCAACCCGGAAAGGCGGAAGTAGCGTGTCCGACGCAACACTCCTGGAGGTCTCGGATCTCACGATCGGGATCCGACACGGCTCCCGGCCGCCCACGGCGATCGTCGACGGAGTCTCCTTCGCCGTCGGCGCAGGCGAGCGCTTCGGCGTCGTGGGCGAGTCCGGCTCGGGCAAGTCGATGACCTTGCGCGCCATCGCCGGGCTGCTTCCGCGCGGTGTCGAGGTCCTCGGCGGCAGCATCCGCTACCGCGGCACGGACCTCGCGACCATGACCGCCTCCGCCCGCCGCGCCCTCATGGGCCCGGAGATCGCCATGATCTTCCAGGAGCCCATGACCGCGCTGAACCCCGTGGTCCGGGTGGGGGACCAGATCGCGGAGGGCGCCCGCCGCCATCTCGGAATGTCCAAGACGGCCGCGTGGGAGCAAGCCGTGGCCATGCTCGCCCGGACGGGGGTCCCCGACCCCGCTCGGCGCGCGCGGGCGTTCCCGCACGAGCTGTCCGGCGGGCTGCGGCAGCGCGCGATGATCGCGATGGCGCTGTCCTGCACACCGAAGCTGCTGCTCTGCGACGAGCCGACCACCGCGCTCGACGTGACGGTCCAGCATCAGGTGCTTCGCCTGCTGGAGGAGCTGTGCGGCGAAGTCGGCGCCTCGCTGGTCTTCGTCACGCACGACCTGGCCGTGGTCAACCAGACCTGCGACGCCCTGGCGGTGATGTATGCCGGGCGGATCGTGGAGACCGGGGCAGTCGAGAGCGTCTTCCGACGGCCGCGGCACCCGTACTCTGCGGGCCTGTTGGCCTCCGCCCCCGACTTCGACCGACCGGAGCGCTCGCTCGTGGCCATCCCGGGGTTCCCGCCCGACGTGGCACGCCGCGCTCCAGGATGCGCCTTCGCCCCGCGCTGCGCGTTCGCCCAGCCGGGATGCTCGGCCGCGTCCCCGGCTCTGGAGCGGGCCGAGGCGGGCCACGACGTGGCGTGCTTCGAGTCCGCGCGGCTGCTGGAGCAGACGGCATGAGCGCCGTGCTCCGCGCGGCGGACGTCACCAAGACCTACGACCTCGGCGGCGGCCTGCCGTGGCAGCGGGCCGCGCGCAGCAGGCTCACGGCTCTCGACGGAGTCCACCTGGAACTGCGTCGCGGGGAGATCCTGGCGCTCGTCGGCGAGTCCGGGTCCGGCAAGTCGACGCTCGCGAAGATCCTGGTCGGCAGCCTGCGGCCGACGAGCGGTTCGCTCGACGGCGACACCGATGCCGGCGGCGCTCTGCGCGGGCGACGGGCCGCACAGCGGGTCCAGATGGTCTTCCAGGACCCGTACTCGTCGCTCAACCCGCGGCTGAGCGTGCGCGCGATGCTGCGCGAGCTGCTGCTCCTGCACCGGATCGTCCCGCGTTCCGAGGTCACGGCGGAGAGCATCCGGCTGCTGAACCAGGTCGGGCTCGACGAGAGCGCGCTCGACGCCTACCCGAGCCAGTTCTCGGGAGGCCAGCGCCAGCGGCTCGCGATCGCGAGGGCGCTCGCCGTGCGGCCCGAAGTGCTGATCGCCGACGAGCCGGTCTCCGCGCTCGACGTCTCGGTGCAGGCGACGATCCTGGAGCTGTTCGCGACCCTGCGACGCGACCTCGGGCTCAGCATCCTCTTCGTCGCCCACAACCTGGCCGTGGTGCAGCACCTGAGCCAGCGGGTGGCGGTGATGTACCTCGGCAGGATCGTCGAGGTCGCCGACACCGACGAGCTGTTCTCGAACCCGCGGCACCCGTACACCCGCGCACTGATCGACTCGATCCCGCGGATGACGCCGGGGAGCTCGAACGACCGGCGCACGCTCGACGGCGACCCTCCGAGCCCCTTCGACATACCGGCCGGGTGCCGGTTCGCCCCGCGCTGCGCCTTCGCGACGACCGCGTGCTCGACGGCAGACCCGCCACTGCTGAGCGTCGCCGACGGGCACGAGGCCGCCTGCATCCACTCATCGGAACTGCCGCCCATCGCTTCGGCGGCAACGGAACAGGAGAAGCAATGAAGATCTGGATGTCCTTCGACATGGAGGGGGTCGCCGGGATCGTCGACTGGGACCAGTGCCGCCCGGGCAGCGGACCGTCGTACGCACTCGGCTGCGAGCTGCTGCTCGGCGAGGTGAACGCGGCCATCGAGGGCGCCATCGCGGGCGGAGCGACGGAGATCGTGCTCAACGACTCGCACAGCCGCATGGCCAACCTGGACCCGCGCGCCATCGCGGGCAACGCGCGCTACATCTCCGGCCGGCACAAGCCGCGATACATGATGCAGGGGCTGGACGGCAGCTTCGACGCGATCTTCTTCGTCGGCTACCACGGGTCCATCTCCGGACGGCCGTCCACGCTGTCGCACACCTACAACCCGGAGGTGTTCACCCGGGCGGCTGTGAACGGCGTCGAGGTGGGGAGAGCGGCATCAACGCCCTCGTGGCCGACCACTTCTCCGTCCCGATCGCCTTCCTCTCCGGGGACGCGGTCGTCCAGGAGGAGACCCGCCCCTTCGCCCAGGACGCCGTGAACATCACCACCAAGGAGTCGATCACCCGCTTCAGTGCCACGAGTCTGCACCCGGCCGAGTCCTGCGCCCTGATCCGGGAAGGTGCGGAGCGCGCCGTCCGCGCGGTGTCCACCGGCTCGGTGCGCCGCCCGGGCATCCGCCGGCCGGCGACGCTGGACCTGGAGATGCAGACGGGCGACATGGCCGAGGTGGCCACCTGGGCGAAGGGCGCCGAGCGGCTGTCCGAACGTTCGGTGCGCATCGAGGGCGACGATCTGCTGCGGATCTTCGAATCCTTCGTCGCCGTCAACTACATCACCCGCCAGGCAGGCGGCCGCTGATGCCGACAACCATCATCGACGTCGCTCCGGGTCCGGACGGCTACGCACTCGTGTTGCACGGCGGGGCGGGCGGCCGCGTCGAAGAGCTCTCCCTGGAAGCACACGGGCTCTACGAGCACGGCCTCGCCGAGGCACACGCAGCCGGCGAAGCCGTACTCGCTGCGGGCGGCTCCGCGCTGGACGCCGTGTGCGAGACCGTCGTCCGACTGGAGGACAACCCGCTGTTCAACGCCGGCCGCGGCGCCGCGCTGACCGCGACGGGAGCGGCCGAGCTCGACGCCTGCGTGATGACCGGCGACGGTCACGCCGGCGCCATCGCCGCCTCCCGGTCGGCCCGCAACCCCGTCCGCGTGGCCCGGGCGGTGCTCGAGGAGTCCGATCACGTCCTCCTGGTCTCGCCGTCCGCCGAACTGCTCGACGACTGGGGACTCCGTCGGGAACTCCCGGACTACTTCGTGACCGAGGCGCGGCAGCAGCAGCTCGCCAACGTCCAGGCTCGGCGTCTCGCAGCATCGCGCCACGGTACGGTCGGGGCGGTCGCAGTCGATCGCGCCGGACGTCTCGCGGCAGCGACCTCCACGGGCGGAATGGTGAACCAGAGCGACGGCCGGATCGGGGACACCCCGGTGGTCGGCGCCGGCACGTACGCGAGGGACGGCTACGTCGCCGTCTCCTGCACCGGCGAGGGCGAGTCGTTCATCGAGGGGGTGGTCGCCCACGACATCTTCGCCCGGATGAGCTACGGCGGTCAGGGCCTCGTGACGGCGGTCGCGGGGACCATCGAGTCCGAGCTCGACAGCCGCGACGCGCGCGGCGGCATCATCGCCGTCGGCGCGGACGGCCGGCTGATCGTCGCCCACAACTCACCCGCGATGTTCGCGGCGTACCGCGCTCCCGGCGGGAGGGTGACGCTCGCGTGATACTGAGACCACGCCGGCCCGACGGCGGCTCAGAACAGGACGGGGAGAGACGATGACCGCGATCAAGGACGAGATATTCGCCCGGATGGACCAGCTCAGCCCGGCGGAGCGCAAGGCGGCGAGGGCGCTCCTGGCGGACTACCCGAGCGCCGGCCTCGCCAGTGCGGCTGCTCTGGCACGGACGGCCGGCTGCAGCACGCCCACCGTGTTGCGCCTGATCGGGCGCCTCGACATCGGCAGCTATGCCGCGTTCCAGAGTCGCCTGCGCGCCGAGGTGTCGCACCAGCTCAACGCACCGGTGCACCGCGCCCAGCAGGGCGCGGTCGACGGCGGCCAGGGCGAAGACGGGGAGCAGAGCCTGTTCCACCGCTCGGTCGCGCAGCGGGCGGAACTGGTGGAGCGACTGTTCTCGACCATCCCGCCCGGCGAGTTCGAGCACGCCGTGGAGGTTCTCGGCTCCAAGCCGCGCTCCGTTCTGGTCTCCGGCGGCTACTTCTCGCGCTTCGTGGCCGAGATCCTCGCAATGCAGCTCGACCAGCTGATACCGGGCGTCGAGTTCGCGGCCGAGCCGTTGAGCCGCGACATCGGCAAGTACCTGGCGATGCGCAAGGACTCGGTGGCGATCATCTTCGACCTGCGCCGCTACGAGCTCGCCAGCAAGCAAGTGGCCGAGCTCGCCCGGGAGAACGGGGCGAAGGTCATCGTCATCACCGACGAGTTCCTCTCACCGAGCGCCGAGGACGCCGACGTCGTGCTGCCGGTCTCGGTCGACGGCATCCCCTTCGACTCCTTCGCCGCCCTGACGGTGCTGGTCGAGGCCTTGGTCGAGGGAGTCTTCCACCGCACGGGCACGCGCGCCATCGAGCGCATGCGGCAGTGGGAGGAGAAGGTCCACATCCATCGCGCCTTCCGCGCGAGCGACTACCGGGACGAAGAAGATGACGAACACTGAATCACCCGAGTTCGACGGCCTCACCGCCGTCGTCACGGGAACGGCCCAGGGCATCGGGCAGGCGATCGCCGACGACTTGGCCGCGGCCGGCGCGACCGTCGTCGGCGTCGATCGCGACACGGCCGACCTGTCCGACGCCGGGGAAGTGGACGAGTTCTTCGCTGCGCTGCCCGCCGTCGACATCCTCGTCAACAGCGCGGGGGGCGTCGTCGGGCAGACCCACACGCCGGTCGACGAGCTCAGCGAGGCGGACTGGTCCGCGGTGCTCTCGGCCAACCTGCAGACGATGTTCCACTGCTCGCGGGCCGCAGCCGGGAGGATGAAGGCGAACGGCTTCGGCCGGATCGTGACCATCTCCTCCGGCGCGGGCCGCAGCGTCAGCCTCACCGGCATCCAGGCCTACACCACCGCGAAGGCCGCACAGCTCGGCCTCACCCGGCAGCTTGCGCACGAGCTCGGTCCGTTCGGGATCACCGTCAACGCCATCGCCCCCGGCTTCGTGCTCTCCAACCCCAGCTCCCGCGCACAGTGGGAGAGCTACGGCGAGGAGGGCCAGCGCGCCCTGGTCGAACGCATCGCCACGCGCCGGGTCGGAGAGCCCGCGGACATCGCCCGCGGCGTCCGGTTCTTCGCGTCGCCCGCCGCGAGCTGGATCAGCGGCCAGGTGCTCTCCATCGACGGCGGCCACTCGCTGTTCTGAACCCTCCCCGGCCTCACAGTAAGGACGCACATGGCCGCCTCCGCGCACTCTCCCTCCGAACGCCTCACGACGCTGGGCGAGCGGTACTTCACCGCCCAGCACACCTACGACCCTTACAGCGCGACCTTGCTCGGCTTGCAGGAGTTCGACCACCTCAGCAACGACCCGTCGGCCGAGGCGAGCGAGCAGGCGGCGGCGGACTTCTCCGTCATCGCGCGCGAGCTGAGCGAGCTCGAGACGGACACTCTCACGGAGGCCGAGCGGATCGACCACGACGTGCTCTCCGTCCTGACCTGGGGTGCGGAGCGCGACGCGCATCACGCCCAGTGGGCCGCCAACGCCTCGGCGAAGAGTTATGTGAGCAGGCAGGCCCTGGTCTTCCAGGCCGTCCCAGCGATGACCATCGTCGACGCGGACGGCGCCGAGCGCTATCTCTGCCGGATGTCCGGGATCGCCGCCTCCCTCACCGCCCTCGGTGAGCGGTACGCCGTCGAGACCGCGCGCGGCCGGGTCTCGACGGCCGTGGGCATCCGGCACGCGGTCCAGCAGCTGGAGGACTACGCGGCGCTCCCGCTCGACCGGGACGTACTGCTCGCCCCCACCCGCACCGGGGCCGGCGGAGCGGCGGCGGAGCGAGCATCGCGCATCGTCGCCGAGGACATCCGGCCCGCGATGCTCGCACTCGCCGCCCGGCTGCGCGAGGACGTCCTCCCCGGCGCAAGGAACGACGAGTCCGTCGGCATCCAGCACGTCCGCGGCGGCGAGGAGATCTACCGCGACGCGGTCCGTCGGCACACGACCACCGCCCTGCAGCCCGGGGAGATCCACCGGATCGGCCTCGACATCCTGGACGAGCTGAGCGGCCGCTGGCAATCCATCGGGCGGCGGGCGCTCGGGACCGGCGACTTCGCCGAGATCCGCACCCGGTTGCGCGAGGATCCGGCGCTCCGCTTCCGCACCCGTGAGCAGATCATCGACGTGGCCGAAGGCGCGCTGGCCTGGGCCGAGGCGGCACGCGGTGCCTTCTTCCCTCCGTTCGAGATCGCGGACTGCGTCATCGAGGAGATCAACCCGGTCGACGCCGAGCACACCGCCCTGGCCTACTACCGGCCCCCGGCGGAGGACGGCAGCCGGCCGGGCGCCCATTGCCTGCTCACCACCGACCCGGCCAGCCGCTACAGCTACGAATACGAGGCACTCGCCTTCCACGAGTCGACGCCCGGCCACCACCTCCAACTCGCGACGGCCCAGACGCTCGACATCCCGCGCTATCGACGCCACCTCGACACCGAGCTCTGCGGGTTCATCGAAGGCTGGGGCCTCTACGCCGAGCAACTCGCCGACGAGATGGGGCTCTACTCCGACGACCTGCAGCGGCTCGGGATGCTGTCCTTCTCCGCCCTGCGCGCCTGCCGGCTGGTGATCGACACCGGCATCCACCACTTCGGCTGGTCCCGCGAGCGGGCGATGCGGTTCATGTGGGACAACACCGTCACCACGGCCGCGAACGTGCGCAACGAAGTGGACCGCTACATCGCGTGGCCCGGCCAGGCTCTCGCCTACATGATCGGCCGACAGGAGATCGTCCGCCTGCGCGGCGCCGCCCAGGCGCAGCTCGGGGAGCGGTTCTCGCTGTCCGGCTTCCACGGCGCCGTCCTCGAGAACGGCGCCGTCCCCTCTCGGTCCTCGCCGGCGCTCTGCAGCGCTGGCAGGACCGGCTCGGCTCGACCCTCCCGGAAGGAACCCCCGCGTGAACGTCACGATCAACGGATGCAGGCTCAATGTCGAAGTCATGGGGCCGGAGGACGGCCCCGTGCTGATCGCCCACCACGGCGGGGGAGGAATCGGCTCCCTCGCGGAGCCACGGGCCACCTTCGGTCCGCTCGCCGACCGGTTCCGGGTGATCGTCTTCGACGCGCGTGGCTGCGGGGTCAGCGAAGGCGTGCCGCCGTACTCGCACGCCCAGTGGGCGGCCGACGTCGACGCCATCCGCGAATGGGCTGGAGCCGAGAAGGTCGTGGTCGCCGGCGGCTCATACGGCGGCTTCATCGCCCTCGAGTACGCCGTCGCGTATCCCGAGCGGGTCTCGGCGATCATCCTGCGCGACACCTCGGCCGACGGCAGCAACCTCGAACTCGCCTTCGAGAACGCCCGCACCCAGGACCGTGTCGAGCTGAACTGGGACGACTTCGAGCGCTACTGGGGTGGACGCATCCGCGACGACGCCGACCTGAAGGCGTGCTGGGCCGGTCTCATCCCGCTCTACGACTTCGAGTACGACCCCGAGCGCTCGGCCGCACGGGTGGAGGCCGGCTTCTACCGGCACGAGTCGCACAACTGGTGCTTCCAGAAGAACTGGCCCGAGTACGACCTCAAACCGGCCCTTCCGTCGATCTCGGTCCCGACCCTGGTCACCGTCGGCCGGAAGGACTGGGTGACCCCGGTCAGCTCCGCCGAGACCATCGCGCGCCTCATCCCCGGAGCGGAGCTGGTGATCTTCGAGAAATCGGGCCACTCGCCCCAGGTCGAGGAGGCAGAGGAGTTCCAGCGCGTGCTCCGCGCGTTCCTCGACCGGGCGGTCCCTGCGGAGCGGATGGAGGTCGCCCGATGAGGATGCACATCATCGGCGCCGGCGCGATCGGCGGCACCATCGGAGCCCTGATGACCGTGGACGGTCACGACGTCACGCTCTGCGATGCAGACCCGGCCCACGTCGCGGCGATCAACGAACAGGGCCTGCGGATCGAAGGACCGGTCAACCAGCTGACCGTCCAGGTTCCCGCGATCCTCCCGGAGGATCTGCCCGATTCCCTCGACCGAGCGATCGTGGCGGTCAAGAGCCACCACACCCGCCAGGTCGCCGATCTGCTCGCGCCGCGACTCGCGGCGGACGGCTATGTCCTCACCGTGCAGAACGGGCTCACCGCCGACATCCTCACCGGTGCGCTCGGCGCGGACCGCGTCGTGTCCAGCTTCGTCAACTTCGGCGCCGACGTGATGGGGCCCGGCCGGATCATGCAGGGCAACATCGCCACCTTCCGCATCGGCGAGTTGGCCGGAGGCGAGATCACGCCGCGCGTCCGGGCGCTCGCGGCCGCGCTGCCGTACGCCGAGCCCACTGACAACGTCCTCGGCTACCTGTGGGGCAAGGAGGCCTACGGCGCGATGCTCTGGGCTGGTGCCGTCTCCGACCTTTCGATCGCCGAGACGCTGGAGCACCCGGCATACCGGCCGGTGATGATCGCGATCGCGAAAGAGGTGCTGGCCCAGGCGCCCGTGCGCGTCGAGAGCTTCGACGGCTTCGTCCCGGGTGACCTCGACGGTTCCCTCGACCGCCTCGCCGCGTTCAACCGGCGCAGCGCCAAGACGCACAGCGGCATCTACCGCGACCTCGCGGTTCGCAAGCGCAAGACCGAGATCGACGAGATGCTCCGCGACATCGACGGTCCGATCTTCCGCAAAGTGGGCGAGCTCATCCACGACATCGAGGACGGCAAGCGGGTGTGCGAGGCGGCCAACCTGGACGAGCTCGCCGCCTTCGTGGCCCGGTAGGAGTACCCTCCACCCAACGAGGGGAGCCCCACCCATGACCTTCCGTGACCTTGCCGCGTTCCGCGACCTGCACCACGGCGACCAGCCGCTCCTGCTGCCGAACGCGTGGGACGCCGGCTCCGCCATCGCCTTCGCCGCCGCCGGCTTCCCCGCGGTCGGCACCACCAGCTTCGGCGTGAACGCGTCCGCCGGCCGGCCCGACGCCGGCAGCGCCAGCCGGGACGACACGGTCGCGCTCGTCCACCGGATCGCCAGCCTCGACGTCTTCGTCACCGCCGACGTCGAAGACGGTTACAGCGACGATCCGGAGGAGGTGGCCGCCTTCGTCGCGGCGCTCGCGGAGGAGGGCGTGGTCGGGGTGAACCTGGAGGACTCCGCGGATGGCCACCTCGTCGACCCGGCGCTCCCCGCGGCCAAGATCGCGGCCGTCAAGCGGGAAGCCCCCGGCGTGTTCGTCAACGCGCGCGTCGACTCGTACTGGTTCCATCAGGACGACACGGTGGAGGCCGCCGCGACCCGTGCCGCGGCGTACGCGGACGCGGGCGCCGACGGGATCTTCGTCCCCGGCGTCACCGATCCGGCGACCATCGAGCGGCTCGCCGCGGCGATCCCGCTGCCGCTGAACGTCCTGGTCGTGCCCGGCCTCGGGCTGGACGACCTCCAGGTGCTCGGCGTCCGCCGGGTCAGCACCGGCTCGCTGCCGTACCGGGTGGCGATCGACGCGGCGGTGGACGCCGCGGAGGCGGTGCGCGACGGACGGGATGTGCCGGTCGCGACCTCGTACGCCGAGTCGCAGCAGCGGCTCATCGCGTTCGCTCAGCGCGCGGATGCCGACACCGACCGGCCCTCCAGCGCCGCGCGCCACCGCGGGTAGCGCGCCGCCCCTCACCCCGTAGCACCAGGTGGGGAGCGACACCTTGGCCGGGTCGAAGGAGTCGCGGGCGCGCCAGCTTCGCTCCAGGGCGTCCTGCATCGTGTCCTCCGCCCCGAACGGCGACCCGAGAGGCTGGCAGCAGAAGGACGTCAGCGCACGCCGGAGGCCGCTCAGCTCCGCCTCGTCGAATGCCGTCAGGCGTCGATCCTAGAGGGGCGGTCGACGGCGTCCCTGCTCCGGACGCGCCGCACGACGTACAGCCAGGTGAGCCCGCTCGCCGCCGCGAACAGCAGCGAGAGCAGCACCACGACGATCCCGGTCGCCGGGCCGAGGACGCGTACGGTCGCCGTCCACTGCAGCGCGTCGAACAGCCCGTGCGCCGCGGCGACGCCGAGGTACGCGGCCACGACGCCGAACGTGATCCGGAACCGTCCGTCCCGCGCAGCCCCGAACACCGCCGCGCCGAGCAGCGCGGAGAAGACCGGGTGCAGGAACGGTCCGCTCAGCTGACGGGCTGCCGTCGTGGTGAGGAAGAGCCCGATCCCCGCGCCGTCGGCCTGCCCGAGCGCGAACGACTGCTGCAGGTAGCCGAGGTTCTCGACCACGCTGAAGCCGAGGCCCACCGCCCCGCCGACGAACAGCCCGACCCGGGCGTTCTTCACCGGCAGCCGCAGGCAGAGCAGCACGGCGCAGAGCATCTTGACCAGCTCCTCCACCAGACCGGCGCAGGCGAGCACGGCGAGGCTGGGATGCAGCGAGGTCCCGCCGGCCGCGAGGTCGATGAGGCCCTCGACGGGCAGCACCAGCAGGGTCGCGACGGCGCCGCCGAGCAGGGCGACCGTGACGAGGCGCGGGACGCTGAGCCGGTCCTCCGGCCGCAGCTTGTAGGCCATCGTGTAGAAGATCGCGGCGGCCGCGGTGGCGCTGCCGGTGACCAGCAGGTACGGCGAGAGCACCGGCGGCGTGCCGTCGTGCGCGTGCGGGGAGAGGGCCGAGAAGAGGAGGCTGAGGCCGAACAGCCACAGCCACACCGCGGCGCTGCCCGCGACGATCAGCCAGCCGCCCCAGCGGCCCAGCCACTTGGTGCGGCGCGAGGAGGTGGTGGAGGTGGTGGAGACCGCCTGTACGCCGCCCACCCCCGGTGCGGTCGCGGCCTGCGCCCCGCTCGGCCACGTGTACCCCGTCCACGAGCCGCCGCTCCACCACCGGTACGTCGGCGCGGGGGTCGGGTCGGGATACCAGCCGGGCGGCGGCGGAGGGGGCAGGACGCTCATCCGATCAGGATAGGTATCAGCGACCCTCGATCGCCGCTTTGAGCTTCGGAAGCTGCCCGACCTCGGCCGTCATGGTCTTCTCGATCATCCCGTTCATCAGCCTCTTCAGCCCGGTCGGGGTGTAGTCGAGGGCGAACAGCACGCGCGTCCCTGTCCCGTCCGCGGTGAGCGTGTAGACGCCCTCGGGGCGCGCCGGCCCCGTGATGACCTCGAATCGCAGCTCCTGGCCTGGGACGGCGGACGTGATCCTGTAGTCGCCCGCGATCGGCCGTCCGCCCGGCCCGGTGAGCGTCTGCGCGTACACGGCGCCCTGCTCGCCGGACGACCCGCTGCGCAGCGAGATCTCCTTCACCCCGTCGCGCCAGCGCGGGTTGTTCCTGCCGTCGGCCAGGAACGCGTACACCTCCGCCGCGGGCCGGTCGATGGTGATGGTGCCCTCTGCGTGCGCCATGATGCTCCTTCGCTGCGCCGTCCCGTCGACGGCGTGTGCTGCCCAGATTATGGCTCGCGCGGAAAATCTTCCGCTCGCGCGTAACCTTTCCGGCCTCCCTGCGATTAAGTCACCGAGGGCGTCTGCCTTCCGGGGCACTGCCCCGCGTTCGTCCCGGATGCCAGGAAGGACCCGGATGCCCCTCTCGACCCCCGTCCCCACCTTCGCCGTCTTCGCCGCCCCCGCGAAGCCGGCGCCGGGGACGGGTGCCATCGCGGCGTGCTGTGCGACTTCGGTCGTCCCCGTGAAGTCCGCCGCCCATCGTCCCCGTGTCACCGCTCCGGCCGGCGTCCGCTTCGCGGAAGTCCCGGCCGGGCCGGAAGGAACCGCAGCGCCGACCCCCGGGGCGCGCGGATCCCGACCGGCCCGGCCGGGGCGCCGGCGGGCCCGCGGAAGGCGTAGACGATGGACCACCGCCTGCCGCGGGTTCGGGTTCTCGCGGCCGGCGGTGGTGATGGTGGCATCGCGCTGCGTGGCATCACACTTCGTGCCGGACCCGGTCTCCTCCCGTCGGAGTGGCTGATCCCGCTAGAGTGGCCGCGTGAGGCCCGGCCCGTGAAGGATCACGCGCACCGCGACACCGGCGGTACCGCCGCGCTGTTCACCGACGCCTACCGCACCCACGCGGCGTCGCTGCTGGCCTACCTCCGCTCTCAGGGCGTCGACGATCCGGAGGCCGTGACGCAGGATGTCTTCGTCGCCCTCTACCCGCGGCTGGAGTCGCTCTCCGGAGGGATGGACGGCCTCCGCGCCCTCCTCTTCACCATCGCGCACGCCCGGGTGGTCGACCACCACCGGCGGCGCTCCCGCGTCCCGGTCGCCGTCGCCTACGACCCGCTCACCGACACCCGCAGCACGCCGTCCGCCGAGGACGACGTCGTGCACGGGGACACCGGCGTCGCCGAACTTCTGAACCGACTCACCCCCGAGTACCGCGATGTCATCGCGCTCCGCATCCTGGCCGAGCTCACCATCGAGGAGGTCGCCCGGATCATGGGCCGCAGCCCCGGCGCGATCAAGCAGCTCCAGCGCCGGGCACTGCTCGCGCTGCGCCGTGAGGTCGCGGGCGGCGACGATGCGGCCGCGCTGGTCGAGGCCGCCTCGGATTCGGGCCGGGAACGGGAGGAGGTGCGATGACCGCGAATGCCGACGACCCGGTGCTGCGCCTCCTGTCAGAGGCCGGTCTGGAAGACGACCCCGCACTCACCGCCCTGCTCGGCGAGCTCGCGGCGACCACGGCCGACGAGCCGCCCACGCCCTCGCGGGACGTGGTGCGGCTGATGTCCGGCCGCCGCCCGGCCCGCTCGTCGTGGTTCGCCAGCCGCGGTACGCGGACGACCACGATCGTGCTCCTGGCCGCGGCGCTGGCCGGAGGGACGTCCGCCGCCGCTGCGGCGAGTCCCGCGTTCCACACGGTCGTCGGCGACGCCTTCTCGAGCCTGGCGAAGCTCGTCGGGCCCCCGCGCACCCGAAGCCGGCGTCGCAGGACCACGGAAGGGAGCCGCCGAAGACCGGAGGGGGCCACCAGGGCCCGGCGACCGGCTCCGGGACCGCCGAGGCCGGCGACGCCCCGGGCGGCCCGGTCTCCCCGCCGTCGAGCACGCAGAAGGACGCCGGCGAGCAGAAGGCGTCCTCCCCTGAAGCCGCGAACGGTGAAGCGGCGCAGACCGGCAGGCCGGCCCCGGGCGGCGAGGGCTCGACCACCGGCGAATCGGGCACGAGCAGCAACCGGAGCACGGGCGAGGGCGGCGACCAGGGAGAGTCCGGCGCGTCGTCGACGCAGAAGAAGGCCCCGGCGCGCTTCCAGCCGGCACCGTCGCCCGGGCCGTCTGCGGACAGTCCACCGGTCACCCAGGACGGCTCGTCGGGTTCCGGGGGCCAGGGCACCGGCCGCTGATCCGGTACCTCCGTGGGCGGCGCGGACCGGGCTAGGGTGTCCGGTGACGAGCGAGGAGGGCGGATGCGCGCGGCGGACTGGCTGAGGCGGCACGACCCCGACTTCGCCGCGCTGCGCCGTGCCGGCCGTGCGGCGATCGTCATGCCGTTGCTGTTCGCGTTCGGCAGCCTCGTCCTCCACGACGGTCAGGTCGCCACCTTCGCGGCGTTCGGCTCGTTCGCGATGCTGCTGCTCGTCGACTTCAGCGGGCCGCTCGTCGACCGGGTGCAGGCCCAGCTCGCGCTGGCGGTGGCGGGCGCAGTCCTCGTCTGCCTGGGGACCCTCGCGTCGCGGCCGGTCTGGCTGTCCGCCGTCGCGATGGCCGTGGTGGCGGTCGCCGTGCTCTTCTCGGGCTCGGTGAGCTCGGTCACGGCCTCGGCGAGCACCTCCCTGCTGCTGGCGTTCATCCTGCCGGTCACCCTCCCCGGGACCTTCGCCTCGATCGGGCCGCGCCTCCTCGGCTGGGGGATCGCGTCCGTCGTGGCCGTCATCGCGATCGTCGCGCTCTGGCCCGCGCCGGCGCGGGAGCCGCTGCGCGCGCCCGCGGTCGACGCCTGCCGGGCGCTCGCCGCGCGGTTGCGCGCCGAGGCCGCGGCGATGCTCCGCGCCGGCAGCCCCGACCTCGCGGCCGAGCGCGACCGGGCCATCGCGGAGGCCGATACGGCCGTCGACGCCCTGCACACCTCGTTCCTCCGCACGCCGTACCGGCCGACCGGGCTGAGCACGTCCGCGCGGACCATCGTGCGCCTGGTGGACGAGCTCAACTGGCTGAACTCCGTGATCGCCCAGTTCGACCACGTCACGATCACAGCCGCCACCCCGGGCCCTGTCCACATCGCCGCGTTCGAGGTGAAGAGCACGTCGGCGGCGGTGCTGGAGGAGGGCGCGACCCTCCTCGCGCAGCACAGCGGCGACCCTGCAGCCCTGGACGCCGCGCTCACCCTCCTGGTGGAGGCGCGCAACGGTGTGGAGGCCGCCACGATGGCGCTGCCGGCGGGACCCGACCCCGACGGCGGTCGCCGCGGCGCCGCCGAGGTCGTGACCGCGCTCGACCCGGGCTTCCGCGCGCAGGAGCTCGCCCAGGCGGTCGAGACCGTGGCCGGGAACATCGCGCTCACGGCGCGGGCGGAGCGGCGGAGCTGGTGGCAGCGCCTGCTGGGGCGCCAGCCCGGCGACCTGGCCGGACCGGTCGCCGCCGCGGCCGAGCGCGCGAGCGGGTTCATCGGCTGGAACTCGGTGTGGCTGCGCAACAGCATCCGTGGTGCGATCGCGCTCGGGCTCGCGGTGCTGCTCGCCAACCTCACCGGCGTGCAGCACTCGTTCTGGGTCGTCCTCGGCACGCTCTCCGTGCTCCGCTCCAACGCCCTCAGCACGGGCCAGACCGTGCTGCGCGGCGTGGTCGGCACCGCGGTCGGGGTGCTCCTCGGCGCGGTAGCCATGCTCGCCATCGGCGACAACCGCGTCGTGATCTGGGTACTGCTCCCGTTCGCCATCCTGGTGGCGGGCGTCGCGCCCGCCGCGATCTCGTTCGCCGCGGGGCAGGCGGCGTTCACCATCCTGCTGGTGCTTCTGTTCAACCTCATCGCGCCGTCCGGCTGGACGGTCGGCCTGATCCGCATCGAGGACATCGCGCTCGGCTGCGCCGTCAGCCTGGTCGTCGGGCTCCTGTTCTGGCCGCGGGGAGCGGCCGCCTCGCTGCGGCGGGCGCTGGCCGAGGCGTACCGGGAGAGCGTGCGCTACCTCGCCGCGGCGGTCGCCTTCGGGCTCGGACGCTGCGAGGCGAGCGCGGCCGAGCACCCCGAACCCCGGCAGCAGGCACTCCGGGCGGCCGCCGCCGCGCGCCAGCTGGACGACGCCTTCCGCACCTACCTGGGCGAGCGCGGGAGCAAGCAGCGTCCGCTCGCCGAGGTGTCGGCGTCGGTCGGCGGTGTCGCCGGCGTCCGGCTGGCGAGCGACGCCATCCTCGACCTCTGGCGCCGGCAGGAGACCGCCGGAGCCGGGGATCGAGGACGGCATCGGGAGGACGCCCGCCGGTCCCTGGAGGACTCCCTCGCCCGGCTCGACGGCTGGTACGAGGAGCTGGCGTCCAGCCTGGTCGCACGGGAGCCGCTTCCCGCGCCGGTGCCGGCGGATCCGGAGGACCGACGCCGGCTGGCGGACGTCGTGGCGGACGACCTCGGCGACAGCACCGGCCACATCGTCGCGCAGGCCGTCCGGATCTACTGGACGGGCGACTATCTCGACATCGTGCGCCGCCTGGAGTCGGTGATCGTCGGACCGGTGGACGCACTGGGCGACGACTTGGTCAGCTCCCGACGGTCTCGGTGACGGGCCCGGCCGCAGCGGACCGTGCCACGTCCCCGCCCGGCACGCTCAGCGAGCCGTAGCGCTCCATCCGGTGCCAGCGCAGGTGCAGCCCGGCGGCCGCCGTGACCACCGACTGGATGACGACCAGGTACATGAGCTGCCGGTAGACCACCTGCTGCAAGGGCAGCGTCCACAGCGGCTTCAGCGGCTCTTTGTCGATCCGGAAGGCGTAGCACGCCATCCCGAACTGCAGCGCGAGGAAGGCCAGCCACAGTGCGACGATCCGCACCGGGTCGAGGAAGATCAGGCCGTAGATCGCGAAGAGGTCGACGACCGGGGCGAAGAGCGGCAGCAGCACCTGGAGCAGGAGCAGGTAGACCAGCCCCCGCCGACCGAGCTTGCCGGCCTGGCCGCCCTGGACCAGGGCGCCGCGGTGCTTCCACATCGCCTGGATTGTTCCGTAGCACCAGCGGTAGCGCTGCCGCCACAGCGCGCCGAGCGACGCCGGCGCTTCGGTCCAGGCGCGCGCGGAATCGCGGTACACGACCCGCCAGCCGTCGCGGCAGAGGGCCATCGTGAGGTCGGTGTCCTCGGCGAGCGTGTCCTCGCTGACGCCGCCGACGCCGCGCAGGGCCGACGCCCGGAACGCGCCGATCGCGCCCGGCACGGTCGGCATGCACTCGGCGAGGTCGAAGAGCCGGCGGTCGAGGTTGAACCCGACGACGTACTCGATGTGCTGCCAGGCGCCGAGGATGCCCTCCCGGTTGACGATCTTCGTGTTCCCGGAGACCGCGCCGACGGCCGGGTCCGCGAACGGCTGGACGAGCGCATGAACCGTGCCTGGCTCGAAGACGGTGTCGCCGTCGACCATCACGACGATGTCGTGTCGCGCGACGCGCAGGCCGGTGTTCAACGCGGCCGGTTTGCCGGCGTTGGCCTGCCGGATGACCGTGACCGGCAGGCCGAGGGATTCGACGATGTCGGCGGTGCCGTCTGTGGAGCCGTCGTCGACGACGATCACCTCCACCGGATGCGTGGACGCGACGATCGACCGCACGGCGGCCTCGATCCCGGCCGCCTCGTTGTATGCGGGCACGATCACGCTCACCGGCTCGGTCACCTCCGGGAGGACGGGCGCCGTCGCGCCGTGCCGGCCCCGGTTGAGCCTGCGATGGCGGACGGCGGTGAGCATGACCAGCAGAGCGCGGAGCACCATGACGACGCCGCTCACGACCAGCGCGACGGTGATCGCGTTCACCGCCAGGCCGCTCAGCCGGATGCCCCAGACGGTCATCCCGGCCGTGATCTTGTCGGCCGGCGTGGCCTCGGCCGCCGTCCGCCCGAGACCGACCGCGTCGCCGACGGTCGTGACGGTGTAGCCCTCGGCGTCGAGCCGCGTCAGGGCCGCGTCCAGCGCCCGGACGGTCTCGCTGCGGTCGCCGCCGCCGTCGTGAAGCAGGACGACCTGACCGGACCCGTCGGTGGGCACGATCGCGCGCTCGATCGCTGCGACGCCCGGGCGCCGCCAATCCTCGCCGTCCCTCGTGGACAGCACCGTGAGGTAACCGTCGTTCCCCGCGGACCGGATCGCGGACCACATCCCGTCCGTGACGGCGGCGTTCTCGGAACTGTACGGCGGGCGCAGGAGGGAGGTCGTCCGGCCCGTCGCGTCGACGATCGCCTGCTGGGCGCCTTGCAGCTCCAGGCGCTGCCGCCACGCCGGGGCGCTGCTCAAGTCCAGGTGTGTGAGGGTGTGGACGCCGACCTCGTCGCCCGCTGCGGCCACTGCGCGGACGAGCTCGGGATGCGCGATGGCCGCCGTCCCGACCATGAAGAACGTGGCGTGCGCGTGGTGCGCGCGCAGCACCGCGAGGATCTGCGGAGTCCAGCGCGGGTCGGGACCGTCGTCGAAGGTGAGCGCGACGGTGCGTGCGCGCGGGCCTCCGGTGCGCGGCGTCGCGCCGCGCGGGTCGATGACGGGGCCGCCGTGGCCCACGCTCGCGGGCACGTGGGCGGCCGAGCCGCCGGCGACGGCCGCGTCGTCCCCGATCCCGGCGAGGTGCTGGGTGTAGCCCTGGACGAGCAGGGCGACCGACAGCGCGAGGAGGACCGCCGCCAGCACGACCCAGTGCGCCCGGGCGGAGGCGCGGCGGGTCACGGGTGCGGCTTCTTGGACTGGCCGGGAGCGGTCGCGCTCTTGCCAGGGCCGGTCGGCGACGGGGACGGAGACGGCGAGGAGGCGGACGTGCTCGGCGGCGGAGCGGACGTGGCGGGAGGCGTTGCCGGTGCCACGGCGACGGCCGGCTCCTGGCCCGGCGGCGGAGCGGGGGTCGCTGACGGCACCGGAGCCGGACCGGGCGCGGACGTCGGCGCGGCGCGGTGCGCGGCCGCCTGAGGGGCGGAGGCGACGAACGGCAACGACGGCAGCCCGAGCTGAGGTCCTCCCGCGAAGACCGTCAGCACCAGCCCCACGTAGAGTCCGATGGCGCCGAGGACGGCGATCCCGATCACCCGGACGCGGCGCAGCCGACGGCCGGACGGGTCGACGAAGACCGGACCGTCGGCCCGATGCCGACGGTGCGCTCTGGTCATGTCACGGCCCGCCACGATCGAGAATTCTAGGCGACGACGCCTCCGCGCGACCTCCATTCGGGGGACATGCGCTGAGACGTCGCTCAGCGTCGCGATTCGGCACGAATGTCGCGAATCGCGCCGCGATACCCCGCATTCGGCGCGAATGTCGCAGTGGTAAGGCGCGTGTAGCCGAGCGCGCACGTGCGGCGTTACATTGTGCGCGACGTCGACCGGTCGGGTCGCGCGGGAGTGCGGAAGGTGATCGGGATGAGCGCCAAGGACCGGGTCCGGCCGACGTTCGGCGGCCTCAGCGCGCCCGCGCGGCTCACCGTCGAGGGGGCCGGCATCGTGGTCGGCGCGGTCGCGTTCGTGCTCGCCGGCGTCGTGGCGCTGCTCCTGTTCTGGGGGCACACCCTCCCGATCGCGGGGCCGAACTCGGTCGGCCAGTTCGTCGCGATCGCGGCGGGGTGATCGCCTTCCTCGCCTACGTCGCAGGGCGGCTCTGGCGGCGCGAGGGCCTGACCCCGTTCCAGACGGCCGGCTCCCGGGAGAACGCGCGGGAACCTCGGTCGCAGGCTCCCTCGGCGCCGGGGTCGCGGTATCGCTCCGCGTTGCCCGTGAGCTCCACCGCGGGCGTCGACATCTTCGACACGTTCGCGATCGCGCTGGCCCACGGCATCCTTGCGTTGCTCGGCTGGCTGGTGCTCGGCGCAGTGCTCGCCGACGGTTTCCAGGACGCCACGGTCTACTTCCTGTCGGCGACCGTGCTCGCGGGGGCCGCGACCGGGGTGACCGCCTACGCCGTGTTCCTCTCGGCCGCCGGGATGGACCT
Organism: Leifsonia sp. L25; assembly: GCF_050632895.1. The sequence continues at coordinate 782,914 of NZ_JBODRZ010000003.1, read as the reverse complement.
GATGCGACTCTCCACCGTGCTCGCGGCGTTCGCGGTCGTCGGCATCCTCGCCTCGATGCTCAGCGCCCCCGACCCGCACTGGTGGATGAAGCATCTGAGCGCCCTCGGGATGTCGCAGAGCGTCTCCTCGCTCACCTTCAACCTCACGCTCATCGTGACGGGCGTGATCGTGACCGCGATCGCGCGCTACGCCACTGACGCCCGCGGAATCGCGGACCCGCAGCGGCACTCGGCGGTGCTGCGCGTCCGCGTGGGACTCATCCTGATCGGCGTGCTGCTGGCCTGCGTCGGCATCTTCACGCTGAACATCTCGATCCTCCTGCACAATGTGTCGGCGGTCGGCATGGTCGTCGTCTTCGCGCTCGTCGTCTTCTGGGTGCGCGGCGCGCTGCCGGCCGCGCCGCAGGCGTTCTTCGTGCTCGGGTACGTCTTCTTCGCCACGATCGTGGCCGTTCTGGTGCTGTTCGCCGTCGGCTACTACGTGCTCACGGCCGCGGAGCTTGTGGCGGGCGTCCTGGTCTTCGGCTGGCTCATCGTCTACCTGCGGGTGACCGGCGCCGCGACGGCGGAGCCGCGCACCGAGCAGCAGAACGTACACGTCGTCGAGGGGTGACTCGGCTCTTCGACACCGTGTACAGGATGAGGCGTTCCGTGCCCGCCTAGCATCCTCGTGAACCCCGATGGAGGAGTGATAGCCATGAACAGCATCGAACGTGACGTCGTCATCGTCGGCGCTGGAGCCTCCGGCCTCACGGCCGCGACGGAACTGACGAAGGCCGGCCTGAGCGTCGCCGTGCTGGAGGCCCGCGACCGCGTGGGCGGCCGGCTCTGGACGAACGACATCGACGGCGCGACGCTGGAGATCGGCGGCCAGTGGGTCTCGCCCGACCAGGACGCCCTGATCGGCACCCTGGAGGAGCTGGGACTGGAGACCTACTCCCGCTACCGCGAGGGCATCAACATCTACCTCGGAGAGAACGGCGCCCGCCGCACCTTCGAGGGCGAGATCTTCCCCGTCGCCCCGGCGACCGAACAGGAGATCGTCGGCCTGATCGAGCGGCTCGACGCCCTCGTCGCCGAGATCGACCCCGACCGGCCGTGGGAGCACCCGCAGGCCAAGGAGCTGGACGAGATCTCGTTCCGCCGCTGGCTGGAGACGCAGACCGACGACGAGGAGGCGCGCCTCAACATCGGCATGTTCATCGCGGGCGCCATGCTCACCAAGCCGGCGCACGCCTTCTCGGCGCTCCAGGCCCTGCTCATGGCAGCCAGCGCCGGCAGCTTCAGCAACCTGGTCGACGCCGACTTCATCCTCGACAAACGGGTGAAGGGCGGCCTCCAGCAGGTGCCGCTGCTGCTCGCCGAGCGACTGGGCGACGATGTCCACCTGAACGCACCGGTGCGCACCCTGCGCTGGGACGCCGAGGGCACGGGCTCCGGCGTCACCGCGATCACCGACGACCTGGAGGTGCACGCCCGGTTCGCGATCCTGGCCGTGCCGCCCGTGCTCATCAGCCGGATCTCCTACGACCCGCCGCTGCCGCGCCGCCAGCAGCAGCTGCACCAGCACCTCTCGATGGGGTTCGTCATCAAGGTGCACGCCGTCTACGAGACGCCGTTCTGGCGCGACCTCGGCTACAGCGGCACGGCCTTCAGCCCGTACGAGCTCGTGCACGAGGCGTACGACAACAGCTACGACGGCGACCCCCGCGGCACCCTGGTCGGCTTCGTCTCCGACGAGTCCGCAGACGACGTCTTCCGGCTGAGCCCCGAGGAGCGCAAGGCGCGCATCCTCGAGTCGCTGTCGCACTACTACGGCGTGCAGGCGCTGAGCCCGGTCGTGTACTACGAGAGCGACTGGGGCAGCGAGGAGTGGACGCGCGGCGCCTATGCCGCCAGCTTCGACATGGGCGGCCTGGCCCGCTACGGCGCCGACCTCCGCACGCCGGTCGGCCCTATCCACTTCTCCTGCAGCGACCTGGCGGGCAAGGGCTACCAGCACGTGGACGGCGCGATCCGCGTCGGCCGCGACACCGCTGCGGCGATCGTGGCCGCGCTGCAGCCCGCCGGGAGCTAGCCGGCGACGGGCTGCTCGGAGCCCCCCAGACCGCGCGCGGCCAGTCGTGGATGGCCGCGCGCACCACTCCGGCCGGCCGGGACGCGCACCGTCGTGGGATGCGCGCCCCGGCCGCCGGGACACCGCTAAATGCATGCATAGCATCCCCGAAGTCTGTGAAATCTCTCATCGAGCATGTATCGTCTAATCACGAGCACCGTGAAGCATCCGGTGGCTCCGTGGTAGACGGAAAGCGGGAACGGGTACCCGCCTCCGTCGTGACGCCACGCTGCTCCTAGTGCAGCCATTCGATGCCCCCAGCCGGGTCGGGTTCCGCTGGGGGCATCACCCGTTAAGGCGCCACGCAACGTCCCGATCGCGCGCCTGAACAGGGTCGCAACACGCCGCCATCCGCAGCGGATAGCGGCGTGTTGCGACCCCTGTGGGGCGGGGCTCACAGCGCCCGGATCGTCCATCCCGCCGACGCAGACTCCCCGGGCTGCAGCACGATGAGGTCCGTCCCGGAGTTGAACGCGTCGGGCGGGCAGGTCATCGGCTCGACCGCCAGGCCGAGGCGGTTGAGCTCCGGGATGTCGCGGTCCGCCGTGTGCACCTGCACCCACGGGCACGCCGCGTCCCAGGTCATCGCGACACCGGTGCCCTCCCTGGCCGTCAGCGAGACCCTCGCGGTGCCGTCGGCGTCGCGGCGCAGCCCGGTGAAGGCGTGGTCGATGAACGTGTCCGCGATCGGGCGCGCCGCGCGGAAGTCGAAGGGGCCGCCCATCACGTCGGCGAGGCCCGCCGGGATCAGCCGGTCCTCGGTCACCGTGAGCACCCGGTCGGCCGGGAGGTCGAGCGTCCAGTCGTCCACCCGGCCCTCGCCCGCCACGAGGTACGGGTGCGGTCCGGTGCCCCACGGCGCCGCCGAGGTTCCGGTGTTGGTGCCCGTGACCGTGGTGTGGAGGCCGTCGTCATCCAGCAGGAACGCGACGGCGACTTCGACGCGGTGCGGGTAGCCGTCCTGCGCTTCGATCGTCGCGGCGAGCGTCACGCTGTCGGCCGCGCGGTCGATGGCGGTGAAGTCGAGCCAGGTGGCGAGGCCGTGCAGGGCGTGCCCGCGGGCGGGCTCGGTGAGCGCGAGCTGCTGCTCCGTCCCGTCGAAGGTGTACCGGCCGTCGACGACCCGGTTGGGCCACGGCGCCAGCGTCGCGCCGCGGAACGCCGGCCGCACCTCGTCGGCGCTGAAGGGCACCACCAGGGGCCTGCCGTCGAACTCCAGTGTGCGCAGGGAGGCGCCGACCGACGCGATGGTCGCGTGGTAGTCGCCCGCGGTCAACCCGAAGTGCGTGCCCGAAATCGGAATGCTCATCCGCCCATTCTGTCGGCAATCCGCGAGTACGCACGAATTCCGTCGAAAACCGCCGGGTCCACGGACAATCCGCGTACGCGACGGGTTGTGACGTACGCGAAACGTGGGGAAATCTGCGGGTAACCGACGGTCGGTAGCGTCCAGGGATGGGTGATCTGTTCGGCGGGTACGGCACGCAGGCCGCGCGACGGCGACGGGGCCGCCCCGCGCCGTTCGACGAGATGTTCGCCGATGTCCGCGGCGCCGTCGGCGAGCGCACCCGCCCCGCCTACCGCGAGCTGTTCGCGGCGCTGGCTGCGCTCACGCAGGAGGAGCTCCGCGGCCGCACCGATGCGCTCGCCAGCTCGTACCTCGCGCAAGGGGTCACGTTCGACTTCGCGGGGGAGGAGCGGCCGTTCCCGCTCGACGCGGTCCCGCGGGTGATCGAGCAGGCCGAGTGGTCGCGGATCGAGGGGGTGTCAAGCAGCGCGTCCGGGCGCTGGAGGCGTTCCTGAGCGACGTCTACGGCGCGCAGAACGCGGTACGCGACGGCGTCATCCCGGCCGGGCTGATCACCTCGTCGGCCCACTTCCACCGCGCGGCCGCCGGGGTGGAGAGCGCCAACGGGGTGCGCATCCACGTCTCGGGCATCGACCTGATCCGCGACGAGCAGGGCGGCTGGCGGGTGCTGGAGGACAACGTCCGGGTGCCGAGCGGCGTCTCGTACGTGATCTCCAACCGCCGCGTGATGGCGCAGACGCTGCCCGAGCTGTTCACGTCGATGCGTGTGCGCCCCGTCGGCGACTACCCGTACCGGCTGCTGCAGGCGCTCAAGGCGAGCGCGCCCGGAGGCATGGAGAACCCGAACGTCGTCGTCCTCACCCCGGGCGTCTACAACTCCGCCTACTTCGAGCACACCCTGCTCGCCCGGCTGATGGGGGTGAAGCTGGTGGAGGGCCGCGACCTGTTCTGCTCCGGCGGCTCGGTGTGGATGCGCACCACCTCCGGCCCGCAGCGGGTCGACGTGATCTATCGCCGGATCGACGACGACTTCATCGACCCGCTGCAGTTCCGGGTCGACTCCGTGCTCGGGACTCCCGGGCTGATGCTCGCCGCGCGGCTCGGCACGGTGACGATCGCCAACGCGGTCGGCAACGGCGTCGCCGACGACAAGCTCGTCTACACCTACCTGCCCGACCTGATCCGCTACTTCTTGGCCGAGGAGCCGGTCCTCCCGAACGTCGACACCTGGCGGCTGGAGGAGCCGGACGCCCTGGCCGAGGTGCTTGACCGGCTGGACGAGCTGGTCGTGAAGCCCGTCGACGGCTCCGGAGGCAAGGGGCTCGTGATCGGACCGGACGCCGACCGGAAGGAGCTGGCCCGGCTGCGGGCCCGGCTGGTCGCCGACCCGCGCGGCTGGATCGCGCAGCCGGTGGTGCAGCTCTCCACCATCCCCACGCTCGTGGACGACGGGATGCGGCCTCGGCACGTCGACCTGCGGCCGTTCGCGGTGAACGACGGCCGGGATGTCTGGGTTCTGCCGGGCGGGCTGACGCGCGTGGCGCTCGCCGAGGGGCAGCTCGTCGTCAACAGCAGTCAGGGCGGCGGCTCGAAGGACACCTGGGTGGTGGGGGTGGCCGCCCTGGGGGAGCACAGTGCGGGCGCACCGGCTGCCCAGGACGAGCCGGGGCCACGCGCGACGCAGCCGGTCGAGCCCCGGAACGTGTCCGGCCTGGTCGCCGACCAGGCCGCAGCGCCTGCGCTGCCCGCTCCCGACCATTCGCGGGAGGACGCGCCGCGCACCGACCAGCAGCAACAGCAGCAGCAGCAGCAGGCGGCCTCGCGAACGGAGGCGGAGTGATGCTCAGCAGGATCGCCTCTTCCCTCTTCTGGATCGGCCGCTACATCGAGCGCAGCGACGGCACCGCGCGCATCCTCGACGTCCACCTGCAACTGCTGCTGGAGGACCCCTGGATCGACGAGGACACCGCCTGCCGGTCGCTGCTCGGCGTGATGGGGTCCGCCGCCGCGGACGGTCCGATCGCGCGGGAGGACGTCCTGCGCCTCCTCGCCGTCGACCGGGGCACCGCGGCCTCCATCGCCTACTCACTGGGCGCCGCGCGCGAGAACGCCCGGCGCGCAAGGGAGATCGTCTCGACCGAGCTGTGGGAGTGCCTCAACACGACGGCCGCACGGGTCCCGCGGCGGGTGACCAGCGACAAGGTGCACGAGTTCTTCACCTGGGTGCGCGATCGCACAGCGCTCGCCGTCGGGATCATGGACTCCGGCGCCAGCCGCGACGAGGCCTGGCACTTCTTCACTCTCGGCCGCAGCCTCGAGCGCGCGGACATGACCGCCCGGTTGCTCGCGACCCGCTCCCTGACCGAGGCCAGCGGCCCGAGCTGGACGACCATCCTGCGCTCGTGCGGCGCCTACGAGGCGTACCTGCGGACGTACCGCGGCGTGCCCTCTGCACGCAACGCGGCGGAGTTCCTGCTGCACGACCGGCTGTTCCCGCGATCGATCCTCTACGCGATCACGCGCGCCGTGGAGAGTCTGCGCGACATCGAGCCCCGGCACGAGCGCGCGGGGGTCTCCGACCGGGCCGTCCGGCTGCTCGGTCAGGTGCAGAGCGAGCTGGAGTTCCGGCCGGTCGCGGAGGTGCTCGACGACCTCCCCGCGCACATGTCCGTCATCCAGGAGGCGACCAGCGCGGCGACGTCCGCGATCACCCGGCGCTACTTTCCAGAGAGCACGGCGCCGAGCTGGACGGGGGAGCGGGGATGAAGCGGCTGCGGGTGACCCATTCGACCGGGTACCGGTACGGCGGGGAGGTGTCGGCCTCCTACAACGAGGCGCGGATGCTGCCGGCCTCCGGCGCACGCCAGCTCGTGCTGCACTCCGCACTCGACGTTGAGCCGGTGTCGTCGCACCACCAGTACACCGACTACTGGGGAACGCGCGTGCTGGCCTTCGACGTGCTGAACCCGCATCGCGAGCTGACGCTCACGGCGACCAGCCTGGTGGAGGTCCTGGACGCCGAGCACGACGCCGTGCACGGCGGCGAGCACGCGCCGGGCCCGCTCGGCTGGGAGGCGTTCGCCGAGGCGGTGGCGCGGTCGGGGGAGTGCGTGCAGCAGCTCCGGCAGACGCCGCTGACCGAGCCTCCCGCCTCGCTGGTCGCGCTGGCGGCGTCGGTGGCCGGCGGGGCCGGTGATCCGTGCACCGTCGCGCACGCCATCGCCGCGGCGATCGGGGAGGCGATGACCTACGAGAGCGGGGTCACCGGCGTGCGAACCACGGCCCGGGAGGCCTGGGAGGCGCGCGGCGGCGTCTGCCAGGACATCGCCCACGTCGCGATCGGGGCGCTCCGCTCTGCCGGCATCCCGGCGCGGTACGTGTCCGGTTACCTGCACCCGAAGGCCGACGCGGCGGTGGGGGAGACAGTGGTGGGCGAGTCGCACGCCTGGGTCGAGTGGTTCTGCGGCGGCTGGCACGGCTACGACCCGACGAACGGCGTCGGGATCGGGGACCGGCACGTGCGCGTCGGCCACGGCCGCGACTACGCTGACGTTGCACCGCTGCGCGGCGTGTACTCCGGCGCTGCCGGCTCGGAGCTCTTCGTCTCCGTCTCCATCACGCGCGAGGCCTGACCCCGACCCAAGCCCCTCCGCCCCCATCATCGCCACCCGCCGAGTACGCGAAGAACCAGGCCGAGACGCTCGAGTACGCGGATTGTTCGCGTGTCCGGCGGGTTGTGGGTACCGTGGCGGGATGCGGATCGCAGTGCTGTTCGGAGGCTCCAGCGAGGAGCGGGACGTTTCGATCGCGAGCGCGGCGCCGGTGGTGCGCGCGCTCCGCGGTCTCGGTCACGACGTGCTGGCCGTCGACACCGCCTCCGGCGCCCTCGATGCGGCCGCCGAGGCGCGCGTCCTGACCGGCGGGGTCGGCGTCGCGCCTCCCGAGTCGACGGCGCTCGCACGGCTGGCCGACGCCGGGAGCGCGCTGCGGCTGCCCGCGGAGGTCGTCGGCGTCGACTTGGTGTTCCTCGCCCTGCACGGCGGCTCGGGGGAGAACGGGGAGCTGCAGGCGCTCCTCCAGCTCGCCGGCATCCCGTACACCGGTTCGGGCCCGCTCGGCAGCGGGCTGGCGATGGACAAGGAGCTCACCAAGCGAGTGCTCCTCCAGGCAGGGGTGCGCACGCCGGACTGGGTCCTCGACCCGCTCGAGCCGGGCGCCGGGGCGGCGGAGCTCGGACTGCCGGTCGTCGTGAAGCCGAACGCACAGGGCTCCACGGTCGGGCTGAGCATCGTGCGCGACCCGGACGAGTTGGAGGCGGCGGTCGAGAGGGCGGCCGCGTTCGGCTCGGTGCTCCTGGAGCGCTTCGTGCCCGGGCGCGAGCTGACGGTCGGCGTGCTCGGCGACGAGGCGCTCGCCGTGGGGGAGATCGCGGTCGACCCGGAATCGGCGTTCACCTACGGCGACAAGTACCAGCCGGGCGCGGTGTCGGAGACGTTCCCGGCCGACGTGCCGGCCGAGGTCGCGGCGGAGGCCAGGGCGGCGGCGCTGACCGCACACAGGGCACTGCGCCTCTCCGGCTACAGCCGGACGGATTTCCGGCTCGACCGGGAGGGTGTCCTCTGGACGATCGAGGTCAACTCCCTGCCCGGCCTGACCGCGACCAGCCTGCTCCCGCAGTCGGCGGCGGCGGTGGGGATCGGGTACGCAGAGCTCTGCCGGCGGATCTGCGACCTGGCGCTGCGCTGACCCGTTCGTACCTGAACGACCGGTAACGATCGGCCCGCCCGGGGTTGTCTGGCGCATCCGGTGGGTTTGAATAGGATCATGCGCAGTGTCGGTTGGTCGTTGTTCGGGTTCGCGTTCGTCGTGGCCGCCGTCGCGTTGGGAGCCCTGACCACTCCGGCGGTCGACCACGGTCTCGCCACGGTCGCGGTCACTCACCACGAGGGCTTCACCCGCCGTCAGTGGGTGGACCTCGCCATCGCGGCGCTCTTCTTCATCGCCGCCGCCGCAGCCGCCGGCGCCCTGATCGTCACCCGCCTGCGTGCCGCCTCCCGCGCCGCGCACGCGCTGCCCACCGCCGACGCGCTGGTCCCGGCCGAGGGCTGACCCGCCCCCGCCCGCCGCGGGCCCGCGGCCCCGCGGCCCCGCAGGGGTCGCAACACGCCGTTACGCCGGCCGCATTACGGCATGTCGCGACCCCTGTCCCGAACATCCGTCCGGCGTTCCGAGAAATTCACTTTGCAGGACATGCCGCCTGGCGACCGTGTCGCGCGGCGCGTCGTGCCAAGTCGTTCGCGGGGCCGGCGCACGGCGCTGCGCGTCGTGCCAGGTCGTTCGCACGGCCGGCGCACCGCCGGCGCACGGTCGGCATGTCCTGCCAGGTCGTTCGCGGGACTACTCCGCGGCGCGGAGCGCTGCGTACAGGTCGGCGCGCGCGGCGAAGCCGCCGAGGTCCCGCCCGAGCAGCCGCTCGGCGTCCGCGACCCGCGCCCGCAGCGTGTGCCGGTGCATCCCCAGCCGCCGCGCGGCCACGTCGTACACTCCGTCCGCGTCGAGCCAGGTGCGCAGGATGCCGGGCAGGGCCGGGTCGGCCTCCGCCAGCGGTGCGAGGGCGGTCGCCGCGACCGCGCGCGCGTCCGGCGTCTGCAGGAGCGCGAGCATCCCCGCCGCCGCCACGTCATCGAACGACGGCACCCGGTCGTGCCGCGTCGAGCGGCGGGCCGCGACCCCGGCCTGCGTCACGCCCGAAGCCAGCGCCCCGAACGTCACGGGAGCCGACGACCCGCCGCGCAGTTCGAACCGCTCCGCCAACTCGGCGACCGCCTCCGGCGACGCGCCGAGCACCACCAGGTCCTGTCCGTCGCGGGCGAAGAACCCGTCGCCGCCGGCCTCCAGCCAGTCCGCCGCCGCAGCGCCCGCGGCCCCGTGCAGCACCGTCACACGTGCGGGCTGCTCGGGAAGCGCGCCGAGCACCGGCTCGGCCACCGCCTCCGCCAGCGCGGCATCGCCGGCCAGCAGCGCCCGCCACACCGCGGTGCGGAGTCGTGCCCGCGCCGCGTCGGTCGCGCGGCTCTGCTCCAGCGCGAGCCCGGCGAGCGCGACGACGCCGGTCACCACCTGCTGCGCCGCTTGGTCGAGCCCCTCCGATCCGATCGCGAGCACGCCGCGGAGCCGTCCCGCCGCGCCCAGCGTCTGTAGGGAGAACGGCCCCGCCAGCGTCTCCGCCGTCCCGGCTGCCCGGCGCCTGCTCCGCAGCAGCGGCTCCGCCGCGCCGACCAGCACCGCCCGTGCCGCCGCGTCCAGCGCCCCGGCCGGCGCGAGCCGGTCGAGCGTCCCGTCCGCCCCGATCAGGGCCACCGGCCGGTCGATCTGGCGCGCCAGCTCCGCGAGCACGGCGCCGAGCGCGTCCGCCCGCAGCGCCGCGAGCGAGATCGCCCGGGAGGCCCGCAGCGCCCAGGTGTTGCGCGCGTAGGCGTCCGCGGCGAGCCGGTCGGCGACGAAGCGCGCCACCGCGATGAACGGAGTCCGGTAGGGCACTTCGAACAGCGCGAGGCCGTGCCGTGCGCACGCCTCCACGAGCGGCTCCGGGGTGTCGCGCAAGACCTCCGTCCCGAATCCCAGCCCGGCGATCCCGTGCTCGACCAGCCGGGACACGTACGGGTCCACGTCCTCCGGCGTCCCCGTCACCAGCAGCACCTGGCCGGGCGACAGGAACGGCGTCGGATCCGGGAGATCGGAGCTGTGCGCCCAGGACAGTGGGGCGTCCAGCTCGCCGACGTCGCCCGCGGTGAGCAGGCGGAGGCCGAGCTCGGGACGGGCGAGCAGCTGGGCGAGGGTCGCGGGCATCGGGGCACTCCATCCGCCAGGGTGTCGATTCCTGACGTTCGAATTGTACGACCCGTCCAGGCGCGGGACACGCCGCGCTCCCTACGATGCCGCCATGACCATCGTTACTCCCGCCTCCGCAACCCTCGTCGGCGGACCCTCGCTCCCGCAGGAGCGCCGGCTCGTCACCCCCATCCCCGGCCCCGAGTCGCGCAAGCGCGCCGAGCGCAAGGCGCAGGCCGTCGCCGCCGGCGTCGGCGCCACCATCCCCGTGTACACCGTCGCAGCGGGCGGGGGTGTGCTCGTCGACGTCGACGGCAACTCTCTCATCGACTTCGGCTCCGGCATCGCCGTCACGGGCGTGGGCAACGCCGCCCCGCGCATCGTGGCGGCCGTGACCGCCCAGGTCGCAGCCTTCACCCACACCTGCTTCACCGTCGCCCCGTACGACTCCTACGTGGACGTGGCGGAGGCCCTCAACCGCCTCACGCCCGGCGACTTCGCCAAGCGCAGCGCCCTGTTCAACTCCGGCGCGGAGGCCGTGGAGAACGCGGTCAAGATCGCCCGCCACTACACGGGCAAGCAGGCCGTCGTCGCGTTCGACCACGCCTACCACGGCCGCACGAACCTGACGATGGGCCTCACCGCCAAGAACCAGCCGTACAAGAACGGCTTCGGCCCGTTCGCGCCCGAGATCTACCGCGCCCCGCTGAGCTATCCGCTGCGCGACGGCGGCCTCTCCGGCGCCGAGGCGGCCAAGCGCGCCATCACCATGATCGAGAAGCAGATCGGCGCCTCCAACCTGGCCGCCGTCATCATCGAGCCGATCCAGGGCGAGGGCGGCTTCATCGTCCCCGCCGACGGCTTCCTCCCGGCCCTCCAGGCCTGGGCGAACGAGAACGGCGTCGTCTTCATCGCCGACGAGGTGCAGACCGGCTTCGCCCGCACCGGCACCATGTTCGCCTCCGAGCAGTTCGGCATCGTGCCGGACCTGATCGTCACCGCCAAGGGCATCGCCGGCGGCCTCCCGCTGTCGGCGGTCACCGGCCGCGCCGAGATCATGGACGCCCCGCAGATCGGCGGCCTCGGCGGCACCTACGGCGGCAACCCGCTCGCCTGCGTCGCCGCGCTCGCCGCGATCGAGACCTACGAGCAGGAGGACCTGGCAGGCCGCGCCCGCGCCATCGGCGAGATCCTCTTCGAGAAGCTGGGCGCCCTCCGCGCCGCCGACCCGCGCGTCGCCGAGGTGCGCGGCAAGGGTGCGATGGTCGCGATCGAGCTGGTGGACCCGGAGACCGGCGAGCCGGACGCCGCGCTCACCGCGAAGGTCGCCGACGCCGCCCACGCGGCCGGCGTCGTGCTGCTCACCTGCGGCACCTACGGCAACGTGATCCGCTTCCTCCCGCCGCTCAGCATCCCGGACCATCTCCTCATCGAGGGGCTGGACGTCGTCGCGGAGGCGGTGGCCAACGCATGAGCGCCGTCGACACCGCCACCACCGAGTTCACCGCGGCCGAGGCCGACCTGCTCTCGCGCGTCCCCGACGGCCTGTTCATCGGCGGCGCCTGGGAGGCCGGAACCCGTCCGCAGATCCAGGTGCAGGACCCGGCCACCGGCCGCGTCATCAAGCGCATCGCCAACGCGACGCCCGAGGACGGCATCCGCGCCCTCGACGCCGCCGTGGCCGCGCAGGAGGCGTGGGCCGCCACCGCCCCGCGCGTCCGCGCCGAGATCCTGCGCCGCGCCTTCGACCTGCTGCAGGAGCGCCGCGAGGACTTCGCGCTGCTCATGACGCTGGAGATGGGCAAGCCGCTCGCCGAGGCGAACGGCGAGGTCACCTACGGCGGCGAGTTCCTGCGCTGGTTCTCCGAGGAGGCCGTGCGCATCTCCGGCCGCTACGGGCAGAACCCGGAGGGCACCGGCACCATGGTCGTCTCGCAGCGGCCCGTCGGTCCGTCGTTCTTCATCACGCCGTGGAACTTCCCGCTCGCGATGGCCACGCGCAAGATCGCCCCGGCCCTGGCCGCGGGCTGCACGGTGGTCGTGAAGCCGGCCGAGCTGACCCCGCTGACCACGCTGTTCTTCGCGCAGCTCCTCGCCGACGCGGGCGTGCCCGCCGGTGTGGTCAACGTCGTCCAGACCAGCACCTCCGGCGCCGTCTCCGCCCCGATCATCGCCGACCCGCGCCTGCGCAAACTGTCGTTCACCGGCTCCACGCCGGTCGGCCGCGCCCTGCTCGCGCAGGCCGGTCAGAACGTGCTGCGCACCTCGATGGAGCTCGGCGGCAACGCCCCGTTCGTCGTCTTCGAGGACGCCGACCTGGACAAGGCGGTCGAGGGCGCGATGCTCGCCAAGTTCCGCAACATCGGCCAGGCCTGCACCGCCGCCAACCGCTTCATCGTCCATGAGGATGTCGCCGAGGAGTTCGCCCGCCGCGTCACCGAGAAGGTCGACGCGATGACGATCGGCCCGGGCACCGAGCCGGGCGTGACCATCGGCCCGCTCATCGACGACCGCGCTGTCGCCTCCATGACGTCGCTCGTCGACGACGCCGTGTCCCGCGGCGCCCGCGTCCTCGCCGGCGGCACGGCCCCGGAAGGCGACGGCTACTTCTTCGAGCCGACCGTGCTCGTGGACGTGCAGCCGGGCAGCGAGATCCTCCGCGAGGAGATCTTCGGCCCGATCCTGGCGATCACGACGTTCTCGACCGAGGAGGAGGCCGTGGCGCGGGCGAACGAGACCGAGTACGGTCTGGTCGGCTACGTGTTCACGCAGGACCTTGCGCGCGGCCAGCGCATGATCGACCGCGTCGACACCGGGATGATGGGCCTCAACACCGGACTCGTCTCCAACGCCGCAGCACCGTTCGGCGGCGTCAAGCAGTCGGGCCTCGGCCGCGAGGGCGGGCTCGAGGGCATCCACGAGTACCTGAGCACGAAATACACGCTCATCCCCGCCTGACCCGGCGGCACGGGCGGCCCGCGAACACCGCGGGCCGCCCCACTCGAACGTGCACCACCCGGAGCCTCGCCACCCCTGAGGCGCCCATCCCCAACCTCCGCACCACCCGAGCCGGAAGAAGCAGACCATGACCACCACGCAGCGCATCCTCGTCGGATACGAGGCCACCCCGTCCGGAGACGACGCCCTCGCCGCCGGAGCCGCGCTGGCCGCCTCCTTCGGAGCTGACCTCGACGTGGTCCTGGTCATGCCGGACACCTCCCGGCGCGGCAACGTGCCGAACGACCCGGCCTACGACGCCCTCCTGCGCGACACCGCGGAGGGCTGGCTGGCGGACGCGCGCACTCGCGTCCCGTCGTCGGTCGCCTTCAGCGGGCGGGTCGTCTTCGGCGACTCGCTCGCCGAGGGCCTGCTCACCGCGGCGGAGGAGCTCGGCGCGACGCTGATCGTGGTCGGCGCCGCGCGGGGCGGCCTGCTCGGCCGCTTCACGGTCGGCTCGGTCGCGGGAGCGCTGCTGCATGCGTCGCCGGTCCCGGTGCTGCTGGCGCCGGAGGGTTGGCGCGACCACGCTCCGCGGCTCACACGCGTGACCAGCATGGTCGGCACCCGCGCGGGCGCGGCTGACGTGCTGACGACCGGCGAACGGCTCTCGGCCGCGGCCGGCGTCCCGCTGCGGCTTGTCTCTCTGCTCGCCCTCGACCTGCCCGGCAACGCTGCGGCTCCCAAGCAGAGCGTCGGCGAACACCACGCCGCCGCGGTGCTGGAGGAGGCCAGCGCAGCGACCGGCGTCGTCGCGACGGCCGTCGTGGCGAAGGGCGACACCATCCAGAACGCGGTCGCGCGACTCGACTGGGAGCCCGGTGAGATCGTCGTCGTCGGCTCCAGCCGCCTCGCGCAGCCCAGCCGACTGTTCCTCGGCTCCACCGCGGCCGCCATGCTGCGCGAGCTGCCGGTGCCGATGGTCGTCGTGCCGCGGAACGAGTGAGGCGAGCCGGCTCCCACTACTGAAAGAGGGTGCTGAGAATCAAGGTGTGTCCGTCTGTCGCCAGATAGACCTTGCACACAAACCGTTCCTGTGAAAACCGTTTGTTCAGGTCGCTCGAGTTGAGCAGCTGGCCCGTGGGGATCGCCCTGTGCAATACACGCAGCCGACTGGGCGGGAGAGACTCTTTCACCCTGCCGCTCTCTCTCAACGATGGTCTCCCGGCGTGGATGGAGTACTTACCTGCACAGATCCCGGTTCGCCTCGCCAGACGCCATGTTTCCAATGTTGCTCGAGCCAACGCTTGCGCGTTCGGAAGGCGCATCGACATGCACTCCCGAAAAACGCGACACCGCATCCTGCGCAGCATCAACGCTCGAAGAGATTCTCACTGAACTACCCCCACTTCTATACTCCCAAAACGCACCGACACTAGCCTAATGGAATTACACGTATGAGTTTCAGTGAGTCGAGCTTTGAAGACTTCCTGCGACTCCTCTCACAGGATTCTTTGTAAGGGGAGGCTTACCTTACAATCGAATGCGGCCGGAGCCCGCCGGTTCGATGTCAACAGCCTCCACGAAGGATCTCCATGTCCCCCTTGGGTGTCGCCGCTCTCGGCGCCGTCGCAGGTCTCACCATCTTCCTCGGCCTGCCCATCGGCCGTCTGCGCTCGAACGCGGTCGGCCTGAAGGCCGCTCTGAACGCCCTCGCGACCGGCATCCTGATCTTCCTGCTGTGGGATGTGCTCTCGCAGGCGTGGGAGCCCGTGGACAAGGCGCTGTCGTCGCACCGGATCGGCCCGGCGCTCGGCCAGGGCCTGCTGATGGCCGCGTGCATCGGGCTCGGGCTGCTGGCCCTGACCTACATGGACCGCTACATGAAGCGGCGCGCGCTGGCTCTCGCGTCGCCGATCCGGCCGGAGGCGGGCCAGGGCGGGTCAGCCGCCGCGCCCGGCGCCCAGCCGCACGGTTCGCGCCAGCCGCACGGCTCCGGGCCCGGCGGTGCTGCCGTGGGCACCGCGACCGGCGTCGCGATCGTGGCCGCCACCGAGGTCGAGTCCCGCGCGGGAGCCCGCCGGCTGGCGCTCACCATCGCGATCGGAATCGGCCTCCACAACTTCGCCGAGGGCCTCGCGATCGGCACCGCCGCCGCACAGGGCGAGCTCGCCTTCGCCGTCCTGCTCATCATCGGCTTCGGCCTCCACAACGCCACCGAGGGCTTCGGGATCGTCGCCCCGCTCAGCGGCACGCGGCCGTCTTGGCGCTACCTGGCGCTGCTGGGCCTGATCGGCGGAGGGCCGACCTTCCTCGGCACCGTCATCGGCCAGTCGTTCAGCAGCGATATCGTCTCCATCGCCTTCCTCGGCCTGGCCGCCGGCTCCATCCTGTACGTGGTCATCGAGCTGCTCGCCGTCGCCCGCCGCACCGGGATGAAGACGCTGGTCGCGTGGTGCATCTTCGCCGGCATCGTCGCCGGCTTCGCGACCGACGCCATCGTGACGGCCGCGGGAGCCTGATCCGCCGATTCTGTAGGCTCGGACAGAACCGAGTGGGGGAGGGCCGCATGCGCCAGGTCGTGGATTTCGTGAACGTGTCGACGGAAGGACTGGAGTCGAGCCCGGTCGCCCCGGCCCTCGCCGGGCTCCGCGCCAACGAGTCCCGCTACTTCAAGAACAAGTACGACCTCGACTTCGCGACGGCGCCGGCCGACGAGGAGCAGGAGGCACTCGACTGGGTCGGCCGCATCCTCGCCGACGAGCGCGAGATCGTGATCGCCTCGCCCGCGCTGGAGGTCACCTCGTTCGAGGTGGACGGCATCCGGATGGCGTACGTGTTCTACGAGTCCGGGCTGTCGATCAACGTCATGTACACGATCGACGACGCGGGCAAGCGCGCGGTCGGCTTCAAGCTGTCCGACGGCATGGAGGTGCCTGAGGAGCTTTCGAACTTCAAGTTCGCGCGGCAGAAGTCCAAGCTCGCGGGGACGATCCGCGGCTCCTACTTCGTCATCAAGGGCACGTACTGATCCGAGCGGCGCTCACGCCAGCGGGGTCACCTCCGCAGCCAGCTCGCGCTTGACGTCGTGCTCGATGAGCACCGGGATGAAGTCGCGCACGGGTGCTCCGGTGTAGTCGACGTGCCGCTGGTGAACCAGGTCGGCGATGTGGTCACGGGGGACCTTCGGGAATCGTTCCGCAAGCCGGTCGACGGCGTGGCCGATGGCGACCTCTTCGTCGGCAGAGGCGGCGGGGATGGGGGCCTCGTCACTCATGGCGGGATTATCCACCGCATGCCAGGGTGGAGGCTATGGATGAAATCGAGGTAGTGGTCGTCCGCGTCTTCACCGACGAGCGCGGCGCCAACGGCAACGAGCTGGGCATCGTCACCAGCTCACCGGCGACGGCCGGGCGGGAGCAGGACATCGCGGCGGCGCTCGGATTCAGCGAGACGGTCTTCGTCGACGCGCTGGACGCCGCAGGCGGCATCGCGACGATCCGCATCTTCACCCCCGCCGCGGAACTCCCGTTCGCCGGCCACCCGAGCGTCGGGACGGCCTGGTGGCTCGCCCATGAGCGCACCCCGGTCGGCGCTCTCGCCGAGAAGGCCGGGGATGTCGGGGTCTCCGTCGACCTCGACGGCGACTGGGCGGCGATCGACGCCCGCGCCGCCTGGACTCCCGACTTCACCTGGCTGCCGCTGGACTCCCCGGAGGCGGTCGACGCGCTCGACGCGCTCGCGTTCACCGAGGGCCAGCACTACGCCTACGCGTGGATCGACGAGGAGGCCGGAACGCTGCGTGCCCGGATGTTCGCTCCCGCGATGGGCATCGTTGAGGACGAAGCCACCGGCGCCGCTGCCGTCGCCCTCACCGCGAAGCTCGGCCGGGCGCTGCGGATCGTGCAGGGCGAGGGCTCCGAGTTGGCCACCGAGCCGCTCGACGGCGGTCTCGTCCGGGTCGGGGGCACGGTGGTGTACGACCGCACCATCGACGCGACGCTGTGAGCGCGCGCGACGCCGTGAACGCGGAGACGGCGGTCGAGCTGATCCCGGTCGGGGAGCCGGGCGACGGTCCGGGCGACGGCCTGGTCGGCGTGGCCGCGACCGACGACGGAGCGGTGTGGTTCACCTTGAGCGTGACGGGGAAGGTCGGCCGCCGCGCCCCGGACGGCACGCTGTCCTTCCTGGAGCTCGGCCCCGAGGCGAGGCCGGTCGGCGTCCGTGCGGCGACCGAGGACACCGTGTGGGTCGTGGATCGAACCGGCGACCGGCTGCTGCACCTCGGCGCGGGCATCCGCGTCGTCGGCGAACTCGCGGTTCCGGCGCCCGGCGCCCTCCCGCTCGACGTCGTGACGCTGCCCGATGGGACGACCTGGTTCACAGAGCAGTTCGGCGAGGCGCTCGGCCGCATCGACATCCTCGGCCGCGTCGAGGAGTACCCGGTGGGCTCCGAGCGCGGGCCCTCCGGGATCGCGTCCTCCGGCGACAGCGTCTGGTTCTCGCTCCAGGGGCACAGTCCGGCGCTCGGCCATGTGCGGGGCGGTGACGCCGCGATCGAGTTCGTGGAGCTTCCGCTCGGCTCCGGCCCGCTCGGCGTCGCGGTCGCGGAGGACGGCGCGGTCTGGACGGCCCTGCACGCCGCGGACGCCCTCGCGCGCGTCGGCCGCGACCGGAGTGTCACGCTGCTTCCGCTGGAGGAGGGCGCCGCGCCGTTCACCGTCGCCTCCGCCCCGGACGGCAGTGTCTGGGCGTCCCTCTGGGGCGCCGACGCGCTGCTGCGCATCGCCCCGGACGGCGCTGAGCTCCGCATCGCCCTCCCCGAGGACTCCGGCCCCCGCGGTCTCGCCGTCGCCCCCGACGGCAGCCTCTGGGCAGCCCTCGTCTCCGGCGCCCTGGCCCGAGTGCACCCCTGACCCCGCCCTCTGCGGCCCACACCCACCGGGTAACCCGACCTCGCGAACCCCAATGCGACGAACGGAGGAGATCCGGGCTCCCTGACCACGGATCTCCTCCGTTGGCTGCCATCCAGCCCCTCCCGACCCCGGATCTCCTCCGTTGGCGATGCAGGTCGGACAGGCGTTACTCGCCGACGCCCACGAACTCCGCCGCCTCGTCCGGGTCGGCCACATCCGCCTCCAGCCGCGCCCGCAGGGCCGCGCCGAGCTCCGCGTCGACGTTCGTCCAGTACTGGATCGCCCGCTCGCGGATGTCGTCGCGCGTCACCCCGCCGACGGCGCCCGCGATCGTGTCCAGGAACCGCTCCTTCGCCGCGTCGTCGTAGACCTCGCGGTAGAGCGTCCCCGCCTGTCCGAAGTCGTCGTCCTCGGCGTGCAGGGTCGCCGCCGAGCGCACGAGCGCGCCGTCCGACTCCCACGAGCCCTCGCCTGCCGCCGCCGGGTCCGCGACGGGGCCGCCGAACGAGTTCGGCGCGTACACGGGCGCGCCGGCCGGCTTGAAGCCGTGGCGCCCCGCGCCGTCCTGCGAGTAGTTGCGCACCGGGGCGACCGGCGCGTTCACCGGCAGCTCGTTGTAATTGGTGCCGACGCGGTAGCGCTGCGCGTCCGGGTAGGAGAACACGCGCGCCATCAGCATCTTGTCCGGGCTGATGTCGATGCCCGGGACGGTGTTGGCGGGGGAGAACGCCGCCTGCTCGATCTGCGCGAAGAAGTTCTCGGGGTTCTCGTTGAGCGTGTGGACCCCGACCGGGATGAGCGGGTAGTCGCTGTGCGGCCACACCTTGGTCAGGTCGAACGGATTGAACCGGTAGGTCTTGGCGTCCTCGTAGGGCATCACCTGCACGCTCACCTTCCATGCGGGGAAGTGGCCGCGCTCGATCGCCTCGTAGAGGTCGCGGCGGTAGTAGTCCGCGTCCTCGCCCGCGATCCGCTGCGCCTCGGCGCCGCGCATCTCCTCGTTGCCCTGCAGCGCGTGGAAGTGGTACTTCACCCAGAACCGCTCGCCCGCCGCGTTGATCCACTGGTAGGTGTGCGAGCCGTAGCCGGGCATGGTCCGCCACGAGCGCGGGAGGCCGCGATCGCCCATCAGGTAAGTGACCTGGTGCGCGGACTCCGGCGAGAGGGTCCAGAAGTCCCACTGCATGTCGGCGTCGCGCAGACCCGAGCCGGGCAGGCGCTTCTGCGAGTGGATGAAGTCGGGGAACTTGATGCCGTCGCGGATGAAGAACACCGGGGTGTTGTTGCCCACGATGTCGTAGTTGCCCTCGGTCGTGTAGAACTTCACCGAGAAGCCGCGGACATCGCGCCAGGTGTCCGGCGACCCCATCTCGCCGGCGACCGACGAGAAGCGCTGCAGGGTGCGCGTGGTGGTGCCCGGCTGGAAGACCGCGGCCTTCGTGTACGCGGTCACGTCGCCGGTGACGACGAACTCGCCGAACGCCCCGCCGCCCTTGGCGTGCACGATCCGCTCCGGGATGCGCTCGCGGTTGAACTGCGCGAGCTTCTCGACGAGGTAGCGGTCGTGGAGCGCGGTCGCCCCGTCCCGTCCGGACGTCAGCGAGTGCGCGTCGCTGCCGACCGGGCTGCCGGTCTGGGTGGTCGTGTGGTTCTCCGTCATGGTTCTCCTAACCTCATTCGGCGTGCGACGGGGCTTTCGCCGCGCGCTCCTGGCAGGACGGGCACAGCCCCCAGAAGGTGACCTCCGCCACCTGCACCGCGAACCCGGCCGCCCCCGAGGGGTGCAGGCAGGGCGCGTGGCCGACGACGCACTCCACGTCCGCCACCGCTCCGCACGACGTGCACACGACGTGGTGGTGGTTGTCACCGACGCGCCGCTCGTAGAGCGCAGGCGAGTGCGCCGGCTCTATCCGTCGCAGCAGGCCGGCGGCGGTGAGGTCGCCGAGGACGTTGTGGACGTTCTGGATCGAGGTGCCGGGCAGCGCGGGCAGCACTGCGCGGTACACCGTCTCGGCGTCCACGTGGGGATGCGCGTCGAGCGCGTTCAGGACGGCGAGCCGCCCCTGCGTCACGCGCAGGCCCGACGCGCGCAGGGCGCCTTCGAGCTGTGCGGTGTCCATGCCCGCCACGCTATCGGTTCTCTTTTGAGTAATTCAAAACAACATGCATCCCGGGAGTGGCGCGGGGGCCGTCTAATCTTGCATAAGAAGTTTCAAGCCGAAGGGTGGATCAGGGTGGCGCGCGAATTCCAGGTGGACGCTCTCGGTGCACGGCTGCGCGTCTCCCTGGACGGGTTCCCGGAGTCCGACGCCGACCGGCTCAGCGCCCAGTGGCAACGCCTGGCGGCCGAGGACGCTGCGACGGACACGCTCACCGTGTCCTCCGCCGCAGGATCCGGCGCGGACGTCTCGGGTCACGACCTCGACGCGGTGGGGATCGCCCTCCGCCGCGCCCTCAACCGGCGGGCGATCGAGGCGAACCGCGGCGAGCTGGTGACGTTCCACGCGGCGGGCCTCGCCGATCCCGCGACGGGCGACGTCATCGCGCTCATCGGGCCGTCCGGCGCCGGCAAATCGACTGCCGCCGCCATGCTCGGGACGGGACTGGGCTATGTCACGGATGAAACGGTCGCCGTCACGCCCTCCGGCGAGGTGCTCGCCTTCCCCCAGCCGCTGGCGTTCAAGACGTCGGAGGCGCGCGGGAGGCACGTCGCCGGGCCCGACGAGCTCGGGTTGCTGCGCCCAGGGCCGCGGCTGCGGCTGACACGGATCGCCCTCCTCGATCGCACGGACGCGGCCACGACGCCGGCGATCAGGACGGTCGGGCTGCGGGAGGTCCTCGGCGACCTCGTCGCGCAGATCAATTACTTCAACGCTCTGCCGCGGCCGCTGAGCCTGCTCGACGGGCTGGTCCGGCGCTGCGGTGGCGTTCAGGTGATCAGCTACCGCGAGGCCGCCGACCTCGTGGAGCCTGTTCGCGAGCTGCTGCGCTGCGGAGCGGACTCCGGCCCGACGTACGGCCGCGCGGAGGTCGACGACTGGGTCGACCTCGACGGCGAGGCGGTCGTGCTCGCCCGGGACACGATCACCCGGTTGACGCCGGTCTCCTCGCTGGTCTGGAAGCTGCTCGAGGTCCCGCTGACCCTGACCCGGCTCGTCGCGGAGGTCGAGCAGGAGTTCGGACCGGCGCCGGATGGGAGCAGCGCGGACGCACTCGGCGCGGTGCTCCACGAGCTCGCGGGCGCCGGCCTCGTGCGGCCCGGCGGCGCCGCACGTCACCGCGCGCGGGACTGAAGCCGCGTCTCCTCGATGTCGAGCATGGACTGCGCCTCGCCGAGGATGCGCGACGGGTAGGCGCCGCGTGCGCGCTCCTCCAGCAGGCGGTCGCGTTCGGCGTCCACCACGGCGAGCCGCAGCGTGCGGTACACGTGGTGAGGACGGCCCTCCGGAGGCGTGTCGTAGAGCACGATCCGCTCCCACGCGGCTTCGGCGCGGAGGTAGGTGGTCTGGCGCACGCGCTCCACGACCTCCGGGTCGACCGGCGCGGTGGTGCCCGCGGCGATCTCCGGTTCGTCGAGCACGGCGAGCCCGGCCTCGCTGAGGTCGTCGAGCAGCTTGGCGAGCAGCCTCCTGTCGTCCTTGACGTCGATGCCCTGCAGCCCCAGCACGCGGATCAGCCAGGGCAGGGTGCCGCCCTGCACGACGAGGCTGACGAACGCGACCGTGAACGCGATCAGGATGAGCTGCGGACGATACGGGATGTCCGCGGGGAGCGACTGCGCCGCTGCCAGTGTGACGACGCCGCGCATCCCCGACCAGCCGAGGACGACGCCGCCCTTCCAGTCGAGGGCCTCCTGGCGGAACTCCTCCAGGTCGCTGCGGTGCCGTTCGTAGCGCTGCTCGGCGCGCTGCTTGCGCTGCGCCTGCCAGCGGTAGCGCACGGGATGGTCGCGGAAGTAGCTGATCATCAGCCACTCCCGCAGGACGTGTTTCTCGGCGCGCTCCCCGCGTCTTCGGAGGGCGAGGATGAGCGGCCCGATCAGGATGTAGCGGATGACGACGAGCGCGCCCATCGCGATGAGGCCGATGCCGACCGCGTCCCAGACGCTGAGGATCTCGGGGTGCTCGACATCGGCGATGAGCGTGCGCAGCTCCAGCCCGATGAGCAGGAAGACGCCGTTCTCGAGCAGGAACTGGATGGTGTGCCAGTTGATCCGGTCGCTGATCCGCGCCTGCGCGCTGAAATGCTGCGGGGCCGCGTGCCCGGTGTAGAGCCCGGTGACGACGACGGCGAGGACGCCGGAACCGTGGAGCGCCTCCGTCGGGGCGAACGCGGCGAACGGCACCACGACCGACAGCGCGGTGTCGAGAACGGGGTCGGTCAGCTTCGACCGCACCCAGACCGTGACGAAGCCGACCACGAGCCCGACGACGAGGGCGATGATGACGGCCGAGAAGAAGTCGAGCACGCCCGCGATCGGGGTGGCGAGGGTGCCGACCGCCGCGGCGAGGGCGGTGCGGAGCAGCACCAGGGCGGTCGCGTCGTTGACCAGGCCCTCGCCCTCCAGCATGGTGAGCAGGCGCGGCGGGAGGCCCAGCTTGCGGCCGATGGAGGTCGCGGCGACCGCGTCAGGCGGGCTGATGATCGCGCCGAGGGCGACGGCCGCGGCCAGGTTGAGGTCCGGCAGCATCGTGTAGAGCACGAAGCCCGACGCGAACGCGGTGACGACGACGAGGAAGATCGACAGCCCCGCGATCGGCGCCAGATTGCGGCGGAAGTCGGTGAGCGGGGTGCTGATCGCCGCCGCATAGAGGATGGGCGGCAGCAGCCCGTCGAGGATGATCTCCGGGGGCACCTCGATCTCCGGCATGCCGGGCAGCACCGAGAGGGTGACGCCGACGATCACGAGGATGATGGGCGCGGCGACGCCGAGTTTGCGGGCGAAGGCGGCTACGCCGACGATCACCGCGACCGCGATCACCGCATAGACACCGAGCTCCATGTCTTCCAGCCTACGGAAGATTTCAGACGTCTGAGAACACTCTCAGGTCGCGTGAACGCTCCGTGGGTGGTGCGCGGCGCGGCTCAGCGGGCGCGGAGGCCGTCGATCGCCATCGCGATGACGCGGTCGCGCTGCTCGTCGTCGTCGAACGCGACGCCGGCGATGCCGGACACCATGCGGATCACGTCGCCGACGGTGGCGTCGGTCCGGAGTTCGCCGGCCTCCTGAGCGCGGCGGACCAGCGGCTCGCCCGCATCATAGAGGGAGGTCCGGCAGCTGAGCAGGACGGGGGAGTCCTTGTTGAGGCCTTCCAGCAGGGCCTTCTTGGTGCCGACGTAGAGCAGGAAGCGGCGCAGCCAGGCCTGCACGGCCTCCCACGGCTCGAGGGCGGCGGCGTCGTCGGCGGCGCGGACGACGGCCTCCACCTCCTCGACGTAGACGGCCTCGACGAGTGCGTCGCGGGTGGGGAAGTTGCGGTAGAGCGTGCCGATGCCGACGCCGGCGCGACGGGCGATGTCCTCGAGGGAGGCTCCGGCGCCGTCCTCGGCGAACGCGTCGCGCGCGGCGGCGAGCAGGGCGTCGAAGTTGCGCCGGGCGTCCGCGCGCTGCGGCCGGGCGATCAGGGGGCGCGCGGTGGCGGTGTCGGCTGCTTCTGTGCCGGTCACGGCTCTGGTCCTTCCGGGTTGACGAAAACTGAGGGTTGCGAAACGGAGGCACCCTCCGGTATCGTCGTTGTTGTAACCGGAGGCAGCCTCCGAACGGAGCCTCCCTCCAATTCTACCTCCTCCTCAGCAGAGATTCACCCGGTCGACCACACGTCGGCCTCTTTCGAGAAACGGAAGACCGTACCCATGTCTCGATCCCGCCCCTCCGCCACCTTCGCCGTCCTGGCGTTGAGCGTGGCCTCCTTCGCGACGCTCCAGTCGCTCGTCGTCCCGGTCCTGCCGGTCATCCAGCAGGACCTCCACACCACCACCACGGGCGTCACCTGGACCATGACCGCCTGGCTGATCGCCGCCGCCGTCGCCACGCCCCTCCTCGGGCGCGTCGGCGACCTGGTCGGCAAGCGCCGCATCTTCGTGCTCGCGCTGCTCGCCGTGGCACTCGGCAGCGTGATCGCCGCTGTCGCGCCCTCCATCGGCGTGCTCATCGCCGGCCGGGTCGTCCAAGGCCTCGGCGGAGCGATGTTCCCGCTCGCGTTCGGCATCATCCGCGACGAGTTCCCGCCGCACCGCCTCCCCTCGGCCATCGGCGCGATCGCCTCGATCATCGCGGTCGGCAGCGGCCTCGGCACGGTGCTCGCGGGCCCACTCGCCGCCGCGCTGAGCTGGCGCGGGCTGTTCCTCGTCCCGGTCGCGCTGACCGTCACCGCCGCGGTGCTCGCCCTCGTGATCGTCCCCGAGTCGCCCACCCGTGCGACCGGTGGCGTCAATCCGTGGGCTGCCGTTCTGCTCTCGGGCTGGCTGATCGCCCTCCTGCTGCCGCTCAGCACGGGCGCGCAGTGGGGCTGGTCGTCGCCGGTCGTGATCGGCCTGTTCGCGCTCGCCGCGGTGCTGCTCGCCGCCTGGGTGGTCGTGGAGCTGCGCTCGCGGCACCCGCTGGTGGACATGCGGCTCATGCGCGAGCCCGGCGTCTGGTCGATGAACGCCGCCGCGGTCTTCATCGGAGCCGCCATGTTCGCGGTCTTCGCCTTCTTCCCGCGCTTCGTGCAGACCCCGGTCTCCACGGGCTACGGCCTGGGCGCGACCGTCGCGGAGTCCGGGCTGCTGATGCTGCCCATGCTCGTGACGATGGCCGTGACAGGCTTCCTCAGCGGGCCGCTGGAGCGGTGGCTCGGCTTCCGCACCCAGATCGTGATCGCGGCGACGGTGATGGCCGCGGCGAGCCTGTCGCTGGCCTTCCTGCACGGGTCGCCGGCCGCGGTCGCCACGGCGTCCGGACTGTTCGGCGTCGGCCTGGGGCTGATCTACGCGGCGATCACGAGCGTGGTCGTGCAGAGCGTCCCCGCCACACAGACCGGCGTGGCCAGCGGGATGAACGCCAACCTCCGCACCGTCGGCTCGGCCATCGGCGCCGCGGTGATGACCGCGCTCGTGACCGGCACGGTCGGAGCCGGAGGGCTCCCGGCGGAGGCCGGCTATACCGAAGGGTTCGCCACGGCCGGAGGGCTGGCGTTCGGCGCAGCCGTGGTGACGGTGGCGGCGGCTGTCGTGATGCGGTCGCGCACGTCGCGCCGCGCGGCGGGACTGGCCACGACCGAGTCGGCGGCTGTCGCGGGGCTCGCCCGGCTCGACGGGGCCCGCGTCGCAATGGCCGAGCCGCTCCAGGCCGCGACGGACGCCTCGGCGGAGGCCGCCGAGATGGCCCGCCTCATCGAGAAGGTGGAGGCCGACCTCCCCACCGAGCCCGCGGTGTCGGCGGCCTGACGCCGGCCAGGCCGACCGACCACGGGATTGGGCCGTGACTCCGGAGGTCACGGCCCCACAACGGCGATTCGGCCCATCACTCCGGAGACCCGTGCCATCGCAGCGCGGGTCTCCGGAGTTACACGTACTCGCCGGCCCCTTCCCTCGGCGACCCGAACGCGGTCGCCGGTACTCCGGAGAATCAGTCGCCACGGCCGCCGATGTCCGTACGAACGGGCATCCTCGCGGCGTGCGCGCGCGCACTCCGGAGTAGCGGAAACCCTCACGCCCGCGCCGCGGCCTCGCTGCGCCAGCGCGCGAGCAACAGCCACGGGTCGGAGACCCCGGCCTGCAGCGCCGCGACGTGCGCCAAGAGGCCGGCATCCGTCTCGAACCACTCGGTCCCGGGGATGCGCAGGGCCGCGAACTCGACGTGGCGCCGATGCTCCAGGGTGCGGTCGCCGCGTTCGAAGGCGAGCACCTCGTCGTGCGGGAGGCTGGCGAAGCGCTGCGCCGGGTTGGCCGTCGTGCCGATCTTGACGCGGTCCCGGTAGCGGAGGTAGTAGACCACGTCCACCCGTGAGGAGGCCGCAGCTTCCGGAGCCGTCTCGCCCACCCGCCACTCGCAGACCGCGCACAGCCAGCCGGACGGGTACCTCACGCCCAGCCGCGAACCGCAGAACGCGCACGGCGACGGGAGCAGGTCGGTCCGGCCGTACTCGCCCTCCACCCACTCGTGCGCCTCCAGCAGGTGGGGGAGGCACAGCGGGAGCGGCGCCCCTGGATGGGTGGGGGCCCCGCACAGCGCGCATGACTCGGTCACGCGGCGACGCTACCGCGGACCGCCGACGGACAGACGCGGAAGCGGCGCGGGCGGCACGCGGCGGAAGGCTGAGCACCCGCGTCCCTCAGACCGATGCGGGAGCCTTCACCAGGGCCCGACCACGCGCCCGGAACCCCACGAAGGTGAAGTAGACCCCCAGGAACGCCTCCCACACGATCTCGGGCACCGTCGCCACCGCGGACACCGGCGACCCCTGACTCCACAGCCCGAACAGCACGCCGATCCCCGACAGCGCGACGAGCGACCCGCCGACCATCCCGACAACCGCCATCGGACGCGGCACGAGACCGGCGCGCAGCAGCAGCCAGCCGAGCAGGACGCCGTTGCCGAGTCCGGCGACGAAGCCGGGGCCGAGCAGGAACGTCCAGTTCCGAAGCGTGACCAGCGTGTGCGCCGACGCGGTGAGCGCGTCCGCGTCGGCCGGCGTCCCCGCGTGCTGGCGGAGGGTCACGACCGTGAGCAGGCACAGCATCCCGACCGCAATGAACACGCACTCCATGACGCGCGCCATCACGTAGCCGTGCGCGAGTCCCTCTGTCCGGCGGCGCAGGACGGGGAGGAGCGCGAGCGCGGTGCCGAGGTTGGCGGCGATCAGCACCGCCTCGCAGAGGATGCCGAGCAGGACCCGGCCGTCGGCTCCGGCGCCGAGCACATAGTGCGGGTCGTCCAGGACGGGCGCGTAGAGCAGGACGCCGGCGATGGCCGAGACGAACGTGACGAGGAAGAGCACGCCCGCGGTGAGCGAGCGGAGGCGGTCGGCGCTCGGGGTGGGCGCCGGCTCGATGGTGACGATCTGGGCGGTCATGGGGTCCTCGGATTCGGGGTTCGATGCGGTGGTCTAGGATGGGTGTACGGTGTACACCTCGAACGATAGGTGTACGCCGTACACCTTGTCAACAGTCTGTCCGGATCCGGAGGAGCCGCCGATGCCGCAGCCCGCGCGCTCACGCCTCACCCGCGATGTCGTGCTCGCCCGCGCGCTCGAACGCGCCGACGCCGCCGGCCTCGACGCGCTCTCCATGCGCGCCCTCGCGGCCGAGCTCGGCGTCGTCCCGATGGCCCTCTACAAGCACGTCGCCAACAAAGAGGAGCTGATCGACGGGATGGTCGACCTGGTCTGGGCGGAGGTCGAGCCGCCCGCGATCGCCGACGCCGACAGCGGAGCACCCGCTCTCCCCTGGCGCGAAGCCATGCGCGCCCGCGCCGCCTCCCTCCGCGCCGCGCTCCGCCGGCACCCGTGGGCCGTCGGCCTGATGGAGTCGCGCATGCGCCCCGGCCTGGCCAACCTCGCCGCCCACAACGCCATGATGGGCTGCCTGCGCGAAGCCGGCTTCTCGTTCCGCGCCACCGTGCACGCCACATCGGTCCTCGACGCCTACGTCTACGGCTTCGCGCTCCAGGAGAAGACCCTCCCGTTCGACACTCCGGAGGAGTCGGGCGAGGCCGCGGCTGCGAAGAGCGAGACCGTGCCGCCGGAGGTCGCCCTGCAGTTCCCGTATCTCCTGGAGGTCGTCGCGGAACTGGCGCAGGCGGGCTACGACTACGACGAGGAGTTCGCCACCGGCCTCGACCTCATCCTCGAGGGCATCGAACGTCTCCAACCCTGACCCGGACAAATCTTCCGGCGCGTGTCGATTTCCCGCTGGCCCGCCCGACCTTGGGAATGAGAGGGTCGAAGGGACCCGCCAGATCAAGGAGTGACAATGGCCAAGTACATGCTCGTCCTGCGTCCGACCGCCGAGGCGGAGGAGGCGTTCCGCAACGTCGATTTCGCCGACGTCCTCGACGCGATGGGCCGGTTCAATGACGAGCTCATCCGCGCGGGCGTGCTGCTCGCGGCCGAGGGCCTCGACCCGGCCGAGAGCGTGGTCGTCGACTTCACCGGCGAGGCGCCGGTCGTCACCGACGGCCCGTACGGAGAGACCAAAGAGCTGTTCAACGGCTTCTACATCCTCGACGTCGCCTCGGCGCAGGAAGCCGTCGAGTGGACGAAGCGCATGCCGTACATCCAGGGCAGCAAGGTGGAGATCCGCCGCGTGACCCACATCGACGAGTTCCCGCAGGACAACGAGTGGATCCAGAAGGAGCGCGCGTGGCGCGAGGCGACCGGTCAGCTCTAGGCAGCGCGGCGCCTGTCGCCCACCGGACGACCCCGGCCCTGCTGTGACGCCGCGAACCCCCTCCGATGCCCGCCGCGCCGTCGAGGCGGTGTGGCGCATGGAGTCCGCCCGGATCGTCGGTGCGCTCGCCCGCTACACCGGCGACTTCGCGCTCGCGGAGGACGTCGCCCAGGAGGCGCTCGCCGAGGCACTCGTCGGCTGGGCGACCTCGGGGCCGCCGCAGGATCCGGTCGGCTGGCTGCTCACGGTGGGGCGGCGGCGCGCGATCGACGCGTTCCGCCGCCGCGCCGGCCGCGACGAGCGGTACGCGCTGCTCGCCCGCGACCTCGACGAGACCGCCCCGGGTGCCGACCTGCTGTTCGACGCTGACGACATCGAAGACGACGTGCTCGCCCTGATCTTCACGGCCTGCCACCCGGTGCTGTCCCGGGAGGCGCGCATCGCGCTGACGCTGAAGGTCGTCGGAGGCCTCACCACGGACGAGATCGCGCGCGCGTTCATCGTGCCGGTGCCGACCGTACAGGCGCGCATCACCCGCGCGAAGAAGACGATCGCCGCGGCGCATGTGCCGTTCGAGATCCCGTCGGGGCCCGACCGCCGGGAACGCCTTGACTCGGTGCTCAGCGTGATCTACCTGATCTTCACCGAGGGCTCGTCCGCGACGGCGGGGGAGGCCTGGATGCGCACCGACCTGGCGTACGAGGCGGTGCGGCTCGCGCGTGTGCTCGCCCGGCTCGAACGGGAGCCGGAGGTCCACGGCCTGCTCGCACTGCTCGAACTGACCGCGGCGCGTTTCCCCGCGCGGACCGCGCCCGACGGCAGCCCGGTGCTCCTGGAGGACCAGGACCGCCGCCGCTGGGACCGCTCGGCGATCCGCCGCGGCCGGGCGGCGCTCGCCACCGCGGTCGCCGCGGACCGCGGACTCGGGCCGTACGGCCTCCAGGCGTCGATCGCGGAATGCCATGCGGTCGCGCCCTCGGTCGCGGGGACGGACTGGCCGCGGATCGTCCTCCTCTACGAGGCGCTCTCTCAGGTGGCGCCGTCCCCGATCGTCGCCCTCAACCGCGCTGTCGCCGTCGCGATGGCCGACGGACCGGCCGCCGGGCTGGTGGAGGCGGAGGCCGTGGAACGCGGTGGGGCGCTCGCGGGCTCGCACCTGTTACCCGGCGTGCGTGGCGAGCTGCTCTCCCGCCTCGGCCGCACCGCCGAAGCCGCGGACGAGTACCGCCGCGCCGCCGACCTGTGCGCGAACGCCGCCGAGCGCAGCGTCCTCCTCGGGAAGGCCGCCGCGCTCACCCCTGACCGCAGCCATCCGTTCCTCACTTTCTCCCGCCGCCACCCGGCGAGTCGCGGGAGGAAGTGAGGAAGCGATGGTTAGTCGAGGTGGTCGAGGTAGCGGAGGATGATGCCCTCGCGCAGCGCCCACGGGCAGACCTCGAGCACCGGAACGTCGAACGCGCGCATCGCCTCCCGCAGCGCCACCCCGCCCGCCACGATCTGGAAGGTCCGGTCCGCCGTGATCCCCGGCAGCGCGGTGCGGGCGTCGGCCGTGAGCTGCGCCAGGCGCGGAACCCAGTCGGCGAGCTCCGAGCGGCGCAGGAGACTGCGCTCCGTCCCGCCCGGTCCGCTCGCGGTCGACCCGGCCAGGCGGGCGAGCGAGCGGATGGTCTTCGAGGTGCCGATCACGTGCGCGGGCCCGCGGTCGGTGAAGCGTCCGACGGCGTCCGCGAGAGTCGTCCTGGCGTGGTCCCGCAGTGCCGTGAGCTGGTCCGCGGTCGGCGGGTCCTGGTGCAGGAAGCCGATCGTGCTGCGGCCGGCGCCGAGCGGCAAGGACACCGCGGTGTCCGGGTACTCGTCGACGCCCGCCGCGATCTCGAGCGAGCCGCCGCCGATGTCCATCAGGAGGATGGAGCCGGCCGACCAGCCCGACCAGCGGCGCACGGCGAGGAACGTCAGCCGCGCCTCGTCCTCGCCGGAGAGCACCTGGAGGTCGACGCCCGTCTCGTCCAGGATGCGGGCCAGGATGGCGGGACCGTTGGCAGCCTCCCGGATGGCCGAGGTCGCGAACGGCAGCAGCTCTTCGATGCCCTCCGCGCGGCCGACCTCTACCGCCGACCGGATCGCCTCCAGGATGGCCGTCTCGCCCTCGGCGCTGATCGCGCCGTCCTCGGTGATGTAGCGCATGAGGCGCAGCACGGACTTGTGCGTGGCGGCCGGGAGGGGCGGGCGCCCGGGTGCGCGTCGACCACGAGAAGGTGGACGGTGTTCGATCCCACGTCGAGGACTCCGAGTCGCATAGTCAGACAGTAGTGGGCCGGGGAGACCGCCGGCGACACGCCGTCTCGTGGGGTGGCACGCGGCTCCGGCAGGGCGACACGCCGCGTCGATGTACCCAGTTCGGAGGGGGTCTGTCGGTGGTCCCGCGTATTCTCGGGGGTGTGGGACGAGGTCCCGAAAAATCCCCCAAACACTACATGTAGTGGAATGACAATCGTGTCATTCGGGTTATATAGTGGGTAAACACCGCGAGACACGCGAGTGACAAGATTTCCGGGGAGGCCATCATGGACTACGAAAACGACACTGTCGGCGGCTATGCAGTTCCGGTCGACCCGATGGATCTGCTGCAGTGCGACAGCTGCCAGTAGTCCGCTGACGACAGCTTCGAGAACCCCGGCGCCGAGTGCGCCGGGGTTCTCTTTTCCCGGGGAGGACGGGTTCCGGAGGGGAGACCGGGTTTTCGGGGCAGACCGGGTTTCGGGGCAGACTCGGGCGCTTGCGTAGAATCGACGCGTGCCAGTGAACCCAGAGCTCGTGGGCCGGAGTTTCCCGCCCACCCCTCCGTATCTCGTCGGCCGTGAGAAGGTGCGCGAGTTCGCCGCCGCCGTGCTCGCGACGGATCCGATCAGCTTCGATGTGGCCGCCGCGCAGGCCGCGGGTCACGCCGACCTCGTCGCGCCGCCCACCTTCCCGGTCGTGGTGCAGCAACTCACGCTCGACCAGCTCCTCGCCGACCCGCAGGCGGGCATCGACTTCAGCCGGGTCGTCCACGGCGACCAGCGGTTCACGTTCTCGCGTCCGGTGATCGCGGGCGACGAACTGACGGCGACGCTGACGGTCACGGCGGTCAAGTCGCTCGGCGCGCACAGCATGGTCACCGCCGAGTCGGTGATCGTGGACGGCGCCGGCGAACACGTCGTCACCTCTGTTTCGACCCTGGTCGTGCGAGGAGACGAGTGATGGCCGCCCCCGATTTCGATGCGCTGACTGTCGGCGACGTGGTCGCCGAGCGCTCGTTCGACCTGAGCCGCGACGCTCTCGTCCGCTACGCCGGCGCCTCGGGCGACTTCAATCCGATCCACTACCGCGACGACGTCGCGACCTCGGTGGGCCTTCCGGGCGTGATCGCACACGGGATGCTGACGATGGGGCTCGCCGTCCAGCCGGTGGTCGACTGGGCCGGGGACCCGGCGCGCGTCGTGGACTATCAGGTGCGCTTCACCCGCCCGGTGGTCGTGGACCCGGCGGAGGGCGCGAGCGTGCAGGTGACCGCCACGGTCGGACAGCTCGACACGGAGGCCCGGGTCGCGCGGATCGACCTCACGACGACCTTCAACTCCGAGACCGTGCTCGGCAAGGCGCAGGTGCGCGTCTCGCTCGCGTGAACGTCGAGATGACCGCGAGCGACGGAGCGACCCCGGGCGACGAGCCGGCCACGGGCGACGAGCTGACGGCGACCCCGCCCCTGTCGGAGCTGACGACCATGCGGGTCGGCGGCGTCCCGGAGGCCCTGGTCGCCCCGGCGGACACCGACGCGCTCGTCGCGGCCGCCCGGGAGGTCTGGGCCTCGGGCGAGGACTGGCTGCTGCTCGGCGGCGGCTCGAACACGGTCGCCGGCGACGAGGGCTTCGAGGGCACCGTGATCCGCGTGGTCACCCGCGGTGTCGAGCGCCTCGAGGCGCCGGAGGGCCGCGTGCGCCTGCGGGTGCAGGCCGGCGAGCCCTGGGATGACGTGGTCGCGCTGACCGTTCGCAACGGCTGGTCCGGCATCGAGGCGCTGTCCGGCATCCCCGGCTCGACCGGCGCCGCCCCGGTGCAGAACATCGGAGCGTACGGCCAGGAGCTCGAGTCGGCGCTGCTCGGCGTCGAGTTCCTGGATGCGGGCACGGGGGAGGTCCGTCGCCTGTCGCGTGCGGACCTGGACCTGGGGTACCGGACCTCCATCCTGAAGCGCGGGCTGCTCGGTGTCGTGCTCACGGTCGACCTGGAACTCGCGGACAACGCGGTGCCCGGCGGCGTCGGCGCGCCGCTCAGCGCCCCGGTCGCGTACGCTCAGCTCGCCGACTCGCTCGGGGTGCCGCTCGGGTCGCGTGTACCGGTCGCCGAGCTCCGCCGCGCCGTGCTCGCCCTCCGCGCCTCGAAGGGGATGGTGCTCGACCCGGCCGACCCGGACTCGGTCAGCGCGGGCAGCTTCTTCACCAACCCGATCGTCTCGGAGTCGTTCGCGCGCGGCCTGCCGGCGAAAGCGCCCCGCTGGCCCGTCACCCCTCCGGAGCCGGACGTCGTGATCGATCTCCCGGCCGGTGGCGTGCACCCGCTGGACATCCCGCCGCTCGCAGGTGGCCCCTACGACGTCAAGCTTTCCGCCGCTTGGCTGATCGAGAACGCCGGAATCCGGCGGGGGTTCGCGCTGCCGGGCTCGGACGCCGCCATCTCGTCCAAGCACACGCTTGCGATCGTCAACCGCGGCCACGCGAGCGCGGCGGACGTCGTCCAGCTCGCCTCCTTCATCCAGGCCCGGGTCCAGGCGGAGTTCGGGGTGCTGCTGCGACCGGAGCCCATCCTGGTCGGGCTCGACCTGTAGCCGCGCGTCGGTCAGGCCCGCAGGGCCGCGGCGAACGGAAGCACCGCGCCCGCACCCGCCCGGCGCAGTTCGCGCCCGGCAACGGTGACGGTCCAGCGGCTGTCGATCAGGTCGTCCACGAGCAATACCGGCGCGCCGGCGGGGAGTTCGAGTCCGGACGCGTCGAACCGGTCCCAGACACCTGCGAGCCGGTAGGTGCTGTTGCCGCCGGGGCCGCCCGTCGGTCCGCCGCCGCGCAACGCGAGGGCGCCGAGGTAGGAGAGCCTCCCGATGCGGGCGAGCCCGCGCGCGAGGCTCTCGGTGAACCTCGGCCGGCCGCGCGACGGTACGGCGACCACGGCAGCGGGCCGGTTCGCCCAGTCCCAGCCGGCGAGCACTTGCACGCAGGCGTTGAGGACCTCCGGAGGGCACTCGCCGTCCGCCGCGTCGGCGTCGAGGAGTTGCCGAAGCCGACCGCCCCAGCCGAGGTCGGTGAGCCGTGCGAGCACGCGGCCGGTCTCGAGCTGCTCGCCCGGGGCGATCTTGCCCCGCACGGGCACGCCGAGACTGTCCGCGCCGGTCGGCCACAGCTTCCGCGGTTCGACGGGGACGCCGACCCGGTCGAGCTCCGCCGCGATCGTCTGCCGCGCGTCCGTCGCGACTCCCGCCGGATACCATTCGCCGGCGCAACGGTCGCAGCGCCCGCACCGGCCGGCGTCGGGGTCGTCGAGCTGCCGCTGCAGGAACTCCATGCGGCACCCGGAGGTGGTCTCGTAGTCGAGCATCGCCTGCTGCTCGGCCTCGCGCGCTGCCGCGATCCGTTCATAGCGGTCGCGGTCGTACTCCCACGACTGTCCTGTCGACACCCAACCGCCCGGTACGCGCCGCACCGCGCCGTCGACGTCGAGCACCTTGAGCAGCAGCTCGAGGGTGGACGAGCGCAGGTCGACGCGGCTCTCCAGCACGCGCGTGGACTGCACCTGGTCGCTCAGCGCGCCGAGCAGGGCGGTCGCCTTCTCCTCGGTCGGCATGGCCGCCGTGGCGAAGTACCGCCAGATCGCGCGGTCCTCCGGGCCAGGCAGCAGCAGCACGTCCGCCGACTCCGTGGCGCGCCCGGCACGACCGACCTGCTGGTAGTACGCGACCGGGGAGGACGGCGCCCCGAGGTGCACCACGAATCCCAGGTCGGGCTTGTCGAAACCCATACCGAGGGCGCTGGTGGCGATGAGGGCCTTGACCTGGTTGCGTTTCAACCGCCCCTCGAGCTCCTCCCGTTCGGCCGGATCGGTCTGCCCGGTGTACGCGGCGACGTCGTGGCCGGCCCGCCGCAGCACACGCGCCGTGTCGTCCGCGGCCGACACGGTGAGCGCGTAGACGATCCCGCTGCCCGGGAGGTCGGCGAGATGCCCGGCCAGCCACGCCAGGCGGGCGGTGGCATCCTCGAGCGCGAGGACGCCGAGCCGCAGCGAGCGGCGCGCCAGCGGGCCGCGGATGGTGCGCACCGCCGCCGGGAGCGCTGAGTCGCCGAGCTGCTCCTCGACGTCCGCGACCACCCGCTGATTCGCGGTCGCGGTCGTCGCCAGTACCGGTATGCCCTCCGGGAGCTCGGCGACGAGGTCGCGCAATCGCCGGTAGTCCGGCCGGAAGTCGTGCCCCCAGTCGGAGATGCAGTGGGCCTCGTCGATGACGAGCAGCCCGCAGCGCTCGACCAGGGCCGGGAGCTGCTGGTCGCGGAAGTCCGGATTGTTCAGGCGCTCCGGTGACACGAGGAGGACGTCCACCGTGTCGTCGCGCAGCCGCGCGGCCACGTCGTCCCACTCGTGCCGGTTGGCCGAGTTGATCGACAGCGCGCGGACGCCCGCCCGGGCCGCTGCCTCCACCTGGTCGCGCATGAGCGCGAGGAGAGGGGAGACGAGGATGGTCGGCCCCGCGCCCTGCTCGCGCAGCAGCATGGTCGCCACGAAGTACACCGCGGACTTGCCCCACCCGGTGCGCTGAACGACGAGCGCCCTGCTGCGATCGTCGACGAGGGCCGACACCGCCTCGAACTGCCCGTCGTGGAACTCCGCGTCGGGACGGCCGACCAGCGCGCGGAGGCGGCTCAGGGCTCGATCGCGGGTGGCCGGGGAGGCGGTGTCAGTGGTGCTCATGCAGCCATCGTCCCAGACGGTGCCGACGTCGCGACCGGAGCGGGCGAATCTGGGGAAAAGGTCACTGGTTCGGCGAGCTGTGGAGGACTTTGCGCGTGCCGGCGGCAGGCACTCGTGTCGGGTGATCGAGGAGATGAAAAGGCGATGCCCGCCCGGGAGGCCGGCGCAGATCGCTCCCGAGCGGCGGCGAACGCGCCCCTACAGTCTGAGGCGTGTCCACTCGTACCCATACCCGCGCACAGGCTCCGCTCCGCCCGTTCGAGCTGCGGCTCCGCCTCCCCAACGGCACGTCCGCGGTCGTCGTGATGGACGCGCGCAATGTGGGGGAGGCGCTCGACATGGCCCGCAACGCGCTCGGCGACGTCCAGGTCATCGAGTCGCGGTGAGTCCTCGTCCGTGACAGCCGACCCCCAGGGCCGCGGCCCGCTCCGCGTGATGCACGTGGTCGACAGCATGGGACACGGCGGCGCTCAGCAGGTGGTCGTCGACCTGTCCAATTGGCTGGCCGTCGAAAACGACGTGCAGGTATCGGTGTTCGGGACGGGAGGCCCGGCCGTCGCCCGATTGGCGCCTGCCGTCCGCTTCGTCGAGCACGACACCAGCGGGTTCGTCGGGCAGACCAGGCGCTTGCTGCGCGCGGCAGGCCGGCTGCGGCCGGAGATCCTGCACGCCCACCAGCGCCGCGAGGCCCTGCAGTCGCTCATCGTGGGCCGGCTTCTCGGCATCCCGGTCGTCGAGCACGCGCACACGCGGCTGCCGAGCGTTCGCCCGAGGGCTCTGTCGTTCCGTAGCCGCGTCGTCTTCGCGGTCGGTCCCGCCGTCGCCGAGATGGTCGTGGTGGACGCCGGCCGCCCGGCCGACCGTGTGGTGATCGTCGGCAACGCCCCAGCGCAGCGCACCGGAGCGCCCGACCCTGTCGCGAACGAGATCGCCTCGCCGCTGCGACTGCTCGGGGTCGGCCGGATGGTCGACCAGAAGGACCCGCTCCGCTTCGTCCGCGTCGTCGCGGAGCTCGCGACCCGGCGTCCGGTGGAGGCGACGTGGGCCGGCGACGGCGAGCTCCGCGACGCCGCGCGCGCGTCGGCGATCGAACGGGGCGCGCCGGTCGACCTCGCCGGCCAGGTCGACGATGTCCCCGCGCGACTGGACGCCGCGCACTTCCTGCTGATGACCTCGCGCTGGGAGGGCACGCCCCTCGCGGTGCTGGAGGCCTTCGACCGCCGCCGCCCGGTCGTCGCGACGGCATCGGCCGCGAACGGGCTCCTCGGCGACGGCCGGGGCTACGAAGTCCCCGACGACGCCACGGACGCGGAGTTCGCGGACATCATCGCCCGAGCGGCGGACGACACCGCGGCCCGTGCCGCCGTGGTGGAGAGGGCCAAGCGCTGGGCCGACGCCGAGGCGTCCCCCGAACGCGTCTTCGGCCCGGTGCTCGAGGCGTACCGGCGGCTCACCGGGCCGGCCGGCCGCTCGTGAGCCCGCTGCTGCTCTTCGGCGGGGCCGTCGCCATCCTGGCGATCGTCCTGCTCATGATCGCGGTGCCTCCGCGGCTGATCCGCGGCGTTGCAGTGTCGTTCACGGTGGTGGCGGCGTCGTTCGGTCTGGCGTCGTTCGCACCCGACTCCGTGCGGCCGCCCACCGCTCTGGCCGCCATCGGCGTCCTGGTGCTCGCACTCGTCCGGTCGCGGGCCGACACGTCCGGCGGCGTCCGCTTCTGGGCCGTGGCCGCCTGGTGGGGATTCATCTCGCTGAGCGTGTTCCTCGCGGGCAGCTATGGCACGAACCGCATCGTGCTGTATTTCGGCCTGGCGACGCTGGCCGCGTACGTCGCCTCCTCGCTCAGTCGTGCGGAGCTCAGGATGGTGTACGCCACGATCGCCGGTCTGACCGCCGTCCAAGTCGGTCTGGCGTTCGCCGAGATCCTCGTCCTGGCGGAGCCGATCTGGGGGTACGCGGGGACGATCCGGTACAACCCGTTCACCAACGACGTCTACGCACGTGCCCAGGGCACGTTCGGGCACCCCATCGTCTTCGCGGTCTATATCGGGATCGCGATGATCGTCGCGTGGTCGAATCCGGCGCGCTGGTCTCAGAAGTGGAGACTGGCGAACCTGACGGTCGCGACCGTCGGCCTCGCGCTCTCGGGAACGCGCAGCGCCGTCGCAGCCGTCGCCGTCGGGCTGCTCGTCCACATCGCGCTGAACAGCTCGCTGACCTCCTGGCTGCGTGCCGCTCTCGGCGTCGGAGCGGTGATCGTCGTGCTGCTGAACATCGACATCGGGATCGGCGCCCTGGTCGACAACCTGCTCGACTCGGGTTCGTGGACGCACCGCCTCGGCGCGGCCGAGTCCGTCGGCGCCCTCCTGGACCGGCCTCCGATGGAGGCGTGGTTCGGGACCGGGTTCGGGGGTGAGGCTGTTCTGTACGATCGCGGCCTCATGCAGCAGACCTTCCTCCGAGCGGTCG
The DNA here is from genome assembly GCF_050632895.1 of Leifsonia sp. L25. Next base: position 744,975 of record NZ_JBODRZ010000003.1, on the reverse strand, counting down.
ACAACATGCTCGTGTATGCCCTGGGGACTACGGGGATCGTGGGCCTGATCGCCCTCCTCGCGCTCTGGATCGTCGCCTTCTGCTTCGCCGACCGGACCATCAAGGCCGTGCTGGCGATGCTCTTCGCGATGTTCTTCTCGTTCGACCTGTTCACGTGGATGAACATCGGCGTGATCACCAGCTTGATGATCGCCCTCCCACGCGCGGACAAGCCGGTCACGGGCGTCGTCCCGAGGGTGGACTCCGCGCCGGCGCTCGGCACCGTCTAGGCGCGTGGGGCCAGGACGTCGTTGCGAGCTGCAGGGGTGCGACGGGCGTTCACCGCCGCCGTCATCTTCGGGCACCGACCAGGTCGTTCTTCTTCGGCGGGACTTCCAGCTGAGGGGTCGGGTTAGCGCGGTGCCCTCGAACAGCGCCTTCGTGCTCGAGAAGGCGTTACAAAGGCCTGCAGCGTCGGAGCCGTCACTGCCCGGCGCGGAGCTCCTTTCGGGCCGAGCGGCGCGTCGGCGCGTCGTCGCCCTTCGGCCCGTCGGCGCTCGCCGGCTTCTCCGCGTCGCCCGCGGGGACCGACGCGCTCTCGTTCGACGTGTAGTAGTCGTTGCGGTAATACCCGTAGTCGTGGGAGTCGACGCCGTTCGGCGGGATCTTGTTGAGCACGGCGCCCAGCACCTTCCCGTTGACGCGTGTGACCGAGCGGTACGCCTTCTGGAGCTGCTCGGCCGTGACCTGCTTGGCGCCGACCGTGATCACGACGCCGTCCGCGATGGTGCCGAGGATTGCCGCGTCCGTCACCGAGAGAAGCGGGGGCGCGTCGAGGATCACCGTCGCGACGCCGGACAGTGCGCCGATCAGCTCGCGCATCGTCCGCGAGCCCAGGAGCTCGCTCGGGTTCGGCGGCACGCGGCCGGCGCCGAGCACCCGCAGGTGGTTGCTCGCGGTCGGCGCCTGGAGGGCGTCCCCCAGGGCGACGCGGCCGCTCAGCACATCGGTGAGGCCCACGCCGCCGCGCAGGCTGAACAGGGTGGACTGCATCGGACGGCGCAGGTCGCAGTCGATGATGACGACGTTCGCATTGCCGGAGGCGATGGCGTCGGCGAGGTTCGCTGTCAGGGTGGACTTGCCCTCACCGGGGATCGAGCTGGTCACCACGATGACCTTCGGCGGGTTGTCGACGTCGATGTAGCTCAGGTTCGTGCGCAGCTCGCGCAGGGACTCGGAGATCGCGAAGAGCTGCACCGAGTCGGCCGAGCCGTCGTGCTCGACGATGCGCTTGCGGTCGGAGAGCGCCGGGCTGGCGGGGACCGTCCCGATCACCGGGGCGTCGAGGAGGCGCTCGATCTGGTCGACGGAGCGGACCCGGCGGTCGAAGTGCTGACGGAGCAATGCGTACACCAGGGCGAGCGCGCAGCCCGCGAGCAGCGCGAGCACGAGCGCCGTCTGGATGTTGGGCGACGACGGGAAGTACGGGGGACGCGCGTTCGCCAGCGGCACGAACGAGATCGCCGGATCGCCGACCGACCCCTCCGGTGACTCCAGAGCCTTCACCTGGTCCGCGAGCGCGGTCGTCCAGGCGTTGGCGAGCTTCGCGGCACCGTCAGGAGTGCCGGCGCTCGCGGTGATCTCGATGATGGCGGTGTCCGCGGGCAGCGTCGCGCTGATGTGCCCGAGCAGGTCGGAGATGGAGCGGTCCGTGCCGAGGATCTCTTGTGCGCGCTTGGCCACCGCGTCGGACGTCGCCACGCGCACGTACGACTCGGCGCGCGACTTGGCGAGGCTCTCGCCCGCGAACGCCATCGAGAGGCTCTCGCCGGTCGCCGCCTGGGTGAGGCCCGTCGACGTGGACTGGTAGACGCGGGGTTGCAGTGCGGTGAATCCCGCGACGAGACCGATCGTCGCCAGCACGATGATCGCCTCGCCGAGCCAGTAGCGCCTGAGCATGCGCACGAATTCACGCAGATCCCTGCCCTTCGACTGGTTCTCCGTGGTGTCCGTCGGCGAGGTCATCTCACAGCTCCATTCCGGCGTCGTCGGCCTGTTCGTGGTCGGGTTCGGGGTGAGTGGGCTCGATCAGTCGGAGCCGCAGCAACTCGTCGATCAGAGACCGGCAGTCGGCGCGCGCCGACTCCGGGTGGTCGGGGTACGAGCCGAGCACACGGTCGACGATCGCGTCGTCGGTCGCGTGCCCGTCGAACGACTGCCAGAGCAGGCCGGAGGTCCCGTTGAGGACGAACTGCCGGAAGTCGGAGACGTCGGCCACCGCCCAGCGCCCCGCCGTCGTCTCGACCCACACGACGGAGCGGGCATGACGGTGCACCTCCGCAGAGCTTTCACCCTCGATGTCACCCACTGTGCCGGCGTTCATCAGGTCCGCCACTCGAGCACCTCGGCCCTGACGAGGACGTCGATCGTGGTGTGCAAGGCCAGGTCGTCGCCCGGCGCGGTGCCGTGGACCGCCCGCAGCCGATCGAGGAGCTCCGCTTCGGATCGCGCGGTCGCGGCTTCCAGCCACAACGTCTTCGCGACCCCGGCGAGCACCCGGATCTCGCTCCCGTGCGCGAGGACGAGCAGGTCGGAGGTCTCCAGAGCGTCGTCCGGCTGTGTGCGGATGAGGCCGGGGCCGGTCCTGTCGTCGCGGTCGCAGGCGACGTTCGTGAATGCGAGCTCCTCCGCCGGCAGCCGCGGCGACGCGGGCGGCCCGGAGTCGGGGTCGAGGTCGAGCACGTCGGCATAGCTGAGCTGTTCGATCCCGCCGACCTGCCGGATCAGCTCCGCGAGGGCGCCGAGCGGGCTCGGGTGATGCTGCAGCGCCGAGAGCTGCGGGACGAGCGCCTCCAGGCTCTCGACGACGTCGAGCCGCCGGGACCGCGGCCGCCGCGAGCCGCCGGCCTCCCGGTTCAGCACGATCACCCGGTCCACCTCGTGCGCGACGCCGGCGACGCGCAGCCCCAGCTCCGCGGGAGCGAGCTGCGCTTTGGCCGGCCCTCCACGCTCCACCGAGAGGGGCTTCGGGTAGGGGAGGACGCGGCCGTCGGCGCCGACGAGGGCCGTCTCGTCCGTCAGATACCCGTGCGGGCAGGCCAGTCGGGTGATGGCGGTGGTCTTTCCCGCCCCGGAAGGTCCGACCAGGAGGATCGCGCGGCCGTCGGCCCGCACGGCCGCGGCCGCGTGGAACAGCAGCCCCTGTCCGGTGCTCAGGTCGATCAGCGAGCGTGTGATCAGCGCACTGGCGTGGGCCAGGCCGACGGCGACCGAGTCCCGCGTGTCCCCGGGGGAGTCGAGGACGACCTCGTCGTCGGACTCGGCGCGCGGGTCGAGCAGCAGGTGCGCCCACGCCTCCGCGAACGCTGCGGCGAGGGCGCCGGCTCCCGCGCCGGTGACCCGGACCCGGATCGCCCGGCCGAGTGCACCGACGACGAAGTCGGCCTCCGCTTCGTGCGGGCCCTGCAGGTGCGGTCCGATCGGGTGGGCGGGCATGGCTCTCCTCGGGTGCGGTCGGGTCGGGGCGGAAAGACCCAGTATCGGCGCGGGCATGGCCGGGGAGTCGTCGCGGACCTCGCGCCTCGGCGCCGCGGCGATCGGGTGATGTTCTACCGGAGCGATCCGGCACGCAGTCGATTCGTCGGGTGAAGAACGGAACGCGAACGAGCGCTGTCGTCTCCCACCCGGCGGGAGCGGCGACGTCGGCCGGGTGATCCTGTCCGTCTGCATCTGCGACCGCGGCCGTCCTCGCCGCGACACCGACCGAGGGGAGGCCTGATGCCCGGGAGCGGGTTCTCCGTCCTGTTCGTGTGCACCGGCAACATCTGCCGGTCGGCCATGGCCGAACGGCTCCTGACGGCCCGGTTGCAACCCTCCACCGGTGGAGCGAGTGAGGGAGTGACGGTCCGGAGCGCGGGAACGCGCGCGGTCGTCGGACGGTCGATCTCGTCGCAGACCCGCCCCCGCGTGCGCGCGTTCGGCGGCGACCCGGACGGCTTCGTGGCCACGCAGCTCACCGAGGCGACGATCGCCGGCTCCGACCTCGTCCTGGCGCTGACCCAGGAGCACGCCACGCGGGTCACCGCGCTCGACCCGGGCGCTTTCTCCCGCACGTTCACGCTGCTCGAGTTCGCGCGCGCGATCGAGGGCTTCGCCGTGGCCGGCGACCCGGGCGATCCTCGTCGGTGGCGCGCGCTCACCGACCGCGCCGTGGACGCACGCCGCCACGGCCTGCTTCCGCCGCGCGCGGACGACGACATCGACGACCCGTACGGCCGGCCGGACGAGGCGTTCGACGAGATGGCGCGCCGGCTCGTCCCGGCGATCGACATCCTGGCCGGCCGGCAGGCGTCCGCGTGACGACGCCCGACGGCGGCGACGACCCGCGCCTCCCCGACGGAGCCGCGCCTCCCGAAGTATTCGGGCACAGCCAGGAGCAGCGTCGACAGGAGCGGCGTCGATCCGAACGCAGGCGACGGCGCCGCCTCTGGATCTGGATCACCGCCGCCGCGCTGGTGATCGTGCTGCCGGCGGCACTCCTCGGCGGGTACCTGCTCTGGCTGGGGCGGTCGTTCGATGACACCGTCGAGCGCATCCCGAAGGCGTTCCCGGACGAGTCCGGGCGTCCGGCGGCCGTCGCGGGGGCCACCAACCTCCTGCTCATCGGATCGGACTCCCGGAGCGGGCTCCGCGACCCGATGTCGGGCGAGGGGACAGGCGAGCGCTCCGACACGCTCATGCTGGTCCACATCCCCGCGGACCGTTCCGGGATCGTCCTCGTCTCTCTGATGCGCGACCTCTGGGTCCCGATCCCTGGCCACGGCGAGAGCAAGATCAACGCCGCCTACAGCTGGGGCGGCGTGCCGCTGACGGTTCAGACGGTCGAGGGCATGCTCGGGGCGCGCGTCGATCACGTCGCGGTCGTCGACTTCGGAGGGTTCGGCGAGCTCTCCACGGCGCTCGGCGGCGTGAAGGTCTGGTCCGACCAGGCGTTCACGTCCAAGAACATGCCCGGGTACAGCTTCGACAAGGGCGAGAACCGGCTCGAGGGGTCGGCCGCCCTGGCGTTCGTCCGAGAGCGGTACTCGTTCCCCGACGCCGACTATCAGCGCGTGCGCAATCAGCAGGCGTTCGTCCGCGGGATGCTCCAGGGCTTCATCAGCGCTCGGACCTTGACCGATCCGGGCAGGACGCAGTCCGCGATCACGACGCTCGCGCGGTACGTGGCGGTGGACGAGGGGTTGACCGCGTCGGCCGCCGCGTCGCTCGCGCTCAGCTTCCACGGCCTGACGCCCGACGCCATCCACACTCTCACGCTGCCCACCGCGGGGACGGGGACCTCTCCGGACGGGCAGTCGATTGTGCGCGTCGACGAGGCGCGCGTCGAAATCCTCAGAAAAGCGCTCGCCGCCGACGACGTCATACCGACGTTGAAGCGCGGCGCGCTCGGCGATGGAAGGAACTGATGGTCCGCACCGAATCACAACGCCCGCAGACGCTGACCGGCCGGCTGCGCGCCGCGCGCACGCTCGTCCTGGCGGACGCGCTGGTCGTCGGCGGAGTCCTCGCCACCGCACATCTCGCACGCTTCGGGAGCCGAAACGACCGCTTTCAGATCGGGCCGCTCGACACCTCCTACCTGATGGTGTCTATCCTGATCGCCCTGATCTGGCTGGTCCTCGTCGCGATGCTCAACGGGTACGTGTCCTGGCCGAAACGCCTCAACGGCCCGTCGTACGGTCCCCCGGTCCGTGCGACCGTCTGGCTGGTCGCGCTCCTCGCGGTCGCCTCCCTCGTCCTCCAACTCGACCTCTCGCGCGCCTACCTCGCCTTCGCCATGCCGTTCGGCCTGCTGGGTCTGCTCGCGGTGCGCTTCGTGTGCCGGTGGTGGATCTACGCGCACCGCGCGCGCGGCAGGTACATCCGGCGCGCGCTCGTCGTCGGCACGCCGGAACGCGTGGCCGAGCTCGCCGCCGTGTTCGCGGAGCGGGCGGCGCGGGTCGCCGTCGACGTCGTCGCGACGACCGGCATCGAGAACGCACGCGGCCCGTATCTGCGCCGACTCGTCGAGCAGCATCGCGTCGACATCATCGTCCTGACCGAGGAGCGCGACGGCGCCAACGTCCGCCAGCTCCTCTGGGATGTGGAGGGCGCAGGCGCCGTGGTCTGGCTCTCCATCGACGTGCCGGAGCTGGCTGCGCCGCGCGCCGAGTACTTCCCGATCGACCGGCTCCCCATCGTCGAAGTCGCCCCGGCCGATCGCTCGATCACGCGGCGACGGGCGAAGCGCGTGTTCGATGTCGTGCTGAGCGCCCTCGCGCTGACGCTGCTCCTGCCGGTCATCGTCGTCTGCGTCATCGTGATCCGGCTCGACAGCCCGGGTCCGGCCTTCTTCCGGCAGTCGCGGGTCGGCCGCGACGGCATCGCCTTCGGCATCGTGAAGCTCAGAACCATGCGGGTGAACGCCGAGGAGGAGGTCGCCGACCTGCAGCACAGGAACGAGGGAGCAGGGCCGCTGTTCAAGATCAAGGACGACCCGCGCGTCACGCGCGTGGGAGGGTTCCTGCGCCGCACGTCGATCGACGAGCTGCCGCAGCTGTGGAACGTCCTCAAGGGCGAGATGAGCCTCGTCGGACCGCGGCCGGGGCTGCCGTCCGAGGTGGCGGAGTACGACAGGGACAGCCACCGCCGGCTCATCGTCAAGCCGGGGATGACCGGGCTGTGGCAGGTGAGCGGTCGCTCCGACCTGTCCTGGGAGCAGGGCGTGCGGCTCGACCTCTTCTACGTGGAGAACTGGTCGGTGGCCGGCGACCTCCAGATCCTGTTCCAGACGGTCGGCGTGGTGCTGCGCCCGAACGGCGCGTACTGAGAGTCGGCGGCGCCAGGCCTCAGGGCCGCCGCCGGCCGCTCGCGCGCAGCACCGCGAGCGCCTTCGGGAGCGCCCTCGCCCCGCGGACCCAGCGGCGCAGGTAACGGCCGGCGAGCTGGGCGGGCCCGAGCGTCGTCGCGGTGGTCTCCTTCACGAGCGCGGAGGTCGGCGGGAAGAGCGCGAGGCGGAGCTTGGTGAGGCGCTCCCGCGGCGTCGCCCGCTTCCACAGCAGTGCCCGCCGCTGGGAGGCTTCGGGGAATTCCGTGCGCAGCCGCCACTCGGAGGAGGCCTCGCCCCAGTCGTACTCCGCGTCGAAGGGCTTCAGCCGCTCCAGGAACGGTCGAGCCGTGGCGAGCGCGCCGAGCCGGTCCGCGCGCTCGAGCAGGAGCGAGACGTCCATCCGGGAGCACCGTCCGACGAGGAAGTCCAGCTCGAGGCGGTGCCGTCGCGAGAAGCGCGACCGGATCGCATGGACGGCGCCGATCATGATCGCGTCGACGAGTCCCGGGATGGAGATCGGCTGGTTGCCGCACCACATGGTCGTGCGCTGCGCCCAGATCGGAGCGAAGACGTCGTCCTCGAGCTCCAAGCCGGGGTAGCGGAAGTGGACGTCGATGTCGGCGGCCCACTCCGGGTGGTACATGCTCGCGCTGTGGACGGGGAAGGTCTCCGTGTCGGGATCGTGCGGCCTCCGGCGCCAGCCGCGCTTCTCCAGCTCGTCGAGGAGCGGGCCGTAGTCGTCGTGGGTCACGAGGACGTCGACATCGCTGCTGATGTGGGCGGGGCGGAGCCCGTACTGATCCGCGGCGATCCCTTTGATGACGACCAGCCGGACGCCGATCGTGGCGGCCAGCCGGGAGACGGCGGCGGTGAGCAGCAGCGTCGGGTCGGGGACGGCCGGAGGCACGGGCGGGACGCCGGCCGGTTTCACCATGCTTTTCACTCCAGGTCTGCCGATCGGCGATCGTGGGGGCTGCAGCCGCGGTCGGGCCCGTCCCGTGTCGCCCGGGAATCCGCGGCGATCGCGCGTGAAGGCGTGGCAGCCCGCGGCTGTTCACCACTCATAGTCACACCGGGCGCGAGAGGTGAGCGCTCAGGTGATCCTGATGGACCGCTGCCGCGTGATTCCGCGACCGGCCCGGATCGGGCCCTCCTCGCATCGGCCTTACTGGAGTCCTGCGGTCGCCGCTTCCGGTACGGGTACCCGGAGCGGCGCCGCCAGTGGGTGGCAGAGCGTCGCCGCGTCTGCGTGCGTGAGGACGTCCACCCCGGTGCCGGCCGGCTCATTCGGGTTGAGCGGCCGGCACCTTCTTCCGGGTCAGACCTGCCGGCGCCGGCGGTTGCGCTGGGCGGCGCTGATCGCGCCGAGCAGTGCCGAGACGACGATGACGATCCCGAGGGCGGCGATCCACACGGCGACGGTGCCGCCGGGCGAGAGCGTCGCGAGCCACACCGTCACGCCCGCGAGACGCACGGGCGACGAGACGACCACCAGAACGGTGGCGGCGAGCAGGATGATCAGGATGCCCCAGACGATCCCGCCCCAGCGCACCGGTGGCGGACCGGAGAGCGCCGGGCGCGCCGGGAACGAGTAGGCCGCGTCCGAGAGCCAGGGCTCGGCGGGGGCCGCTGCGGGCGGCTCCGCCGCGGCGACCGGCTTCGTGGGCTCGGTCGGAGCTGCGGAGGCGATCGGGGTCGTGGACGCCGTCGGCGTGTCGGCCGCGGCGGGGATCACCAGGGTCTCCGCATCTCCCGCGTCGGCGGCTGCCGGCGTGGTCGACGGCGTCGGCGGCTGCGCGTTCACGTCGTCGGTCGGCTGGTCGGCGTTCGTGGGCATCTCGTTCTCGCTCTCGTTCACTTCTGGACCCGCTCGATGCGGACCGCGTCGATCTGCGCGACGCGGACGATGGCCTCCGGAGTCCCGCCCGGTCCGACCAGGATGTCCGTGGAGCAGCCGCTGAACGGCTCCGGGTCGCAGCGGTGCACCTGCTCGCCGCCCGAAGGGTCCGTCACCGTCACGGTGGAGGCGGTGGCCGCCTCCACCCGCACCGTGGAGTCTGCGGGGACGATCACCGTGGTCGGTCCCGGCCCTTTGGCGAGGTTCACCACAGGCGTGCCGGACGCCGTCACGGCCTTCGTGAGATCGATCGTCGTGTCGCCGACGGCCTGCAGGTAGTTCGCGCTCGCGGCCGGGGTCGCGGACAGTGTGCTGCCCGCCGTGATGCTCGCATCCAGGCGGACCGCCGGGGAGGTCGGCAGCAGCGCGGCCAGCACGGTGAGCGCCGCGAGCAGGATGCCGAGGAAGATCAGGAAGCCGCTGCGGCGGCGGGCGATCCCTGCGATCAGGATCGTGACGCCGAAGACCAGCGTCGCCGCGGCGAGGGCGGCTGTCAGGGCGTAACCGGGCAGGCCGGTGAGCGGCCCCCAGAGCGCCGCGGCGAGGGCGCCGGCGACGAGCGCCAGGCCGACCGCCAGCCAGCCGACCGCGGCGCCGACCCGCGGGTTCGCCGCGCGGTAGGCCACGCGTCGGGCCTCGGCCTCGGCGTTCGCCGCGGACGCCTGAGCCCGGAGCTGGGCAGAACGCTGGGCCTTCACCGTGCGCATGTCCTCGGAGAGCCGCTGCTTCCACTGGTCGTGCTCGGCCTTCCACTGCGCCTGACGGGCACGCCAGTCGGTGACCTCGCGGTCGGTCGCGCCGGCGCCGGGCGCGGGAGGGGCGGTCGGCTCGGCGACCGTGGCGACGGTGGGGGTCGTGGGGAGGAGGGCTCGCGGGTGCGGACGGCTGCCCGGCCGTCGCGGCACCGCCCGCACTTCCGGTCCACCACCGGCGATCGGCCTGCCTCCCGGCGAACACGATCAGCGTCGTGGCGGCCGCGAGGACGATCAGCGTCCAGATGACCCGCCCGACCGGGTCCCCCCAGCCCGGATCGTGACCGAACCAACACACCCCCTCGGACCAGGGCAGCAGCGAGAGGACGACGAGCACTCCGATCGCGACCATCGGAGGCTCGAACTCGCCCTCGAAGAGCCGCTGCAGGTGGATGCGGCCGTCGCGGTCCGGCAGCAGCGCCCAGGCGAGGGCGTAGAACAGGATGGCGGGCGCGCCGAGCAGCGCGGCCACCACCACGATGCCGCGGACGATGAGCGGGTCGATGCCGATCCGGTAGGCGACGCCCGCGCAGACGCCGCCGATCCAGCCGTCGGTGCGCGTGACGCCGAGGCTGCGCATCCAGTCGAAGAAGCGGGTGCCGCGGCCGGAGAGACCCGTCTGCGGGCCGCCGTACGGGGCCTGCGGGCCGCCGGCGGCCGAGCCGTTGGGCGGGACGCCGTCCGAGGGGACCCCGTCCGACGGGACGCCGTTCGACGGGGGAGGGGTCGTGCTGTCGTTCACCATGACTCGATCGTGGCGCGCGGCAGCGCGGCGCCGCTATGGGGGGACACCCTGACCGCACCCTGATTCCCTGCCCCTGCGCTGTGCGGGACGGTCCTGGTCTGCTTGGATTCCAGGTATGGCCTCCACTCCGGCGACCCCGTCCGGTCCGGCGTACCGAGGGCGCACCCCGCGCCCTCCGCTCGCGCGCCCACGGGACTGCCTGGTCGGCGGGGTGAGCGTGGCTCTGGCGGACCACCTCGGCTGGCCGGTGGTCGCCGTGCGCTGGATCTTCGTCGGCACCTCCCTGATCGGCGGTGCCGGCGTGCTGTTCTATCTGTGGCTCTGGGCGCTGACGCCGTTGCGCGCGGCGGCCCCGGACGATCCGGACGAGCGCGTCACCCGCCGGGTGAACGTGCCGTTGGTGCTCGCCGGGGTCGGCGTCGCCGCGGGGGTCGCCGCCGTCGTCATGGTCGCCGCGGACGCGCAGGGCTCCGCGTTCGGCGCCGTCCTGACCTCGGTCCTGCTGCTGGTGGCGGCCGTGATCTGGGATCAGCTCGTGGACGACCAGAGTCTCGCCCCGTCCCCGCTCGCGCCCGCGACGTTCCGCCTGGCCGCCGGCGGGTTCCTGGTCGCGTTGGCGCTCCTGCTCAGCGGGATGCAGGCCGGGCGCTCGTCGGGGTACCTGTGGCTCGCGATCATCGGCGCCACCTTCGCAGGCGCGGCCGTCCTGGTCGCGCCGTGGGCGCTGCGGCTCTGGCGCGAGCTGATCGCCGAGCGGACGGCGCGCGTCCGCGAGGAGCAGCGCGCCGAGATGGCCGCCCACCTCCACGACTCGGTGCTGCAGACGCTCGCCCTCATCCAGAACCGGGCGGGAGCCTCCAGCGAGGTCGGCCGGATCGCGCGCGCCCAGGAGCGCGAGCTGCGCGACTGGCTCTATGCGGAGGGCCTCTACGCGGAGCGCACCGACGGTGTGGGGCACGAGGGCTCCGACCTGGCCACGGAGCTCCGCGCGGTGGCTGCGGCACTGGAGGTCGACCACGCCGTGCACTTCGACGTGGTGAGCGTGGGGGAGCCGGTGCTCCGCGCGCCCGCGGAGCTGGCGGCCGCCGCTCGGGAGGCGATGCTCAACGCCGCCAGGCACGCGGGCGGCGACGTCTCCGTGTACGTCGAGTCCGGAGCGGGGACGGCGGACGTGTTCGTCCGCGACCGCGGCCCCGGCTTCGACATCGCCGCGCTGCCGGAGGGCCGGCTGGGCGTGCGCGAGTCGATCGTCGGCCGGATGCGCCGCGCCGGAGGCCACGCCACCGTGACCTCGCGGGACACCGGGACCGAGATCCACCTGACCGTCGAACTGCCCGCCGAGCGAGAATGAGACCATGACCGACGACACTGCTGCGGGCGCGATCACGGTCGTGATCGTCGACGACCACTCGATCTTCCGCTCGGGCCTGCGCTCCGACCTGGACGCCCGCCTCCGCGTCGTGGCCGAGGCGCAGGACGTCGACGGCGCCGTGGAGGCGATCCTGCGCACGCATCCGGACGTCGTGCTGCTCGACGTCCACCTGCCGGGCGGCGCGGGCGGTGGCGGCGCGGAGGTTCTCCGGCGCACCGCGGCCGAGCACCAGCGCACGCGCTTCCTCGCGCTCAGCGTCTCCGACGCGGCGGAGGACGTGGTGGGCGTGATCCGCGGCGGAGCCCGCGGCTACCTGACCAAGGGCAGTTCGGGACGGCAGGTCAGCGACGCGGTCGTGGCCGTGGCGGGAGGCGACGCGGTCTTCTCGCCGAAGCTCGCGGGGTTCGTGCTCGACGCCTTCGGCGCGGCGGCGGGGAGCAGGCCGAGAGCACCGACGAGCTCGACCGGCTCTCGGCGCGCGAGCGGGAGGTCATGCGGCTGATCGCGCGCGGCTACGCTTACAAGGAGGTCGCCGCCGAGCTCTTCATCTCGGTCAAGACCGTCGAGACGCATGTCTCCGCCGTGCTGCGCAAGCTGCAGCTCTCCTCGCGTCACGAGCTCACCGCGTGGGCCCTGGAGCGCAAGCTGCTCTGAGCGCCGTGTTTTTGCGAGGGGCTGTGGCGTCCCGTACACTTGGTGGCGGTGGTTGAATCCGCCAAGCTTTTCTGCGCCTATTTTCGCGAATGCCAGGAGGGTCTTCCGGGTTCACGATCTTTAGGGCGGTAGCTCAATTGGCAGAGCAGCGGTCTCCAAAACCGCAGGTTGCAGGTTCGATTCCTGTCCGCCCTGCAAACCGGCATCCCGGATGCCGGTCCACGAAAGGTGTAACGAGGTGGCCCGAAAGGTAATCGACGAACCGAGCGAGGAAGTCGTCGCCAACGCCAAGAAGGATCGTGCCGCGAGGCGCAACCCCTTCGCGCGGATCGCCCTGTTCATCCGGCAGGTCATCGGCGAACTCAAGAAGGTCGTCACGCCGACGCGCAAGGAGCTCCTGAGCTACACCGGCGTCGTGCTCGTCTTCGTGGTGATCATGATGGCGATCGTGTCCCTGCTCGACTGGGTGTTCGGTCTCGGTGTGGTGTGGGTCTTCGGGCATCCGAAGTAATCCGCGCATCCCGACCGGCCGCACGGCCATACCGACAGAAATGGAATGAATTCAGTGTCTGAGACGAACCGCGACGACGTCGACTGGGCGACCGCTGCCGAGCAGTCCTCCGAAGACGACGAGGCGCAGACGGGCAACGTCCTGGAGCGCGACGAGGAGTCGTCCGACCCCGCCGAGCACGAGGCGCTGCACATCGTCGCCGAGGACGGCACCGAGATCGACCTGGACGCCGTCCTCGACGCGATGGCCGAGGCCGTCGACCCCGAGGCCGACCGCGCCGTCGACGAGGCCCTCGAGGTCGACTCCGCCGAAGAGGCCGAGGCCGCCCAGGAGGCCGTCGAGGACGAGGACGAGGTCGCCGCCGACCCGTACGAGGAGTTCCGCGCCGAGCTGCGCGCCAAGTTCGGCAAGTGGTACGTCATCCACTCCTACGCCGGCTTCGAGCGCCGCGTGAAGTCCAACATCGAGAACCGCATGGTCTCCATGAACATGGAGGACTTCATCTTCGAGGTCCAGGTCCCGATGGAGGACGTGGTCGAGATCAAGAACGGCCAGCGCAAGATGGTCAACCGTGTGCGCATCCCCGGCTACGTGCTGGTGCGCATGGACCTCAACGAGGACAGCTGGTCCGTCGTCCGGCACACGCCGGGCGTGACCGGGTTCGTCGGCAACGCCCACAACCCGACCCCGCTGCGCTTCGAAGAGGCCTTCTCGATGCTCAAGAGCCTCGTGCAGGTCGAGCAGGCCCCGGCCAAGGGCGGCGCGAAGGGCCAGAAGGCCGCCGCGCGCGTCATCCCGGCCGAGGTCGACTTCGAGATCGGCGAGACCATCACCATCAAGGAGGGCTCGTTCGCGGGTCTGCCTGGCTCGATCAGCGAGATCAAGCCGGAGAGCGGCAAGCTCACCGTGCTCGTGTCGCTCTTCGAGCGCGAGACCCCGGTCGAGCTCAGCTTCGACCAGGTCACGAAGCTCTGACACCCACAGATTTTCAGCACACCGGGTCTCGGAAGGGCCGAGAAACCGGGAGAGCGACGCGGGCGTGACGCCCACGTGCTCGAATACACAAAGAAGGAAGAGACATGGCACCGAAGAAGAAGGTCACCGGTCTGATCAAGCTTCAGATCAAGGCCGGCGCCGCCAACCCGGCCCCGCCGATCGGCCCGGCCCTGGGTCAGCACGGCGTGAACATCATGGAGTTCTGCAAGGCGTACAACGCGGCCACCGAGGCGCAGCGCGGCAACGTCATCCCGGTGGAGATCACCGTCTACGAGGACCGTTCGTTCACGTTCGTCCTCAAGACCCCGCCGGCCGCCGAGCTCATCAAGAAGGCCGCGGGCGTCCCCAAGGGCTCCGGCGTGCCGCACACCACCAAGGTCGGCAAGCTGACCAAGGACCAGGTGCGCGAGATCGCCGAGCAGAAGATGGTCGACCTCAACGCCAACGACATCGACGCGGCGTCGAAGATCATCGCAGGCACCGCCCGTTCGATGGGCATCACGGTCGAGGCGTAAGCCCGACCTCCCCGTCACCCAGACATCACCGTGGCAGAGCCGGCCAGGCTCGCACCACATTCTCGTAAGGAGAAATCTCATGGCACAGAAGTCCAAGGCCTACCGGGCCGCGGCCGACAAGATCGAAGCCGGCAAGTTCTACACCCCTACCGAGGCCGTCACCCTCGCGAAGGAGACCGGTTCCGCCAAGTTCAACTCGACCGTCGAGGTCGCGCTGAAGCTCGGCGTTGACCCGCGCAAGGCGGACCAGATGGTCCGCGGCACCGTCATCCTTCCTCACGGTACCGGCAAGACCGCGCGCGTCATCGTGTTCGCGACCGGCCCGGCCGCTGAGGCCGCCATCGCCGCGGGCGCCGACGAGGTCGGCGGCAGCGACCTGATCGAGAAGGTCGCCGGCGGTTACACCGACTTCGACTCGGCCGTCTCCACCCCGGAGCTCATGGGCCAGGTCGGCCGTCTCGGCAAGGTGCTGGGCCCGCGCGGCCTGATGCCGAACCCGAAGACCGGCACGGTCACCCCGGATGTCGCGAAGGCCGTCTCCGACATCAAGGGCGGAAAGATCGAGTTCCGCGTCGACAAGCACTCCAACGTGCACTTCGTGGTCGGCAAGGCGGGCTTCACCGCCGAGCAGCTCGACGAGAACATCAAGGCCGCCCTCGACGAGGTCGTCCGTCTCAAGCCGTCCGCTGCGAAGGGCCGTTACATCCAGAAGGGCGCTGTGTCGACCACGTTCGGCCCGGGCATCCCGCTGGACGTCAACGCGATCTGATCGCATCGTTCCCTCGACGGGCCGGCACCGCTCACGCGGTGACCGGCCCGTCGCCGTCTCCGCCGCCCCTCGGCGGAGGGTGAGGGCCGCTACGCTGGCGGGATGACCGTCGTGATCCGTCTCGCGACCGCGGCCGACGCGGAGGCACTCGCCGGCGTCGCCGCGGTGACCTTTCCGCTCGCGTGCCCTCCGCACACCACCGAGGAGGCGAAGAGCGCATTCATCGCCTCCGTGCTGTCGACCGAGCGATTCGGCGAGTACGCGGTCGACCCGGGCCGCCGGCTGCTGGTGGCGCAGGACGACGACGGCGCGGTGATCGGCTACACGATGGTGAACCTCGGCGAGCCGGCCGACGCCGACGTGCGCGCCTCCGTCCGGATGCATCCGACCGCCGAGCTCAGCAAGTGCTATGTCCTCCCCGGGCATCACGGCGAGGGCGTCGCCGGCCGGCTGATGGAGGCGAGCCTCGCGGTGGCGACCGAGGCCGGGGCCGCGGGGATCTGGCTCGGCGTCAATGAGGAGAACGCGCGCGCCCAGCGCTTCTACGGCAAACACGGCTTCGAGCGCGTCGGCTCGAAGCGCTTCCTGGTCGGGGACCGGCTCGAGGACGACTGGGTGATGGAGCGCGAACTGGTCAGCCTTCCGCGATCTTGAGGACGATGGCGCCGCGGGTGTGCTCCTCCTCGAGCGCCCGGTGGGCCTCCGCGATCTCGTCGAGCGGGAAGATCCGGTCGACGTGCACGCGAACGCTCCCGGTCTCCAGGAGCCGGGCGATGACAGCGAGCGTGCTCCCGTCCGGTGCTCCCGTGTAGCCGGTCGCCCGCACTCCGGCTGCCTCCGCGGCCTCGGCCAGCCCGGGATCGACGCCGGCCGGGACCTGCAGCACCAACAGGCCGCCCGGGCGGATGAGGGCGAGAGCGCGAGTGGCGCGCTCCAGGTCCGCGGCGGGGTCGATGACGACATCGACGGTGTCGCCGAGCCCGGTGGGGTCGTACCCGGTGGCGGCCTCGTCCACCACCTCGGCCGCGCCGAGGGAGCGCAGCCAGGCGTGGTTCGCGCTCGACGTCGTGGCGATCACGTGGGCGCCGAAGTAGGCGGCGAACTGGATCGCGAAATGGCCGACCGCGCCGGTGCCGGCATGCACCAGCACGCGCTGGCCGTCGTGCGCCTTGGCCAGCTCGACCACCATCCCCCAGGCGGTCAGCGCGGCGTGCGGCGCCGCTGCCGCCTCGATGTGCGAGAGCGTCGCGGGCTTGCGGACGAGACTCACGCTCGGCACCGACACGTACTCGGCGTAGCTGCCTCCGAAGCGGGGGACCATCACCATGCCGAACACCTCGTCGCCCGGCCGCAACGGATGCGCGGCGAACGGCGACTCCACGACGACCCCGCTGAAGTCGTGCCCGAGCACAGCCGGGAAGCTGTGGATGGCGCCGAACACGCCGCCGCCGGAGCGGGTGGAGGCGTCGAGTGGGTTGACGCCCGCCGCGACGACCTTGACCAGGAACTCCGCGTTCACCCGGTCGGGCGTCGGGGCCTCGCCGATCCGGAGGGCGGCCGGGTCGCCTGCCGCGTCGAGCAGCGCGGCACGCATCGTGTTCGGCATTCGTGATCCCCTCATCGCCTCGCCGCGAGCGGTGCGGCTGTTCCCAGTCAAACGCGCGGAGGGGTCGCGGGTGTTTCAGGCGGGTCACCGTGTGTGAACAGTCTGTTTCCCCGGTCCGCTCAGGCCGTTCCCGATCCGTTCAGAAAGGCCCGGCCCGGCTCAGGACGTTCGCAGGGATGGTCCGGATAGAATCCCTCGACCCGAATCATCCGGAGGAGCCCCGTGCGACGACTGCTGCGTATCGTGCGCCAGCCGTTCGCCCTGCCCGTCCTCGCCGGCGGCTGGCAGCGGGCCGTCCCGGCCCTGCTCGCGATCGGGACCGTGTGCGTGCTCAGCGGCCTGACGATCATCTGGGCGGCCCGCCTCACCGTGCCGTACCCGGTCTACGTGAGCGAGCTGGGTGCGGTGGGCGCTTCCACTGCTGTCCCGTTCAGGGTCGCGCTGCTGCTCATCGCCGCTGGCGGTTTCTCGGTTGCTCTCGCGAGCGGGCACGTGCGGTCGTCGGTGCGCGCGCTGGATCGGTGGGCTCCCGCCGTCAGCCTCGGCTTCGCGGCGCTGTGTTTCGTCCTGGCCTCTCAGGTCACCTGCACGGCATACTGCCCGGTCCCGCTGGTCGACCCGGCATCCACCGTGCAGGACCTCGTGCACACCGTCTCGGCGGTGGTCGGCTTCGCGGCGGCGTGCTTCGCCATGCTCCAGGTCGCGTTCGCCTCCGGCCTGCCGCGGGTCGCGCGACTGTCGCTCGCGAGCTGCGTGGCGGTCGCCCTCATCACGATCGTGGGCGGACTGCTCGCGCTCGTGCACGTCGCGACGGATATCGGCGCGTGGCTGGAGCTCGTCGGAACCACGGTCGCGATCGCGTGGATGGCGGCCTACGCCCTCGCGCTCGTCCGGGTGCCGGCCGGAGTCCGCAGCGCATCACCCGGTACCCCGGAGACCGCGGAGGCCGACCCGGCGGATCAGGAAGCGATCGTCGGCTGAGCCTGGACGGCCGGTCGGGCCGTCGCCTCCCGGAGGAGGTCGATGAGGTCGCCAGCCAGCGCCACGAGCCGGGCGATCTCCCGGTCGTCGCGGTCCACCCACTGGCACTGCGGCTCGTCGTGGATGGGCACGAAGCGGTCGTGCTGCTCCCACACGAAGAGCGTCCGCTCGGCGCCGAGGACGTACTGCTGCCACCAGATCTGCCGCAGGTAGTGCCGCGGGATGCTGTTGAACGGCTTGTTCGTCGTCTTGATCTCCGCGAGCTCGATCCGGCCGCCGGTGCGCAGGACGAGGCCGTCCGGTGTCGCCAGGTGCCGCCGGTCGCGCTCGGCGTGGAAGAGCAGGTCGGACGGCTGGATGCCATGGGTCGCGGCCACCCAGGCGGCGATCTCGGGCTCGCGGCTGCGACCGTGCTGCGTGAAGGAGTTGCCCGAGAACCCGGAGCCGTTCAACTTGTCGTAGACCGCGGCGCGGAGAGACTGCGGCGTCGACAGCTTGGCGACGTCGGTCGCTGTGATCCCGCGGCTGCGGGCGCGGAGCCAGCCCACGCGGTCGCTGGACGACGCGACGACGCGGGCGAGATGCCCGGTCGCGCCCGGGACGGCCGGCACGACGGCTCGCGGGGCCGGGGCGGAGGTGCTGGGACCGAGGTCCGCCAGCACGCCCGGCCGGTAGAGGTCGGCGGTGCGGGTGGCGGAGCGGTCGAACACCCGTCCATTCTGCCTCGGTCCGGGGACTCCCGCTGTCAGCCCACGCCCGCGGCGCCGAGCTGGCGGCGTGCTTCGTCGATCGTCGCAAGCGTCGACACCGCCTCGTCCAGCGAGTGCAGCGGCGACTCGGTGCGGCCCTCGGCGACGTAGCGGGCGAGGGCGGCCGCCTCGTACGACATCCCCTGCCGGTAGGGGCGCTCGTACGGGTCCCGCCACTCGGCGGCGACACTGCCGTCGCGGCCGACGACGCGCAGTCCGCTCGGACCCCAGAACGGGCTGTCCAGCTCGATCCTGCCGTCGCTGCCGGAGATGGTCGCGAGCGACGGGGTGCCCGCGCGCAGGCCCGTGCTGAGCAGCGCCTGGCCGCCGCGGGCGGAGCTGAGGATGAGGGCCACCTGCTCGTCCACGCCGGTCGGGGCGAGCGTGCCGGTCGCGATGATCCCGGCGGGAGCGCCGAGCGCGAACGACGCCCACGACACCACGTAGACGCCGAGGTCGAGGAGGGCGCCGCCGGCCAGCGCAGGATCCCACAGCCGTCCGGCCGGGTCGAAGGGGCGTTGCCGCCGAAGTCGGCGGTGACCACGCGCACGTCGCCGAGGGCGCCGGCGTCGAGTAGCTGACGGACGATGTCGGTCTGCGGGAGATAGCGGGTCCACATCGCCTCCATCGCGAAGACGCCGGCCTCCCGGGCCGCGGAGGCGATCCGTCTGGCCTGGTCCGCCGTCGCGGCGAGCGGCTTCTCCACGAGGACGTGCTTGCCCGCCGCGATGGCGAGGAGGGCGTGCTCCAGGTGCTCGCTGTGCGGCGTGGCGACGTAGACGACGTCCACGTCCGGGTCGGCGACCAGCGCCTGGTACGAGTCGTAGGCGCGCTCGACGCCGTGGGCGGCGGCGAACGCTGCGGCCCGGTCGGCCGAACGCGAGCCGCAGGCGACCATCCGCTGCGCCGTGTGCGCGTGCAGCGCGTCGGTGAAGTCGGCGGCGATGCCGCCGGGACCGATCACACCCCAGCGCAGCGCCGGAGCGTCGGCAGGGTCGGGAAAACGGGGCGAAGGAAGGCTGACCATACGGACAGTCTGCCCTGCCACGTCAGAGGGGTCGCAACACGCCGTTGTTCGCGGGGCGAAGCGGCGTGTTGCGACCCCTCTGGGCGCGGGAGGGTGGGGCGGGTCAGACCGGCTGGGGGTTGGAGACCTCCGGGGCACGGCGGGCGCCGGCGACGGGCGCGGCCCAGCGCACGCCGTTCGCGAGGACGCGACGCACCTGCGGGTGGACGTACACCGGGTACTCCTGGTCGCCGGGCGAGAAGTAGAAGATCTTGCCGCGGCCACGGGTGAACGTCACGCCGGAGCGGAACACCTCCCCGCCGGTGAACGAGCTGATGAACACCAGGTCGTCCGGGGTCGGGATGTCGAAGAACTCGCCGTACATCTCCTGCGCCTCGATCACGATGGGCTGGTCGACGCCCTGGGCGATCGGATGCGTGGGGTTCACGTTCCAGACCAGCTCGCGCTCGCCGCCCTCCGGGTTGCGCCAGCGCAGCGAGCAGGTGGTCCCGAGCATGCGGATGAAGATCTTCGAGAAGTGCCCGGAGTGCAGCACGATCAGGCCCATGCCGCCGAGCACGTGCTGCCGCACCCGCTCCACGACCTCGTCGGAGACCTGGTCGTGCGCGATGTGGCCCCACCACAGCAGGACGTCGGTCTCGGCGAGCTGCTGCTCGCTCAGGCCGTGCTCGGGGTCGGCGAGCGTCGCGGTGCGGACGTCGACCTCCTCGCCGAGCAGCTCGGCGAGGCCGGCGGCGATGGCTCCGTGGATGCCGTCGGGGTAGATCGCCGCGATCTCGGGCTGGGTGGTCTCGTGGACGCCCTCGTTCCAGACGGTGACGCGCAGTGCGGTCATGGTCATGCCTCCTGGGTCTCGGTGGTGGTGGCGGTGGTCGTGTCGTCCAGCCCCGCCGTCGCCGGGGTCAGTCGAACCTCGGCGCCGATGCGGGCAGACTCGTACGCCGCGTCGATGACGCGGGCGCGGTCGAGGGCGAGCGAGCCGTCCCAGTGCGACCAGTTCGCCTCGTCGGCGACGTGCTCGAGGAACGTCTCGACCACCGCGAGGTGGCCGCGCCCGGCGTCGGCCTTCACCGCGACGTCCTCGACCTCCTCGCCCTCGCCGGTGAAGATGGTCAGCTCGCCGGCCGGCGCGTAGTCGACGACCCGGAGGTCGGCGCCGCCCTCGGTGCCGTACAGCGTGATACCGAACTCGTCGCCGGCCGGACGGTAGGCGGCCCAGCTCGTCTCGAGCACGATGGACCCGCCGCCCTCCAGGCGCAGCAGCAGGCTGGCGAGGTCCTCCACCTCGTAGGCGGAGCCGACGTGCTGCTTGTCGCTCTTCGCGCCGCCGCGGCCACGCGTGCCGAGCTCGGAGTGGGTGACGGCGGAGACGGCGGTGACCTGCGGCTCGCCGAACAGGTGCAGCGCGTAGTCGAGCACGTGCACGCCGATGTCGATCAGCGGGCCGCCGCCGGCCATCTCGCGGTTGGTGAACCAACTCCCGAGAGCCGGGATGCCGGCGCGGCGCAGCCAGATCGCCCGCGCGTGGTAGGGCCGGCCGATCTGGCCGGCGTCGATCGCGGCCTTCAGCGCCTCGATGTCGCCGCGGCGGCGGTGGTTGAACGCGACCTCCAGCACGCGGCCGGACCGGTGCGCGGCGTCGACCATCGTCTGCGCCTCGGCGGCGGTGCGGGCGATCGGCTTCTCGCTGAGCACGTGGATGCCGGCCTCCAGTGCGCCGACGGCGATCGGGGCGTGGAGGAAGGTGGGCACGGCGACGCTCACGACGTCGAGGTCGCCGTCGGCGACGAGGTCGCGCCAGTCGCGGTAGCGGCGGGTCACGCCGTACTTCTCGCCGAGCTCGGCGCGCGGGCCGTCCTCCATGCCGGCGATGGCGACGAGCTCGACGCCCGGGAGGTCGGAGTAGGCGGCCATGTGCTGCTGGCCGGCCCAGCCGAGGCCGACGACGCCGGCGCGGAGCGGGGTGGATGCGGTGGTCACTGCGGTCCTTTCGAACGGGTTGTGGTGGTGGGGCTTGGCGGCGCTCCCGGTCGATCGAATCGATTCGACCTTCCCGGGACGTGCGGTGGACGGTGGACGGTGGCGGCTCAGCGGGGGAGGGGCGGGAGGCGACGCCGAGGGTGGCCTGGATGACCATGATGGCCGCCCCGATGGCGCCGCCGGTCTCGCCGGAGCGGGACTGGGTGATGGTGAGATGCTGGGTCGCGAGCGGGGTCGAGCGCTGGTAGACGACCTCCCGCACCCCGGCGAGGAGCTGCTCGCCGACGCGGGCGAGGCTGCCCCCGACGACCACGAGCGAGGGATTCAGGAGGTTGACGCAGGTCGCGAGGACCTCGCCGAGGTCGCGGCCGGCCTGGCGGATGGCCTGCAGCACCTCGGCGTTGCCGGTGCGGGCGAGCGCCACGACGTCGTCGCTGGTCTCGGCGGGGATGCCCGCCGCGGTGAGCGCCCGCGCGATCGCGGGGCCGCTCGCCAGGGCTTCCAGGTCGGCGTCGCGGGCGCCGTGGCTCGGGGTCTCGCTGGTGAACGGCACGCGCACGTGGCCGAGGTCGCCCGCGGAGCCCTGCGCTCCGCGCTGCAGCCGGCCTCCGCTGATGATGCCGGCGCCGATGCCGGTCGCCACCTTGACGAAGAGCAGCTCGGACTGGTCGGGCCAGGCGAGGGCGTGCTCACCCAGGGCGAGCAGGTTCACATCGTTGTCGACGAGCACGGGCACGTCGAAGACGCGGCGCACATAGGCCGGGATGTCGAAACGGTCCCAGCCGGGCATGATCGGCGGGTTGACCGGGAGGCCCGTCGAGTGCTCGACCGGTCCCGGCACCCCGACACCCACACCGACCAGGTCGCCGAGCGGGCGTCCGGTCGCGGCATACAGGCGCTCGGCGGTGTCCAGCACCCAGTCGAGCACGGCCTCCGGACCGTCGCCGATGCTGAGCCGGCGGGACTCGCTGCTCGTGATCGTCCCGGCGAGGTCGGCCAGGGCGACGACGCCGTGGGTGGCGCCGAGGTCGACCGCCAGGACCACGCGCGAGTCGGGGTTGAACCGGATGCGCGCGGGCGGGCGCCCTCCGGTCGAGACGTCGTCGCCGGCGGGCGCGACCAGGCCCGACGCAGTGAGCGAGTCGATGCGCACCGCGATCGTGGAGCGCGCGAGGCCGGTCAGCTCGGCGAGCTGCGCGCGGGTACGCGGAACGCCGTCGCGCAGGATCGCCAGGAGGTCCGAGGCGTCAGCGGCGACGATGCCGGACTCCCGGACACTGTCGGTCATGCACGTATTGAACCACAGGGCTGGTCGGCGATCCAAAGGCCGCCGACGAAACGGCGACTTTTGATTGACAATCGACAGAAGTCTCGCTTGAATGGATGTCGGCGCCGTTTCGCGCGCCGACATCCCCAGCAGAACTCGACGAGGAGAACAGTGTCGACGTCAAAACTCTCCGTGCAGCTCTATACGGTCCGTGAGCTTCTGACCGAAGACACGGTCGGGACCCTCCGCCGCATCGCGGACATCGGCTTCACGCAGGTCGAGCCCTTCGGCTTCCTGGACTTCGCGGAGGGACTCCGCCAGGGCTTCGCCGAGACCGGCCTGACCGCGCCCACCACCCACCAGGGCTTCATCGGCCGCGACGACCTCGACACCGTGTTCGCCGCCGCCGCCGACCTCGGCATCCAGACGGTCATCGACCCGCACGTGCCGGCCGAGCGCTGGCAGACCGCCGAGGCCGTGGAGGCCACGGCCGCCGCCCTCAACGCTGCCGCCCAGGTCGCCGCGAAGCACGGTGTCCGCGTCGGCTACCACAACCACGCCCACGAGCTCGAGAGCACCATCGAGGGCGTCACCGCGCTGGAGTACTTCGCCGGCAAGCTCGCGCCCGAGGTCGTCCTCGAGGTCGACACCTACTGGGTGATCGTGGGCGGCAAGGACCCGGTCGAGCTGCTCACCAAGCTCGGCGACCGCGTCGTCGCCCTGCACATCAAGGACGGCCCCGGCACCACCGAGACCAAGGACCAGGTGGCCGTCGGCCAGGGCTCCGTGCCCGTCGCCGAGATCATCGCCGCCGCACCGAACGCGCTCCGCGTCATCGAGCTCGACGACTCCCGCGGCGACCGCTTCCAGGCCGTCGCCGACAGCTACGCCTTCCTCACCACCGAGGCCTTCGCGTGACCGGCGCGAAGACGGTCGGCGCAGGGAAGGTCGGCGTCGGCCTCATCGGCGCCGGCGTCATCAGCAACCAGTACCTGGAGAACCTCACCGCGTTCCCGGACCTCGATGTGCGCTTCGTCGCCGACATCGACCTGGACCGTGCGAAGGCCCAGGCCGAGAAGTACGGCGTCCCGGGTTCCGGCACCGTGGAGGAACTGCTGGCCGACGACGCGATCGAGATCGTCGTCAACCTCACCATCCCGAAGGTGCACGTCGATGTGGCGCTGCAGGCGCTCGCCGCGGGCAAGCACGTGTGGAGCGAGAAGCCCTTCGCTCTCGACCGCGCCAGCGGCGTGCAGCTCCTGGAGGCCGCCCACGAGAAGGGGCTCCGCGTCGCCACGGCGCCCGACACGTTCCTCGGCGCCGGCATCCAGTCGGCCCGCCGCATGGTCGAGAACGGCGGCATCGGGGCGCCGCTCACCGCGCTGACGCTCATGCAGAGCGCCGGCCCGGAGTCGTGGCACCCGAACCCGGACTTCCTGTTCCAGGAGGGCGCCGGCCCGCTGTTCGACATCGGCCCGTACTACCTCACCGCGCTGGTGCAGCTCTTCGGCCCGGTCAAGCGCGTGAGCGCCATCGCCTCCAAGGCCAAGGAGTCGCGCGTCATCGGATCGGGCCCCCGCGCCGGCGAGTCGTTCGCGGTCACCGTGCCCACGCACGTCAGCGCGCTCTACGAGTTCGAGAGCGGCCAGACCGCGCAGTCGATCTTCAGCTTCGACTCCAAGCTCGGCCGCACCCAGTTCGAGGTGGCAGGTCTGGAGGGGACGCTCGTGGTCCCGGACCCGAACACCTTCGAGGGCGACCTCCTGGTGCACGGCGCCGATGGCATCGAGACGCTGCCGTCGACCGGCACCACGAGCGGCCGCGGCATCGGCGTCGTCGAGCTGGCGCGGGCGATCCGCGCCGGTGTCCCGGAGCGCGCCTCGGGCGAGCAGGCCTTCCACGTCCTCGACGTGATGGTCGCGACCATCGAGGCCGGCGAGTCCGGCGCGCCGGTGGACGTGAAGAGCACCGTCGAGGTCGCTCCCGCGCTGCCGGAGGACTGGGACCCGCGCGCGGCCACCCTGGCCTAGGCCACGCGCACAGGACATCGACGGACGACGGACGGGAGCAGTGTGAGCGGGAGCGAGACGGGTGGACTGAGCCGGCGGGACGAGAGCGCGGCCGGAGCGCGGCTCCG
This sequence comes from Leifsonia sp. L25, assembly GCF_050632895.1. The sequence goes on along the minus strand of NZ_JBODRZ010000003.1, from coordinate 720,170 downwards.
CGTCGCGATCGTCGGCGGCGGCTTCATGGCCGAGGTGCACTCGCGTGCCGCCCGGGCCGCGCGCGCCGAACTGGCGGGCATCGTCTCGTCGTCGCCGGAGCGCTCGGCCGCTGCGGCCGACCGGCTCGGGATCGGCCGGGCGTACGGCTCGTTGGACGAGGTGCTCGCCGACGACACGATCGATGTCGTCCACGTGACCACGCCGAACGCGCTGCACGCCTCGCAGGCCGCCGCCGTGCTGGCCTCCGGCAAGGACGTCGTCTGCGAGAAGCCGCTCGCGACGACGATCGCGGACGCGGAGGCGCTCGTCGCCGCCGCGGCCGGGCGCACCGCCACCGTGCCGTTCGTCTACCGGTTCCACCCGCTGGTCCGGGAGGCCAGGGCGCGGTTCGCGTCCGGCGCGGCCGGGCAGGTGCTCACCGTGAACGCCTCCTACCTCCAGGACTGGCTGCTGGCCTCCGGCGACGACAACTGGCGCGTCGACTCCGAGCAGGGCGGCCGCTCCCGCGCCTTCGCCGACATCGGCTCGCACCTGGTCGACCTGGTGGAGTTCGTGAGCGGCGACCGCGTGGCGCGCCTGTCGGCGAAGAAACGCACGGTGTTCGCCGAGCGCTCCACGCACGGGGGATCACGACGGAGGACGCCGCCGCCGTCGTGATCGAGACGGAGTCCGGGGCGATCGGCACCCTGCTCGTGTCGCAGGTTGCGCCGGGACGCAAGAACCGGCTGTGGCTGGAGATCGCGGGCAGCGCAGAGAGCGTCGCCTTCGACCAGGAGCAGCCGGAGACGCTCTGGGTCGGCCGCCGCTCCGGCAGCCTCCTCATCCCGCGCGACGCCGACCAGCTCAGCGCGGACGCCGCGCGCCTCTGCGTCGTGCCCTCCGGGCACCCGCAGGGCTACCAGGACGCGTTCAACGCGTTCGTCGCCGATAGCTACGCCGCGGTCGCGGGGAGACCCCCGACGGCCTGCCGCGCTTCGAGGACGGCCTGCGCGCCGTCCGGATCACCGACGCCGTGATCGACTCGGCCGAGTCGGGCACCTGGATCGAGATGGGAACCGCACGATGACAGACACCGAATCCGGGCGCACGCACCCGGTCACCCTGTTCACCGGCCAGTGGGCCGACCTCACGCTCGAAGAGGTCGCCAAGCATGCTTCCGAGTGGGGCTACGACGGCCTGGAGATCGCCTGCTCGGGCGAGCACCTCGACGTCTGGCGCGCCGCGGAGGACGACGCCTACCTGCAGGGCCGCCTCGACATCCTCGACAAGTACGGCCTGAAGGTCTGGGCGATCTCCAACCACCTCAAAGGCCAGGCCGTCTGCGACGACCCGATCGACTTCCGCCACCAGGCGATCGTCGGCTCGAAGGTGTGGGGCGACGGCGACCCGGAGGGCGTGCGCCAGCGCGCCGCGGAGGAGCTGAAGCTGACCGCCAAGGTCGCCCGCAAGCTCGGCGTCGACACTGTCGTCGGCTTCACCGGCTCCAGCATCTGGCCGTACGTGGCGCAGTTCCCGCCGGTGCCCGCGTCCGTCATCGACGCCGGGTACCAGGACTTCGCCGACCGCTGGAACCCGATCCTCGATGTCTTCGACGGCGAGGGCGTGCGGTTCGCGCACGAGGTTCACCCGTCGGAGATCGCGTACGACTACTGGACCAGCGTGCGCTCGCTGGAGGCGATCGACCACCGCGAGGCTTTCGGCTTCAACTGGGACCCGTCGCACATGATGTGGCAGGACATCGACCCGGTCGGCTTCATCGTGGACTTCAAGGACCGCATCTACCACGTCGACTGCAAGGACACCCGCCTGCGCCCGAAGAGCGGCCGCGCCGGCGTGCTCGGCTCGCACCTGCCTTGGGGCGACCCGCGCCGCGGCTGGGACTTCGTCTCCACCGGGCACGGCGACGTGCCGTGGGAGGACTCCTTCCGCGCTCTGGAGTCGATCGGCTACACCGGCCCGATCTCCGTCGAGTGGGAGGACGCCGGCATGGACCGGCTGCACGGCGCCGCCGAGGCGGTCGGGTTCATCCGCTCCCTGCTGTGGAAGCTGCCGACGGCGTCGTTCGACGCAGCGTTCAGCAACCAGGACTGAGGTCGTCGCCTCCCGTTAGGCTCACCCCCGTGGACATCATCCGTGGCGAGGACTGGTACGGCCGCGACCTCGACGGCCTCGAGTTCGACGGCGTCGAGTTCATCGACGTCGATCTGACCGAGGTGCGCACGACGGGTGCGACGTTCACCGCGTGCACGTTTCGGACGGTGCGGTTCAACGTGAGCGAGCACACCGACAGCGCGTTCGTGAACTGCACCTTCGTCGGGTGCAACTTCTTCGATTCGACGTTCAGCCGGTGCAAGGTCACCGGCAGCAGCTTCAGCGGCTGCGAATTCGCGCTGCTGAAGGTGGAGGGCGGCAACTGGTCGTTCGTGGACCTCGGCCGGGCGGAGCTCCGCGGGGCCCGGTTCACCGGGGTCAAGCTTCGGGAGGCCGACCTCAGTCGGGCACGCTGCGCCGAGGCGGTGTTCTCGGGCTGCGACCTGTCGGCCGCGCTGCTCACGGGTGCGGACTTCTCCGCCGCGAGCCTGGTCGGCAGCGACCTGACGGGCGTGGACCCGGCCGAGGTCGGCCTCCGCGGCGCCACCATCGACGAGCGCCAGGCCGTCCTCCTGGCGGAGGCCGCCGGAATGACCGTCGTCCCCACCCCGGCCTAAGGCGCCGGCCTCCGGCCCGCGCCGCGCAGAGGGGTCGCAACACGCCGCTAGCCCGCGTGCGTGACGGCGTGTTGCGACCCCTCTGTGGGATGGCGAGCTAGGCGACCTCTTTCACCTGGCCGTGCTTGATGTGGAGGCGGCGCTGCGCGCGCTTGGCCACGGCGGTGTCGTGCGTGACCACGATGACGGTGAGGCCGCGGTCGCGCCACAGCCCCTCGAGGAGGTCCATGATCTCGTCGCGGGTCTCCTCGTCCAGGTTGCCGGTCGGCTCGTCGGCCAGCAGCACGTCCGGGTTCTTCACCAGCGCCCGGGCGATCGCGACGCGCTGCTGCTGCCCTCCCGAGAGCTCGGAGGGCAGGTGGGTGCCGCGGTCGGCCAGGCCCACCGAGGCGAGTGCCTCGGCGGCGCGGCGCTTGCGCTCCTCCGTGCTGACCTTGAGCGGCGCGAGCGCGGTCTCCACGTTCTCCTGAGCCGTCAGCGTCGGGATCAGGTTGAAGCCCTGGAAGACGAAGCCGATCTCGTTGGCGCGGATGCCGGTGAGCTTGCGGTCGCCCAGCTTGGACAGGCTGGCCGGGCCGAGCTCGACCGAGCCCGAGGTGGGCCGGTCGAGAGCGCCGAGCATCTGCAGCAGCGTCGACTTGCCGCCGCCGGTGGGGCCCTGGATGGCGACGAGCTGGCCGTCCGGGATCTCCAGGGTGACGTCGTCGAGGGCGATCACCTCGCGCTTGGACTGGCGGTACTTCTTGGTGACGTTCGTGAGGGTGTACACGATGACTCCTTCTGGTCGGGAGACCGGCTCAGGCGACCGAGCGCAGAGCGGCGGCGGGACGGAGGCGGGAGGCGCGCCAGCCGCCGATCGCACCGGCGATGAGACCGCCGAGGATGGCGAGCGCGACCGCGCCGACGATGATCCACACCGTGATCGGTGCGTGCAGGGCGATGTCGGCCGTGGTCTGGGACGCGGCCCGGCGGACGCCGGCGAACGCGCCGCCGCCTCCGGCCCCGCCGCCGAAGCCGCCGCCTCCGGCCCCGCCGCCGAAGCCGCCACCGGTTCCGCCTGCGCCCGCTCCTCCCGTGCCGACCCCACCGGTGCCCCGACCGGCAGCGTTGGCGAAGCCGGAGCCGACGCCGCCGGTCAGAGTCGGGGAGATGATGTTGACAACCCACACGCCGATGAGTCCCACCGCGACGCCGATGATGCCGCCGATGAGTCCCTGCACGATCGACTCGCCGGCGACCTGGCCGGTGATGCGGCGGTTGGACCAGCCGATCGCCTTCAGGGTGCCGAACTCACGGGTGCGGCGGGTGACGCCGGAGATGGTGAACAGGATGGCGATGAGGAACGCCGCCGCCAGCACGATCACCGAAAGCCAGGTGCCGAGGTTGGCGATGAGCTGGCCGGCGCTGCCGAGCGAGCCCGAGACGCTGGAGGCCAGGTCCGCCTGCGTGCTGACGGTCGCGCCGGGGATGGCCTTGGTCAGGTCGGCCTTGATCTGGTCGATGTCGCTGGACGACGCCGCCGTGACGTAGACGGAGGAGACTTTCGAGGCCTGACCGGAGAGCGTCTGCGCGACGCCGAGCGGGATGTACGCGTTCGCGGCGGTGGTCGAGTCGGCGCCCGTGGCCGAGACGATGCCGATCACCTTGAAGTCGGTGCCGCCGATGGTGACGGTGTCGCCGACCGCCTTGGTCGCGGTCTTGGCGTACGCGGCGTCGAGGACGACCACGTCGGCCGCCTTGTCCGCGGCGGTGAAGGTGCGGCCGCTGGACAGCGTCACGGACGAGAGCGGCCCGACCGACTTACCGGCCGGGTCGAGGCCCATCACCGAGAACGAGTCGACGGTGAACGAGCTGCCGCCCGCGCCGTCGGATCCGCCGGTGGGCGGGGGCGTGGAGGACCCGCTCGATCCGCCGGCCTCGCGCTGCTGGCGCAACTGCTGGAAGTTCGGGAGGGTGCCGCTGAAGCTGGTGTTGGTCAGCGACAGCACTGCGGCGGCGTTCTGAACGTTCTGGACCTTCTTGGCCGTGGTCAGCGTGGACGCGTCCATCACCGTCGCGCCGCGGGTGGGCTGCAGGCGCGACGTGTTGATCTGCCGTCCGGCGCCCGTGTCCGACCCGGAGTCGGCGCCGAAGTCGAAGCGGGGCCCGCCGCCGGCGCCCTGCTGGGCGGTCGCGTTCTGCGCGGTGGCCGGCTGGGTGATCGTGATGTCGGTGCCGACGCCGTAGACGGATTGGAGAACGCTCGCCTGCGCGTCCTTGACGCCGGCGGAGACCGCGTTGACGATGATGACGAGCGCGATCGCGAGGGCCATGCCGATCGCGATGATGACCGTCTGCTTGCGGCGATTGAGGAGCTCGCGCCGCAGATATGTCCCGAACATTGGCTTCCATATCTCTGGGTCGGAAAGAGGGATTCAACGGGACGCTAGGTTCGGCCGATTGCCGAGCACTATGGCAAAGCTATGGATCTGCCGAGTGCCGCTGAGGGACCTCGCATCCACCGCCGCGGAGCCGGCCCGATGTCTCTCAGAACTCCCATAGGTTTCACAAAGACACCATCAATCCCGCTCCTCATAATGGGAAAGGTGACCATCAACACCCGTGCCGCCGCCGGCTCCTCCGGCCAGCCCCGTACCCTCCTGCGCCGTGCCGACGGCAGCTCGATCCGCGTGCTCGTCGTCGACGACGAGGCGACGCTGACCGATCTGCTCGCGATGGCGCTGCATTACGAGGACTGGGAGGTGAAGACCGCGTCGAACGGCCAGCAGGCGCTGCAGCTCTCGCGCGAGTTCAAGCCGGACGTGGTCGTGCTGGACATCATGCTGCCGGACATCGACGGCCTCCAGGTGCTGTCCCGGATGCGCGCCGATGGTAACGAGGCACCCGTGTTGTTCCTCACGGCCAAGGACTCCCTGGACGACCGGATCGCCGGGCTCACCGCCGGAGGCGACGACTACGTCACGAAGCCGTTCAGCCTGGAGGAGCTCGTCGCCCGGCTCCGCGGCCTGCTGCGCCGGTCACGCGCAGCGGTCGCGGACCAGGACGACCCGGTGCTCATCGTCGGCGACCTCGTGCTGGACGAGGACAGTTACGAGGTGCATCGCGACGGCGACCCCATCCAGCTCACCGCGACCGAGTTCGAGCTGCTCCGCTTCCTCATGCGCAACCCGCGCCGCGTGCTCAGCAAGGCGCAGATCCTGGACCGCGTGTGGTCTTACGACTTCGGCGGCTCCTCCTCGGTGGTCGAGCTCTACATCTCCTACCTGCGCAAGAAGATCGACGCCGGCCGCCCTCCGATGATCCACACCGTGCGCGGCGCCGGCTACATGGTGAAGGCCGCGCAATGACAGCTGCCCGCACTGCGGGCGCCCCGACCCCCGGCCGAGAGCGCGCCTGGCGCCTCGGTCTCCGTCCGTTCCGCACCTGGACGCTGCGCAGCCGCGTGGTGCTCGTCGTGGTGGCGATGCTCGCGGTGCTCGGCACGGTGATCGGCGCCGTCAGCGTCCTCGCCCTGCAGAACTACCTCATGGAGCGGCTCGACCAGCAGCTCACGAGCGCCCTCCAGCGCGGCCAGCACACCGCCGACCGCATCAACGCGGGAGGCCCGACCGTGCCGGAGGCGCAGGGCGTCGTGACGACGCCCGGCCAGCCGACCGGCACCCTCGGCGCCGTGCGCAGCTCCAACGGCGGCCTGCTGTTCCCTCCGGTGATCCTGTCCGACCGGTCACCCTCCTCGACGGACCAGCCGCTCGGGCCCAAACAGGTCACCATCAACGGACTCGCCCTGCTCACGGTGCCCGCGGACTCCCAGCCCCGTACCGTGAACCTCGGCGAATCGCTCGGCTCGTACCGCATTGCCGCGGCGCAGCTCGACAACGGCGACAGCGTCATCATCGGCCTGCCGCTCAGCGAGGTGAACGCGACCACGCAGCAGCTCACGATCGTGATCGCGCTGGTCACCCTCGCGGGCCTGATCTTCGCGTTCCTGATCGCCAGCTTCGTCGTGCGCCTCGCCATGAAGCCCCTCGCGCGCGTCACGGAGACCGCCGAGCAGGTGGCGCACATGCCGCTCGACCGTGGCGACGTCGCGCTGTCGGTGCGGGTTCCCGAGGACGACGCCGACCAGCACACCGAGGTCGGCAAGGTCGGCTTCGCGCTCAACCGGATGCTCGGCCACGTCGCGTCCGCTCTGACCGCGCGGCAGGCGAGCGAGCAGAAGGTCCGCCAGTTCGTCGCGGACGCCAGCCACGAGCTGCGGACTCCGCTGGCCTCGATCCGCGGCTACGCCGAGCTCACCCGGCGCTCCCCGCACGAGCTCCCGCCGGACGTCACCCGCTCGCTCGGTCGCATCGAGTCGGAGGCCACCCGGATGACCTCGCTGGTCGAGGACCTCCTGCTTCTGGCCCGCCTCGACGAGGGCCGCGAGCTCGACCGCGACCCGGTGGACTTGTCCCTGCTGCTGATCGACGCCCTGAGCGACGCGCACGCCGCCGGCCCCGGCCACACCTGGCGCATCGACCTGCCCGAGGAGCCGGTCGAGGTGCTGGGCGACGCCCCGCGCCTGCACCAGGTGGTCATGAACCTGCTCGCGAACGCCCGCGTCCACACGCCGGAGGGCACCAACGTGGTCGCGGCGCTCGCCGTGGACACCGCCGCCCGGGAGGCCGTGGTCACGGTGTCGGACGACGGCCCCGGCATCCCCGGGAACCTCCGGTCGACGCTGTTCGAGCGTTTCGCCCGCGGCGACAGCAGCCGCAACCGGGCGACCGGATCGACCGGCCTCGGCCTCGCGATCGTCTCCGCGGTGGTGGAGGCGCACGGCGGCACGGTCACCGTGGCCAGCGAGCCGGGCAGCACGGTGTTCACGGTGCGGCTGCCGCTGGCGGGGGATCACCCCCAGGAGGCGGCCGCCCTCCCTGCCGCGACGGTCGAGGAGACAGCGGTGGAGGCAGATAGCGCGCCCGCACCCCAGAACGCGCTCGCCCCTGAGAACGTGCTCGCCCCTGAGAACGCGCTCGGCGTTGAGAACCCGCTCGCCCCCGAGAACGCCCCCGAGCGAGCGGACCGGGAGTGACCGGGACCGTCCTGCCCACGGTCGCGTACGGCGACCCCGCCGCCCCGCCGCTGGTGTTCCTGCGCGGCCTGCCGTCCGAGCCCGGCCGCGCCCGCGGGCTGGATGCGCTGACCGAGCGCCTCATCGTCTCCGGCCCGGCGCGCACCCACCGCGTGCACGCCGTCGGCCGCCCGGCGCGCCTCGCGCCGGGCGCCACGATGGCGGAGGTCGCCGACCTCTACGCCGTGATGCTGCGCAGCCGGTTCCGGACACCCGCGGCGATCATGGGGGTCTCCACGGGCGCCAGCATCGCCCTCCAGCTCGCCGTCGACCACCCCGACCTGGTGAGCTCCCTCGTGGTCGCGGCGGGGGCCGCGACCCTCGGCGCGAACGGCAGGGCGGCCCAGCGCCGCTACGCGGACCTCCTCAGCGCGGGCGACAAGGGCGCGACGTCCGAGCTCGCCGTGGCGACGATGGACTCCCCGCTGCTGGCCCCGGTCGTCCGGCTGGTCACCCGGCTGCTGCCCGGTCCGGCGGACCCGCAGGGGCTGCGCGCCCTCGTGGAGGCAGAGGATGGCTTCGACGTCCGCGACCGGCTGTCGCGCGTCTCCGCTCCCGCGCTGGTCGTCTCCGGCGGCCGTGACTTCTTCTATCCTCTGCAGCTCGCTGCGGAGACGGCCCACGGGCTCCCGCGCGCCTCGCACGTGGTCTACCTCAATCGTTCCCACGCCGGCGTCGCACTGCATCCACGGTTCGGGCGCGACGGGGGACTTCCTGCGCGCCCACCGCGCAGGGACCGACACGCACCGCGGAAGGGCGGATTTGCGTGCGACGCGCCCCATCCCGTACCCTTGACGGAGCCGAAGACCGCTGGTCGACATGCTTGCATGTCCGAAGAACTACTCAGGTAGGGGCCCGCGCAGGTGTGTGAAGTGATTCCCGCAGTACTCTGCGAGTCGAGCTCCGTGCGTCTGCGCCGGAGCTTTTTCTTTGCCCGCGGTCGAGGCGTACACCGCTCCCGCGGTGTGCGAGAAGACAACCGAGGAGTAGCCATGGCGAACAAGGAAGCCACGGTCGCCGAGCTCGAAGGACTGTTCGAGAGCTCGACCGCCGTTCTGCTGACCGAGTACCGCGGTCTCACTGTTGCTCAGCTCAAGACGCTGCGCAAGTCCATCAGTGAGCACGCGACGTACGCCGTGGTGAAGAACACGCTGACCAAGATCGCGGCCAACAACCAGGGAATCTCGTCGTTCGACGAGGAACTGGTCGGGCCGTCCGCGATCGCGTTCGTGCACGGCGACCCTGTCGCCGTCGCGAAGGCTCTGCGTGACTTCACCAAGGCAAACCCTCTGCTGGTGGTCAAGGGCGGTTACTTCGACGGTAACCCGCTGACCGCAGAAGAGGTAGGCAAGCTCGCCGACCTCGAGTCCCGTGAGGTTCTGCTGGCCAAGCTGGCCGGCGCCTTCAAGGCCTCGCTGTTCGGAGCCGCATATCTGTTCAACGCACCGCTGTCGAAGGCCGTTCGCACGGTCGACGCGCTGCGTGAGAAGCAGGAGTCCGCTGCCTGATCCTTCCCGGATCAGCGCGCGGTGAGTAACCACACACACTAAGGAGAAAATCATGGCAAAGCTGTCGACTGACGAGCTGCTCGACGCCTTCAAGGAGCTCACGCTCATTGAGCTCAGCGAGTTCGTGAAGAAGTTCGAGGAGACCTTCGAGGTCACCGCCGCCGCTCCCGTCGCCGTGGCCGCCCCGGCCGCCGGTGGCGCGGGTGCCGCTGCCGAAGAGGTCGAGGAGAAGGACTCGTTCGACGTCGTCCTCGAGGCCGCCGGTGACAAGAAGATCCAGGTCATCAAGGAGGTGCGCGCCCTCACCAGCCTCGGCCTCGGTGAGGCGAAGGCCCTCGTTGACGGCGCTCCGAGCACCGTGCTCGAAGGCGCCAACAAGGAGACCGCCGAGAAGGCGAAGGCTCAGCTCGAAGAGGCTGGCGCCACCATCACCCTCAAGTAGTAGCCGCCCCATCGGGGCTTCTTCTACCGCAGGCTGATCAGCCACGCGACGCGGACTCCTTCTGTAACAGAGTGTTCCGCGTTGTGGAGGGCGTCGCCCCTGTAACGGGGCGGCGCCCTTCGCGGTTTAACTGCGAAGGTTCGCGGCGCGGACGCTCGTCCCACCAGAGCGTCCGATCGCGCCTGCCCGCGTGCATCGGTGTGCAAGGACGCACAACCGGAAGAAGAGACCACGATGAATACCTGGCGCAAGCTCGCCTCCACCCTGCGCGGACTCGGGGCCGCGCTCCTGCACGGTGACGACCGCGACAGCGGCGCCCACCCGCCGGATCTGTGCCGCAGGACCCTCCTGTACGACCGGTACCTGCGGTAAACCGAACCCACACGAAACGCCCCCGTCCTGCGCGGATGGGGGCGTTTCGACGTCCTAGGGTCGGACGGTGGACAGTGAGCACGAGGCGCGAGTCGCCTATGACCGGGTGGCCGAGGACTACGCGGCGCTGCTGCAGGGAGAGCTCGAGAAGCTCCCCGTGGAGCGGGCGATGCTTGCGGCCTTCGCCGAGCAGGTCGCCGCCGACGGCGGGGAGCGGTGGCGGACATCGGCTGCGGTCCCGGCCGCGTCTCCGGGTTCCTCGCCGGCATCGGCGTCGAGGTGCGCGGCGTCGACCTGTCGCCCGGGATGATCGACGTCGCTCGGCGCGGCCACCCCGGGATCCCGTTCGAGGTGGCGTCGATGGCGGCCCTGCCGTTCCGCGACGGCGAGCTCGCCGGTGCGCTGGCCTGGTACTCGATCATCCACATCCCGCAGGATCGGCAGGACGCCGTGTTCGCCGAGTTCGCCCGCGTGATCCGCCCGGGAGGCCGGCTGCTGCTGGCGTTCCAGGTGAGCGAGCAGGGCGACGAGGACGTCGTGCACCTCCGTCAGGCCTACGGTCACGAGCTCGACCTGCGCACCCGGCGGCAGTCGCCCGCACGCGTGAAGGCGAGGCTAGCGGAGGCCGGCTTCACCCTGCGAGCCGAGCTCGTCCGGGAGCCGGTGGCTCCGGAGAAGTCGCGTCAGGCGTTCCTGCTGGCTCAGCGCACGGCGGACTCCGCCTCCGAGGCGGCAGCCGCCTCCTGAGCCGCGTGCGCTCGCACCCGGCCGCGCACCAGGAACCAGCCCGCCACCAGCAGCGGCACCATGACCACCACGGCCGCGCCGAACGTGATCGTGCCCATCGGCCAGTCGAACAGGATGAGCAGCGCGACCGTGACGAGGAAGCCGAGCGTCAGGTAACTGGTGAACGGGGCCCCCGGCATCCGGAACGACGGCCTCGTCAGCCGGCCGGCGTCGGCGAGGAACCGCAGCTTGAGCTGGCAGATCACGATGATCGCCCAGACCCACAGCATCGCGATGGAGGTCAGGTTGATCCCGATCTCGAACGCGTCGCCCGGCACGACCAGGTTCAGGGCGACGCCGACGAGCGCGACGGCGCCCGTGATGAGGATGCCGCCGTAGGGGACGCCGCCTTTGTTCATCCGCAGCGCGAACCGCGGCGCCGCACCGCGCAGGGCCAGCGTCCGGGCGATCCGGCCGGTCGAGTAGAGGCCCGCGTTGAGTGACGAGAGCGCCGCGGTCAGGACGACGAGGTTCATGATCGCGTCGGCGCCGTCGACGCCGATCGAGGAGAAGAACGTGACGAACGGACTCTCGTCCTTGCGGTAGGCCGTGTAGGGGAGGAGCAGGGAGAGCAGCAGCACCGATCCCACATAGAACAGCAGGATGCGCACCAGGATGGTGTTGATCGCGCGCGGCATGGTCTTCTGCGGGTCCTCGGTCTCGCCGGCGGCTGTGCCGATGAGCTCGATCGCTCCGTAGGCGAAGAGGACGCCGGGGACGACGAGGACGAGCGGCAGCAGCCCGTTGGGGATGAGGCCGCCGTGGTCGACGAGCAGCGCGAAGCCCGGCGTGCGGCCGTCGACCGGAGTGCCCCACACGACGAAGGCGACGCCGATCGCGAGGAACGCGACGAGCGCGACGACCTTGATCAGCGCGAACCAGAACTCCAGCTCGCCGAACACCTTCACCGAGAGCAGGTTGAGCAGCAGCACCACCGTGAGGGCGATCAGCGCGAACACCCACTGCGGGATCTCGGCCAGGACCGGGACGTACTTGCCGAAGAAGTGCATGTAGAGGGCGACCGCCGTCACATCGACGATTCCGATCATGCCCCAGTACATCCAGTACATCCAGCCGGTCACGAACGCGAGTTTCTCGCCGAAGAACTCGCGCGCGTACGACACGAACGAGCCGGAGTCCGGACGGTGCAGGATGAGCTCGCCGAGCGCGCGCAGGATGAGGTAGGCGAACACTCCGCAGACCGCGTACACGACGAGCAGGCCCGGGCCGCCGGAGTTGAGGCGTCCTCCGGCCCCGAGGAAGAGCCCGGTCCCGATCGCGCCGCCGATGGCGATCATCTGGATGTGGCGTCGCTTGAGGCCCTTGTGATAGGTGCCGTCGCCGGCCGGATCGGTTGAGGTCATTCGGAGATTCAACCAGGTGATGTGTGAGATTTTGAGCCGGCTTGATTTATATAGTCCGGCTATATATGCTTGTCACCGTGACCAAGACCCTGCCCGCCGGCATCAGCTCGAACACCATTGCAGACACCGCTCAGCTCCGCCACACTCTCGGCGACCTCGTCGTCGCGAGCCACCGTCTCACCCGGCTGGCCGCGCGCGTCACGGGCAGCACCGAATCCCCGGCGACCTGGCGGACGCTCAGTGTTCTGCAGACCGTCGGTGCGATGCGGCTCGGCGAGCTCGCCTCCCAGAGCCGCGTGTCCCAGCCGACGATGACCAAGCTTGTGCGCAACCTCGTCGATTCGGAGTGGGTCAAGCGCATCGCCGACGTGGACGATGCCCGCGCCTGGCAGATCGCGATCACCGCGAAGGGCGCCGAGGCGCTCCAGGACTGGCGCGACACCCTCTCCGAGGCCCTCGTGCCCATGTTCGCCGACCTCCGCGACGACGAGCTGGCCGCCATGCAGGCCACCGTCGAGATCATCGCGTCCCGCGTCGACCTCTCCACCGCGGCGTCGGCCGCCGTCGACGGCCGCTGAGGATTTCACCTCACCGTTCACTCTTCTCACCGCACAGACCTAGGAGGCCTCACTCGTCCATGTCCCATCAGAAGCCGGACAACATCCTCAAGCAGCCGACCGCCGTCTGGGCCGTCGCGTTCGCGTCGGTCATCGCCTTCATGGGCATCGGCCTCGTCGACCCGATCCTCCCGGCCATCGCCGCGAGCCTGCAGGCGACCCCGACCCAGACCGAGATGCTCTTCACGAGCTACCTGCTCATCACAGGTGTGGCGATGTTCTTCACGAGCTGGATCTCCAGCCGCATCGGCGCCAAGCGCACCCTGCTGATCGGCCTCGCGCTGATCGTGGTGTTCGCGCTCGCAGCAGGGCTGTCGCAGAACGTGTGGTCGATCATCGGCTTCCGTGCCGGCTGGGGCCTCGGTAACGCCCTCTTCATCTCCACGGCGCTCGCCACCATCGTCGGAGCCGCGGCGGGCGGGACGTCGGCGGCGATCATCCTCTACGAGGCCGCGCTGGGTCTGGGCATCGCCATCGGCCCGCTGCTCGGCGGCCTGCTCGGAAGCTGGAGCTGGCGCGGGCCGTTCTTCGGCACCGCGACCCTGATGGCCATCGGCTTCATCGCGATCGTGGTGATGCTCAAGAAGAACCTCGACAAGCCCGTACCGACGAAGCTCTCCGCCCCGTTCCGCGCCCTCCGCCGGCCGGCCCTCGGGTTCCTGGCCGCCGCGGCGCTGTTCTACAACATCGGGTTCTTCGTCCTGCTGGCGTACACACCGTTCGCCCTCGCCGACCTCGGCGTCACGTCTGCGATCACGCTCGGCCTGATCTTCTTCGGCTGGGGTGTCGCCCTCGCGATCACGTCGGTGTGGGTCGCGCCGCTGCTCACCGCGCGGCTGCCGCGGACCCGCGTGCTGTGGCTGATCATGCCGCTGCTGGCTCTGGACCTCGCCGCGGCCGGTCTGCTGGTGGGATCGCTGGCCGCGCTGATCGTGTGCGTGATCGTCGGCGGTCTGCTGCTCGGCATCCTGAACACGGTCCTGACCGAGTGCGTGATGGAGGCCACCGACCTCCCTCGCTCTGTCGCGTCGAGCGCATACTCCGGCGTCCGGTTCCTCGGTGGCGCGATCGCCCCGCCCGCGGCGACGCTTCTGGCGGGCCTGTTCGCGCGGTCGACCCCGTTCTACGCCGGAGCCGTCTCTGTCCTGATCGCCGTCGCCCTGGTCATGCTCGGCCACAAGCACCTCAAGCGCGTCGACGCCCCGCAGGAGACGCCGGAGCAGGAGGCCGAAGTGCTGGCGCTCGCGGATGCGGACTGAGCCTGAACCGGTTCAAAAGTGAAGAGCCGCCCTGTCCTAGTCAGGGCGGCTCTTCCCGTACGCGCCGAAGCGTCGGTACGGACGGACTGTCGGCGGTCGATCGTGCCTACCCGAAAGGCGCGATCGGCCAACGGCCGCACGACCTATTGTTTCAGATCGCGAGGCGCTGAGCGTTCATATCCGACCGGATTCGCGAAAATCCGCAACGGTTTGTCGGACGCGTGTACGAACTCGCAGGTTCAGCGCGGCGGCGCGGTCGACGTGCGCACCACCAGGTGCGCGGATGAGCGCACCGAGCCGACCCGCGGCTCACCGCCGCCCAACTCGTCCAGGAGGATGCGCGTGGCCACCGCCCCCTGCTCGAACGGGCTCTGCGCCATCGTCGTGAGCCCGAAGCACTCCGAGAAGTCGTGGTCGTCGATGCCGATGACCGAGAGGTCGTCCGGCACGCGCAGGCCGTGGTCGCCCGCGGCGAGGATGGCGCCCATCGCCATCTCGTCCGAACCGGCGAACACGGCCGTCGGCCGCGGGCCAGGCCGGTCGAGCAGCCTGTTCATCGCGGCGCGGCCCTCGGGCAGGGAGAACCCGCCGGGGATGACCCACTCCGGCCGCACAGGGAGGTGCGCCGCCCGCATGGCCTTCTCGAAGCCGCGCAGCCTTCCGGCGGGCACGTTGCTGTTGAGGCCTTCCTCGTCCTCGCCTCCCAGATGAGCGATCTCGGTGTGGCCGAGGCCGATCAGGTGGTTCGTGGCCTCCTTCGCCGTCGCCTTCTCGTCGATCCCGACACTGCGCAGCCCCTTGACCGGTCCGCCGACCACGATGGTCGGGTGCCCGAGCGACGCGAGCTGCTCGCGCTCGTCGGGCGTGAAGTCGAGGCACAGCGCCAGCAGTGCGTCCGTGCGCTTGCGGAGGATGCTGCGGTGGAAGACCCGCTCCCGGTCGCCGCGGTGGCCCCCAGGTTGAACAGGATCATGTCGTAGCTGGCCGATCGCAGCTCCGCGTCGACGCCCTCCAGCACCTGGGTGTAGAACCACCGGCTGACCGACGGCACGACCACCCCGAGCGCCAGGGTGCGGCCGCTGGCGAGCCCGGACGCGCTGGACGACGCGACGTAGCCCAACTCGTCCGCGGCGCGGCGGACCGCAGCCCGCGTCGTGTCAGAGACGTTGGGGAGGCCCCGTAGCGCGCGCGAGACCGTCGCGGTTGAGACCCCGGTCGCGCGCGCGACCTCCTCGATTCCTGCCATGCTTCCCCCGTCAGGAGTCCTGGCCCGCTCGCGCTTCCTCTGCCCGCAGGCGCGACGCGTGGATGCGGCGCCGCGCCTGCAGCAGAAGGATGAAGACGACCACGAGCACGAGCGAGACCAGAGCCCACGTGAGCGCGGGCTGCCCGGTGAGCTCGCAGGAGGCGGTGATGATCACGAAGACGACCGCGAAGAAGCCGACGAACCCCAGTCCGAGGTCGACGAACTCCTTCGGGTCGTTCCTTCGCATCCGCTCAGCCCTTCACTCCACCGGCCGTGAGGCCCGCGACGATCCGGCGCTGGAAGATCAGCACCAGGATGATGAGCGGGACGGTCACGATCGTACCGGCCGCCATGATGGCCGTGTACGGCTCCTGGTGCGGCTGGCTCCCGGTGAAGGACGCGATGGCGACCGTCACCGGCTGCGTCCTGTCGCTCGAGAGCTGGCTGGAGATCAGGAACTCGTTCCACGAGGAGATGAACGCCAGGATCGCGGTCGTGAACACCGCGGGCGCCGCCAGCGGCAGGATGATCTTGCGGAACGCCTGCGCCTGCGTGCAGCCGTCGATGCGGGCAGCCTCCTCCAGGTCCCACGGCATCTCGCGGAAGAACGAGACGAGCGTGTAGACGGTCAGCGGGAGGGCGAACGAGATCTCCGGAATGATCAGCGCCTGGTAGGTGCCCATCCACCCGATGTTCGTGAACAGCTGGAACAGCGGGGTGATGAGCGCGACGCCCGGGAACATCGAGGCGGCCAGGATGATCCCGAGGATGACGCCCTTGAACTTGAAGTCGAGGCGTGCGAGCGCGTACGACGCGAAGATGCCGACGACGAGCGAGATCAGCGTCACGCAGACGCCGATCAACAGCGAGTTCAGCAACGCGCCGGGGAGGTTGTTCCCGAGCTTGGTGGAGAGCGCCGTCGCGTAGTTGTCGAGTGTCACGTGCGTGAACCACGGGGTGTTGTCGCTCGTGTACCCGACTTCGCGGAACGAGGTGACGACCATCCAGTAGAACGGGAGCAGACACCAGAGCACGACGACGATCGCCTGGATGCCGGTGCGGAGGCTCTGGTTCCTGTTGCGCTGCTTGCTGCGGTTCTTCGTGCGGGTCCGGGGAGGGCGTTCGCCTCCGCGGTGGCCGATGCGGGGCCGGCGACGGTGGTCATCCCTTTGCTCCCTTCGCTTGCGTCTCCTGCGTTCGCACCACGTTCGTGCCGAGGAACCGCACGAAGATGAACGCGACCAGGAAGATCAGGATGAATGTGATGGTGGAGAGGGCGGCAGCGCTGTTGAAGCCCTGCCTGATCTGATCGACCACGAGGATGGACAGTGTCGTCGTCGCATGGCCGGTGCCTCCGCCGCCGCCCGTCAGGATCTGCGGGAGGTCGTAGATGCGCAGCGCGTCGAGCACGCGGAACAGGACCGCGACCATCAGCGCCGGCCTCAGCAGGGGCATCGTGACCCGCCAGAACCGCTGCCAGGTGCTCGCGCCGTCCATCTTCGCCGCCTCGTAGACGTCCTCCGGGATGATCTGGAGGCCGGCCAGGATGAGGAGCGCCATGAACGGCGTCGTCTTCCAGGTGTCGGCGATGATGACCGCGAACCGGGATGCCCATTCATCGCTCGTCCAGAGGATGTGCGTGCTGAGCACGGCGTTGGCGACACCGGCGACCGAGAAGATGAAAAACCACAGCTTCGCGGTGACGGCGGTGGGGATCGCCCACGGGATGAGGATGGCGGCACGGACGAAGCCGCGGCCGCGGAAGGCGCGGTTCATGATGAGCGCGAACCAGAGACCGAGGATGGTCTCCAGGATCACGGTGGTGACCGTGAAGAAGAAGGTGACCCCGACGGCGCTCCAGAAGGTGGAGCCGAGGTTTCCGGGCGGGCACGAGACCGTGGTCCCGTTCGGGCCGGCGCACTGCTGGAACAGCCAGTGGGCGTAGTTCTGGAAGCCGGCGAAGCCGCCCTGCACGAACAGGCCGGTCGCGGGATCGAGGCCCGCGTCCTTCTGGAAGGACATCACGATGGCGCTCACGATCGGGTAGCCGATCACGACGGCGAGCAGAACGATCGTGGGGAGGATCAGGTAGAGGGCCCAGCGGCTCTGCTGGCGGTGGACGTGCTTGACGCCGGCGCGCTGCTCAGGTGGCCTGTTCTTCGTGGATGAGGGGGCGACGACGTTCGACGTTGACATGTGCTGCCTCCGGGAGGAAAGCGGGAAGTGTGTGGAGCCGGGCGGCGGGAGAGGTCCCGCCGCCCGGCGACCGTGATGGGCTCTACTGGCCCGCGCTCGCGGTCTTGATGGCCGCCGACATGTCCTTGAGCGCCTGGTCGACCGACTTGTCGCCCTTCAGGGCGGCGTAGGCGTTGTCCTGAACGGCCTTGGTGATGGCCGGGTAGAACGGCGACACGGGACGCGGGACCGCGTTCTCGATCGACGTCTTCAGGGTGGACAGGTAGGGCAGCTGGCTGTTCAGGCCCGGGTCGCTGTACAGCGAGGACAGCACCGGCGCGAGGGAGCCCTGCGTCACGAAGAACTTCTGGGTCTCTTCGCTCTGCAGGAACTTCAGGAACGCGAACGCGGTCGCCTTGTGCTTGCTGTAGACGCTGATGGCGGCGTTGTGACCGCCCAGGCTGGACACGCCCGGCTTGTCGGCGCTGACGCCCGGCAGCGGTGCGATGCCGAAGGTGTCCTTCACCGTGGACGAACCGTCGGTCTTGGCCAGGTTGTAGACGTACGGCCAGTTGCGCAGGAACATCAGCTTGCCGGCCTCGAACGCCTGGCGGCCCTGCTCCTCCTGGTACGTGATGGCCTCGGCCGGGATCTGGCCGTTCTTGAAGCCGTCCACCAGGCGGGTCAGACCCGCGTTGGCCTGCGAGCTGTCGACCGTGACGGTCTTGCCGTCGTCGCCGACGATGGTGCCGCCGTTGGTGTTGATGGCCTCGGCCACGTTCACCGTCAGGCCCTCGTACTGGGCGAACTGACCGGCGTAGCAGCCGATGCCCTTCGCCTTGGCGATGTCGCAGTCCTTGAGCATGTCGGCCCAGGTCTTGGGCGGTGTGGGGACGAGATCCTTGCGGTAGTACAGGATGCCGCCGTCGGAAGTCTGCGGGGCCGCGTACTGCGTGCCGTTGTAGGTGCCCGACTTGACGGTCGGCGCGAGCAGCTTCGAGTTGTCCATCTTGAGGTTGCCGGTCAGAGGCTGGAGCCAGCCCTTCGCCGCGAACTCGCCCGTCCACACGACGTCGACATCGACGACGTCGTAGTTCGGGTCCTTCGCCTGGAAGTGCTGCACCAGGTCGTCGTGCTGCTGGTCGGCCTGGTCGGTCTGCTCCTTGAAGGTGACCTTCTCGCTGGGGTGTGCTGCGTTCCACTTGTCGACCAGGGGGCGGACGACGTTCGAGTTGTCCTTGCCCTGCACGTAGGTGATGGGGCCTTTGCTGTCGAGGTTCGCGCCGGCGTCGCCGCCCGCGCTTCCTCCGGATCCTGAACCGCCGCCGGTGCATCCCGCGAGGGCCATGCCGGCGATGGCGACCCCTGCGATCACGGCGAGACGTGCTGCTTTCATTTCACTCCTCGTTGAGCTAGTGGTGCTCGATGTTGAGCGTGGTGCTCTTGGTGCAGGCGCGGGTGCGCCCGGGCTCAAGGTACTCCGGGGATGCAATCTGTGCAAGCGTTTACGTCAAGCGCTTGCATTGCGATTCGGTCACGGCGGCTCCCGCCGTCGAACCCCGGGACGCACCTTCCCGCGCGGTCGTTCCTCCGACGGCGTAACCGACCCGGCGACCGTGCTTCCGGCGCCGACGTAGGCTTTCCTCGTGAGCGGAATGCGTGGCATGGGCGGAGGCGGCGGTGGCATGCGCTCCCGGGTCAGCGGCGGCGACGCGGCGGCGCAGCGGGCGCTGAACGCGGAGGCCCCGCGCATCCCGCACCTGTTCCGCCGGATCGTGTCGCTGTTCGCCGCGCACAAGGCCGCGATCATCACGACGATGGTGCTGGTGCTCATCGGCGCGGCGCTTTCCGTCGTTCCGCCGCTGCTCACCCAGCGCGCCTTCGACCAGGGGCTCTTCCCGAAGTCCGGCAGGCCGGACATGCCGGTGCTGGTCGAGATCGTCGTGGTGATGATCGTGGTGTTCGTCGGGTCCGCGCTGCTCGGCGTCTGGCAGACCTACCTGACCTCCTCGGTCGGCAACAAGGTGATGGGCGCGCTGCGGGTGCGGCTGTTCTCGCACCTGCAGTCGATGGAGCTGAGCTTCTTCACCAAGACCAAGACCGGCATCATCCAGTCGCGGCTGCAGAACGACGTCGGCGGCGTCGCCAACGTGCTCACCAACACGATGTCGAGCATCCTCGGCAACACGGTGACGGTGATCGCCGCGCTGGTGGCGATGCTGCTGCTCAACTGGCAGCTGACCATCGTCGCGGTCATCCTGATGCCCATCCTGGTGATCGCCCAGCGCCGGGTCGGCCAGGTGCGCGCGCGGATCGCGACCCGGACGCAGGAGTCGCTGTCGGACATGACCGCGATCACGCAGGAGACCCTGAGCGTGTCCGGCATCCTGCTCTCCAAGAGCTTCAACCGGCAGCAGGCCGAGACCGAGCGCTACTCGGACGAGAACCGCACCCAGATCCGGCTGCAGGTGTCGCAGTCGATGAGCGGGCAGTGGTTCTTCGCGATGGTGAACATCTTCCTGTCGTCCATCCCGGCGATCGTCTACCTGGTCTCCGGCTGGCTGATCCTCGGCGGGGCGACCGACATCACCGCCGGAACGATCGTCGCGTTCACGACCGTGCAGGCGCGGCTGCTGTTCCCGCTGCTGGCGCTCATGCGGGTGGCGCTCGACCTGCAGACCTCCGGCGCGCTGTTCGCGCGGATCTTCGAGTACCTCGACCTGAAGCCGGCCATCGCCGACCGTCCGGACGCGGTGCCCGTCGACCCGGGGCGCGGCCTCGGCCGCATCGAGTTCGACCACGTGGTGTTCCGCTACCCGGACGCGCGGCCAGGGGAGCGCAACACCCTGGACGATGTGTCGTTCGTCATCGAGCCGGGCGAGTTCGCCGCGTTCGTCGGGCCGAGCGGCGCGGGCAAGACGACGGTGAGCTACCTCATCCCGCGCTTCTACGACACGACCTCCGGGCGCATCCTGTTCGGCGACACCGACCTGCGCGAGCTGCAGCAGGACTCGCTGGTCTCGCACATCGGCGTCGTGAGCCAGGAGACCTACCTCTTCCACGCGACCATCGCCGAGAACCTCCGCTACGCGCAGCCCGACGCGACGCAGGACGAGCTGGAGGCCGCGGCCAGGCGCGCGAACATCCACGAGACGATCGTCGGCTTCCCCGACGGCTACGACACGGTCGTGGGCGAGCGCGGCTACCGGCTGTCCGGCGGCGAGAAGCAGCGCATCGCGATCGCCCGGGTGCTGCTGAAGGACCCGGAGGTGCTCATCCTCGACGAGGCGACGAGCGCGCTCGACACCATCTCGGAACGGGTGGTGCAGCAGGCGCTCGACACGGCCTCCCGGGGCCGCACCACCATCGCGATCGCGCACCGGCTGTCGACGATCGTCGCCGCGGACGTCATCTTCGTGATCGATCACGGCCAGGTGGTCGAGCGCGGGACGCACCGCGAGCTGCTGGACATGGGCGGCGTCTACGCGCGCCTCTACCTCGAGCAGACCGAGACCGCCCTCCTCGACCGCGACTGACGCGCGCCCCTGGCGCCGAGGGGAACCTCAGGGCCCTTCAAACGCGCTCTGAGGGGCGTTTACGTGCCCTTCGATCGTTGTTAGGCTGGGCTAACAATGGAGTCAAGTGGAGCGAACGTGACGCTGGAGGTCGTGGAGCGGCCCGCGCGGTCGCGTCTGCGCCTGTGGTTCCTGCTCGGGCCGGCCTTCGTCGCCGCGATCGCGTACGTCGACCCGGGCAACGTCGCGGCCAACCTCACGGCGGGCGCGCGCTACGGCTACCTCCTGGTGTGGGTGCTCGTGGCGGCCAACGCGATCGCGGTCTTCGTGCAGTACCAGTCCGCGAAGCTCGGCATCGTGACCGGCCGGAGCCTCCCGGAGCTCCTCGGCGCGCGGCTCGGCACCGGCGCCCGGCGGGCGTACTGGGCGCAGGCCGAGCTGGTCGCCGCCGCGACCGACATCGCCGAGGTGATCGGCGGGGCCATCGCGCTGCAACTGCTGTTCGGCCTCCCGCTGCCGCTCGGCGGCGTGATCGTCGGCGTGGCCGCGATCGCGCTGCTCGCCGTGCAGACCCGGCGCGGGCAGCGGCCGTTCGAGGCGGTCATCCTGGTGCTGCTCGGCGTGATCGCGGTGGGCTTCCTGGCGGGGCTCGTGGTCAGCCCGGTCGACTGGAAGGCCGCGGCCGGGGACTTGTGCCGCGCTTCGACGGCGCCCCGACGGTCCTGCTGGCCGCGAGCATGCTCGGCGCGACGGTCATGCCGCACGCGATCTACCTGCACTCCGCGCTCGCCCGCGACCGGCACGGCACGGGAGGCGACGAGCGCCGCACGCGCACACTGCTGCGCGCGACCCGGCTGGACGTCGTGCTCGCGCTGGTGCTGGCCGGGGCGGTCAATATCGCGATGCTGCTGGTAGCCGCAGCGGCGCTGCCGGGCGTCGCAGGGACCGACACGATCGAGGGCGCGCACGCCGCGATCAGCGCGGCGCTCGGGCCGGCGATCGGCGTGATCTTCGCGGTCGGGCTGCTGGCGTCCGGGCTGGCGTCGGCCTCGGTCGGGAGCTACGCGGGGGCGACGATCATGGCCGGGCTGCTCCATCTGCGCGTCCCGCTGCTCGCCCGGCGGATCGTCACGCTCATCCCGGCCGTGGCGATCCTGTCGCTCGGCGTCGACCCGACCTGGGCCCTGGTGATCTCGCAAGTGTTCTTGAGCCTCGGCATCCCGTTCGCGATGATCCCGCTGCTGAGGCTGACCGGATCGCGCGCGGTGATGGGGGCGCGTGCGGACGCCGGCTGGGTGCGGGTCGCGGGCTGGGGCGTCGCCGGGCTCGTCGTCGTGCTCAACCTCGCGCTGGTCGTGCTCACGGTGCTGCCGCAGTAGCGCTCAGGCTCCGGCCACCCACACGGCCGCCGCTGCCGTCGCCCCGAGCACGATCGCCGCCTCGCCTCCGACGTGCACGGTCACGTCGCCCGCGAAGGCGCGGTGCTCGTCCACCGTCAGTTCGGTGTCGAGTCCGACACCGCGCTCGCCGAGGTAGCGCAGGACGGCAGGGTCGGCGTCCGAGATGCGCACGACGCTGAGCGGG
This sequence comes from Leifsonia sp. L25, assembly GCF_050632895.1. Next base: position 697,480 of record NZ_JBODRZ010000003.1, on the reverse strand, counting down.
ACGCCGGCGGGCGCGGTCAGCAGCGGGACGGCCTCCGGACGCCGCGGGGTGCCGTCCGCGGTCGGGATGGGGTCGCCGTGCGGGTCGCGCGCCGGGAAGCCGAGCCGGCGGTCGATGCGGTCGACGAGCTGGTCCGAGACGGCGTGCTCCAGCACCTCGGCCTCGTCGTGCACCTCGTCCCAGCCGTAGCCGAGCTCCTCGACCAGGAACGTCTCGATCAGCCGGTGCCTGCGCACCATCGCGACCGCACCGCGCCGGCCGTCGTCGGTGAGTTCGATCGCGCCGTACGGCTCGTGCACGACCAGGCCCTGCTCGGCGAGCCGGCGGATGCCGTCGGACACTGTCGCGGCGCGCACGCCCATCCTCTCCGAGATCTGCTTGACGGTGATCGGATCGGCCGCCCACTCGGTGGCCGACCAGATCAGCTTCAGGTAGTCCTGTGCGACGGGCGAGAGATCGGACACCGGCATGGTGGAAGTCTAGGCGGCGGCCCGCAGCGCGAAGGAGCGGGGACACACAGCGGCAGCGGCGCGAGCGCCCTGTTACGGTGGACCGCGTGAAGTACGCAGAGACCATCGTCGACTTGGTCGGCGACACTCCGCTCGTGAAGCTCAACAAGCTGACCGACGGAATCGCGGCGACGGTGCTCGTCAAACTCGAGTACCTGAACCCCGGAGGCTCCTCCAAGGACCGCATCGCCTCCCGCATCCTCGACGCGGCGGAGGCCGAGGGGCTCCTGAAGCCCGGCGGCACCATCGTGGAGCCGACGAGCGGCAACACCGGCGTGGGCCTCGCGCTCGTCGCCCAGCAGCGCGGCTACCGCTGCGTGTTCGTGCTGCCCGACAAGGTGGGGGAGGACAAGCGCAACGTTCTCACCGCTTACGGCGCGGAGATCGTGGTGACGCCCACCTCGGTGCCCCCGGAGCACCAGGACTCCTATTACTCGGTGTCCGACCGGCTGGCTGCGGAGATCCCCGGGGCGTTCAAGCCCAACCAGTACTTCAACCCGAACGGCCCGCGCAGCCGCTACGAGACCACCGGTCCGGAGATCTGGCGCGACACCGACGGCCGGATCACCCACCTGGTGGCGGGCGTCGGCACCGGCGGCACGATCACGGGCACCGGCCGCTACCTCAAGGAGGTCTCCGAGGGCCGCGTCCGCATCGTCGGCGCCGACCCGGAAGGCTCGGTCTACTCCGGCGGCAGCGGCCGCCCGTACCTCGTGGAGGGCGTCGGCGAGGACTTCTGGCCCGGCGCGTACGACCCGAGCGTGGTCGACGAGGTCATCCCGGTCAGCGACGCCGACTCGTTCCACATGACCAGGCGGCTCGCCCGCGAGGAGGGCATCCTGGTCGGCGGCTCCAGCGGCATGGCCGTCGTGGCGGCGCTGCGTGCCGCGAAGGACCTCAGCGCCGACGACATCGTGGTGGTCATCCTCCCGGACGGCGGTCGCGGCTACCTGGCGAAGATCTTCAACGACAAGTGGATGCGCTCCTACGGCTTCAGCGAGGTGCCCGACGAGGCGACCGTGCACGACGTCATCCGCACGAAGCGAGGCGACCTGCCGGACCTCGTGCACGCGCACCCGTCCGACACCGTCCACGACGCCATCGAGATCATGAACACGTACGGCGTCTCGCAGCTCCCCGTACTGACGGCGGAACCGCCGGTCGTGATGGGCGAGGTCGCCGGGGCGCTCGACGAGCGCTCGCTGGTCGACGACGTGTTCGGCGGGCGCGCCAAGATGAGCGACCCGGTCGGAGCGCACCTGGGCGAGCCGCTGCCGCTGATCGGCGTCAACGAGCCGGTCACCGCGGCGCGGGCGGCGCTCGCCGTCGCGAACGCGCTGCTGGTGACGGAGGACGGCAAGCCCGTCGCCGTGCTGACCCGGCAGGACCTCCTCACCTACCTGAGCGAATAACCGCTCGACCTTCCATCCCCCGCATTGGAGTAAGGATCCCGATGACCCACGGTTTCGCCACGCGCGCCATCCACGTCGGCCAGGAGTTCGACCCGACCACGGGCGCCATCATCCCGCCGATCTACCAGACCTCGACGTTCGTGCAGGACGGCGTCGGCGGCCTCCGCGGCGGCTACGAGTATGGGCGTGCGGGCAACCCGACGCGCACCTCGCTCGAGTCGCTGCTGGCGTCCCTGGAGGGCGGCGTGCGCGCGCTGTCGTTCGCCTCGGGCCTCGCGGCCGAGGACGCGCTGCTGCGCGCGGTGCTGCGGCCGGGCGACCACGTGGTGCTCGGCAACGACGTCTACGGCGGCACCCACCGGCTCATCAACCGCATCCACGGCGCCTGGGACGTGCGCAACACCACCGTCGACCTCGGCGACCTGGACGCGGTCCGCGCCGCCCTCGGGACCGACCGCACCCGCGTGCTGTGGATCGAGACCCCGAGCAACCCGCTCATGAAGGTGAGCGACCTCGGCGCCCTCGTCGAGCTGGGCCATGCGGCCGGCGCGCTCGTCGTCGTGGACAACACGTTCGCGTCGCCCGCCCTCCAGCAGCCGCTGTCGTTCGGCGCGGACGTGGTGGTGCACTCCACCACCAAGTACCTCGGCGGCCACTCCGACGTGATCGGCGGCGCCCTGGTGTTCGCCGACGCCGAGCTCGCCGAGAAGGCTCAGTTCATCCAGTTCGCGGCCGGCGCCGTGTCGTCGCCGATGGACGCCTGGCTCACCGTCCGCGGCATCAAGACGCTCGACGTCCGGATGAAGCGGCACAGCGAGAACGCGCAGGCCATCGCGGAGGCGCTGGTCGGCCGTCCCGGGATCGACGCGGTGTACTACCCGGGGCTGCCGGATCACCCCGGCCACGAACTCGCCGCCCGGCAGATGAGCGGCTTCGGCGGCATGCTGTCGGTCGCGCTCAGCGGGGAGCCGCGGCCGCCAGGAGCTTCGCGGAGTCGACCGAGGTGTTCCAGCTCGCGGAGTCGCTCGGCGGCGTGGAGTCGCTGATCGGCTACCCGTCGGAGATGACGCACGCGTCGGTGCGCGGCACCGAGCTGGAGGTGCCGGACAACGTCATCCGCCTCTCGGTGGGCATCGAGGACGTCGCTGACCTGCTGGCCGACGTCGAGCAGGCGCTCGGCCGCTAGCGCGAGGAAGGAGACACGGTCGCGGATCTCCTTCCGCGCGGCGTCTGGAAGGACTGTCGTGGCGTGTCGAAGTCGGATCTCCTTCGCGAGCGTGCGCCGGGGTATCGGGCGGATTCACGGGATCCGGGGTATTGCTCCCGGAGGACCCCTCACCGATAGTGGTTGTCGTGAGGACTTTCGGGGTGGAGGAAGAACTCCTCCTGGTCGATGAACGCGGGATCGCGACTCCGGTCGCCCCGTACGCCCTGGCGGACGCCCCCGCCGGGACCGAGCAGAGGCTCGGCGCCGAGATCCAGCAGGAGATGATCGAGACGCAGACGCTGCCGCGGCTGACCACCGACGAGTTGTACGCGGACATCGTCGAGGGCCGCACCCTCGCCGACACGCTCGCCCGCCGGCACGGCGCCCGGGCCGTGGCGGTCGCGATGTCGCCCCTGCCGCTGCGCCCGCACGCCACCCCGGGCCCGCGCTACGACAAGATGATGGAGCGATACGGGCTCACCGCGAAGGGCACGCTGGTCTGCGGCTGCCACGTGCACGTCGCGATCCACTCCCGCGAGGAGGGCGTCGCCGTCCTCGACCGCATCCGCACGTGGCTGCCGGCACTGCTCGCGCTCACCGCCAACTCGCCTTTCGTGGGCGGCGTCGACACCGGGCACGCCAGTTACCGGTTCGTCGCCTGGCACCAGTGGCAGAGCGCCGGGCCGACCGACGTGTTCGGATCGGTGGAGGCCTACGACCGGTTCGAGCGCCTGCTGGTGGAGACCGGGGTCATCCTCGACAAGGCCATGCTCTACCTGGACGCGCGGGTGTCCCACAAGCAGCCCACCGTGGAGGTGCGGGTCGCCGACGTCTGCCTCGACGCCCGCGACACGGTCGTGCTGGCCGCGCTGGTGCGCGCCCTCGTCGACACCGCGGTCGGCGAGTGGCGTTCGGGCGTCCCGCCGCTGGCGACGCCCTCCGCCGCCCTCCGGCTGGCCGAGTGGCAGGCGGCGCTGACCGGGGTGGGCGGCAAACTCCCGCATCCCGTGACCGGCCGCGAAGGGACGGCGATCGACGCCCTCGACGCCCTGCTCGTCCACACGGCGCGGGCGCTGGAGAGCTACGGCGACCTCGAACTGGTGCGCAGCGGCGTCGACCGGATCCTGCGCAGCGGCGGCGGCGCCGGCCGGCAGCGGACCGCCCTCTCCCGGCGCGGACGGATGCGCGACGTCGTCGCCGAGGCGGTCGCGGTGACCCACGAGGCGGGCGACGAGGGCGACGGCCGCTTCGTGGCGTAGCAATCCCTTCCGCCGGAGGCTCGACGCGCTTACGCTTCGGACATAGAGATGGAGGGCCAGGACGTGGAGGCGGACATGACGGGGAAGGAACTGGCCCACCAGCACGCCGTGTACACCTACGGCACGCTCCCGCTCACGCTCATGTACAGCCCCACGGCGACGGCGGCGTGGGAGGTGTACTTCGGCGGCGACTACCTCGGCCTGGTCGAGGAGTCGCACATCCCCGGCGACCCGTGGCCGTCGTTCGTGGCACGACCGCCCGGCGAGGAGGAGACCGGCGACGGCATCCCCGCGCGGGACTGGCGCGTGGCTGTGGAACTGCTCGCGGCGCGGGCGGGGCTCTGAGCCGCTCCCGCACCGCAAGCCACTGCCTGCCGTCGACGGTCAGAAGGCGAACTGCGCCCACTCCGCCCGGTCGAGGCTCACGCGCTCGCCGTGCCGTTCGACCACCCAGTGCGAGGGCGTCCCCGCCAGGTAGGTGCAGAGCACGGTCTCGCTGCTCCAGCCGTCCGCGGACCGGATCCATCTCACCAGATGGATGTCCTGGCCCGGTTTCGGCGCGTTCCCGATCGGTGTCTCGTAGGTCGTCACGCTGCACCCCTCCCCAGTTGTGCAGCCGGTCCAGGACCGCCGGAGGCGCGCCTGACATCGCTTCCGCCGGACTCGGACTGGCTCCTTGGACTAGACCCTAGTGGGGTACAAGCCCGGGGGACAAGAGCATTCAGGTGAACGGAAGCGCACAGCTTTCGGACGGGTTCAGACCCCGGGGTCGTCCTCGTCGTCCGCGGCCGCGTCGTCCTCGGGCTCGAACACGCCGTCGGCGTCGTACGGGCCGCCGCCTTCGCCCTCCGCGAGGGCGTCGGTGTCGATGGGCTCGCCGGAGGGCGTCTCCGGCCAGTTCTCTTTCGCATCGGTCATGCCGCGATGGTAGGCCGATCGCGGTACTCGCAGTACCTCCCTCTCGTGCCTGTGCGGCGCGTAACGTCGGAGGCACGACGTCCGAGGCACGAGGAGAACGAACGATGGAATACACCCGACTGGGGTCGACGGGCCTCCCGATCAGTCGCATCGCGCTGGGCTGCATGAGCTTCGGCGACCGGACGCGCGGCTTCAACGAATGGGCGCTGGACGACGAGGGCGCCGCACCGATCTTCCGCCAGGCCGTGGAGGCCGGCATCACCTTCTGGGACACCGCCAATGTCTACGGCTTCGGCAGCTCTGAGGAGATCGTCGGGCGCGCCATCCGCGAATACACCACGCGTGAGGACATCGTGCTGGCGACCAAGGTGAACTTCACGATGCACGACGGCCCCGGCGGCGCCGGGCTCTCGCGCCGGGCGATCCTCGAACAGATCGACGCGTCGCTGACCCGGCTGAACACCGACTTCGTGGATCTCTACCAGATCCACCGCTTCGACCCGCTGACGCCGGTCGAGGAGACGATGGAGGCGCTGCACGACGTGGTCAAGGCCGGCAAGGCGCGCTACATCGGCGCCTCCTCGATGTGGGCGTGGCAGTTCGCCAAGCTCCAGCACGCGGCCGACCTCGGAGGCTGGACGCGGTTCGTCACCATGCAGGACCAGTACAGCCTGATGATGCGTGAGGAGGAGCGCGAGATGTTCCCGCTCCTGGCCGATCAGGGCGTCGGCAGCCTGCCGTGGAGCCCGCTCGCGAAGGGCCGGCTGACGCGTCCGTGGGGCGAGCAGACGCTCCGCGCCGAGACGGATCCGCTCCAGGCGCGCTTCAGCGAGGCGCACGACCGGCCGATCGCGGAGGCCGTGCAGCGCGTGGCGGAGGCGCGCGGCGTCCCGATGGCCCAGGTCGCGCTGGCCTGGGTGCTGCGCAACCCGGTCGTGGACGCGCCGATCGTGGGGGCGACCAAGCCGCACCACCTCCCGGACGCTGTCGCGGCCGTGCACCTGGAGCTGACGGACGACGAGGTGCGGCAGCTCGAAGAGCCGTACCTGGTCACGATGCCGACAGGGTACTGAGCGGAGCCCGCATCCACCTGACAGGACGGGCGGGGCCTACGCCCCCGGTGCGGCCTCGCCGGCCTTGGCCTCGGCGATCGACGCGCGCACGGCGTCCATGTCGAGGGCCTTCACCTGGCCGATGAGGTCCTGGAAGGCCGGGGCGGGGAGCGCGCCGGGCTGCGAGAACACCAGGATGCCGTCGCGGAACGCCATCAGCGTCGGGATGGAGGTGATGCCGGCGGAGGCGGCGAGCGACTGCTCGGCCTCGGTGTCCACCTTGCCGAAGACGACATCGGTGTGCTCCTGGGACGCCTTCTCGAAGACCGGGCCGAACATGCGGCAGGGGCCGCACCATTCCGCCCAGAAGTCGACGAAGACGATGTCGTTCCCGGTGATCTGGGACTCGATGTTCTGAGCGGTGAGCTCGACGGTTGCCATGAGGTCCTCCTGCGGGTCGAGGGAAGTCGTTGAGCGGTTCCGGTGTGGAAGGCCGCACTGAATCGAACGGTACGCCTTCGGGCGGAATTCCCGCGCGCCCATCGAGCAGGAATGGAGAAGCCGCCCGCCTGTGCCCGCGCCTACCGTCATTCCCATGACCTCCATCGACCACATCACCCTCGAGGTGGCGGACGTCTCCGCCGCCCAGCAGTTCTACGACGCCGCCTTCGGGCTCGGCGACCGGGTGCGCGTGCGCGCGTCCGACACACCGTCCACCGGCTTCCGCGGCTACACGGTTTCCATCACGGTCGCCCAGCCGGCCGACGTCCACGCCTTCGTGGAGTCCGCGCTCGCCGCGGGCGCGAGGACGATCAAACCCGTCGCCAGGTCGCTCTGGGGCGTCGGCGGCACCGTGCAGGCGCCCGACGGCGCCCTCTGGAAGATCGCGACCTCCGCCAAGAAGGACACCGGCCCGGCCACACGGACGGCCGAGTCGGTCGTGCTGCTGCTCGGCGTCGACGACGTGAGCGCGAGCAAGCAGTTCTACGCGGGGCGCGGGCTCCCGGTCGGCAAGAGTTTCGGCTCGTACGTGCAGTTCGACCTGACGGACAGCCCGGTGCAGCTCGGCCTCTACAAGCGGCGCGCGCTCGCCAAGGACGCCGGCGTCCCGGACGACGGCTCCGGCTCGCACCGCATCGTCATCGGCGGCGACAGCGCGGCGACCGATCCGGACGGCTTCGCCTGGGAGGCTGCAGCCCGCTGATTGGTGCGGGCGGATCAGGATCGGCTCCGGGCGGGGATTGGCGGCGGATAGCCGATCGCTGGCCGCCGATGGACGGCGGATGTCGGTCGTCCACGCCAGGATGGACCAGTGACGGAAAGCGCGCCCTCGACCACTCGCGTCCCCCCGGCGCAGGCCGTCGAGCACCGCGGACATCTCGGCGTCGCCGGCGGAACCGCGCTCTACGTCGCGGCGGTCCTCGGCACCGGAATCCTCGTCCTCCCCGCGCTCGCCGCCGCCGCGGCCGGGCCGGGCGCCATCCTCGCGGTCGCCGCCCTCGCGCTCATCTCCATCCCGTTGGCCGCGACGTTCGCCGCGCTGGCCCGCCGCCACCCCGACGCCGGAGGCGTCGCGACGTTCGCACGCCGCGCGTTCGGCCCGACCTCCGCGCGGATCGTCAGCTACTGGTTCTTCTTCGGCACCCCGATCGGCGCTCCCATCGCCGCGCTGATGACCGCGCGCTACGTCGTGGCGGTGATCGGCGGCGACGCCGCGCAGACGATCGTGATCGCGATCGCCCTGATGGTCGTGCCCGTCGCGGTGACGGCGTTCGGCGTCCGCTTCGCCGCGTCCGTGCAGCTCGTGCTCTCCGGGGCGCTCATTGCCGTGCTCGTCTTCGTCCTCGCCGCCGCCGCGCCGCACGCGCGCGCCGAGAACCTCCAGTCCCCGCTTCCGCACGGCTGGTCGGGCGTCGGGCTCGCGATGAGCCTCTACATCTGGGCGTTCGCCGGGTGGGAGGCCGTGGCCGGGATCGGCGGCGAGTTCCGCAACCCGCGGCGCGACATCCCGCGCGCGACCGCCCTGGCCCTGGTGATCGTGTCGGTCGCCTACCTCGCGATCCAGACCGTGACCGTCGCGGTACTGGGCGGCCGCGCCTCCACGTCGGCGGTGCCGCTGCTCGACCTCGTCTCGGTCGCGACGGGCTCCGGCGGCGGGATCGTCGTGGCGGTCATCGCCGCCATCGTCGTCACGGGCGTCTTCAACGCCTACCTCGCCGCGTTCAGCAAGCTGGGCGCCGCGATGGGCCGCGACGGCGACCTCCCCGCCTGGTTCGGCCGCGGCGCCGAGAACGGCGCGGTGGCGCGCCGTGGGCTGCTGCTGTCGGCGGTGGTCATGGCGCTCTACTCGGTGGTGGTGCTGGCCGGCGGCGACCTCCAGCCGTACATCCTGGTGCACACCAGCATCGCTGCTGCCGTCTACGGCCTCGGCGTCGCCAGCGCGATCGTCCTGCTGCCGACCCGCTCTCCGGGGTGGTGGATGGCGGTGCTGTCGGTCGTGTTCGCGGCGGGTCTCCTGGTGCTGGCAGGCTGGCACCTGGTGTTCCCGGCCGGGATCGCACTCATCGCGACCCTGGTGGGAGTGCTGGGCCGGTGGAGGTCGCGGCGGAAGTCGCCCACTCGGGCCTCGGCCGACTGAGCCCGACCCGCGCACCCGACCCATCCCGTCCCGGACAGCCCATCCCGTCCCGGACAGCCCATCCCGTCCCGGACAGCCCATCCCGTCCCCGACAGCCCATCGCGTCCCGGATAATAGGCGCGTGACCCACGACCCCGCGCAACGCGCTGCGAGCATCCGAGACGTCGCACAGCTCGCGGGTGTCTCGCACCAGACGGTCTCGCGGGTCATCAACGACCACCCCAGCATCCGGGAGTCCACGCGGCAGCGGGTCCTCGCCGCGATGGAGCAGCTCCAGTACCGGCCGAACCGTGCCGCGCGGGCCCTCGTCACCGCCCGGTCCCGCACCCTCGGCGTGCTCTCCACGACCGCCGCGGCGCTCTACGGACCGGTGTCCAGCATCAACGCGGTGCAAGGCGCCGCACGCGAGGCCGGCTACTACCTCGCCGTCGCCCAGATCCCCGAGCTGACCGACGCCGGGATCGCCGCGGCGCTCGACCACCTACTCGCCCAGGCGGTGGAGGGCATCATCGTGATCGCACCGCAGGACCTGGTGCTCGAGCACATCTCGAGCGCTCGCCTCGCCGTCCCCTACGTGACCCTGCAGGGCGGCTCGGAGTACGTCGCGCGCGAGCTCACGGTCGATCAAGAGGCCGGCGCCCGCGCTGCGACCGCGCACCTGATCGGCCTCGGGCACCGTCGGATCGTCCACCTCACCGGCCCGCTGGCCTGGTTCGAGGCGCAGGCGCGCACGGCAGGGTACGCGTCCGAAATGGAGGCCGCCGGCCTCCCGGTGCCCGCGCTGCTGGAGGGCGATTGGTCGGCCGAGTCCGGGTACCGCTCCGCGCAGTCGGTCGTCCGCGACCCGGCGACGACCGCGGTCTTCGCGTCGAACGACCAGATGGCGCTCGGGGTCTACCACGCCGCCCGGGAGGCCGGTCGCCGCATCCCGGAGGACCTGAGCGTCGTCGGCTTCGACGACATCCCGGAGGCCGCCCACTTCTGGCCGCCGCTGACCACGGTGCTGCAGGACTTCACCGAGCTCGGCCGCCGCAGCGTCGAACGCCTGGTCGCCGAGATCGAGGGCGGCGAGGAGCCGGTGCCGGCGAGCCTCCTCCCCGTGTTGATCGTGCGCGCCTCCACCGCCCCCGCTCCGGGCTGAACCGCCGAGTACGCAGACAATCTGCGTACTCGGCAGTTGCTCGGCCGCTGTCCCCGGGTGGTCGTAGGCTCGGAGGATGAGCACGGACGGGGGCCCCACGGTCGCGCCCGGGCGCCTCGCCAAGCCGGAGGGGTGCTCGCGCCGCGCTACCGCTGGGTGAGCATCGGCATGTGCCTGCTCGTCACCCTGGCGGCCTTCGAGGCGCTGGCGGTGACGACGATCATGCCCACCGTCAGCCACCAGCTCGACGGCGCCGGACTGTACGCCTTCGCGTTCGCCGGGCCGCTGGCCGTAGGAGTCGTCGGCATGGTCGTCGCCGGCAGCTGGTGCGACCGCGGCAACCCGCGCACCGTCCTGTTCACGTCGGTCGGGCTGTTCGCGGTCGGCCTCATCCTGGCCGGGCTCGCCCCGACGATGGCGCTCTTCGTCACCGGCCGCCTCGTCCACGGGCTCGGCGGCGGTGCGCTCACCGTCGCGCTCTATGTGATCGTCGCACGCGTCTACCCGCCGCGGCTGCACGCCCGCATCTTCGCCGGCTTCGCGGCCGCGTGGGTGATCCCCTCGCTGATCGGGCCCGTGATCGCGGGCGCTGTCGCCGAGACGGTCGGGTGGCGGTGGGTCTTCCTCGGCGTCGTGGCCCTGGTCGTCCTCGCGATGCTGATGGTCGTGCCCGCGATGCGCGGCCTGCACGCGCCCGATCAGCGGCCGGCGGGAGGTCGGCGCGAGCTGGCTCGCGCCGGACTGGCCACGCTCGTGGCCGTCGCCGTCCTCGCTCTCACGCTCGCCGCCGAGGCGCGCGGACCCGTTCAGTGGCTGGTCCCGGTGTTCGCCGCCACCGGCGCGATCGCCGCGCTCCGGCCGCTGATCCCGGCGGGCACGCTGCTGGCGCGCCGAGGCCTCCCGAGCGTCGTCCTGCTGCGGGCGATCGTCGCGGGGACGTTCTTCTCGGCGGAGGTCTACGTCCCGCTGCTGATGGTCACGCAGTACGGTGCGTCGCCGGCCGTCGCGGGCCTCGCGCTGACCGCCGCGGGCCTGAGCTGGGCTGCGGCCTCCTGGGCGCAGGGCCGGTTCCCGGCCATCGGCCACCGTCTCGCGGCCCGGCTCGGCGCGCTCGGACTGACCATCGCGATCGCGTCGCTGCTGGTGACCGCGCTGACCGGCGCCTCCCCGGTGCTCGTCGTGGTCGGCTGGGCGTTCGCGGGCGCCGGGATGGGGATCCTCTACCCGCGCCTCGGCGTCCTCACCCTGGAGTACTCGACTCCCGCCGACCAGGGCTTCAACAGCTCGGCCCTATCGATCGCGGATTCCACCGGCTCGGCCATCGCCCTGGCGACGACGGCGATCGCCTTCTCGGCGCTCGGCGGAGCTGCGTCGCCGACGGCGTTCGCGGGCGTGTTCGCCGTGAACGGGGTGCTGTGCCTGGCCGCGTGGATGTGCGGCGGCCGGATCGTCCGCCGCTGACCCGTCAGGGATCGAACAGGGGTCGCAACATGCCGTCAATCGGCGGGCATACCGGCGTGTTGCGACCCCTGTGACGACAGAGGCGGTCGGTCAGGGAGCGGAGGGCGCCGCCTCGGCCTCCCCGGCCTCGCCACGCACCCCCGCCGAGTCCGACGGATCGCCCTGCCGCCGGCTCGCCAGCAGGAACGGGATCCCGATCAGCTCGATCGCCCCGCCGATGACGAGCGACGTCCCGTACCCCCACAGGTCGGCCGCACGTCCGAGCGCCGGCTGGATCACCACACCGCCGAGGCTTCCGAACAGCGAGTCGAACGACAGCACGGTCGCGCGCTGCTTCGACGGGATCATGTCGTTCACGTACGCCTGCCGCACCGGCCCCGCCACCGCGAAGACGAACCCCCAGATCACCAGCAGGACCACCGCGAACCAGAAGAACGCCGTCAGTCCCATCGCCACCAGGATGACGATGCTGGTGAGCGACGCTCCGATGATCGTCGTCGTCCGCTTGGCGAACAGGCGCCGGAGCCGCGGCGCCAGGATGCCGCCCGCCACCTGCGCGAGCGACAGGATGGCCGCCGCGAGCCCGGCGACCGAGTACGCCTTCGGGTCGCCGTACAGTTCGAGCAGGTACGGCTGGAGGGCGTAGAAGGCGTAGATCCCGACCCCGGACGCGAACGGCGCCGACAGGATGACGTATCGCACAGAGCGCTTCCGCATCCCGTGCTCGATCGACTGGGCGAGGACGTTCCTGGTCGCCCGCCACGGTCCCATCGACTTGTCCGGGGTGAAACCGATGTCGCGCATCGTGACGAACGCGAACACGAACATCAGTATGAGCACCCCGGCGCGCAGCAGGAACGGCACCCCGAGGTTCGTCGCCTGCGCGATCACCCCGCCCAGCACGGACCCGGCGAACATCGCCACCCCGGTGACCACGAGCGCGCGACCGAAGACGGACTCCAGGCTCCCCGTGTACTCCGTCGCCGCGAGCGCGTCGACCAGCCACGCGTCCGTCGCGCCGGAGAAGAAGGTGAAACCGAGCCCGAGCAGCATGGAGGCCACCGCCCACCAGAAGAACGGCGCGTGCCACAGCCAGAGCAGCCAGTAGAGCACAGTCGAGAGGGACAGGGTGATCGTGCCGAGCAGGTAGGACGCGCGGCGCCCGATCGTGTCGGCGACGACCCCGGTGGGGATCTCGAAGATGACCATCCCGGCCGTGAAGAACGCGTTCGCGGCGAAGGCCTCGAAGTTGGTCAGCCCGGCGTCGAGGAGGAAGAGCGTGTTGATGCCCCAGATGAACGACGCGGCGAGGGTGTTACCGAGGAGGAGTGTGAGGTAGACGGCCTGGACCCGGCGGGCGGTGGGGATCATAGCCGTGGAGGTACTGGTGCGTTCATGCGGACATCTTCGTCCGGTCGGGGGCGCGGTGCCAGAGCCGGGACGGGCGAGTCCGTCGTTCGCGAGCCGTGGCGCCCGGTGATCTGTGCCAGCCTGTGGGGATGAGCACCGTCGTCTTCGCCCCCGACTCCTTCAAGGGCACCGCGACCGCGACCGAGGTGACGTCCGCGCTCGCGGCGGGATGGTCGTCGGTCCGCCCGGACGACGACATCGTCCTCGCGCCGATGGCCGACGGAGGCGAGGGCACTCTCGACGCGTTCGAGGTCGCCGTGCCCGGGTCCACCCGGCGGTCCGTGCGCGTGACCGGACCGGACGGCGCTGCGCGGGACGCGAGCTGGCTCCTGCTGCCCGACGGAACCGCCGTCGTCGAACTGGCCGAGACCAGCGGGATCGGGCTGATGCCGGCGCTCGCGCCCTTCGACGCGCAGACGACCGGATTCGGCCAGGCCATCGCGGCGGCGCTCGACGCGGGGGCGACGGGGCTGCTGCTCGCGATCGGCGGGAGCGCCTCCACGGACGGGGGAGCCGGGATGCTGACGGCGCTCGGGGCGCGGTTGCTGACTGCGGCCGGAACCGCCATCGCGCCGGGGAACCGCGGCCTCGCCGCCCTCGACCGGGCCGAACTGGGGTCGCTGAGGGCGCGTCCCGCAGGAGGTGCGCGCGTTCTGAGCGACGTGACCAGCCCGCTGCTCGGACCTCGGGGGGCGGCCTCGGTGTTCGGGCCGCAGAAGGGCGCCGGTCCGACGGACGTGCCCGTGCTGGAGGCCGGGCTCGCCCGATTCGCGGACGTGCTCCATGAGTCCGGGGTCGCCGTGGATCCCTTCGCACCCGGTGCGGGCGCTGCGGGCGGGACCGGCTTCGGGCTGCTCGCCTGGGGAGCCGCGATGGCGCCGGGCTCGGCCGCCGTCGGCGAGGCGCTGAGCCTGCCCACGGTCGTGGCCTCGGCGGATGCGGTGGTGACGGGGGAGGGACGCTATGACGACCAGTCGGCGGCGGGCAAGGTCGCGGAGTATGTCGCGGGCCTGGCCCGGGCAGCCCGGATCCCCGCGCTCCTGGCCGCCGGCTCGATCGCGGCCGAGCCACGCGGGTTCGCCGGCGTGGCGTCGCTGTCCGAGCTCGCCGGAGGCTCGGCCGCCGCCATCGCGGACCCGCTGCGCTGGGCGTCGGCGGCCGGCGCCGCGCTCGCGCGCGGCTTCGCCGCTGCTGGCAACGGAGGAGATTCCCCGCTGGCCGGCGCTGACAACAGTCAACGGAGGAAACCGGCCCGTTCCGCGCGCCGATCTCCTCCGCTGACCGCTTTTTCGGCCGGTCGCCGACGGGAGGTCCTCCGGGGGCGACCGCCTACAGGTACTGCCGGCGCTGCTCCCGGATCACCGTGCGCGTGTCCACCGCCAGCGGCGCCGCCGCCGCCACGGTCCACGACGGCCGCTCACCGGTCAGCGCCCACGCCGCCTGCACGGCTCCGCCATCGGCGACGTACTCGCCCGGCGCCGGCACGACGACCGGCGCGTCGAACACCTGTGCCGCGATCGCCGCGACAGCCCGGTTCTGCGCCGCCCCGCCGATCAGCACGATGCGCTTCTCCCGCACGCCGACCGCGCGCACGGCGTCGAGCCCGTCGGCGAGACCGCACAGCATCCCCTCGATGGCCGCGCGCGCGAAGGTCGCCGGGCGCGTGCTCGCGATGGTGAGCCCGTGGAGGCTGGCTGTGGCGTCCGGGAGGTTCGGCGTCCGTTCGCCCTCGAAGTACGGCACCAGCACGACGCCCTCCGCACCGGGCTCCACGGACAGGGCGAGCTCGGCGAGGGCGTCGAAGTCCACCGAGAGCAGGCCGGCGACGGAGCTCAGCACGCGGGCCGCATTGAGCGTCGCGATGAGGGGGAGGCTGAGGCCGCTCGCGTCGGCGAAGCCGGCGACGGTCCCGGTCGCGTCCGCGATGGGGGCGTCGGTCACGGCGAACACGGTGCCGCTGGTGCCGATGGACACGACCACGTCGCCGTCCGCTGCGCCCAGGCCGAGAGCCGCGCTCGCGTTGTCGCCCGCGCCCGGGCCGACGAGGACGCCGTCCGGGGTGCGGCCGGCGACGTCCGCCGGGCCCAGCACGCGGGGGAGGATGACGGCGTCGGCCGAGGTGGAGGTCGTACCGGCCTCCCGCCCCGCACGTCCCAGCGCCCGCTCGAACAGCTCGACGTCGTATGCCCCGGATGCCGCGCTCCAGTATGCCGTCCCGCTCGCATCCGACCGGTCCGTCGTCAGGGCCTCCAGCTCCGGGCCGAGGGGGCTCTCGTCCGCGGGGCCGTAACCCAGCAGTCGCCAGGTCAGCCAGTCGTGGGGGAGGGCGACCGCGGCGACGCGTGCCGCGTTCGCCGGCTCGGCGTCGCGCAGCCAGCGCAGCTTGGTCGCGGTGAAGGAGGCCACCGGCACCACTCCGACCCGCGCGGCGTACGCCCCAGCGCCGACCTCGTCGATCAGGTCGCGCGCCGCCTGGGCGCTGCGGGTGTCGTTCCAGAGCAGCGCGTCGCGGATGACGCGGCCCTCCGCGTCGAGCACCACCATGCCGTGCTGCTGGCCGGCGATGGAGATCGCGGCCACGTCGGCGAGGCCGCCCGCGGCCTCCAACGCCTCCTGCAGCGCGCTCCACCAGGCGGCCGGGTCGACCTCCGTGCCGTCCGGGTGCACGGCCCGGCCGGAGCGCACGAGCGCCCCGGTCTCCAGGTCGCGCACGACCACCTTGCAGCTCTGCGTCGACGAGTCGACTCCCGCAACCAACGTCACCTGCGTTCCTCACTTCTCCGGGATTAATCGATCGAGGGGCACGTGTACGCCCTCAAAACTGCTGGATGACGGCGTTCACGTGCCCCTCGGCGAAGGATGGGTCCGGTCAGCCGCGGGCCCCGAGCAGGTGCTCGAGGGCGAGCTGCTGCAGGCGCACGAAGCCGAAGCCCTTGGCGCCGAAGTAGGCGCTCGCGTCGAAGTCCTCGTACGCGCTTCGGTCGGCGAGCAGGTCGTCGTAGCTCTCGCCGGCGCCCAGGGTCGACTGCGACAGCTCGTTCACGCGCGAGGCCTCCAGTGCCGCCTGCACCTCGGGGTCGGCGCGGAACGCCTGCGCCCGCTCCTTCAGCAGCAGGTAGGTGCGCATGTTCGCGGCGGCCGAGTCCCACACGCCCGTGATGTCCTCGGTGCGCGACGGCTTGTAGTCGAAGTGGCGCGGGCCGTCGTAGGCCTGGCCGCCGTTGGGGCCGCCGTGCTCGAGCAGGTCGACGAGCGCGAAGGCGTTCTGGAGGTCGCCGTGGCCGAACACGAGGTCCTGGTCGTACTTGATGCCGCGCTGGCCGTTGAGGTCGATGTGGTAGAGCTTGCCGTGGTACAGCGCCTGGGCGATGCCGGCGGCGAAGTTCAGGCCCGCCATCTGCTCGTGGCCGACCTCGGGGTTGAGGCCGACGAGCTCGGGGCGCTCCAGCGAGTTGATGAAAGCGAGGGCGTGGCCCACGGTCGGCAGCAGGATGTCGCCGCGCGGCTCGTTCGGCTTCGGCTCGATCGCGAAGCGGATGTCGTAGCCCTTGTCGGTGACGTAGTCGCCCAGCAGGTTGACGGCCTCCCGGTAGCGCTCGAGCGCCGCCTGGATATTCTTGGCCGAGTCGTACTCGGCGCCCTCGCGGCCGCCCCACATGACGAACGTCTTGGCGCCGAGCTCGGCGGCCAGGTCGAGGTTGCGGAGCACCTTGCGCAGCGCGAAGCGGCGGACGGCGCGGTCGTTGGAGGTGAAGCCGCCGTCCTTGAAGACCGGCGCGCTGAACAGGTTGGTGGTGACCATCGGCACGATGACACCGGTGTCTGCGAGCACCTGCTTGAGGCGGTCGATCTGCTTCTGGCGCTCGGCGTCGGTCGAGCCGAAGGCGAAGAGGTCGTCGTCGTGGAAGGTGAGGCCGTAGGCGCCGAGCTCGCTGAGCTTGGTCACCGCCTCCACCACGTCGAGCTGGGGGCGGGTCGGGCCGCCGAACGGGTCGGTGCCGTTGTAGCCGATGGTCCACAGACCGAACGAGAACTTGTCGGCGCGGGTGGGGGTGAGGCTCATGGAAGGTTCCTTCAGCGTCGTCGGTGATTTGTTGTTTCGATAAACTTATACCAGGACCGACGCCCGAGCGCCACTCCGCGCCGGCTGCCGAGGGCTCACATCCGCGACGCCAGCCACGCCGCCTGCTTCTGCCAGTGCGCCGCCTGGCCGCCCTCGTGGTCGTTGAACGGGTACACCTCGATCGTGCGGTCCTCCGCCGCCAGGTGGTTGTACGCCGCGAACGTCGTGGACGGCGGCACCACCGTGTCCATCAGCGCGACCGAGAACAGCGCAGGCGCCTGGATGCGGCGGGCGAAGTTCACGCCGTCGAGGTACGACAGCGTGTGGAAGGCCGCGTCCACCTGGTCGCGGTGCACCGCCAGGTAGGTCGTCAGCTCCTGGAACGGGCCGCCGGCCGCGACCTCCGCGCCACGGCGGTACGCGCAGAGGAACGCGACATCCGGCAGCACCGCCTGGACATCCGCCAGCGCGCCTGCGGCCAGGGCGATCCCGCCGCCCTGGCTGCCGCCGGTCACGGCGATCCGCGCCGGGTCGACGAACGGGAGGGCGCGGGCGGCGTCGACCGCTCGCACCGCGTCGGCGAACACCCGGCGGTAGTAGTGCTCGCGCGGGTCGTGGATGCCGCGGGTCATGAAGCCCGGGGTGGCGGGCCCGGAACCGTGCGGGTCGGCGGTCGCGCCTCCCGTGCCCCACCCGCTGCCCTGGCCGCGGGTGTCCATGAAGACGTGCACGTAGCCGGCGAGCGCCCAGTCGACGTTCTCGCCGGCGAGGCCGCGGCCGCCGCCGTAACCCTGGTACTGCACGACCGCCGGCAGTGGGCCGTCGGCGTGCAGCGGGCGCGACACCCAGGCGCGCACCGGTTCGCCGCCGAAGCCGGGGAAGGTCAGGTCCTCCACGATCAGTTGCGTGACCGGGGTGTTCGCCGGCGCCAGCACCGGCTCGCCCCCGGCCGCGCGAGACTCCGCGATCGTCGCTTCCCAGAACGCGTCGAAGTCGGTGGGCTCCTCGACCTCCGGGCGGAAGTCGATCAGTTCGGGGAGGGTGAGGTCGGTGAGCGGCATTGGTCTCCTCGGGAGGGCGAGTGTGGAAGTTTCGCGGGACAACGCGAAAGCCTGGCCGACATTGTGGCACAGTGTCTGCATGCCTGAACCGACCGTTGCGCCGAGCCGTCCGACGCTGGAGGCGATCGCGCGGCAGGCGGCGGTGTCGCTCTCCACCGTGTCGAAGGTCCTGAACGGGCGCCCGGGTGTCTCGGCGCCGACCCGCGCGCGCGTCGAGGAGCTGCTGAACGACTCCGGCTATGCGCGCCGCGGCGTCCTCCCGGAGCGCGGAGGGCTGGTCGAGCTGGTGGTCACGGATCTGGTCAGCGAGTGGTCGGTCGAGATCATCCGGGGTGTCGAGCGGATCACGCGGGAGGCCGGCTTCGTGCTCGCCCTCTCCGCGCTCGGCGACCATCTCGAGCCCGGCCGGGACTGGATCTCCGGCGTGCTCAGCAGGAAGCCGGTCGCGGTGATCCTGCAGTTCTCGAATCTGACGGCCGAGCACCGGCAGCGGCTGCGCACGCGCAACATCCCGTTCGTCGTCGTGGACCCGGCGGGCGACCCGCCGCCGGACGTCCCGGCGATCGGCGCGACCAACTGGGCGGGCGGGGTCACGGCGACGCGGCACCTGATCGACCTCGGCCACGAGCGGATCGCGGTCGTCTCCGGGCCGCCCGACCTGATGTGCTCCCGCGCACGGGTCGGCGGATACCAGTCCGCGCTCGCCGAGGCCGGGCTCCGGGCCGACCCGGCGCTCGCCGGCGTCGGCGAGTTCGGTCGCGCGGACGGAGTGCGGGAAGGTCGCCGCCTGCTCGACCGTGCTGACCGCCCGACCGCGATCGTCTGCGGCAACGACCTGCAGGCGCTCGGCGTGATGGATGCGGCGTTCGCGCTCGGGCTGGACGTGCCGGGCGACGTGTCCGTCGTCGGTTTCGACGACGTGGCGCCGGCGTCCTGGGCGCGGCCGGCCCTGACGACCGTGCGTCAGCCGTTGCAGGAGATGGCCGAGGTCGCGACGCGCACCGCACTGCGCCTGCGCGCCGGCGAGGTGGAGAACACCCGGCTGGAGCTGGCGACCTCCCTGGTCGTGCGCGATTCGACGGCGGCGCCGGCCGCTCGCTGAGCGACGGTAGTAGAAAGTTTTCCAAGCAACGGCCGAAACTTGCGTGGTGCCTCGCGGCCGGTTAGCGTCACGCACGGACACCGAAACAGCACGCACGACGCGAAGGAGCGGGACGGATGACTTCACCGGCACGGGAGCTGCGGGTGGCGATGGTCGGCTACGGCTTCATGGGCGCTGCCCACTCGCAGGGCTGGCGGGTGGCTCCGCGGTTCTTCGACCTGGCCGCCGAGCCGGTCATGGCCGCGATCGTGGGACGCGACCCCGACCGCGTGGAGGGCGCCCGCCGCAAGTTCGGCTGGCAGCGCGCCGAGACCGACTGGCGTCGCGTCGTCGAGGACCCGGCCATCGACGTGATCGACATCTGCTCGCCCGGCGCCTCCCACGCCGAGATCGCGATCGCCGCGCTGGACGCCGGCAAGCACGTGCTCTGCGAGAAGCCGCTCGCCAACACCGTGGCCGAGGCGGAGGCGATGGTCGCCGCCGCCGAACGCGCGGCCTCCCGCGGCGTCCGCTCGATGGTGGGCTTCAGCTATCGTCGGGTCCCGGCGATCGGCTACGCCAGGCGCCTCGTGCAGGAGGGCCGGCTCGGCGCGATCCGCCAGGTGCGCGCGCTCTACCTGCAGGACTGGCTGACCGACGAGAACGGGCCGATGACGTGGCGGCTCGACAAGGAGGCCGCAGGCTCCGGCTCCCTGGGGGACATCGGCGCGCACGCGATCGACCTGGTCGAGCACCTGACCGGCTCCCGGCTCGACTCGGTCTCCGGCACCCTCGCCACGTTCGTGGAGGAGCGGCCGCTGCTCGGCGAGACCGTGGGGCTCTCCGGCACGGCCTCCGCCGAGCGCGGACGGGTGACCGTGGACGACGCCGCCTGGTTCACCGCGCGGCTCGACGGTGGAGCGGCGGCGGGCGCGATCGGCGCGTTCGAGGCGACCCGCTATGCGACCGGCCGCAAGAACTCGCTGCGGATCGAGCTCAGTGGCTCCCGCGGCGCGATCGCCTTCGACCTGGAGGCCATGAACGAGCTGCAGTTCTACGACGCCACCGCGCCGGCGGGGGAGCAGGGCTTCACGCGGATCATCGTGACCGAGCCCGAGCATCCCTACATGGCGAACTGGTGGCCCACCGGCCACGCGATCGGCTACGAGCACGCCTTCAGCCACCAGATCAAGGACTTCGTCGATGCGGTGACCGGCGGCGCCGACCCCGAGCCGTCGTTCGCCGACGGCCTGCACGTCCAGCGCGTGCTGGCCGCAGTGGAGACCTCCGCCGCGACCGGCAGCGCCTGGACCCCCACCGCCGCCTGACGCCCCTACTCACCCTGCCCCCAACCGTCGAGTACGCCCGAAATCAGCCCGGAACCGTCGAGTACGCGAACAATCCGCGTACTCGGCGGTTTCGATCGGAAGGAAACATGACCAGACAAGCCCTCGTCGTCCGCGGCGGCTGGGACGGGCACATGCCCGTCGAGACCACGAACCTCTTCATCCCGTTCCTGGAGGAGAACGGCTTCGCCGTGCGGGTGGAGGAGGGGCCCGCCGTCTACACCGACGAGCCGTTCATGGACACGGTCGACCTCGTCCTGCAGATCAACACGATGAGCACCATCGAGCCGGCCGAGTTCGCCGGTCTGCAGCGCGCGGTCCTGAACGGCACCGGGATGGCCGGCTGGCACGGCGGCATCGCCGACTCCTACCGGAACAACGCGGATTATCTCCACATGATCGGCGGCCAGTTCGCGCACCACGCGGGCAAGAATCCGGCCGAGCGCACCGGCGAGC
Source organism: Leifsonia sp. L25 (assembly GCF_050632895.1). The sequence goes on along the minus strand of NZ_JBODRZ010000003.1, from coordinate 676,466 downwards.
AGTCCGACAACTACATCCCGTACACGGTGCACATCACCGACTACGGCAAGGCGCACCCGATCACCGCGGGAATCGAGGACTTCGACCTGGTGACCGAGCAGTACTGGGTGCTGAGCGACGAGTACAACGACGTCCTGGCCACGACGACGCAGAGCGTTCGCCCGTGGGATGCCTGGAACCGCCCGGTCACCGCCCCGGCCATCTGGACGCGGCAGTGGGGCAAGGGCCGCATCTTCGTCTCCGCTCCGGGCCACCGGCTGGAGATCGTGGAGAGCCGGCCCGTGCGCACCATCATCGAGAGGGGGCTGCTGTGGGCAGCACGCTGAACGTCGGAGTGATCGGAGTCGGCGTCATCTCGGCGCAGTACTTCGCGGAGTTCCCGAAACTGCCGAACCTGCGTCTGCGCGCGGTCGCCGACCTCGACCTCGACCGGGCCAGGACCGTCGCCGCCGAGCAGGGCGTCGAGGCGATGACCGTGGACGAGCTGCTGGCGCATCCCGAGGTGGATGTCGTGCTCAACCTGACCATCCCGCTCGCCCACGCGGACGTCGCGCTGCGTGCGCTCGCGGCGGGCAAGCACGTCTACGGCGAGAAGCCGCTGGCGCTGACGACCGCGGAGGCGGCGCCGGTCCTGGCACGCGCCGACGAGCTCGGGCTGCGGGTCGGCTGCGCTCCCGACACGGTGCTCGGGACGGGCATCCAGACCGCTCGCGCCGTGCTCGACGACGGCCGGATCGGGATGCCGCTCGGCGCAGCGGTGGCATGGACGGCGCCCGGCCACGAGCTGTGGCATCCGGCGCCGGCGTTCTACTACCAGCCGGGAGGCGGCCCGCTGTTCGACATGGGCCCCTACTATCTGACCTCGCTCGTGACGTTCTTCGGGCCGGTCGTCCGCGTCTCCGGCGCGACGCGACGCTCGGAGCGCTCGCGCACCATCGCCACCGGGCCGCACGCCGGCGCCGAGCTGCCGGTGGACGTGGACACGCACGTCACCGCCATCCTGGAGCACGCCTCCGGAGTCGTCTCGACGGTGACCGTCTCGTTCGAGGTGTGGGCCTCCCGCGTGCCGCTGTTCGAGGTGTACGGGACCGCAGGAACACTCGCCGTGCCCGACCCCAACCACTTCTCGGACGCGGTGCTCGTCGCGACGGCGGACGACCGCGAGTTCCGCGAGGTGGAGACGGCGGGCGGCTACGCCGACGCCGGCCGCGGCTTCGGCCTGGCAGACCTGGCCCGCGCGCTCGAGACCGGTCGACCCCACCGCGCGTCGGGCGAGCTGGCCTTCCACGTGCTGGAGATCATGGAGGCGGTGCTGGAGGCGGGCGCGCGGCACGAGGTGGTGACGCTGACCTCCACGGTCGAGCGGCCCGAGGCGGTGCCCGTGGGGGCGCGGCCCGAGACGTGCTGAGGCGCCGCGCGTCCGCCGCGCCCCGCGACCTGTAATACAGTGACCGGGACCATGAACGGCAGGACGACGGCGGGGACGAACCTCGACACGGTGCGGCGGCACAACCTCTCCGCCGTGCTCGGGATGGTGCACCGCGAGGGCCCGCTGGCGCGCTCGGCGCTCACCCAGGCGACCGGGCTCAACCGGTCGACCATCGGCGCGCTCGTCGCCGAGCTGGGCGAGTTCGGGCTCGTGCGCGAGCGCGAGCCGGAGAACAGCAACAGGGTCGGGAGGCCGTCCCCGGTCGTCGCCGCCGACGGCCGCGTCGTCGCGCTCGCCGTGAACCCGGAAGTGGACGCCGTCACCGTCGGGGTGGTCGGGCTCGACGCGCACGTGCACCGCCGGGTGCGCTATCCCACCGGGCACGTGCCGACCGCCGCGGAGGCCGCCGCCATCGCCGCCGCCGTGATCGACGGGCTGCGGCCCGAGCTGGCGGCGGCCTCCCGGGTCGTCGGGGTCGGCGTCGCGGTGCCCGGACTCGTGCGCGAGGAAGACGGCGTCGTCCGGCTCGCCCCGCACCTGGAGTGGGCGGAGGAGCCCTTCGCGGCGGAGCTCGCGGAAGCGACCGGCTATCCCGTCGCAGCGGCGAACGACGCCAGCCTGGGCGCGAACGCCGAACGGCTGTTCGGCGCGGGGCAGGGAGCGGCCGACCTCGTCTACGTCAACGGCGGCGCGTCCGGCATCGGCGCGGGCGTGATCGTGGGCGGGAGGCCGCTGACCGGCATCAGCGGTTACGCCGGCGAGCTGGGTCATACCCTCGTCAACTCGGCCGGCGTGCGCTGCCACTGCGGTGCGATCGGCTGCTTGGAGACCGAGGTCAGCCAGCGCGCGCTGCTGCAGGTGCTCGGACTGGCCTCCGCCGATCCGGACGAGCTCTCGCGGGCGCTCGGTGCGGCCGTCGCGTCCGGCGACGCGGCGGTGCTCGCCGAGGTGGACCGCCAGCTCGGTTTCCTGGCGACCGCGTTGCGCAACGCGACCAACGTCTTCGACCCCGAGCGGATCGTCCTCGGCGGGTTCCTCGGCGCGCTGCACGAGCTGGCGCCCGAGCGACTGCCGGCACTCGTCGCGTCGCAGGCGCTCTCCGCCTCCGCCGAGACCCTCACGATCACACGCGCCGCCCTCGGCAGCGACATCCTCATGATCGGCGCCGCCGAGCTCGCCTTCGCCCCGCTCCTCGCGTCCCCCTCCGCCTCGTAGGCACCCGCCGAGTACGCGCGAAATCAGGCCAAAACCGCCGAGTACGCAGAGAATTCGCGTACTCGGCTGATGGCGCGCTGGGCTGGGTGGGCGGCGGCTGCTGCGGCGGCGGAGTCGTCGGCTGTTGTCCCGCGAAATCGGGACAATGCGCACGTTCACATTTCGGTGCGGAAGGTTGTAAGCTGGACACGCGCCCGAGATCGAATCGATTCGAACGGGCGGCTCCCAGCACCGCGATCCCGTCGCGGTGCTGTCGTTTTGCGTCCAACGTCGGGCGCGTGCCCCCTCCCCACACGCCCTCCAGCAGAAGGACTCTTTCGTGACCACCGTCGTGCATCCCGGCGACTCGCTCACCGGCCGCCAGCGAATGTCGTACATCCTGATCCTCGGCGCGCTCACCGCGCTCGGGCCGTTCACGATCGACATGTACCTCCCGGCGCTCCCGACGCTGGAGTCCGACTTCCACGTCTCCACGGCGATGATCCAGCTCACGCTCACGGCGACCACGATCGGCTTCGGGCTCGGCCAGCTCCTGGTCGGCCCGTGGTCGGACAAGATCGGCCGCCGCCTCCCGCTGATCGCCGCCACCGGCGTCCACATCTTCGCGTGCCTCGCTGCGGCGATCTCGCCCAATGTGGAGCTGCTCGGCATCGCCCGCGCGCTGATGGGCATCGGTGCCGCCGCCGGCGGGGTGGTCGCGATGGCGATGGTCCGCGACCTGTTCGGCGGGCGTCCGCTCGTGCGGATGCTGAGCCGCCTCGCGCTCGTCAACGGGCTCGCGCCGGTCCTCGCGCCGGTGCTCGGGTCGTGGCTGCTGCTGGTCATGCCGTGGCGCGGCATCTTCGTCGTGCTCGCCTGCTACGGCGTGTTCGTGATCGCCTGCGTCTCGCTGTGGATCGCCGAGACCCTCCCGAAGGCGCGCCGGCACGACGCCGGCCACTCGACGGTCCGCCAGCGCTACCGCTCGGTGCTGAGCGACCGGGTGTTCGTCGGCATCGCGATCGTGGGAGCCGCCAACTTCACCGGCCTCTTCTCGTACCTGTCGGCGAGCCCGTTCATCTTCCAGGGCCTCTACGCGTTCACGCCGCAGGAGTACGGCCTCCTGTTCGCGGTCAACTCGATCGGCATCATCATCGGCGTGCAGTCGGCGGCGCGGCTGACCAAGTACGTCGGGCCGCAGTGGATCCTCGCCGTCTCGACGGCCGTCATGCTCCTGGCGTCGGTCACGATCGTAGTGCTCGACCAGGCCCACGTCGGCCTGTGGGGGTCGCGATCCCGCTCTGGTTCTTCATCGCGGCGTGCGGATTCGGCTTCCCGTGCGTGCAGGTGCTGGCCCTCAACAACCACGGCCACGAGGCCGGGACGGCGGCGAGCCTGCTCGGCGCGCTCAACTTCGGCGCGGCCGGCGTGTTCTCGCCGATCGTCGGGCTGCTCGGCACCGGCAGCGCGGGGCCGATGGGCTCGATGATGGCGATCTGCGCCGCGGTGTCCATTGCGTCGCTGTGGCTGGTCGTGCGGCCGCGGACGGTGCCGGAGCTCGCGCACTAGGGTAGTTCGCACTCGTGCCGGGCCTGGCGCACCCGCACCCCGACCAGCACCCGCGGGCCGGGCCGGGCGGGACGACCTTGCGCGGTACCGTGATCCCATGACCGCCACGCCGCCGCTGCACGTCGCCCGGCGCATCCAGCGCCGCTGGCCGCTGATCTCCGCGTCCGTCGCCATCGGCCTGGTACTGGTGCTCGGCGCGATCATCGCGCTCCGCCCGACGGAGCCGTTCGCGCTCGACCTGGAGTGGATGGCCGAGGTGATCGAGCACCGTTCGCCGGTGTGGACCGCGCCCGCGCTGTTCTTCAACTACGTGGGCGGCGGCATCATCGGCTCGGTCGTGATCCCGGTGGTGGTCTTCCTGCTCCTCTTGGCGTTCCGAAGGCCCTGGGGCGCCACCTTCTTCGCGGTCGCGAGCGTTCTGTCGGTGATCTGCGTCCAGGTCCTCAAGCACACGGTCGGTCGGGCGCGGCCCTCGGAGATCCTGGTGGTCTCCGATACCGGTTCATTCCCGTCCGGGCATACGGCGAATGCGGCCACGATGGCGGTCGTGTTCGCCATCCTGTTCCCGCGCGTCTGGGTGTGGTGCGTGGGCGGCGCGTGGGGCATCCTGATGGCGATCAGCCGCACCTACCTCGGCGCGCATTGGCTGAGCGACACCCTCGGCGGACTGCTGCTCGGCGCCGGTGTCGCGGTCATCGTGTGGGCGCCGCTGGCATACAAGCTGGCGGAGGAGAGCACCCGGCCGCACCCGTTCTTCCTCAGCAGACCGGGCCAGGCGAAGACGTAGCCGGAGGCGCGTCCAGCGCGCGCGTCGCCTCGAGGCCCACGGCCACCGCGACCGCCGCGTCCCCGCCGCCGCGCTCCGTCCACGCCGCCGAGAGGCCGGCCCAGGCGAGCGCCCAACGCAGCATCCGCCGCTGCGGGATCCCGGTCTCCGCGGCGATCACCGCCACGGCGCGCTCCAGCCGTCCTGGAGCCAGCGCCACGTCCGCGGAGGGATTGCAGAGGATGTTCGCGAAGTCGAACGCCGGATCGCCGTGGAGGTGCTTGGGGTCGATCGCGAGCCAGCCGTCCCGACCGAAGTCGAGAACGTTGCCGTGGTGGAGGTCGCCGTGCAGCACGACGTCGCCCTCCGGCGCGGCGAGCAGCGCCCGGGCTTCGGCCGCGGCACGCGGGAACATGCCGTCGTGGGCATGCGGCCGCGTCGCGGCGTGCTCGAACAGCTCGGCGAACCAGCGCGGGAGGTCGAGCAGCACGTCCGGTCGCGGCCGCCCGGTGACCGAGTGCAGGCGCACCGCGGCACGGCAGAGGACCCGGGTCGCCTCATCGTCCCCGTCCGGGCCGGAGGCCGCCAGCGACTCCAGCGAGCGCCCGCCGGTGGCCCGCGCGAGCACGAGCGCGTCACCCTCCGCCGCGAGGACCGGCGCCGCGCCGCCGCCGTCCCACCAGCGGAGGACGCGCCCTCCCGCAGCCTCCTCGGCGTGCGTCGCGAGCTTGAGGAACGCCGGCCGGCCGTCCAGCACCACCGGTTGCAGCGCGCTCGACGGCGTGGAGAAGGCGGGGCCGTCCGGCGTCAGGGCCCAGCGCGCCCGCCACGGCGCGAGCAGTCCGTCGGGATCGCGCTCCATCAGACCAACCGGCTCTCGGCCGCGGCGGCGTGGGCTCCGGGCGTGAGGCGGCCCGAGCTCGGCGGCCCGGCGACGGTGGACGAGGTCACGCTGCCATACTTTCACGATGACTACGATCCGCCCGTACCGTCCGGCCGACCGTGCGGACGTCTACGACATCTGCGTCAGGACGGGCGCGAGCGGCGCGGACGCGCGGGGCTCTACTCCAGCGACGCCCTCCTGCCCGACGTCTTCGCCGGACCCTACGTCGAGTACCAGCCCGACCTCGCGTTCGTGGTCGACACGGGCCGGCGCGTCGCCGGCTACGTGATCTCGGTGGCGGACAGCCAGGCGTTCGCCGACTGGTATGACGCGCACTGGCTGCCGGGGTTCCGCGAGCGCTATCCGCTGACGGAGGCGACCTCCCAGAAGGAGCGGGAGGCCATCGGATTCGGGCTCGACCCGCACGAAGCGATCGTCCCGGAGGTCGACCGCTTTCCTGCGCACCTGCACATCGACCTGCTGCCCGAGTTGCAGGGTCAGGGCTACGGTCGCCGGCTCATCCGCGAACTCCTCGCAGCGCTGCACGGTCGGGGCGTGCCGGGCGTGTTCCTGAGGATGTCGCCCGCGAACACCGGCGCGATGGCGTTCTACCGCCGGCTCGGCTTCGAGGAGCTGCCCTCCAGCCGTTCGGACGCGCCGGCACTGGCGATCGCGACGAACGCGGACGTCTGAGCGGCCCTAAGGGAACCGCGGCATCCGCTCGAACCAGTACAGCAGCTCGGGCGACCGCCGCCGCAACTGCGTCATCGTCAGGAAGTCCTCGGGGCGCGTCACCGGAACGTCGAACTCGTCGGCGACCAGCTCCATGTCCGCAGCCGACCAGAACTGCCCGCGCATGCGGATGAGCGGCCGACCGTCGTGTCCGGTGATGAAGAGCTGGGGGAGGGTGTCCAGTGTGCTGCCGTCGTAGAGCCGCACCAGCAGGATGGAGCCGACATCGACCGAGCGCACGAACCGGGTCCGACCGAAGAAGCCGCGCTCCCGGACGCCGTCCGGCTGGAGCGTGATCGTCGCGCTGAGGAACGCGTACACGCCGAGGATCGTCGCCAGCACGACCAGCACGTGGACGGACAGGACGTACTTCCACTCCCCGTTCGGGATGGTGAGCCAGTACAGCACGGCGAACACGGGCGTGGTCAGGGCGAGGATGGCCGTGAGCCCGCGCGCGAACAGGTCGCGGTACGGGCGGAGAACAGTCCCCCTCGCCACGTCCGTGCCGACCCCCGATTGCTGATGGTTGCTCATCAGACCGAGCTTGACGGATTCCTCGGGTCTTTTGTAGCGGCATTTTGGGGGACACGGCGTTCCACTTCCGCGAGGTGCTTCACACGCAGGGAGCGCACCCGGAAGGCGGACAGGATGGTCGCCAGCACGCCCACGGCGAAGAGGATCACCGTGGCGGGGTCGTGCATGGAGCGGCCGATCAGCAGGGTCACCACGCCGAGCGCCACGGTAGCGCAGAGCTGGGAGAGCATCGAGCCGGTCATCGTACATATCTAACATACCCAGGCTCCCGCCGCCAATCCGAGTCCGCCGCACAGCGACCGAAGGGCGCATGAACGCCCTCATCCGCGCGGGATGAGGGCGTTCACGTGCCCCGGGGAGAGTGTGCGGGGTCAGCCGAGCGCGACCGCTGTCCAGGAGACCGGCGGCAGCTCCACCGTCAGGACGCCGTCCGCGAGCGTCGCCGTGGTGTTGGCGCGCAGCCCGACGCGCTCGGGCTCGGCGAGCGTGTTCTTGGCGTACACGTCGTCATCGAACAGGCTCAGCGCCTCCTGGACCGCGCGCGCGCCCAGGTCGCGCACGTCGATCCTGACCGTCTCCGTGTCGGTGAGGCTGCGGTTGACCAGGAACACCGCCGACGCGCCGGTGGCCTCGTCGTGCGTCGCGACCGCGTCCACGACGTCCGCCGTGCCGTGCGCCGCGGTGTCGTAGCTGCCGGTACAGACGGCCGGGCGCAGCACCTCGCCGCGCGCGAGCCGGCTGGTGACCGAGAACGGGAAGAAGGTGGTCTGCCGCCAGGCTGCGCCGCCCGGCTCGCTCATGATCGGCGCGATCACGTTGACGAGCTGGGCGAGGGAGGCGCTGCGGACCCGGTCGTGGTTCTTCAGCAGTGTGATCAAGAGGTTGCCCACGACCACGGCGTCGGCCACCGAATAGACGTCCTCGAGCTGGCGCGGGGCGACGCGCCACTCGTCGTTGACCTCCTGGGAGGCCTGGTGCTCGTCCAGGTACCAGACGTTCCACTCGTCGAACGAGATGGCGATCTTCTTGGCGCTCTTGCGCTTGGAGCCGACGTGGTCCGCCGCGGCGACCACCGTGTCGATGAAGAACTGCATGTCCACCGAGGAGGCCAGGAACGATCCGAGGTCGCCGCCGCGCTCCTGGTAGTAGGCGTGCGCGGAGATGAAGTCGACGTGGTCGTAGGCGTGCTCCAGCACGGTGCGCTCCCAGTCGCCGAAGGTCGGCATCCCGGAGCCGGACGACCCGCAGGCGACGAGCTCCAGGTCCTTGTCGGCCATCTTCATGGCGGCCGCGGTGCGCGCAGCCAGCTTGCCGTAGTCGTCGGCGGTCATGTACCCGGTCTGCCAGGGGCCGTCCATCTCGTTTCCGAGACACCACATCCGGATGCCGTGCGGCTCGACCGTCCCGTTGGCGATGCGCTGGTCGCTGAGCGCGGTGCCGGACGGGTGGTTGGCGTACTCGAGCAGGTCGAGCGCTTCGTCGATCCCGCGCGTGCCGAGGTTGACCGCGAGCATCAGCTCGGAGCCGGTCAGCTTCAGCCAGCGCGAGAACTCGTCCAGCCCGACCTGGTTGGTCTCCAGCGAGTGCCAGGCGAGGTCGCGGCGCACCGGGCGCTGCTCGCGCGGGCCGACGCTGTCCTCCCAGCGGAACCCGGAGACGAAGTTGCCGCCGGGGTAGCGGATCGTGGTCGAGCCGAGCTCCTTCACCAGCTCGACCACGTCGAGACGGAAGCCGTCCTCGTTGGCGGCCGGGTGGCCCGGCTCGTAGATGCCGTCGTAGACGCAGCGGCCGAGGTGCTCCACGAACGATCCGAAGATGCGGCGGTCGATCGTGGCGACCCGGGCGGAGCGGTCGAGGGCGATGTGGGTTTCAGGCATGTCTGCTTCCTAGTTCTACAACGTTATAGAGAACATGATCGCGGCAGAATGTGACCGTGTCAAACACGCCTGTTCCTCGGCAGTGTCAGCCGGCGGCGGATCCCGAGGATTCGCGGGGGATGAGGCGGAACGGGACCAGCTCTCCTCCGGCGTGAACGGGGCGGAGCCTCCTTCGATCCGGCGCGCCAGCACCTCGACGGCGGTGCGCGCGATCTCCTCGCGGCCACGCCCGCTCCTGTCTTGTGCCTGCCTGGACGACCTTGCAACGTTGCGCGACCATGCTCCGTGCCACGTTTCGTGCCGAATGTCGGCTTTCGCCGCGCCGAAGCCCGCATTCGTGCCGAATGTCTAGCCGCTCGGCGTGCGGGCAGCGCAGTCAGGCGTCGTGCACGTACGAGTCCAGCTCCGGCCCGGCGTGGAGGACCCCGTTCACGATCGCCTCGATGGCGAACTCGCTGGCCCCGGCCAGATCGACCGCCTTCGGGTCCAGCAGCCACTGAAGCTGGAGCCCGTCCATCACGGCGAGGATCGACGCGGCGGCGCGGTCGATCGTGCCAGGGGCGGTCACGCCCTCCTGCGCGCAGAGTGCCCGGAAGGCGGCGTCGACCTCGACCCGGAGGTTGCGGTACCGCTCCTGGAAGTAGGCCTTCGCCGGGTGGTCCTCGGTGACCGACTCCGCGGAGAGCACGGTGAAGACCTGGACGATTCCCGGCCGCAGCGCGTTGCGCTGGGCGGTGGCGACGAGGTGCGCGAAAAGCGCTGGGCCACCGGGGATGTGCTGGTCTACGAGGTGGGCGACGTCGTCCCTGTCGCGGAACTCCAGCACCTCCAGGAGCAGGTTGTTCTTGGACCCGAAGTGGTGCAGGACGCCCGCATGGGTCATCCCGACCTGCTCGGCGATATCGGAGAGCGTGCCGTTCGTGGACCCTTTCGTGCCGAACGTCTCGATCGCCGCCCGCAGGATGTCGATGCGCTTCTGCTCGGTCTCCGGGCGCGTACCGGTGCCGTTGCCGCTGATGGCCATTTCCGTCGCTCCTGCCGTGCTGGTTGCGGCCGAGCTTACCAGCCAGTAACCTCGCCTCGATCAACTTGCTTTCTGACCAGTAAGCAAGTTATCGTCAGCCGACATTCCGCAGGACCAGGGCACAACGGATGTGCCCGCCACGAAGGAGAAGCAATGAGGCTTAGCAAGTACCTGATCACGGCATCGGCGATCGCCGCTGTCGGCGCACTCGCGCTGACCGGCTGCTCGTCCGACGGCAAGTCCGGCGCCGGCACCGCCAGCACCGGTTCGCTCACCGTGGCGAAGCCGGATGGCGCGGCCATCCTGGCGACCCAGATCAACAACCCGTTCATCACCACCGGCTCGGGTATGTCGCTCGGCTACGACCGGATGATCTACGAGCCCCTCGCGATCGTCAACCCGGTCGGCAAGAACGAGACCACCCCGTGGCTCGCCTCGAAGGTGCAGTGGAACGCGGACTACACGCAGCTCACCGTCACCCCGCGCACGAACGTCAAGTGGAGCGACGGCAAGGCCTTCACCGCCGACGACATCGTCTTCACCTACAACCTGATCAAGAACACCCCCGCCCTCGACCTGGGCGGCCTCAAGCTGACGGACGTCAAGAAGGACGGGAACAACGTCGTCCTGAACTTCAGCGAGTCCAAGTTCGTCAAGCAGGGCGATGTGCTGCAGGTCCCGATCGTCCCCGAGCACCAGTGGAAGTCCGTCGCCGACGCGACGAAGGACCCGGTGACGAACGCGGTCGGCACCGGCCCGTACACGATCAAGACCTTCTCGTCGCAGGGCGTCGTCCTCCAGGCGCGCAAGGACTACTGGGGCGGCACAGTCCCGGTGGCCCAGCTCAAGTACCTCGAGTACAACGACAACACCGGCCTCCTCCGCGCGCTGCAGAGCGGCGAGACCGACTGGGCGCAGATCTTCATCACGGACTACCAGAAGAACTACGTGGACAAGGACCCGAAGCACAACGTGTTCTGGGGCGCCAACGTCCTCAGCCCGGACATGATCGTGGTCAACACCGCGAAGGCCCCGTTCAACGACGTGGCGCTCCGCAAGGCCGTCAACATGGTCATCGACCGCAAGGCGCACGCCACGACGGCGCGCAGCAACGCCGGCCCCGAGCTGACCAACGTGACGGGCATCCCGCAGCCGACCGGTGACCAGTACATCGCGTCCGACTACAAGGACCAGACGTTCAAGATCGACGTCGACGGCGCCAAGAAGGTCCTCACCGACGCCGGCTACACCTGGAAGTCCGGCGCGCTGACCGACCCGGCCGGCAAGCCGGTCTCCTTCACCCTGCAGGACCCGCAGGGCTGGAACGACTACGTCACGGGCATCCAGCTCGTCGCCACGCAGCTCAAGACGACGCTCGGCATCGACGCGAAGGTCGCCACCCCCGACGCGGACACCTGGTTCGCCAACGTCGCGTCCGGCAACTTCGACGCCGTGCTGCACTGGACGGGCTCCGGCTCGAACCCGTGGCACATCTACGACGACGTCATGAACAGCAGCTACCTCGACCAGGCCGCGGACGGCAAGGTCTCCGACAACTTCGGGCGGTACAGCAACCCGGAGGCGACCGCCCTGCTGAAGGAGTACGCGCAGGCGTCCGACGACAGCGCCCGCACCGCGGCGCTCGACAAGCTGCAGAAGATCTTCGTGGACGACGTCCCGGCGATCCCGATCGGCACCCACCCGCAGCTCGCCGAGTACAACACCAGGAAGTTCGTCGGCTGGCCGAGCGAGAAGGACCAGTACGCGACCGCCGACCCGACCCAGCCGTCGGCCGTCCAGGTGCTGATGAACCTGAAGCCTGCGGGCAAGTAGTCGCCGCGCGCGACCTCACTCCTCGTCCGGGGTGGACGACGGCCTCGAGCCGCCGTCCGCCCCGGGCGACCCGCGGACAGCATGAAAGCGACGCCATGACAGACTCACTTCTCTCCGTGCGCGACTTCTCGGTCGTGTACGACGTGGACCCGCCGGTCGCGGCGGTCACGAACGTCTCCCTCGACATCAAGCGCGGCGAGATCGTCGGTCTCGCCGGCGAGAGCGGCTGCGGCAAGACGACCCTGGCCTACGGGGTCCAGCGCCTCCTCAAGCCCCCGGCCGTGATCACCAGCGGCAGCGTCGTCTTCCACGACCAGGGCGGCGAGGACATCGACATCAACGCCCTGGACGCGGAGCAGATGCGCCGCTTCCGCTGGGACAAGACCTCGATGGTCTTCCAGGGGCGATGAACGCCCTCAACCCGGTGGCCACCATCGGCTCGCAGCTCGAGGACGTCTTCCTCGTGCACCGCCAGGGGATGAGCCGCGCCGAGCGCACGGCGGCGGTGATCGAGCTGCTGGAGATCGTCAAGGTCGGCGGCCAGCGGATGCGCTCCTACCCGCACGAGCTCTCGGGCGGCATGCGTCAGCGCGTGATGATCGCGATGGCGCTCGCCCTCCGCCCGCAGCTCATGGTCATGGACGAGCCGACGACCGCGCTGGATGTGCTCGTGCAGCGCGAGATCCTCAAGCAGATCTCCCAGCTCCGCCATGACTTCGGCTTCTCGGTCGTCTTCATCACGCACGACCTCCCGCTGCTGCTGGAGATCAGCGACCGGATCGCGATCATGCGCGACGGCGAGATCGTGGAGCTCGCCACCGCCGAGCAGATCTGGACGAACCCGCAGCACGAGTACACGCAGAAGCTGCTGCAGTCGTTCCCGCGCCTCACCGGCGAGAGAGGAGTGGTCGTCCGATGACCACGCTCGAATTCAGAAACGTCACCAAGATCTACAACGTCCGGGGGTCCGGGCAGCTCAAGGCGCTGGACGACGTCAGCTTCACGCTGGGCCAGCGGCAGACGATCGGCCTGGTCGGCCAATCCGGCAGCGGCAAGTCCACGATCGCGAAGATCCTCACTCAGCTCGAGACGCCCACCCGCGGCGAGGTGCTGCTGGACGGCGCCCCCATCCCGCGCTCGGGCAAACGGCTGCGGCAGTACCGCCAGCAACTCCGGATGGTCTTCCAGGACCCGTTCGCGTCCCTCAACCCCTCGCACACGATCCGGCACCACATCGAGCGGCCGCTCCGGCTCGACCGCGTCGTGCCGAAACGCGAGGTGGACGACGAGGTGCGGCGCCTGCTGCGGCGCGTGCAGCTCGACGCGGATGCGGTGATCGACCGCCGTCCGCACGAGCTCTCCGGCGGACAGCGCCAGCGCGTCGCGATCGCCCGCGCGCTGGCCTCCCGGCCGACGCTGCTGGTGGCCGACGAGCCGGTGTCGATGCTCGACGTCTCGCTGCGTGTCGGCGTCTTGAACCTGCTCGCCGACCTGCAGCGCGAGGAGGGGCTCGGGGTGCTCTACATCACCCACGACCTGGCCACCGCCCGGCACTTCAGCGACGAGATCATCGTGCTCAACCAGGGCAGGATCGTCGAGCACGGCCCCGCCGACGACGTGATCGTGCGGCCGCAGGACCCCTACACCCGCGAGCTCCGCGCCGCGTCCCCCGACCCGGAGAAGCACTTCGGGGCACTGACCGCACAGACCGCAGGAGGTGCGCTGTGAGCACAGAGACCGTGAGCACAGAGACCGTGAGCACAGAGACCGTGAGCACAGAAACGACGCCGTCCGCCGGCCTCACCCCGTCCGACACCGCCCCCATCGACCCCACCCTCGTCGGCACGACGGCCACCACGGCGGAACGCCGCGGCGTCCGCGTCCCGTGGCGGTTCATCGGCGGGCGCGTCGCCTTCTACGCGTTCACCCTGTGGGCGGCGATCACGATCAACTTCTTCATCCCGCGCCTGATGAAGGGCGACGCCGTCTCCTCCTACATGGCGCGCAGCCAGGGGCAGCTCACGCCGGACGCCGAGAAGGCGCTGCGCCTCCTGTTCGGCGTCGACAAGTCGGTGCCGCTCTGGCAGCAGTACCTCGACTACTGGAACATGCTGCTGCACGGCAACCTCGGCGTCTCCATCTCGACGGGCATGGCCCCGGTGGGCGACGCGATCGCCTCCGCCCTGCCGTGGACCCTCGGCCTGGTCGGCTTCGCCACGGTGGTCTCCTTCGTCATCGGCACCGGCCTCGGCGCGGTGATCGGCTGGCGGCGGGGCGGCAAGCTGGACGTCTTCATCCCGATCACGACGTTCCTCGGCACGATCCCGTACTTCTGGCTCGGCCTGATCTTCATCGCGATCTTCTCCACCACGCTCGGCTGGTTCCCTGCGGGGCACGCCTACGAGCTGGGCGTCGACCCGGGTTGGAACGCCGACTTCATCGGGCAGGTGCTCTCGCACGGCGCCCTCCCGATGGCCACCATCGTCGTCGTCTCGGTCGGCGGCTGGGTGCTCGGCATGCGCAACATGATGCTCACCGTGCTCGACGAGGACTACATCACCGTCGCGCAGGCGAAGGGCATGCCCGACCGGCGCGTGCTGTGGCGCTACGCCGCCCGCAACGCCGTGCTGCCGCAGATCCAGAGCTTCGCGCTGGCGCTCGGCTTCATCGTCAGCGGCACGATCGTGATGGAGATGGTGTTCTCCTATCCCGGCATCGGCCTGCTGCTGCTCAACGCGACCAACGCCAAGGACTACGCGCTCATGCAGGGGATCTTCCTCGTGCTCGTGCTCGCCGTGCTGATCGCGAACATCATCGCGGACATCGCGTACGCCATCCTCGACCCGCGCACCCGTCAGACGGAGGCCTGATCATGTCCCTGCCCCAGACCGCCTTTGTTCAGGCTGTGACCCCGGAGCCGCCCGCGCCGAAGAAGACCACCTTCTGGTCGCAGCTCACGGCCTCCCTGGCCATGTTCAGCAACCCGAAGTCGGCCACCGGCCTGATCATCCTGGGCGTGTTCGTGCTCGTCGCGATCTTCGCCCCGTTGATCGCACCGCACGATCCGAACGCGCAGAACCTGAAGGAGACGCTGCAGCCGCCGTCGTTCACGCACCTGCTCGGCACGACGCACATCGGCCAGGACGTCTTCAGCCAGCTCGTCTACGGGACCCGCGGCGTCCTCGTCGTCGGCTTCCTGGCGACGATCATGGCCACAGTCGTGGCGATCGTCGTCGGCGTGACCGCCGGCTACCTGCGCGGCTGGAAGAGCGAGTCCCTGTCGGCGTTGTCGAACGTGTTCCTCGTCATCCCCGGCCTGCCGCTGATGATCATCGTCGCCTCGCAGTTCCAGGACCCGCCGCTGCCGCTCATCGCCGCGGTGCTGGGCCTGACCGGCTGGGCATGGGGCGCCCGAGTGCTGCGTGCGCAGACCATGTCGCTGCGCAACCGCGACTTCATCCAGGCCGCCCGGGCGAACGGCGAGCCGCTGCACCGGGTGATCCTGGTGGAGATGCTGCCGAACCTCCTGGCGATCATCGCCTCCAGCTTCGTCGGCACCATGACGGCCGCCGTGCTGGGCCTGACCACGCTCGCGTTCATCGGCGTCATCCCGGTGTCGAACCTGAACTGGGGCACCATCCTGTTCTGGGCGCAGCAGAACAACGCGTTCCCGGACTACTGGTGGTGGTACGTCCCCGCCGGCCTGTGCATCGCGCTGCTCGGCGTCTCCCTCGCCCTGATCAACTTCGGGATCGACGAGTACGTCAACCCCCGCCTGCGTTCGGCGGGCGAGCGCGCCCGTGCGATGAAGCGCAAGGGCATGAACCTCAACGCCGCCGTCACCCAGGTGCGCACGAACTCCACCGCGGCCTCGGCCGCAGCGACCCCGGAAAGCAACACCGCATGACCTCGATCCTCCCGTCCATCGCCACCGCACCCGCAGAGGAGAACTTTCCGTACCAGGACCCGTCGCTGACGACCGCCGAGCGCGTCCGCGACCTCCTCGACCGCATGACGGTGGAGGAGAAGGTCGGCCAGATGCTGCAGCTCGACGCGCGCGACGACCTGGAGGACCACGTCCTGCGCCGTCACGTCGGCTCCATCCTGCACACCTCACCGGAGCGCATCCTGGAGGCCAACCGGCTCACCGCGCAGACCCGGCTGCGGATCCCGCTGCTGGTCGGTGAGGACTGCATCCACGGGCACTCGTTCTGGCCCGGCGCCACGATCTACCCGACGCAGCTCGGCATGGCCGCGTCCTGGGACGCCGAGCTGATCCAGCGCGTCGCCCGCGCCAGCGCGGAGGAGGTCGCCGTCACCGGCGTGCACTGGACCTTCTCGCCGGTGCTGTGCATCGCCCGCGACCTCCGGTGGGGCCGGATCAGCGAGACGTTCGGCGAGGACCCGTTCCTCATCGGCGAACTCGCCAGCGCGATGGTCCGCGGCTACCAGGGGACCGGGCTGGACGACCCGAGCGCCATCCTCGCGACCGCGAAGCACTTCGCGGGTTACTCCGAGACACAGGGCGGCCGGGACGCGAGCGAGGCCGACATCTCGCGGCGGAAGCTCCGGAGCTGGTTCCTCCCGCCGTTCGAGCGGGTCGCCCGCGAAGGCTGCCGCACGTTCATGCTCGGCTACCAGAGCACCGACGGCGTCCCGATCACCGTGAACGACTGGCTTCTCAGCGAGGTGCTGCGCGGCGAGTGGGGCTACACCGGCACGCTCATCACGGACTGGGACAACGTCGGCCGGATGGTCTGGGAGCAGAAGGTCCAGCCCGACTACGCCCACGCCGCGGCCGCCGCGGTGACCGCCGGGAACGACATGGTGATGACGACCCCGCGGTTCTTCGAGGGTGCGCTGGAGGCCGTCGCGCGGGGACTGCTGGCCGCAGACGCCTTCGACGCCGCCGTCGCCCGCATCCTCACGCTGAAGTTCGACCTCGGCCTGTTCGAGGACCCGCGCCTCCCGTCGCCCGACCTGGACTCGGTGGTCGGCAGCGCGGCGCACGCCGAGCTCAACCTGGAGGTCGCGCGCCGCTCCATCGTGCTGCTGGAGAACGACGGGGTCCTGCCGCTGCCGGACGCGTCGCCGCTGCGCGTCGCGCTGGTCGGCCCGCTCGCCGACGACGCCCAGACTCAGCTCGGCGACTGGGCCGGCGGGTCCGGCCAGGCCGGCTGGCTCGACGGCCAGCCGCGCGAGATGATCACCACGGTCCTCGACGGCCTGAAGACGATCGACGGCTGGGAGGTCGCCCACGCCCGCGGCGCCGACATCCTCACGCTGGAGGTCGACCCCCGCGGCTCGACGTTCCCGGACGGCCAGCCGCGGCCTCCCGTGGTCGTGCCGTGCGCACCGGACGAGCGCCTGATCGCGGAGGCCGTCGCCGCCGCGGAGGCGTCCGACGTGGTGGTCGCCGTGGTCGGAGATCGCATCGAGCTCGTCGGCGAGGGCCGCTCGACCGCGACGCTGGAGCTGATCGGCGGCCAGAACGCGCTGCTGGACGCGGTGATCGCGACCGGCAAGCCGGTCATCGTCGTGCTCCTGGCCTCCAAGCCGCTGGTGCTTCCGCCGTCGGTCGCCCGGGCCGCGGCGGTCCTGTGGGCCGCGAACCCCGGCATGAAGGGCGGTCAGGCTCTCGCGGAGATCATCGCGGGCCGGGTCGAGCCGTCGGGCCGCCTCCCGATCTCGTTCGCGAGGCACGTCGGCCAGCAGCCGACCTACTACAACCAGATCCGCGGCCAGCACGGCGACCGGTACGCGGACCTCACCCAATCGCCCACCTGGGCGTTCGGTGAGGGCTTGTCGTACACCACGGTGTCGTACTCCGACCTGGCGCTGGTTACGACCTCGCTCGGCGTCGGCGACACGATCGAGGCCTCCCTGACGCTGACGAACACCGGCGACCGTCCGGTTCGCGAGACCGTGCAGGTCTACGTGCGCGACCTGGTCACGAGCGTGAGCTGGGCCGACAAGGAGCTGAAGACGTACCGCCAGGTGGAGCTGGCGCCGGGGGAATCGGCGCGCGTGCGACTGACGCTGCCGGTGGCGGAGTGCACGATCGTGGACGCGGCGGGGGAGCGGCGCGTGGAGGCGGGAGGGTTCGAGCTGCTGGTGGGGCCGTCGTCGCGGGACGACGTGCTGCTGGCGGCGGGGTTCGAGGTGCGGTGACCGGAGACTGACCCGGGTGCTTCCTCGCCGGGCGCTTCCTCCCCGGGCGGGATGGTGTTAGCGTATTTTTACTAAGCACGCTGATTACCTGCCTGGAAAGGAAGTCGCTGTGACCGGAACCCGCACGCGCTGGCTCGGCCTGGTGTTCATCAGTGTCGCGGTGGCCCTCATCATCGTGGACTCCACGATCGTCAACGTCGCGATCCCCTCCATCGTCACGGAGCTGAAGGTCGACTCCACCGGCGTGCAGTGGATCCAGGAGTCCTACACCCTGGTGTTCGCCTCGCTGCTGCTGGTGTTCGGCACCCTGGCCGACCGGTTCGGGCGCAGGCGCATCCTCCTCATCGGCGTCGCGGTCTTCATGCTCGCCTCGATCGCCGCGGCGCTGGCGCCGACCGGAGCGTTCCTGATCGGGTCGCGCCTCGTCCAGGGCGTGGGCGGCGCGATGATCCTGCCGACGACGCTCTCGCTCATCAACGCGACGTTCCGCGGCCGCGAGCGGGCGATCGCGTTCGCCGTCTGGGGGTCCACCATCGGCGGGATGACCGCGGTCGGTCCCCTGCTCGGAGGCTGGCTGACGACGACCTTCTCGTGGCGGTGGGCGTTCGGGATCAACGTGCCGCTCGGAGTGATCATCATCGTCGGTGTGCTCGCCACGGTCGCCGAGTCGCGCGACACGGCCCACTCCGGAGGGGTGGACTGGCTCGGAGCGGCATTGTCGGTCGTCGCCAGCGCCAGCCTCGTGTTCGCGCTGATCGAAGGCCGCACCTACGGGTGGTGGCTCGTCGACACCGTGCCGCGGATCGGCGGCTGGGCCTGGCCGTTCACGCTGTCGCCGGTCCCGATCGCGTTCGCCGTCGCCGTGCTGGCGGGGATCGGGTTCGTGCTCCGCGGGCGCGCCAGGATGAAGGCAGGCAGGAGCACGATGCTCGCGCTGGGGCTCTTCCGCATCCCGTCGTTCCGCAACGGCAACATCGCCGCCCTGATCGTGTCGCTCGGTGAGTTCGGCATCATCCTGGCGCTGCCGATCTGGCTGCAGAACATCCTCGGCTACAGTGCGCTCGACACCGGCCTCATCCTGCTCGCCCTCGCGATCGGTTCCTTCCTGGCCAGCGGGTTCGCCGGGGCCTTCGGCAACCGGATCGCGCCCGTCGTCATCGTACGCATCGGGCTGGCCGCGGAGATCGTCGGAGTGGCGGGGCTCGGTGTCGTGATCTCGGACACCACGCCGTGGGGAGCCCTGATCCCCTTCTTGTTCGTCTACGGCTTCGGCGTCGGACTGGCGACGGCGCAGCTCACCGGAGTCGTGCTCAAGGACGTGCCCGTGGAGCAGAGCGGTCAGGGCTCCGGAACCCAGAGCACCGCGCGACAGATCGGGTCCGCCCTCGGCATCGCCCTCCTCGGCACGATCCTCTTCGGCACGACCAGCCTGGTCCTCGGCGCGAAGCTCGACGACCGCGGGATCCCGGCCCAGCAGGCCGCCCCCTCGTCTCGGCCGTCGTCGACAGCTCCGGCGCGGCCATCTCCAGGCTGGAGGGCGACCCGCGCACCGCGCCGGTGGCGGAGGACGCCAAAGTCGCGTTCAGCGATGGCACCCGCTACGCCGCGTTCTCGGCCGCCGGCTTCCTGGTGGTCGGCCTGCTCGCCTCCCTGTCGCTGGGCGGCGCGGCCGGGGGCGGGGCCCGCCGGGAGCCCGAACCGGCGGAGCACGACGACACGACACGACAGGAGCAGACCACGTGAGCGCAGAACGTTCCGAGGCCGCCGCCCCGCGGCCCGCGGTCGCCCGGCAGCAGCACACCGCCGACGACATCGCGTTCGCACTGGAGCTCCTGGCCGACCGGATGGACCGGTCCCCGACGCTCGAGGAGATCGCGGCCCTCACCGCGACGCTCGGCCGGCACGAGCGCTCGGTGCTCGCGCGGTTCTTCACCCGGCTGAGCCCCGCAGCCTAGCGTGGCGCGAGGCCGGGAGCCGCACCGCCCTGGATGCCGACCCGGTCGCGCGCGTCGACTGGGACGCCTTCCCGCGCTCGGCGCGCCGCGCTATCCCCGAATGGCTGCTCTCGGCCAAGACCGGCGCCACCCGAGACCGCCGTGTCGAGACCGCCGTGTCGAGACCGTCGTGGCCGAGGCGCATCGGAACCGGCGGCCGAATCAGTGGCGCCAGCCCGGGTCGCCGCCACCGGCCCGCGGCTGAGCGGCAGTCGGAGCCGTCAGTCGCGCGCCTCCTGCACGTCGCGCGCCTTCAGAGTCCGGTAGGTCGTCACCGGATGCGTGCCGAGCACGATCTTGCCGCGCGCGTGCATGTTCTGGAGGTCGTCGTAGGCGGAACCGATTTCCGACAGCGGGTAGTAACCGGAGATCAGCAGCGTGAACGCCCGCTCGTCGGCGAGCCGGGCCAGCCGTTCGAGCAGCCCGGTGGCGTGGGCGACGGAAGCGGGATCGTCTCTGAGCAGGCGCAGTTCCGTCTCGCGGCGGTCCGCGCTCGACCGGTAGCGCGACGGGGGCACTCCGAGAGCCTCGGCGATGGCGCGTCCGTCCTGTCCGAAGTTGTCGATCAGGACGGTGACGCCGTCGGGAGCCAGCTCGCGGATCCGCTCCTCGATCCCTGCGCCGTAGGTGACCGGCCGGATGCCGACCTGGCGAAGGTAGTCGAAGTTGCGCTCGCCGCAGGTCCCGATGACGCGGGCGCCTCGCTGCTTCGCAAGCTGTGCCTCGATGCTGCCTACGCCGCCGGCAGCGGCGGAGATCACCACGGTGTCGCCCGGTCCGACGCGGAGGTCGTCCAGGGTGTCGAGTGCCGTCGCGCCGGCGAGGAAGAGTCCGCCGGCGGTCTCCCAGGTCACCCGCGGAGGTTTTCGGACGAGCGCGCCGACCGGGGCGATGACGTGCGACGCGTGGGCGCCCTGGCGAAGATGACCGATCACCTCATCGCCCCGGCGGAACTGCCCGTCGCCGTCGCCGGTCACGACGATTCCGGCGAAATCGCTTCCCGAGCCGCGCGGGAACGGCTCGTCGGCCCACGCCTCCTCGCGCCCGCTGCGGATGAAACCGTCGATGTGGTTGACGCCCGCCGTGACCACCTCGACGAGCACCTCGCCGGAGCCGAGTGGGCGGACGGCCCTGGTTCGCTTCTCAAGGACGTCGACCCCGCCGTTCCTGTCGTATTCGTAGGTCGTGATCTCGTCGTGCTTGCTCACCGTCACCCTCCTTCGCCGCGGCCGGTCAGTGCACTGCCGAGAATATCCCTAGCCAAGTAAGAATCTATACGATCTACACTTTGTTCACAGGCTGTGCGGACCGCGCGGCGTCCGTGAGACCAGAGCCGCGGACACGCCCGACCGGCTCACGCCGAGAGGCGCCACACGACCGAGGTGTCCAGAATGGTCCCGTCGACAGGGGCGCCGACCCGCGCGATCTGGTCGAGCACGAGTTGCGCTGCGGCCCGGCCGAGCTCGGTCGCCGGCTGGTGGACCGTCGACAGCGCGGGCTGGCAGCGCAGCGCCCACGCACTGTCGTCGAAACCGACCACGCCGATATCGCCCGGCACGCTCTTGCCGGTGGTGCGCAGCGTATCCAGGGCGCCCGCGGCGATCGCATCGGAGGCCGCGAAGACGCCGTCGAGGTCGGGCGCCCGCTCCAGGAGCCGTCGCATCCCCTCCACGCCGGCGCTGTGGCTGTAGAGCGGGAACTCGACCACGAGCTCGGGGTCGAAGAGCTCGCCCAGCGCCTGCCGGAAGCCCGCCAGGCGGTCGCGGCCGGAGTCGCGGTCCAGTGCGCTGGCGATCATGCCGACCCGTCGCCGACCGGTCGCCACGAGACGCTCGGTGATGGATCGCGCGGCGCCGACGTTGTCGATGCCGACGTAGGCGATGCCCTCGATGCCGGGCGGATGCCCGACGAACGCCGCGGGGATGCCGATCGCGGCGACGGCCTGGCCGATCGGATCGCCGGCGCGGGCGGAGATGATGATGACGCCGTCCACGAAGCCTCCGCGGAGGTACTCGGCGACGCGGTCGCTGTCCCGCGTCGAGTCGATGATGAGCGTCACGAGCTGGTAGTCGGCTTGGGAGAGCACCGCGTTGATGCCGAGGAGGATGGTGCCGATGTTCGGGTCCTCGAGGAACAGCGAGTGCGGCTCGTGGACGATCAACGCGATCGCGCCGGACCTGCGCGTCTTCAGATTCCGCGCCGCGGTGTTGGGCACGTACCCGACCTCGAGGATCGCGGACTCGACCGCCGCCCGGGCTTCGGGGGAGACGTACGGCTCCCCGTTGATGACGCGCGAGACGGTGCCGCGCGACAGGCCGGCGGCGCGCGCGACATCATGGATGGTCGCCGGGCGCGGGCGCGGGCGGGCCGCTTCGGAGGTCATACCGTCACTTTATCTTGACAACCGCGCGAGGCGGCGCTTAGTCTGTGCACGTTCCCAGACCAATTCGGTCTGTTCAGTTCCAGATGGTCTGGGAACGTTCACAGATTTCGACGAGGAGGTCACGATGTCGCCCAGCAGCACGGTCGGCTCGGCACTGTCCGTGCTCACGACGTCGGGGGAGACCGGGAGCCGGCTGGCGTTCGGATGCGACTACAACCCCGAGCAGTGGGACCCGGCGGTGTGGGCGGAGGACATCCGCCTCATGCGCGAAGCGGGCGTGACCATCGTCGCGATCAACGTGTTCGGCTGGGCGCAGATCCAGCCCGGTCCGGACGTCTTCGACTTCTCCGGCCTGGACGCGATCATCGGGCTGCTCCACGGGGCGGGCATCGGTATCAACCTCGGAACAGGCACCGCGTCCCCGCCGCCCTGGCTCAGCACACGGCACCCGGAGATCCTGCCGGTCGATGCCGATGGAATCCGCGCGTGGCCCGGCGGCCGGCAGGCGTACTGCCCGAGCTCCCCGGTGTTCCGCGCCGCGGCCGAGCGCCTCGCCACGGAGGTCGCCACCCGCTACGGCTCCCACCCCGCCGTGCAGCTCTGGCACGTCTCCAACGAGCTCGGCTGCCACAACGCGCACTGCTACTGCGACGTCTCCGCTGGCGCGTTCCGCGACTGGCTCCGCGCCAGGTACGAAACGCTCGACGGGCTCAACGCAGCGTGGGGGACGGCCTTCTGGAGCCAGCGCTACGGCGCCTGGGAGGAGGTCCTCCCGCCGCGGCGCACCCTCTCCGCCGGCAACCCCACGCAGGCGCTCGACTTCGCGCGGTTCAGCTCCGACGAGGTGCTGGAGTGCTACCGGGTGGAAGAGCGCGTCCTGCGCCGGCTCACCACGGTGCCTGTGACCACGAACTTCATGGTGACCGCCCACATCCGCACCCAGGACTATTGGCAGTGGGCGCCGCACATGGACGTGATCGCCAACGACCACTACCTCGACCATCGGCTCCCGGACCCGCACCAGGAGCTCTCGTTCGCGGCCGACACGACCCGGGGGCTCGCCGAGGGCGGTCCGTGGCTGCTCATGGAGCAGGCGACCGGCGCCGTCAACTGGCAGCCGCGCAACATCGCCAAGACGCCCGGCGAGCTGATGCGGAACACCTTCGCCCGTCGCCCGCGGCGCGGACGGCGTCTGCTTCTTCCAGTGGCGCGCGTCGGCGCAGGGCACCGAGAAGTTCCATTCCGCGCTGCTGCCGCACGCCGGCACCGACAGCCGGAAGTGGCAGGAGGTGCTGGAGCTGAGCCGGGCGCTCGGGTCCGTCCGCGAGCTGGCCGGCACACGCGTGGTGGCCGAGGCTGCGCTCATCTTCAGCTGGGAGGCGTGGTGGGCCACCGACCTCGACTCGCACCCGTCGGAGGAGCTGCGCTACCTGGAGCAGACGCACGCGATGTACCGCGCGCTCTGGGAGGCCGGCATCACCGTCGACGTCGTGAAGCCGGGAGCCGATCTGTCCGGGTACCGCCTGGTCGTCGTGCCGTCGCTGTATCTCGTCCGCGACGCGGAGGCGAAGGCCGTGACCGACTTCGTGGCCGACGGCGGGACCGCCGTCATCACCTTCTTCTCCGGCATCGTCGACGAGGACGACCGCGTGCGGCTCGGCGGCTACCCCGGCGCCTTCACGACACTCCTCGGCCTCCACGTCGACGAGTTCTTCCCGCTCGCCGCGGGTGGCAGCGTGGCCCTGGACGACGGGGCCACCGGAACCATGTGGAGCGAGAACATCGTGCCGGGCACCGCGGAGGTGCTCGTCGCGTTCGAGGACGGCCCGCTCCCCGGGTCGCCCGCGGTCACCCGGAACGCCTTCGGCCGAGGCTCCGCCTGGTACGTCGGAACCGCTGTCGATCGGCCGCACCTGAGCGGCCTGCTCGTCAGGGCCGCACAGGAGGCCGGGGTCGCCATCCCCGCGGACCACGCCGACGGCGTGGAGTCCGTGCTCCGTCGGGGACCCGACGCCGACTACCGCTTCTACATCAACCACACCGACGCGGCCCGCACGGTCGGCGCCGCGGGGCTGGAGCTGCTGACCGGCGCCGCCGTCGACGGGATGGAGCTGCCGCCTGGAGCGGTGCGTGTCGTGAAGACGAGACGCGAGAACTGAGAAAGGACAGCCGATGACGACGATGTCACCCCCGACGACCGGGACCGCGAGCCCGCAAGCTGCACGGTCCCGACCCTCCCGCCGGCGCGGACGGAGCCTGTGGCGGGCCGTGCTGATCTTCGTGGCCCCGTTCGGGCTCCTCTACGCCCTCTTCTACGCCGTGCCGATCGGCTACGCGATCTACGAATCGCTGCTGACGGTGCAGCGGCAGGGCACGTTCGGGCCGGCCACGCAGGTCTTCGGCGGCTTCACCCAGTACGTGCAGGTCTTCCAGGACAGCGCGTTCTGGACCTCGGTGGGGCGCGTCCTCGTGTTCGGGGTCGTGCAGGTGCCGGTGATGCTGCTGCTGGCGCTGGTGTTCGCGCTGCTGCTGGACTCCCCGCTGCTGCGCGGCAAGAAGTTCTTCCGGCTGGCGTTCTTCGCCCCGTACGCCGTCCCTGGCGTGATCGCCGCGATCATGTGGGGCTTCCTGTACTCGCCGTCGCTGTCCCCGTTCAGCGATCTGACCAAGAACGTGGACTTCCTGGGCTCCGGCCTGGTGCTCTGGTCGATCGCGAACATCGTCACCTGGGTCTACGTCGGCTACAACATGCTGATCATCTACTCGTCGCTCCTGGCGATCCCGCAGGAGATCTACGAGGCCGCGAAGCTGGACGGCGCGAACAACTGGCAGGTCGCCGTCCGCATCAAGATCCCGCTGGTGATGCCGGCGATCATCCTCACCGCCGTGTTCTCGATCATCGGGACGCTGCAGCTCCTGGCCGAACCCCAGACCCTGCGCAGCTTCAGCACGGCGATCAACAGCACCTACACGCCGAACCTCGCGGTCTACACGACGGCGTCGATCCCGAACTACAGCCTGGCGGCCGCGATGTCGGTGGTGCTGGCGCTGTTCACCTTCGTGCTCTCGTTCGTGTTCCTCAAGCTCACCCAACGGAGGGCGTTCGCATGACCACCATCACCGCGGCGACCCGCCGCATCAAGCGCGGCGACGCCGCTCCCCGCGGGGCCGGCCGAGAGAACCCGGTCTCGCGCATCGGCGCCATGCTCGTGATGGCCGTGTTCACCTTCTACTTCCTGATCCCGATCTGGTGGCTGCTGGTCTCGTCCACCAAGACCCGCGGGGAGTTCACCACCACCGCCGCGCTCTGGTTCACACCGAACGGCTTCTCGACCCTGATCGGCAACATCGGCACCCTCTTCACGTACGACTCGGGCGTCTACGTGCACTGGGTGGTCAACAGCATCCTCTACGCCGGCGTCGGCGCCTTCCTGGGCACTCTGGTCGCCGGGATGTGCGGCTACGCGCTGGCCAAGTACCGGTTCCGCGGCCGCGAGGTGCTGTTCAACGTGGTGCTGGCGGGTGTGCTCGTGCCCGCGACCGCGCTCGCGCTGCCGCTGTTCCTGATCTTCTCCCAGGTGCAGCTCACCAACACCTACTGGTCGGTCTTCCTCCCGAGCATCGTGAGCCCGTTCGGGGTCTACCTGGCGCGGATCTTCGCGGCCGCCAGCGTGCCGGACGAACTGCTGGAGGCCGCTCGCCTGGACGGCTCCGGCGAGGTGCGCACCTTCTTCACCGTCTCGGTTCGGCTGATGTCGCCCGCGCTGGTGACCATGTTCCTGTTCCAGTTCGTCGCGATCTGGAACAACTTCTTCCTGCCGCTGATCATGCTGCGGGACCAGACCCTGTTCCCGGTCACGCTCGGCCTGTACGCCTGGAACAGCTCGATCGGCCAGGCCCCGGAACTGCGATCACTGGTGATCGTCGGGGCCTTCGTGTCGATCATCCCGCTCATCATCGCGTTCCTGAGCCTGCAGAGGTTCTGGTCCGGCGGACTGGCCGCGGGAAGCGTCAAGTAACCACCCGTTCACAATCACAAAAGGACACATGATGAAAGCACGCACCAGGATGGTCGCCGCCGCCGTCGGCCTGACCGCCGCGCTCGCGCTGACGGCCTGCTCCGGCCAGGGCGCCAGCAGCACGAGCACTGCCGCCTCGGGCGACTGCAAGCCCTCCTCCGGCAAGGTCGACCTGACCTTCACCACGTGGGTTCCCGGAATGGACAAGGTCGTCGACCTCTGGAACAGCAAGAACCCGAACATCCAGGTCAAGTTCCAGACCGGGCCGAACGGCAACTCCGGCACCTACCAGAACTTCTTCAACCAGATCAAGGCGGGCAACGCACCCGACCTCGGCCAGATCGAGTACGACGCGCTGCCGAACTTCCGCGTCCAGGACGGCCTCACGAACATCGCCGCCTGCCAGCCGGTGAGCGGCGCCCAGAGCAAGTTCGTCGACTGGACCTGGAACCAGGTGACCTTCGGCGAGAACAACGCCGTCTACGCCGTTCCGCAGGACACCGGCCCGATCGCCCTCTTCTACCGCAAGGACCTCTTCCAGGCGGCGGGCATCCCGGTCCCGACGACCTGGGACGAGTACGCCAAGGACGCGGCTCTGATCAAGGCGAAGGGCGCGTACATCACCAACTTCCCGAAGACGGACGTCAACTGGTTCGCGGGCATGGTGTGGCAGGCCGGCGGTCAGTGGTTCAAGAACGACGGCAGCACGTGGAACGTCAACCTCACCGACGACAAGTCGACGCAGGTCGCGAACTACTGGCAGAAGCTGATCGACGCCGGAGAAGTGTCGAAGCTCGCCTCGTTCTCCGACGACTGGAACAAGTCGTTCGACGACGGCCAGCAGTGGACCTGGGTGTCCGCGGTCTGGGGTGCGTCCACGCTGGAGACCGGTGCTCCGAACACCGCGGGCAAGTGGGCCGTGGCCCCGATGCCGCAGTGGTCGGCCGGCGACAGCAAGGCCGGTGACTGGGGCGGT